>NZ_JBAJEY010000011.1:0-1224 GCF_039822285.1 Thiofaba sp. EF100 | reverse complement strand
GGGTTCTACCCCGTTTTCACGGACGGTTGTAAAAGGCTCAAGAATTTCTGATCCTGCTGTGCGACTCTACGCCGCATCCGAGGGTTGTGGAATCGCTCGATGTAATCAAAAACATCGGATCGGGCGGCGTCCATGGTTCGATAGATCGTCCGATTGACCCGCTCCCGTTTAAGCACTCCAAAGAAGCCCTCGCAGGCAGCATTGTCCCCACAGTGACCCACGGCGCTCATGCTGCACATCAGTGCATGCCTTGCCAGGAACCGCTGATAGTCGTCGCTGGTGAACTGGCAGCCGCGATCAGAGTGCAGGATAACTGCCCATCCCCCACGGCGTTGCCAGATGGCCATCTCCACCGCACGAATCACCATGTGGCGATCCTGCCGGTGATGCATGGACCAACCGACGACCAACTTGCTGAACAGGTCGATGACCACGCACAGGAACAGCTTCCCCTCCTGGGTGCTGATCTGCGTGATGTCGGTCACCCACTTGGTTTCCGGCTCCAGGGCGCTGAAGTCACGTTGCAGGTGATTCGCGACATGAGCAGGACGCGTGCTGGTGTGCCCCGTCCATCGGCGCCCCTTGCGCCTCGGCCAGCCATAGAGTCCATGTGCGGCCATCAAGCGCGCAATGCGGTTCAGACTGGCAGTCTCGCCTTCAGCCTGCAGGTCCTCCTGCATGCGCGGCGCACCAATCACGCCGCGGCTGTCCTCATGGATCTGCCGAATGCGGCCAAGCAGGCGAAGATTGTCGGATGCACGTGCACTTGGCTTGCGCCCGTCCCATGCGTAAAAACCGCTGGCCGATACGTTCAGGCAGCGACACATGAGTCGAACGGGGTACTCATTGCGGCAACGCCGGATCACCTCGTACCGCTGGATGATCCCTTCGCAAAGTACGTTGCCGCGTCTCTTAAAAAATCGCGCTCCTTCTTGATCAGGGCCAGCTCACGCTTGAGACGGGCAATTTCCTCATCCCTTGGGTTGCCCGAGCCCGAAAAGGCCTTGGCGCTGCCAGCTTCGGCCTCCCGGACCCACCGGGAAAGCATGTTGGGATTGATGCCGATATCGAGCGCCACCTGACGGCAACTGACGCCTGAGCGGCGGGTCAGCTCAACCGCTTCACGCTTGAACTCGGCGCTGTACTTCTTTCTCTGGGTCATAAACACTCCTCGCCCCCATTATGGGACTTCTCTGAAGTGTCCGTGCTATCGGGGTAGAACCC
>NZ_JBAJEY010000010.1:0-15294 GCF_039822285.1 Thiofaba sp. EF100 | reverse complement strand
GCGAAGGTGGCCGTACCGTCGGCGCCGGCGTTGTCTCCAAGATCATCGAGTAATTCGTCTCGAGTCTTGTCTTTCAGCCGGGGATCGACTAAGATCCCCGGCTTCCTGTTGAAGTGCACACGATACAGGGCAGTAGCTCAATTGGCAGAGCGACGGTCTCCAAAACCGTAGGTTGGGGGTTCGATTCCCTCCTGCCCTGCCACCCTTGCGGTGGTGGTGCCCGGATTCATCTTCATAGAAAGCAGTACCAGATGGTCGCAAAGACTGAAGCGTCGGCGTCAGCGCTGGACAATATCAAGCTCGCGCTCGCGCTCCTTGTCCTGCTCGTCGGGGTGGTTGGTTTCTATTGGTTTGACCATGTTGCGCTGGTGTGGCGTGTGCTGGCCCTGCTCGGTCTTGTGGGCCTGGCAGCGGGGTTGGTGGCGCTGACTCCGGTGGGGCGTGGTCTTTTTGGTTTCTCCCGCGAGGCGCGCACCGAGCTGCGCAAGGTTGTGTGGCCGACCCGGCAAGAGACGCTGCAGGTTACGCTCTCGGTCCTGGTGCTCGTGCTGATCGTGGGGATCTTTTTGTGGCTCGTGGATGCGCTGCTGTTCTGGGCGGTGCGTCTGATCACGGGTCAGGGGGGCTAAGTCAATGGCCATGCGCTGGTACGTGGTCCAGACCTTTTCTCAGTATGAGAATGCGGTCAAGCGTGCGCTCGAGGAGCGCATTCAGCGTGATGGCATGCAGGATCGCTTCGGCGAGATCCTCGTGCCTTCCGAAGAAGTGGTCGAGATGCGCGATGGCGTGCGTCGCAAGAGCGAGCGCAAGTTCTTCCCCGGCTACGTGCTGGTGCAGATCGACATGAATGACGAGGCCTGGCATCTGGTGCGTTCCGTGCCGCGGGTGCTGGGCTTCATTGGCGGTACCCCGGATCGCCCTGCGCCCATCAGCGACAAGGAGGCGGAGGCCATCCTCAGTCGGATGCGCGAAGGGGCCGAGAAGCCGCGTCCGAAGGTCCTGTTCGAGGTCGGTGAGATGGTCCGCATCTGTGAGGGGCCGTTCAATGATTTCAATGGCACCGTCGAAGAGGTCGATTACGAAAAGAGCCGCCTCCGTGTCGCTGTGAGTATTTTTGGACGCTCCACCCCGGTGGAGCTGGAGTTCGGTCAGGTCGAGAAGGTCTGATCGTCAACAGGGGAGCCCGTTGGGCGTTTGCACCCAAAGAGAGTGAAACATGGCTAAGAAAGTCCAAGCTTACATCAAGCTGCAGGTCAAGGCCGGTCAGGCCAACCCGAGTCCCCCGATCGGCCCGGCCCTGGGTCAGCACGGCGTCAATATCATGGGCTTCTGTAAGGAGTTCAATGCCGCCACTCAGGGCGTGGAGCCCGGTCTGCCGCTGCCGGTGGTCATCACCGTGTACAGCGACAAGAGCTTCACCTTCATCACCAAGACCCCGCCGGCCACTGTGCTGATCAAGAAGGCGGTGGGTATCCAGAGTGGTTCGAGCAATCCGAACACCAAGAAGGTTGGCACCATCACCCGTGCCCAGCTCGAAGAAATTGCCAAGACCAAGATGCCGGACCTCACTGCCGCTGACATGGACGCCGCCGTGCGCACCATCGCTGGCAGTGCGAAGAGCATGGGTCTGAATGTGGAGGGCGTGTAATGGCCAAGCTCACCAAGCGTCAAAAAGCCATCCGTGAAAAGGTCGACGCAGCGCGCGCCTATCCGGTCAAGGAGGCCTTCAGCCTGCTGAAGGAACTGGCGACCTCCAAGTTCGTCGAGTCCGTGGATGTGGCCGTCAATCTGGGCGTTGATCCGCGTCGCTCCGACCAGGTCGTGCGTGGTTCCACCGTGCTGCCGCGCGGCACCGGCAAGAGTGTGCGCGTGGCGGTGTTCGCCCAGGGCGCCAACGCCGAGGCGGCCAAGGCCGCTGGCGCCGAGATCGTCGGTTTCGAGGATCTCGCGGAGTCCATCAAGGCGGGCAACATGGATTTCGACGTGGTCATCGCCACGCCGGATGCCATGCGTATCGTCGGTCAGCTCGGTCAGATCCTCGGTCCCCGTGGCCTGATGCCGAACCCGAAGGTGGGTACCGTGTCGATGGATCCGGCTGCCGCCGTGCGCAACGCCAAGGCCGGTCAGGTGCGTTACCGTACCGACAAGGCCGGTATCATCCATTGCACCATCGGCAAGGTCAGCTTCGATGAGGAGGCCCTGCTCGAGAACCTGAACGCCCTGATCGCGGACCTGAACAAGGCCAAGCCTTCCGCGGCCAAGGGTATCTACATGAAGCGCATCACCGTTTCCACCACCATGGGCCCGGGCCTGATGGTGGATCAGGCCAGCCTGGCGGGCTGATGCGCCGCGGGGCGGGGAATGCCGCTCCGCACCGTTTGGGCTGCCGGGGCTACCCGGTTGCGTCCAAGACCGCAGGTGCATGAGGTCTCCGAGTGCTTAATCCTGCCTGCGCAGACGGTGAGGCCCAGGAATTTCTGCCTGGTGTGACACCGTAAGGGCGGGATGCCATCCAGTCTCTGGTGGCGTCCCGGTTCGAGGCGATGCATGTCCCTTGGGGCATGCGATCCGAGGTTATTTCAATGGCACTGACGTTCGATCAGAAACAGGCTGTCGTCGCTGAAGTAGCCGAAGTCGCCGCCAAAGCTTATTCCGCCGTTGCGGCGGAATATCGTGGCATGACGGTCGAGCAACTGACCGCGCTGCGCGTGAAGGCCCGTAAAGAGGGTGTTTACCTGCGCGTGGTGAAGAACACGCTCGCCCGCATCGCGGTGCGCGGTACCGAATTCGAGTGCATGGCCGACGGGATGGTAGGTCCCCTCGTGCTCGCGTTCTCGATGGAGGATCCGGGTGCTGCAGCACGCCTGATGCGCGATGCGGCCAAGGAGAACGACAAGCTGAAAGTGAAGCTCGTCGCCCTCAGTGGCCAGCTCATCGCTGCATCCGAGATCGATCGCGTGGCCAACCTGCCGACCCGCGACCAGGCCATCAGCATGCTCATGTCTGTCATGCAGGCCCCGGTTGCCAAGTTCGTCCGTACCCTCAACGAGGTTCCGGGCAAGCTGGTCCGCACCGTTGCCGCCATCCGCGATCAGAAGCAAGCGGCGTAAGACTTACGGCTTTTTAACAATCCTTTCGCTTTTAGGTACACAACCATGGCAATCAACAAAGAAGACATTCTGGAGGCTATCTCCAACATGACCGTCCTGGAGATCGTTGATCTGATCTCCGCGATGGAAGAGAAGTTCGGCGTATCCGCCGCTGCCGCGGTCGCCGTTGCCGCCGCTCCGGCTGCAGGCGCTGCCGCTCCGGCCGCTGAAGAGAAGACTGAGTTCGACGTGGTCATGACCAGCTTCGGCGACAACAAGGTCAACGTGATCAAGGCCGTGCGCGAAATCACCGGCCTGGGCCTGAAAGAGGCCAAGGACCTGGTTGAAGGCGCCCCCTCCACCGTGAAGGAAGGTGTTGCCAAGGCCGATGCCGAGGCCATGAAGAAGAAGCTCGAAGAGGCCGGTGCCAAGGTCGAGCTCAAGTAATCGATCCCGCTTTCGCCTTGCGAAACACGGGTATCCGGCTGGCGGCGATGGCCGCCGGCCTTTTTCCGCTTGATGGGCTTCCAGTGGCCTGTTGCGATGTCCCAGGCACCGCGCGGTGGTGAGACATGTCGACAGTCTACTGTGGTTCTAGATGACGCTCCGCGTCAGTAAATACTGTTTCCTCAGAGGAAATCCGATGACGTACTCCATCACCGAGAAGAAGCGGATCCGCAAGGATTTCAGCAAGCGCAAGTCCATCCTTGCGGTGCCGAATCTGCTGGCCACCCAGGTCGATTCCTACCGTGGCTTTCTGCAGCTTGAAAACCCGCAGGGCCGTGACCCGATGGGCCTGCATGCCTCGCTCAGCTCGGTGTTCCCGATCGTAAGCTACTCGGGCAACGCGGCGCTCGAATACGTCAGCTATCGCCTCGGCGAGCCGCCCTTCGATGTCAAGGAATGCCAGATCCGTGGCCTGACCTATGCCGCCCCGCTGCGCGTCAAGATGCGTCTGGTGATCTACGACAAGGAGGCCCCTGCGGGCAGCCAGGTGGTCAAGGACGTGCGCGAGCAGGAGGTGTACATGGGCGAGCTGCCGCTCATGACCGAGACCGGCACCTTCGTCATCAATGGCACCGAGCGGGTCGTGGTGTCCCAGCTGCACCGCTCCCCGGGGGTGTTCTTCGACTCCGACAAGGGCAAGACCCACTCCTCCGGCAAGATCCTGTTCTCCGCGCGCATCATCCCCTACCGCGGTTCCTGGCTGGATTTCGAGTTTGACCCGAAGGATCTCCTGTACGCGCGCATCGACCGTCGCCGCAAACTGCCGGTGACCATCCTGCTGCGTGCGATCGGGATGGACAACGAGGAGATCCTCGCCACCTTCTTCGATACCACCACCTACACCCTGCTCTCGGCCAGCGAGGTCAAGGTCGATCTCGTGATCGACCGCCTGAAGGGTGAGAACGCGCCGTTCGACATCCGTGACAAGGACGGCAACGTGATCGTCGAGGCGGGACGCCGCATCACCGCCAAGCATCTGCGCGACATGAAGAAGGCCGGTGTCGGCGCCCAGGTCGCACCGATCGAGTACCTCATCGGCCAGACCCTGGCCCACAACGTCATCGACCAGCGCACCGGTGAGCTCCTCGCCAGCGCCAACGACATCGTCACCGCCGACCTGATCGCGGCGATGAACGACGCTGGCATCCGTGAGGTTCGTACCATCTATTTCAACGAGGTCGACCGCGGTCCGTTCATCTCCAGCACCCTGCGCGCGGACACGACCACCAGCCCGCTCGAGGCCCTGGTGGAGATCTACCGCATGATGCGCCCGGGCGAGCCGCCCACCAAGGAGTCCGCCGAGGCGCTGTTCCAGGGTCTGTTCTTCTCCGAGGATCGCTACGACCTCTCCGCCGTCGGCCGGATGAAGTTCAACCGCCGTGTGGGCCGTGAGGAGATCACCGGTCCGGGCACCTTGTCCAAGGAAGACATCCTGGACGTGATCAAGGTGCTGATCGACATCCGCAACGGCAACGGTCAGGTGGACGACATCGACCACCTCGGCAACCGCCGTATCCGTTCCGTGGGTGAGATGGCCGAGAACGTGTTCCGCATCGGCCTCGTGCGCGTCGAGCGCGCGGTCAAGGAGCGCCTGTCCTTGGCCGAGAGCGAAGGCCTGATGCCGCAGGAGCTGATCAATGCCAAGCCGGTGGCGGCCGCGATCAAGGAGTTCTTCGGCTCCAGCCAGCTCTCCCAGTTCATGGACCAGAACAACCCGCTCTCCGAGGTGACCCACAAGCGCCGTGTCTCCGCCCTCGGCCCCGGCGGCCTGACCCGCGAGCGCGCCGGCTTCGAGGTGCGCGACGTGCACCCGACCCACTACGGCCGCGTGTGCCCGATCGAGACCCCGGAAGGCCCGAACATCGGCCTGATCAACTCGATGGCGGTCTACGCCCGCACCAATCACTACGGCTTCCTGGAAACCCCGTATCGCCGGGTGGTCGATGGCAAGGTCACCGACCAGGTCGACTACCTCTCCGCCATCGAGGAAGGCCAGTACATCATCGCCCAGGCGAACGCCCGCCTGGACGAGCAGGGTAACCTGACCGACGAGCTGGTGGCCTGCCGTCAGGCCGGCGAGTTCACCCTGGCCAACCCCGGCCAGGTGCACTACATGGACATCTCGCCGAAGCAGGTGGTGTCCGTGGCTGCCTCGCTCATCCCGTTCCTCGAGCACGACGACGCCAACCGCGCGCTGATGGGCGCCAACATGCAGCGCCAGGCCGTACCCTGCCTGCGCGCCGACAAGCCGTTGGTCGGCACCGGGATGGAGCGCGTGGTGGCGGTCGATTCCGGCGCCTCGGTGGTCGCCCGCCGCGGTGGGGTGGTCGAGCGCGTCGATGCCACCCGTATCGTGGTGCGCGTCAACGATGACGAGACCGAGGCCGGGGAGATCGGCGTCGACATCTACAACCTGACCAAGTACACCCGTTCCAACCAGAACACCTGCATCAACCAGCGCCCGATCGTCCATGACGGCGATGTCATCGCCAAGGGCGACGTGCTGGCCGACGGCGCCTCGGTCGACCTCGGCGAGCTGGCGCTCGGCCAGAACATGCTGGTCGCCTTCATGCCCTGGAACGGCTACAACTTCGAGGACTCCATCCTCCTCTCCGAGCGCGTGCTGAAGGAAGACCGCTTCACCTCGATCCACATCGAGGAGCTCTCCTGCGTGGCGCGGGATACCAAGCTCGGTCCCGAGGAGATCAGCGCCGACATCCCGAACGTCTCCGAAGGCCTGCTCAACAAGCTGGACGAGTCCGGGGTGGTGTTCGTCGGCGCCGAGGTGCGTCCGGGCGACATCCTGGTGGGCAAGGTCACGCCCAAGGGCGAGACCCAGCTGACCCCGGAGGAGAAGCTCCTGCGCGCGATCTTCGGCGAGAAGGCGAGTGATGTGAAGGACACCTCGCTGCGCGTGCCGCCGGGGATGGAGGGCACCGTGATCGACGTGCGCGTGTTCACCCGCGATGGGGTGGAGAAGGACGCGCGCGCCAAGGCCATCGAGGAGGCCGACCTCGATGCGGTGCGCAAGAACATCAAGGACCGCATGCGCATCATCGAGGATGACATCTTCCAGCGTGTCGAGAACCTGCTGGTCGGCCAGGTCGCCGATGGCGGCATGGGCCTTGAGGGCGGCAAGAAGATCACCGCCGCCGCGCTGGCCAAGATCAAGCGCGAGCAGTGGTTCGACATCCGCCTGGCGGATGACGGGGCGGCGGCGGAGCTCGAGGCCTACAAGGCCCAGCTCGAGGAGCAGCGCGCCGAGGCCGAGCGCCTGTTCGCCGACAAGAAGGCGAAGATCCAGCAGGGCGATGACCTGGCGCCGGGCGTGCTGAAGATGGTCAAGGTGTATGTGGCAGTCAAGCGCCGCATCCAGCCGGGTGACAAGATGGCCGGCCGCCACGGGAACAAGGGTGTGGTCTCCATGATCGTGCCCGAGGAGGATATGCCGTACATGGAGAACGGCACGCCGATCGACATCTGCCTCAACCCGCTGGGTGTACCGTCGCGGATGAACATCGGCCAGATCCTCGAGGTCCACCTCGGCCTCGCCGCACGCGGGCTTGGGCACAAGATCCAGGCCATGCTCGAGCTCGAGCGTGAGAAGCAGCTGACCGAGCTGCGCGCTTTCCTCGACCAGGTCTACAACCATCGCGGGGTGAAGGAGGTCGACCTCGACAGCCTCACCGACGACGAGCTGATCGCCATGGCCAAGAACCTCAGCAAGGGTGTGCCGATGGCGACGCCGGTGTTCGAGGGGGCGCACGAGTCCGAGATCAAGCACATGCTGCGCCTGGCCGACCTGCCCGAGAGCGGCCAGATGTATTTGTACGATGGCCGTACCGGCCAGCGCTTCGATCGTCCGACCACGGTGGGCTACATGTACATGCTCAAGCTCAACCACCTGGTCGACGACAAGATGCACGCCCGTTCCACCGGTCCGTACAGCCTGGTCACCCAGCAGCCGCTGGGTGGTAAGGCCCAGTTCGGTGGCCAGCGCTTCGGGGAGATGGAGGTCTGGGCCCTGGAGGCCTACGGCGCCGCCTACACCCTGCAGGAGATGCTGACCGTCAAGTCGGACGACGTGAACGGCCGCAACAAGATGTACAAGAACATCGTCGACGGCAACCACCAGATGGAGGCCAGCATGCCGGAGTCCTTCAACGTGCTCCTGCGTGAGATCCGCTCGCTCGGCATCAATATCGAGCTCGAGCAGGAAGACTGATCGACCCCGCCTGGGCGGTGCGCGCATGACGCACCGTCCCTCGCTGCATTTTTGAGAGATTCGCCATGAAAGAACTGCTCAACCTGATGAAGCCCCAGGCGGCGGAAGAAGAATTCGACTTCATCCGCATCTCGCTCGCCTCGCCGGACATGATCCGCTCCTGGTCGTATGGTGAGGTCAAGAAGCCCGAGACCATCAACTACCGCACCTTCAAGCCGGAGCGCGACGGCCTGTTCTGCGCCAAGATCTTCGGCCCGGTGAAGGACTACGAGTGCCTGTGCGGCAAGTACAAGCGCCTCAAGCACCGCGGCGTGGTGTGCGAGAAGTGCGGGGTGGAGGTCACCCTATCCAAGGTGCGCCGCGAGCGCATGGGCCACATCGAACTGGCCGCGCCCTGCGCGCACATCTGGTTCCTCAAGTCCCTGCCGTCCCGCATCGGCCTGATGCTGGACATGACCCTGCGCGACATCGAGCGCGTGCTCTACTTCGAGGCCTTCATCGTCACCGAGCCGGGACTGACCCCGCTGCAGAAAGGGCAGCTGCTGAACGATGAGGAGTACCTCGACGCCATCGAGCAGTATGGCGACGAGTTCGAGGCCCGCATGGGCGCCGAGGCGCTGCACGACATCCTCAGCAAGATGAATCTTGAGGAGGAGGCCCGCAAGATGCGCGAGGAGCTGGCCGAGACCGGCTCGGAGACCAAGATCAAGCGCATCTCCAAGCGCCTGAAGCTGATCGAGTCCTTCCTCGAGTCCGGCAACAAGCCGGAGTGGCTGATCCTGACCGTGCTGCCGGTGCTGCCGCCGGACCTGCGTCCGCTGGTGCCGCTGGACGGCGGCCGCTTCGCCACCTCCGACCTGAACGACCTGTACCGCCGCGTCATCAACCGCAACAACCGCCTCAAGCGCCTGCTGGAGCTGAACGCGCCCGACATCATCGTGCGCAACGAGAAGCGCATGCTGCAGGAGTCGGTGGATGCGCTGCTGGACAACGGCCGCCGCGGCCGCGCCATCACTGGCACCAACAAGCGCCCGCTCAAGTCGCTCGCTGACATGATCAAGGGCAAGCAGGGCCGCTTCCGCCAGAACCTGCTCGGCAAGCGCGTCGACTACTCCGGCCGCTCCGTGATCGTGGTTGGTCCGACCCTGCGCCTGCACCAGTGCGGCCTGCCGAAGAAGATGGCGCTTGAGCTGTTCAAGCCGTTCATCTTCTCCAAGCTCGTCCGCCGTGGGCTCGCCACCACCATCAAGGCGGCCAAGAAGCTGGTCGAGCGTGAAGGGCCGGAGGTCTGGGACGTCCTCGACGAGGTCATCCGCGAGCACCCGGTGCTGCTGAACCGTGCGCCGACCCTGCACCGCTTGGGCATCCAGGCCTTTGAGCCGGTGCTGATCGAGGGCAAGGCGATCCAGCTGCACCCGCTGGTCTGCTCCGCGTTCAACGCCGACTTCGACGGCGACCAGATGGCGGTCCACGTGCCGCTCTCGCTCGAGGCCCAGATCGAGGCCCGCGCGCTGATGATGTCGACCAACAACGTCCTCTCCCCGGCCAACGGTGATCCGATCATCGTGCCGTCGCAGGACATCGTGCTTGGCATCTACTACATGACCCGTGCCAAGGTGAACGGCAAGGGCGAGGGTCTGGTGCTGGCCGACCTCGACGAGGTCCAGCGCGCCTACGACACCGAGCAGGTGGAGCTCGGCACCCGGGTCAAGGTCCGCATCACCGAGCATCGCCGCAACGAGGCCGGCACGCTTGAGCCGCACCGCTCGCTGATCGACACCACGGTCGGCCGCGCGCTGCTGTACCGCGTGGTACCGGCCGGTGTGCCGTTCGAGCTGGTCAACCGCGACATGGGCAAGAAGGCCATCTCGGGCCTTTTGAACTACGTCTACCGCCACCTTGGTCTGAAGGAGACGGTCATCTTCGCCGACCAGATGATGTACACCGGCTTCCGCTTCGCGGCCCGCGCCGGCATCTCCATCTGCTCCGACGACATGCGCGTGCCCGAGGCCAAGGCCGCCATCCTGGCCAAGGCCGAGCTCGAGGTGAAGGAGATCCAGGAACAGTTCAACAGTGGTCTTGTGACCTCCGGTGAGCGCTACAACAAGGTGGTCGACATCTGGTCGCGCGCCAACGATCAGATCACCAAGGCGATGATGGACGGCCTGTCCACCGAGACCGTGATCGACGCCAACGGCAACGAGGTCAAGCAGAACTCGTTCAACGCCATCTACATGATGGCGGACTCCGGCGCGCGGGGTTCCGTGGCTCAGATCCGTCAGCTCGCGGGCATGCGCGGCCTGATGGCCAAGCCGGACGGCTCCATTATCGAGACGCCGATCACCGCGAACTTCCGTGAAGGCCTGAACGTCATTCAGTACTTCATCTCCACCCACGGCGCGCGCAAGGGCCTGGCCGACACCGCGCTGAAGACCGCGAACTCCGGTTACCTGACCCGCCGTCTGGTCGATGTGGCGCAGGACATGGTCATCACCATCGACGACTGCGGCACCACCAGCGATGGCCTGCGCATGACCCCGGTGATCGAAGGCGGCGACGTGGTCGAGGGTCTGGGTGAGCGCATCCTTGGCCGGGTGACCTCCAAGGATGTGCTGGTGCCGGGCACCAACACCACCCTGATCCCAGCTGGGACCCTGATCGACGAGGCCAAGGTGCGCCAGATCGAGGAGGCGGGCGTGGACGAGGTCTGGGTGCGCTCTCCGATCAGCTGCGAATCGCGCTGGGGCGTGTGCTCCAAGTGCTATGGTCGCGACCTCGCGCGCGGTCATCAGGTCAACGTCGGTGAGGCGGTGGGCGTCATGGCGGCCCAGTCCATCGGTGAACCGGGCACCCAGCTGACCATGCGCACCTTCCACATCGGTGGCGCGGCCTCCCGTTCCGCGGCGGCCAGCAGCGTGGAGAACAAGACCGCGGGCAGCGCGCGCTTCCACAACCTCAAGACCGTCACCAACCGCGACGGCTTCCTGGTGGCCGTGTCGCGTTCGGGCGAGATCGGCGTGGTCGATGATCACGGCCGCGAGCGCGAGCGCTACAAGATCCCCTACGGTGCGGTCATCCGCGTCAAGGAAGGGGATCACGCCCCGGCCGGCACCACCATGGCGGTCTGGGACCCGCACACCCACCCGATCGTCACCGAGGTGGCCGGTTACGTACGCTTCATCGACTTCGTCGAGGGCGTGACCGTCAACTCGCAGGTGGACGAGATCACTGGCCTCTCCTCCAAGGAGATCACCGATCCGAAGCAGCGCGCCGGTGCGGCCAAGGATCTGCGTCCGCTGGTCAAGCTGGTGGACGAACAGGGCAACGACCTCAAGCTCGCGGGCACCGACCTGCCGGCGAACTACTTCCTGCCGGGACGCGCGATCGTCAACCTCAACGACGGCGACCGCGTGGAGGTGGGTGACTTCGTGGCGCGTATCCCGCAGGAGAGCTCGAAGACCCGCGACATCACCGGTGGTCTGCCCCGCGTGGCCGACCTGTTCGAGGCCCGCAAGCCGAAGGATCCCGCCATCCTGGCCGAGATCTCCGGCACCATCAGCTTCGGCAAGGAGACCAAGGGCAAGCAGCGCGTGGTGATCACCGCCGAGAATGGCGATACCCACGAGGAGCTGATCCCGAAGTGGCGTCAGGTCAACGTGTTCGAGGGCGAGTATGTCAGCCGTGGCGAGGTGATCGTCGATGGTGAGCTCTCCCCGCATGACATCCTGCGCCTGCGTGGCATCGAGGAGATGGCCTCCTACCTCACCAAGGAGGTGCAGGACGTCTACCGCCTGCAGGGCGTGAAGATCAACGACAAGCACATCGAGGTGATCATTCGCCAGATGCTGCGCAAGGTCGAGATCACCGAGTCCGGGGATTCCGGCTACATCGTTGGCGATCAGGTCGACAAGGCCCGTATCCTCGAGGAGAACCGCAACCTGGTCGAGAAGGGCAAGATGCCCGCCCAGTATCAGCCCGTGCTGCTTGGCATCACCAAGGCCTCGCTGGTGACCGAGTCGTTCGTGTCCGCGGCCTCCTTCCAGGAGACCACCCGCGTGCTGACCGATGCGGCGGTGCGTGGTGCGGTGGACGAACTCCGTGGTCTGAAAGAAAACGTCATCGTCGGCCGCCTCATTCCGGCCGGCTCCGGGCTTGCCTACCATCAGAGCCGGCGCGATGAGCGTCGTCGTCAGATGAGGGAAGCCCTTGGACTCGTCGATCTGGGCAGCGATGCCCCGGTCGAGACCGTGGTCGCGAGCGACCCGGAAGAGGAATGAAAACCGACGGGGGCGTTAAGCGGCCATTGACAGTCGTGGGCTTGATCTCTAGAATCCGGCCCCTTTCAATGCGGTGCTCTGGCCTTGTTATCGCCCCGCTTGAACCCATTTGCTGTTGGAGAAATTTTTAGATGGCAACAGTCAACCAGCTGGTGCGCAAGCCCCGCACGCGGGTGAGCGAGAAGTCCAATGTGCCTGCGCTGCAGAATTGCCCTCAGCGTCGCGGTGTGTGCACGCGTGTTTACACCACCACCCCGAAGAAGCCGAACTCTGCGCTGCGTAAGGTCGCCAAGGTGCGCCTGACCAATGGCTACGAGGTCATCGGTTACATCGGTGGTGAAGGTCACAACCTTCAGGAACACTCCGTAGTTCTCATCCGCGGCGGTCGTGTGAAGGACCTTCCGGGTGTGCGCTATCACATCGTGCGCGGTTCGCTGGACTGCCAGGGTGTGGCCAAGCGTCGCCAGGGCCGTTCCAAGTACGGCGCCAAGCGTCCGAAGGGTTAATTAGGGTTTTAGGTAGTCAGTCATGCCAAGAAGACGTGAAGTGCCGGTTCGTCAGGTTCTGCCGGATCCGAAATTCAAGAACACCACGATCACCAAGTTCATGAACATGATCATGCTCGACGGCAAGAAGTCTGTCGCCGAGAGCATCATGTATGGTGCCATCGACACCATCACCGCCAAGGGCAAGGGTGATGCCGTCGAGCTGCTCGAGCGCGCCCTCGATAACGTGGCTCCGGCCGTCGAGGTCAAGTCCCGTCGCGTGGGTGGTGCCACCTACCAGGTGCCGGTCGAGGTTCGTCCGTCCCGTCGCACCTCCCTGGCCATGCGCTGGATCATCGACGCGGCGCGCAAGCGTGGCGAGAAAGACATGAAGAACCGTCTGGCGGGTGAGCTCATGGACGCTGCCGAGAACCGCGGTTCTGCGGTGAAGAAGCGTGAGGACACGCACCGCATGGCCGAGGCCAACAAGGCCTTCGCTCATTTCCGTTGGTAAGGCACGAGGACTGATCCGTGGCACGTACGACACCGCTCGAGCGGTACCGCAATTTCGGCATCATGGCTCACATCGATGCCGGCAAAACAACCACCTCCGAGCGCATCCTCTATTACACCGGTGTGTCTCACAAGATCGGTGAGGTCCACGAGGGCGCGGCCACCATGGACTGGATGGAGCAGGAGCAGGAGCGCGGCATCACCATCACCTCCGCGGCCACCACGGCCTTCTGGAGCGGGATGGACCGCCAGTTCGAGCAGCACCGCTTCAACATCATCGACACCCCGGGGCACGTCGACTTCACCATCGAGGTGGAGCGTTCCCTGCGTGTGCTCGACGGTGCGGTGTTCGTGTTGTGCGCGGTGGGTGGTGTGCAGCCCCAGTCCGAGACGGTGTGGCGTCAGGCCAACAAGTACCGTGTTCCGCGCCTCGCCTTCGTGAACAAGATGGACCGCTCCGGTGCCAACTTCCTGCGCGTCATGGATCAGCTCAAGCAGCGCCTGGGGGGCAACCCGGTGCCGGTGGTCCTGCCGATCGGTGCCGAAGACAACTTCGAGGGCGTCGTCGACCTGATCCGCATGAAGGCCATCTACTGGAACGAGGCCGACAAGGGCATGACCTATGATGTCCGCGACATTCCGGCGGACATGCTTGCCCAGTGTCAGGAGTATCGCGAGAAGATGGTCGAGGCTGCGGCCGAGGCCAGCGAGGAAATGATGGAGAAGTATCTCGAGTCCGGCGAGCTGTCGGATGACGAGATCAAGGCTGGCCTGCGTGCGCGCACCCTGAACAACGAGATCATCCCGGCCTTCTGCGGTTCCGCCTTCAAGAACAAGGGTGTTCAGCGCATGCTGGATGGCGTGATCGAGTTCCTGCCGGGGCCGACCGACGTCCCCGCGATCAAGGGCGAGCTCGAGAACGGCGAACCGGCTGAGCGTCATTCTGGCGACGATGAGCCGTTCTCCGCTCTGGCGTTCAAGATCATGACCGACCCGTTCGTCGGCACCCTGACCTTCATTCGCGTCTATTCCGGCGTGGTGAGCGCGGGTGATGCCGTCTACAACTCGGTCAAGCAGTCCCGCGAGCGCATCGGCCGTCTCGTGCAGATGCACGCCAACACCCGCGAGGAGATCAAGGAAGTCCGTGCTGGTGACATCGCCGCCGCCGTGGGTCTGAAGAATGTCACCACCGGTGACACCCTGTGCGACCCGAACAACATCATCATCCTCGAGCGCATGGAGTTCCCGGAGCCGGTGATCTCCATCGCCGTGGAGCCCAAGACCAAGGGCGACCAGGAGAAGATGGGCATCGCCCTGTCCAAGCTCGCGGCCGAGGACCCCTCCTTCCGCGTCCATACCGACGAGGAGTCCGGTCAGACCATCATCTCCGGCATGGGTGAGCTGCACCTTGAGATCATCGTCGACCGCATGAAGCGCGAGTTCAAGGTCGAGGCGAACACCGGCAAGCCGCAGGTGGCTTACCGCGAAACCATTCGCGGCAGCGTCGAGCAGGAAGGCAAGTTCGTTCGCCAGTCCGGTGGTCGTGGTCAGTATGGTCACGTCTGGCTGCGCATCGAGCCGAACGAGGAAGGCAAAGGGTACGAGTTCGTCAACGCCATCGTCGGTGGTGTGGTGCCGAAGGAATACATCCCGGCGGTCGACAAGGGTGTGCAGGAGGCCCTGCAGAACGGTGTTATTGCTGGCTTCCCGATGGTGGACGTCAAGGTGACCCTGTTCGATGGCTCCTACCACGATGTGGACTCCAACGAGATGGCGTTCAAGATCGCCGGCTCGATGGGTGTCAAGGAAGGTGCCGCCAAGGCGAACCCGGTCCTGCTCGAGCCGATCATGAAGGTCGAGGTCGAGACCCCCGAGGACTACATGGGCGACGTCATCGGCGACATCAACCGTCGTCGCGGCATGGTCCAGGGCATGGATGACGAGTTCGGTGGCATCAAGAAGATCCGCGCCGAGGTCCCGCTGTCCGAGATGTTCGGCTACGCCACCGACCTGCGCTCCGCGACCCAGGGCCGCGCGAGCTATTCCATGGAGTTCGCCAAGTACTCCGAGGCGCCGCGCAACG
Source organism: Thiofaba sp. EF100 (assembly GCF_039822285.1). Lineage (NCBI taxonomy): Bacteria > Pseudomonadati > Pseudomonadota > Gammaproteobacteria > Chromatiales > Halothiobacillaceae > Thiofaba > Thiofaba sp. EF100. The sequence continues at coordinate 115 of NZ_JBAJEY010000010.1, read as the reverse complement.
TCACCGAGGCGGTGATCAAGAGCGTGAAAGGTTAATTTCAAGTATTCAGAGGTCCATAAGTCATGGCTAAGGAAAAATTCGAACGTAAGAAGCCGCACGTGAACGTGGGCACCAT
>NZ_JBAJEY010000009.1:0-17076 GCF_039822285.1 Thiofaba sp. EF100 | reverse complement strand
CGTCCTTCTTTTCGCCCCGCATCGAAGACGAGCAAGAAAAGGGGCTCGCCCGCCTTCGCAAGCAGGGCTTACGGAGTTCAGACCTTTGAAGCGGGCGAAATAAAACCTTCAGCGGTCGATCAAAGCGCCTTCAAACCGGAGGTATGAGATTGATCTACCCACCAGGCTCGAACTGAAGGGGTTTTCCCTCACCCCCGGCCTCTCTCCCTGAGGGAGAGGGGGGCTACCTGTCCAGCAAACCTTGGTTTTGTGAATCCCCCAGAGATCCAGACTCATGGCCAACTTCCGCATCGAAAAAGACAGCATGGGCGAGCTGAAGGTGCCCGCCGATGCCCTGTGGGGCGCGCAGACCCAGCGCGCGGTGGACAACTTCCATATCGGCGGGCGGCCTATGCCTCGCCCCTTCCTCCGAGCCCTCGGCCTGATCAAGGCGGCCTGCGCGCAGGCCAATGCTGAGCTTGGCCTGCTCGACCCGGCCCGTGCGGAGTCCATCCAGCGTGCCGCGCTGCAGGTGGCGGACGGTCAGTTCGACGAGCAGTTCCCGGTCGAGGTCTTTCAGACCGGTTCCGGCACCTCCAGCAATATGAACGCCAACGAGGTCATTGCCCGCCTCGCCTCCACCAGCGAGCACCCCGTGCACCCGAACGACCACGTCAACATGGGGCAGAGCTCCAATGACGTGATCCCCACCGCGATCCATGTTTCGGCCGTGCTGGAGATTCAGGAACGCCTGCTGCCGGCCATTGCCCACCTGCGTGAGGTCATTGAGCGCCGGGGCGCGGCGTGGCAGGACGTAGTCAAGACCGGCCGCACCCACCTGATGGACGCCATGCCCATCACCCTGGGGCAGGAACTCTCCGGCTGGGCCGCCCAGCTTGCCGCAGCCGAAGCGCGCCTGCGGGATACCCTTACCCGCCTGCGTACCCTGCCGCAGGGCGGCACCGCGGTGGGCACCGGGATCAACACCCCCGAGGACTTCGGCCCTCGCGTTGCGGCCGAGCTCGCCCGTCTGACTGGCATCGAGTTTAAGCCCATGGACAACCTGTTCATGGGTCTGGCCAGCCAGGATACGGCGGTCGAGGCCAGCGGCCAGCTGCGCGCCCTGGCCGTGGCGCTGATGAAGATCGCCAATGACCTGCGCTGGATGAACTCCGGCCCGCTCGCGGGCCTTGCCGAGATCCGCCTGCCCGCCTTGCAGCCCGGCAGCTCCATCATGCCCGGCAAGGTCAACCCCGTGATCCCCGAGGCGATCATGATGGCCTGCGCGCGGGTCATGGGGCACGACACCGCCATCGGCATCGCCGGCGCGAGCGGCAACTTCCAGCTCAACGTCATGCTGCCGCTGATCGCCGACAGCCTGCTCGATTCGATCCAGCTTATGAGCAACGCCTGCCGCGCCTTGGCGGACAAGGCCATCGCCGGCATGGAGCTCAACCGCCCGCAGCTTGAGGCGGCGCTGGCGCGCAATCCTATCCTGGTCACCGCCCTCAACCCGATCATCGGCTATGAGAAGGGCGCGGCGATTGCCAAGCGCGCTTATGCCGAAGGGCGCACCCTGCTTGAAGTCGCACGGGAAGAGACCGACCTCGACGAAGAGACCTTGCGCCGCCTGCTCGACCCCGCGGCCCTGGCCCAGGGGGGCATTCAGGCTGGGATGAGCGGGGCGGGGGGCTGATGCCCTTCGCGGCTTGATCCAGCTGTCTCCCCCTCTCCCTAACCCTCCCCCCCGAGGGGGGGAGGGGACGCGCCATATTCCGGTTGGGTGCCAAATTCGGGGCATCATCCACGCCCCTCCCCCTTGAGGGGGGGATGGGGAGAGGGTGAAGTCCACGCGATGAGGCTTCTTGGGGAGCAGGGTATCGCCGCGAGTTTTAGCGGCACCAGGAGGCATCAACGCCTGATGAGCATTTCAAGCGCCAGCTCTGCCATGCGCTCCACCCCGCCGCCGGGGCCGAGTTTCGCTTTGACTTCGGCCAAATCCTTGCGCATCTGCTCGGCGTAGTCGGCATCCGCCAGCATGCGCTCGATCTCATCGGCGACGGCGGAAGGCTTGGCCGCGCCCTGCACGAACTCGGGCACGATCCGCCGTCCGGCGACGATATTGGCAAGACCAATATCCGGGATGCGGATCAGGGGCTTGAGCAGGGCATAGGTGAGGGGACTGACCTTGTAGAGGATGGCCATGGGCACCTGCATCAGCGCGACCTCCAGGGTGGCGGTGCCGGAGGCGACCATGGCCGCATCACAGCAGGCCAACACGTCGTAGCTGCGCTCAGGAACGACTTTGACCGTCACGTGGGCCGAGTCCAGGTGGGGACGGAGGATGTCCTCCGGGATACTGGCGGCACGCGGCAGAATGAATTGTATGTCTGACCGGTCGGCAGCAAGCTTCGCGGCGCTCTCCAGCATGACGGGCAGGAGGCGTTCGACTTCGGCCTTGCGGCTGCCAGGCAGAAGGCCCACCACGGGGTGTCCGGGAGATAGGCCGAATTCCCGCATGAGAACCTCGCGCGGGGCGCTGGCATGCACCCTGCCGGCCAGAGGGTGGCCGACGTAGCTCACCGGGATGTTCTCGGCCTCGTAGAAGGCGGTTTCGAAGGGAAAGATCACCGCCATCATGTCGATGGCCGCGCCGTACTTTTTCACCCGTCCGGGCCGCCAGGCCCAGACCTGCGGGCTGACGTAGAAGAGCACCTTGATGCCGCAGGCCTTGGCATGGCGGGCAAGCTTGAGGTTGAACTCCTTGTAGTCCACGCAGATGAGCAGGTCGGGACGCTGCTCGCACGCCGCCTGCTGCATGGTGGTCAGCGCCCGCCGGAGGGCGCCGTAGTGGCGGAGGACTTCGCCCAGCCCGACCACGCCGAGGCCGGAAGAATCGACGATCAGCTCCACGCCCGCCTCGCGCATGGCCGCTCCACCCATGCCGATGGCGCGAAGGTTCGGCATCCGCTCCCGCATGGCGCGGAACACAGCGGCAGCGTGCTTGTCGCCGGAGGCCTCCCCGGCGGAGAACATCACCACCGGGGAGCGCGCGTCAGCCAAGTGCGCGGCGGATGACGGCGCAGATGCGGTCGATGCTGGCATCTGGCAGCTCCGGGTAGATCGGCAGGCTCAGGCAGCGGCGGGCGACGTCTTCCGCCACCGGCAGACTCAGGCCAGGGTAGTCCGCCTTGAACACGTTCTGCTGGTGGAGGGGGATGGGGTAGTAGATGGCGCTGGCGATGCCTTCCGCCTGCAGGGCCTGCTGGATGGCCTCGCGGCGCTCGGTGAGCAGGGTGTACTGGTGGAAGACGTGGGTGCCGATCCCGTCTTCATGGGGGGTGACCACCGGCAGATCGGCAAGGTTCGCGTTGTAGCGGTGCGCCACGCGGCGCCGCTCGCGGTTGTAGCTGTCGATGTGCGGCAGCTTGGCGCGCAGGATGACCGCCTGCATCTCATCCAGCCGGCTGTTGTAGCCGATGATGTCATGGTAGTAGCGCACCTTGCTGCCGTGGTTGCGCAGCATGCGCACCTTTTCAGCGATGGCGTCCGAGTCGGTGGTGACCATGCCGCCATCGCCGAAGCAGCCGAGGTTCTTGCTCGGGAAGAAGCTGAACGCCCCCGCATCGCCCAGGCTGCCGGTCATGTGCCCGGCGATGTCGGCGCCGAACGACTGGGCGCAGTCTTCGATCAGCTTGAGCTGGTGCCTGATGGCGATGGCGCGGATGGCTGCCATGTCCGCCGGTTGACCGAAGAGGTGCACCGGGAGGATGGCACGGGTCTTCGGGGTGATGGCCGCCTCGATCAGGTCAGGATCGAGGTTGAAGGTGCGCGGGTCGATGTCGACGAACACCGGGCGCGCCCCGACATAGCGGATGGCCTCGGCGGTGGCGATGAAGGTGAAGGGCGAGGTGATGACCTCATCGCCTTCGCCAATCCCCGCTGCGAGCAGGGCCAGGTGCAGGGCGTCGGTGCCATTGGCGACGCCGATGGCGTGTTTCACGCCAAGATACGCGGCCGCTTCCTCCTCGAAGGCGCGCACGTTGGGGCCGAGGATGAACTGGGTGGATTGCAGGGTGGCGGCCAGGCCGGCGTCGATCTCCGCCTGCAAAGCGTGGTACTGGGCGGAAAGGTCGACCATCGGGATCGTCATGGGGGATTCTCTGTGGGCTGGATGGGGTCAGGCGGAACGGAGGAGGGCGCTGATTTCCTCGGCGGCAGCGAGTGCCCGGCGACCGGCCTCGCCGGGCACTCGCGGGGGGCGGCCGGTCAGGGTGCATTCGACGAAGTGACGGATCTCCTCCAGCAGGGCGTCGCCGTTCTCGAAGCGCACCTCATCGGAGAGGATCTCCGGTACACCGGGGAACATCTCGCCCGAGCCACGGCGGTGGGTGGCCAGCACGCGGTTCTGGAAGTCGACCGACAGGTAGGCGTCCTTCTGGAACAGGCGCATCTTGCGCTCACTCTTGAGGCTGATGCGGCTGGCGGTGACGTTGGCCACACAGCCGTTGGCGAAGGTCAGGCGGGCATTGGCGATATCGGTGTCGCCGGTGAGCACGGCCGCGCCGCTGGCCTCGATATGGGTGATGGGGCTGTCGACGATGTCGAGGATGATGTCGATGTCGTGGATCATCAAATCCAGCACCACGCTCACGTCCGTGGCGCGCGGCTTGAAGGGCGCCAGGCGGGTGGATTCGATGAAACGCGGCTGATCCAGTACGCCCTCCAGGGCCAGGATGGCAGGGTTGAAGCGTTCAAGGTGGCCCACCATGAGTACGCGGTTTTGCTCACGCGCAAGCTCGATCAGCGCGTCGGCCTCCTCCACCGTGGTGGTGATGGGCTTTTCGACCAGCACGTGGCTGCCCGCGGCGAGGAAGTCGCGCGCCACCTGAAAGTGCAGGCTGGTCGGCACGGCGATGCTGACCGCGTCCACCTCGCCAAGTAGCTCGCGGTAGTCGGTCAAACCCCGGCAGCCGTGCTTGGCGGCGAGGCTTGCGGCCGTCTCGGGGTTGGCATCCACTACGGCCACCAGTTCACATTCCGGCAGCAGGGCATACTTGTCCGCGTGGAACTTGCCAAGGTAGCCGGTACCGATCACCGCACAGCGAAGCTTGCTCATCCGTTATCCTAGTCTTCCCTCGGGGGCGGGGCATGCCCACGGCCCGTGCAAGGTCTGGTTTTAAGAAAGCTCGGATTATAGGTGTTTTGTCATGCCCGCTGAATCGTATCCCCTGTTCGAACCCCCGGCTGTAGTGCCCGTGGCCCATGTGGCCGGGGTGGACGAGGCGGGCCGGGGGCCGCTCGCTGGGGCGGTCTATGCCGCGGCGGTCATCCTGGATCCTGCGCGGCCCATCGAGGGGCTGAACGATTCCAAGAAGCTCACCGCCCGGCGGCGGGAGGTCCTGTTCGAGGTCATCCAGGCGCAGGCGCTGGCCTGGTGCATCACCACCGCGAGCCGGGAGGAGATCGATCGCCTCAACATCCTCCAGGCCAGCCTGCTCGCCATGCAGCGCGCGGTGGCCGGGTTGGGCCTTGCTCCCACCTTGGTGCTGGTGGACGGCAACCGTGCCCCGAGCTTCCCTTGTCCGGCCCAGGCCATCGTCGGTGGCGATGCGCTGGAGCCTGCCATCAGCGCGGCCTCCATCCTCGCCAAGGTGGCGCGCGACCGCTCCATGCTGGAACTGCACGCGTGTTATCCGCAGTACGGTTTCGACAAGCACAAGGGCTATCCGACGGCGGAGCACCTCGCCGCACTCGCCGAGCATGGCCCCTGCCCCGAGCATCGCGTGAGCTTTGCCCCGGTCAGGCGCCTGCTGGAGGGATGAGCGGCCAGGTGGCCTCGGCCAGCACGGTCGTCGTACCGGCATCTTCGATGCGCTCCAGACGCAGCCCGTCCGCTGTTGCGCAAAGAAGCACGGCGCCATCTTCCCAGTCCCCCAGCACCGCACGCAGCCGCCCATCCTCGTGGTGGATGGCCGGGCGGTGGGTGTGGCCGTGGATCAGCACTTTCACCCCAAGACGCTGCATGAAGGTGGTGACCGTATCCGGGTTGACGTCCATGATGCCCGCGTCCTTGTGACCCGTCGCCTTCCGGCTGCGCTCGCGCAGCCCGGCGGCGAGCTTTCTGCGCAGGCCGAGCGGCAGGTGTTGCAGGATGAAGCGGGTGATGGGGTGGCGCAGCCTACGGCGCAGGCGCTGGTAGGCCAGATCGTCGGTGCACAGCTGATCGCCATGCGCGAGGGCGACGGGTTGGCCGTAGAGATCGACCACCACCTCTTCCGACAGCAGGCGGAAACCGAAGCGGCGGGCGAGGCGCGGACCGATGAGGAAATCGCGGTTGCCGTGCTGGAGATAGACCGGAACGCCCGCCTCGTTCAGGCGTTGCAGCAGGGCGAAGGCGGGGAGGAGGTCGGGATCGATCGGCGCATCGTCGCCGATCCAGGCCTCGACCAGATCGCCGAGGATGTAGACCGCCTGCGCCTTGGCAAGGCGCGGCTCAAGGGCGAGCAGCCGGCGTGTGACCTCCGGGGCCTGCTCGCGCAGGTGGAGGTCAGCAAGGAAGAGGGTTTCCTGCGCCAAGAGGCCTTATTCGGCAGACTCGACGCGGGTGACCTTGTCGATCACCACGTCCTGACGTGGTACGTCGCTGTGGCCGGCGCGCATGCCGGTCGGCTCCTGGGCGATGGCATCGACCACGTGCATGCCTTCCACCACTTTGCCGAACACGCAGTAGCCCCAGCCGTTCGGGGTCGGGCTGGTGTAGTTCAGGAAGGCATTGTCCTTGAGGTTGATGAAGAACTGGCTGGTGGCCGAGTGCGGGTTCGGCGTGCGGGCCATGGCGATGCTGCCGCGCACGTTCGGCAGGCCGTTGGTGGCCTCGTTCTCGATCGGGGCGCGGGTGGGCTTGTTGGCCATGTCGGGGGTCAGGCCGCCGCCTTGGATCATGAACCCGGGGATCACGCGGTGGAACAGGGTACCGTCATAGAAACCCTCATCGACATAGGCCAGGACGTTGGCCACGGTCTTGGGTGCGGCTTCGGCATTCAGTTCGACGACGATATCGCCCAGGCGGGTGGAAATCTTGATGCGCGGTTGGCTGGACACGGAAAGGTTTCCCCGGGTGTGTTGGAAAAAAACATCATAACGTGCCCCCCTTGCACAAATAAATGCCGAAAGTGCTTTCTGCTTACGGAAATTGGGCTTACGATAGTCCTGCGTTCGACCGTGCAGACACGGCAACGCATGCTTGAAGACCTTCGGGTCACGTCAGTTTCACGCCGCGTCGTGGGTTGATTCTGATGCTGTTTTTCCATGACGCATGTTCAAGACTGATTGGTATGATCAACATTTACGTGGGCAACCTGTCCTTCCGCACCGATGACGCAGGCCTTCGCCAGGCTTTCGAGGGTTTTGGTGAAATCGCCTCCGCCAAGGTCGTGATGGATCGCGAAACCGGCCGTTCCAAGGGCTTCGGCTTCGTCGAGATGCCGAACCGCGAGGCGGGTCTCGCCGCCATCAAGGCCCTCGACGGCCAGGAGATCGACGGCCGTGCCCTGCGCGTGAACGAAGCCCGTCCGCGCGAAGAGCGTCCGCGTCGCGAAGGCGGTTTCGCCCCGCGTCCGCGCCGCTTCTAAGCCGCGAGCTGCGCAGCGGCCTGGCCGCTGCGCCGAAAACGGCAGCCGTCCAGTCCTGAACGTGCTGTTAGAATGAGAAGGCCACCCCGATGGGGGTGGCCTTTTTCTATGTCCAGACTCACGGCCATGCTGCACATCTACAACACCGAATCCCGCGAAAAACAGCCCTTCACCCCCATCGAGCCCGGCAAGGTCCGCATGTACGTGTGCGGCATGACGGTGTACGACTACTGTCACCTGGGGCATGCGCGGGTGATGGTGGTGTTCGACATGGTCTACCGCTACCTCAAGCAGCTGGGGTATCAGGTGACCTATGTGCGCAATATCACCGACATCGACGACAAGATCATCCAGCGCGCGCACGAGCGCGGCGAGACCATCCAGGCCCTGACCCAGCGCTTCATCGACGCCATGCACGAGGATGCCGACGCGCTCGGCTGCCTGCGTCCGGATCACGAGCCGCGCGCCACCGGCTCCATCCCCGAGATGCTGGCGATGATCCAGACCCTGGTCGACAAGGGCTATGCCTATGTCGCCGCCAATGGCGATGTCTACTACGACGTGAGCCGGTTCGAGGGCTATGGCCGCCTCTCCGGCAAGCATCCGGAGGATCTGCGCGCCGGGGCGCGGGTGGAGATTGGCGAGGCCAAGGACGATCCGCTCGACTTCGTGCTGTGGAAGGCCGCTAAGCCGGGCGAGCCGGCCTGGGATTCCCCCTGGGGCCCGGGCCGTCCAGGCTGGCACATTGAATGCTCGGCCATGTCCACCACCTGCCTTGGGCACAGCTTCGATATCCACGGCGGCGGCATGGACCTGCAGTTCCCGCACCATGAGAACGAGATCGCCCAGAGCGAGGCGGCGACCGGCTGCCACTACGTCAACTATTGGATGCACAACGGCTTTGTGCGGGTGAACGAGGAGAAGATGTCCAAGTCGCTGGGCAACTTCTTCACCGTGCGCGAGGTGCTCAAGGACTTCCGCCCGGAGGAGATCCGCTTCTTCATCCTCAACAGCCACTACAGAAGCCCCTTGAACTACGGCGATGAGCAGCTGCGCGCCGCGCGCAGTGCCCTGACCCGCCTGTACACCGCCCTGCGCGATGCGGGGGATGTGACCGGGGTGGCCCCTCTGCCGGAGTTTGTGGCGCGCTTCACCCAGGCGATGGACGATGACTTCAATACTCCTGAGGCCATCGCCGTGCTGTTCGAACTGGCCGGCGAGGCCAACAAGGCCAGCGGCGAGGCGCGCCGTCAGGCCGCGGCCACCCTCAAGCACCTCGGGGGCATCCTGGGGCTCTTGAACGAGGCGCCGGAGGCCTTTCTGCGTGGCGGCGTGCGTCAGGGCGACTTGAGCGATGCGGCCGTCGAAGATCTCATCCGCCAGCGCCTCGAGGCCCGCGCCGCGCGTGACTTTGCCCGGGCCGATGCCATCCGCCAGCAACTCGCTGCCGACGGCGTGGTGCTTGAGGACGGCCCCTCCGGCACGCGCTGGCGGCGCGAGGGCTGAACGGCCGGCCCTCAGCGGGCCACGAGCACGTCCCCTCTCGATTCGGCGAGCACATGTTTGGTGGTGCTGCCAAGCAGCAGTTCCTCGCCGCCGCTCTTGCCGTGCTTGCCGATGACGATCAGGTCGGCGTCCTTCTCCTCCTCCTGCTCGAGAATGCAGGTGGGGGGATGCCCGGTAAGCGCGATGCGCTGGTAGCCGTGGGGTTCCAGCCTGGCCTCCCGGGCCAGCAGTTCCAGGTCGCGCAGCGCCTCCTGGCGGGCTTCCATCTGGTACTGGTGGATCCTCGCCTCGCTGACCCCGGCATAGCGCAGGGTCCCCTCCAGCGTGCTGTCGAAGGCATGCAAGAGGATGAGGTCGGCCTCGGGGGCAATGGCCCGGGCCTGGCGGATGGCGCGCAGCGAATAGTCGGAGAAGTCCACCGCGATCAGCACGCGCCGATAGCTCTCGTGCGGCAGCTGCTTGACGATCAGCAGCGAACGCAGGGTCTTGCGCAGCATGCGTTCGGCGGTGGAGCCCAGCATCAGGTGGTGCATGAAGCCCATGCCGCGCGCACCCAGCACCAGCAGGTCGGCATTGAGGGCGTCGGCCTCGCTCGAAATCTCCTGGAGGACAGGCCCGCTCGCGAGGTGGATGCCGGGGCTGACCCCAAGCGGTTCGCAGATGTCGCTGGCGATCTGGGTCAGGAGATGGCGCGCCTCGTCCTGCACGCGGGGCAGGGCGGCCTCGGCCTCCTGCCCCAGCAGGCGGCGCAGCTGGTCGAGTGCCCCCGGCTGAATCACGTGCAAAAGCTCGAGCCGCGCCCCACAATCACGGGCGAGCATGGCCGCGCGGGTGACGGCGTGGCGCGATGGCGCGGAGAGGTCGGTGGCGGCAAGCACGGTGCGCAAGGTGGTCATGGGTTCTGCTCCGGTATTTGAAGGTTCCGCGCGAATGCTTCGGCGGCATGATCGGTGGCATCGAGAAAGGGATTGATGATGCGCTCGACGCCGGCCTGGCGCATGGCTTGTTCATGCCTTTCGTCGCGCACCACGCCGGCGATGCTTCCCCGGTAGCCTGCGGCCTCCAGCGCGTGCAGCAGGCCACGGTTGACCTGCCATTCGGGCAGGGTGGTGATGACCCAGGTGGCATGGGCCAGGGGTAGGGATTCGAGGAAGGCCGGATCCTCGGCATCGCCGTAACGTGCCGCCAGCCTGCGCACGCGCATGGCATCCACGGCCTCCGGGTCGAAATCGACCCCGAGGACACGCAGGCCGCGGCCGTGCAGCTGGTGCAGCAGCCGGCTGCCGTAGCGGCCGAGACCGAACACGATCACCTGCGGCTCCTGCTCTTGGCTCGCCTGCTGCTCCACCCGCGCCTCGCGATAGGGAAGGCGGCGCTCGAACACGCCGAGCCAGGGCTGAAGGCGCTCATAGAGGGGGTGGGAATAGAGGATCATGTAGGTGGACAGGGCAATGGTCACGATACCGACGAGGGTGGTCAGGCCGAGCGCGTCCTGGCCCACATGGCCCATCGAGATGCCCATGGCGACGAAGATGATCGAGAACTCGCTGATCTGCGCCACGGTGAGACCGGCGAGGAAGCCGGTGCGCTTGCGGTAGCCCATGTGCCCCATGATGGCCATGACGATGAGGGGGTTGCCTATCAGCACGAACAGGGCCAGCACGATCGCCGGGCCGACCTCCGCGTCCAGGGTGGAGAAGTCCAGCTTGGAGCCGAGGTCGATGAAGAAGAACAGCAGCAGGAAGTCGCGCAGGCCGGTCAGGCGCGCGCTCATCGCGTCCCGGTAGGGGGTGGAGGCGAGCGAGAAGCCGGCAAGGAAGGCCCCGGCCTCCTTGGAGAAGCCGGCCCACTCGCCCAGCGCTGCAAGCCCCGTGCCCCAGGCCACGGCGAAGATCAGCAGCAGCTCCTGTGAGCGCGCCATCACCTTCACCAGCGGCGGGAGGATGAAACGCATCGCCACGTACAGCAGCAGGGCCGCAAGGGCCAGGCGCCCCAGGATCGATCCCGCCACCCTGAGTGCATCCCCACTATCCTCAAGACCTTGGCTGCCGAGGGTGCTCATCACCAGCATGGCCAGCACCACCGCGATGTCCTGCACGATCAAAAAGCCCACGGCGATGCGGCCGTGCAGCGAGTCGAGCTCGCGCTTGTCCGACAGCAGCTTGATGATGATGATGGTGCTGGAGAAGGTCAGCGCTACCGCCACATACAGGGCCGTGAGCCAGTCCTTGCCGAGCAACAGGATGAGGACGAAGCCGAACAGGATCGTGAAGGCCAATTGGCCGAGGCCGGTGGCGAGCGCGACCGGGCCGATATGGCGCACGTGCTGTAGATCGAGCTTCAGGCCGACCAAAAACAGCAGCACGGCTACGCCGACCTGCGCCAAAAGGTCGATCTGGTCGTGGGCGCGAACCAGTTCAAGGCCGGCCGGCCCCACCAGGATGCCCACCGCGATGAAGGCGATCAGCATGGGCTGCCGCAGCCGCAGGGCGAGGGCCCCCACGACGGCGGTGATGACCAGCAGTAGGGCGAGTTCGGCGAAGGGCTGGACGATGGTCATAGTCTCCTTTCGACGGCACGCTGCCGGGCGCGCCTGCGGCGCATGACGCGCCAGCGCCAGATGAGACTGATCACAACGTAGCTCAGCACGCCCATCAGGGTGGCGATGAGGGCCAGCCCCACCAGCAGCGGTTGCCCCAGGGCCTTGATGCGCTCGATCAGGCTCGCATCCTCGTGGAAGGTAGTCTCCTCCATCGCCTCGGGCGCGGTGGGCAGGGTCTTCTCCCCCGTGATCCAGGCGCCGAGCTTGTAGGCGCCGTAGTAGATGGGGCCGAAGGTGGCCGGGTTGGTGATCAGGGTGCTGGCGGCGGCGGCCGGCAGGTTGGCGCGCAGCACAACGGCGGCCGCTGCCGACAGCGGGATCTGTGCGATGGGGATGAGCAGGCCGAAGAACACCCCAAGGGCGACGCCCAGGGCCACCCCGCGTCGTGACCAGCGCCACAGGACGGGTTGGTGCAGCCAGGGACCGAGCCAGCGCAGCCAGCGGTTGTCATGCAGCTGTTGAGGGGTTGGAATAAGGCGGCGCAGACGTTCGAGCATGGTTCTCCTACATGCGATGGATACCCATGCGGCGCAGCAGCCCCTTTTCGATCTCCACCGCGAAGAACTTGGCCAGCGCGAGGATCAGGATCAATGCCCAGGAGGCCGCGTCCAGGGGGGCGGTATGGAACAGGTGCTGCATCGGCGGGGCATAGGTGAACAGCAGCTGCAGACCGATGAGCATGGCGCTGGCCCAGAAGGCCACGGGGTTGCCGTACAGGGTATCCCGCCGCATGGCATGTTCCGTGAAATGGCGCACGTTGAACAGGTAGACGATCTCGCCGAAGACCAGCATGTTCACTGCCGCGGTGCGCGCGACCTCCAGGCTGCTGCCGCGCGCAAGCTCCCACTCATACACCGCGAAGGTGACGCCGATCATCAACAGGCTGACGTAGGCGATGCGCGCGAGCATCAGCCGGGTGATGAGAGGCTCGGTGGGGGGGCGCGGCGGACGGTGCATGATGCCGGGTTCCCCGGGCTCGAAGGCGAGGGCGAGGGCCAGGGTCACCGCGGTGACCATGTTCACCCACAGGATCTGGCCGGCGGTGACCGGTAGGGCGAGCCCGGCGAAAACCGCGAGCAGGATCACGCCCGCCTGGCCGCCGTTGGTCGGCAGGATGAACACCAGCGACTTCTTGATGTTGTCGAACACCGTGCGCCCCTCGCGCACGGCGCGTGCGATGGTGGCGAAGTTGTCGTCGGTGAGCACGAGATCGGCGGCCTCCTTGGCCGCGTCGGTACCACGCAGGCCCATGGCCACGCCGATGTTGGCGCTCTTCAGTGCCGGGGCGTCGTTGACCCCGTCGCCGGTCATCGCCACCAGCTCGCCCTCGGCCTGCAGGGCTGCGACGAGCCGCAGTTTGTGCTCGGGGCTCGCACGGGCGATGACATCGGTCTTGCGCATCGCTTGCCGCAGGCCCGCATCGTCAAGGGTTTCGATCATCTCGCCGGTCAGCGGCGTGTCGACCTCAAGCCCCAGTGCCCGGCCGATGGCCGCGGCGGTGATAGCGTGGTCGCCGGTGATCATCACCACGCGGATGCCGGCCCGCTTGCATTGGGCCACCGCCTCGATCGCCTCCGGGCGGGGTGGGTCGATCATCCCCACCAGGCCCAGCAGGGTGAAGCGGGGGGTGATGTCCTCCATCGACAGGGCGGCGGTACCCGGTGGCATGTCGCAGCGGGCGAGGGCCAGCACCCGCTGGCCCGCCTCGGCGGCCTGCACCATGCGCGCCTCCCAGTCAGGGCGATCGATCGGCTGGCCGGAGGCATCCTCGCAACACAGTTCGAGCACCCGCTCCGGCGCCCCCTTGAGCAGCACGAAGGCATGCCCCTCGTGATCGTGGTGCAGGGTGGCCATGAAGCGGTGCTCGGATTCGAACGGGATCTCGTCGATGCGCGGGTGGTTGGCCGCCTCCACCGCCGGATCGAGTCCGGCCTTCATGGCGAGGGTCACCAGCGCCCCCTCGGTGGGGTCGCCGGCCAGGATCCAGCCGCCGTTGTCATCACGGCGCAGGCGGGCATCGTTGCACAGCAGGGCACAGCGGGACAGTTGGAGCAGGGGTTTGTCCTGCTGAGGGTCCAAGGGGTGATTCGCTTCATGGAAGCCGCCGTCGGGGGCATACCCGGCGCCGCTCACATCCAACGTTCGTCCAGGTAGATGCAGGGAGACGACGGTCATCTCGTTGCGCGTCAGGGTGCCTGTCTTGTCCGTGCAGATGACGGTGACCGAGCCAAGGCTCTCGACCGCCGGGAGGCGGCGCAGCACGGCCTTCTCGTGGGCCATGAGACGGGTGCCGATGGCAAGCGTGATGGTGACAATGGCCGGCAACCCTTCCGGGATGGCGGCCACGGCGAGTCCCACCACGGCAAGGAAGATCTCGAATGCCGGGATGTCGCCGATGTAATGGCCATAAAGGAAAGTGGCCAGGCTGATGGCGAGGATGACCAGGGTGATCTGGCGCGCGAACTGCTCGAGTCGGCGGGTGAGGGGGGTCGCAACGCCTTCCACGCCCGCGACCATGGCCCCGATGCGGCCGATCTCGGTGGCGGTCCCGGTGGCGACCACCAGCCCTCGGGCCTGGCCGAAGGTGACCACCGTGCCGGAATAGGCCATGTCGGTGCGATCGCCAATGACGGCGGAGGCATCCACCGGTTCGGTATTCTTCTCGACCGGGACCGACTCGCCGGTCAGAGCCGCTTCGTTGATGCGCAGATTCTTGACCTTCAGCAGCCGCAGGTCCGCTGGAACCTTGCTGCCGGATTCGAGCAGGACGATGTCGCCCGGGACCAGTTCGGCCGCGTCGATCTCCTGACGCTCACCATCGCGCAGCACCGTGGCGTGGCTTGCGAGCATCGCCCGCACCGCCTCCAGCGCCGCCTCCGCCTTGCCTTCCTGGATGAAGCCGATGATCGCGTTGATGAGGACCACGCCCAGGATCACGCTGGCATCGATGAGGTGCCCAAGGCCAAAGGTGACCAGTGCGGACGCCAGAAGCACGTAGATCAGAGGGTTATGGAATTGCAGCAGGAAACGCAGCAGGGGACCGCGCTTGCGCGGCGGAGGCAGGCGGTTGGGGCCGTACCGTTCGAGCCGCGTGCGCGTCTCATCGCTGCTCAGGCCCGAGGAATCATCGCTCTCCAGCCACTTCAGCGCATCTGAAGCAGCCTCGGCGTGCCAGGCGGTGTCCTTTGGGGGGCGATCGCTGGTTTCCTGACTCATCGGCATCCTCTTCGCTTTTCTGTTTCCAACCTACCCCAAGGATAGGTCATCTCCCGGCAGGGCATGCCAGGCGGTCGTGGTGCGTGCCCTATCCATGGAGAGAGGCCTTCATCCGCGGTTGAGTTCCGCGGCCGGCGGCCCAGGTGAGGCGGGATAGCGGAGGCGGGGGGCCGGTTCAGGGCTGCGTATCCGGAGGCGGATCGCCGGGGGCTGCATCCTCCATGTCGCTCGCGCGCGGGATCTCGTGGTTGCCCAGATGGTTGCAGATACGCCAGGCGTGGAGTGCCACACGCTCAAGCCACCGAAGCGTTTCCAGCGCCGCCAGCGCCTCTACCGGCCCCCATTCGCCGCCAGCGGTGCTGTGCAGGATAGTCAGGCGTTCCTGTTGGTGGAGTTCCTCAAGCACCCGCACCTGCTGTTCGATGCGGTTCAGCCAGTCCTCCGGGGTATGTCCGAAAAGACCGGCCTGCGCCTGCTCGATCACGCTGCGGCAATGTTCCACCGCGGGCTGGAGCTTGTCGTGCGTCAGCATGCGCTGCACAGCGGCAGGTGGCAGGGAGCGTTCATGCAGACGGATCAGGTGGTCGATGGCGTGCATCTGCTCGACGCGCGCATGGGACAGGGCCTCGTCCTCGCGCACCGGCGGGATGCGGGCGAAGAAGTCCCGCGTCTGTTCTAACGCTTGCGCGATCTGGGGCCGGCGCGGGTCGTCCAAGCTGCCGTCGTTCCCGCGCAGCACTGCACGCAGAAGGCCGAACAGCTCGCGCGCCGTGTCGCTTAGGGTGCGGCGCGTCGCCTCCAGTGCCACCGGAGGGGCCTGCAGCAGGCTGTCGTCGAGATGGCGGGTCAGGTGGGGCCCGCGGTCGGGCAGGAGGCGTTCGATGCGTCGCGCGATGCCCTCCGCGAAAGGCAGGAAGAGCAGCACGCCGAAGGCGATGAAGGCGGTGTGAAAGGCGGCGAGGCTGACCGCGCCGGGCTCCAGCCCGAGGTATTTCTGTCCCAGACCGAGCCCCCACAGGAAGACCGGCAGCAGCGCGATGGCGATCAGGCCGGTGGCGAGGTTGAACAGGACATGGGTGAGCGCGGTGCGCTTGGCCGGCACGCTGCCGCCGATCGCGGCGAGGGCGCCTGTGACCGTGGTGCCGATGGCCGCGCCGATGACCAGCGCCGCCGCCTGCTCGAAGCTCACGGTGCCGGTGTGCAGGGCGGTCAGGGTGGTGGCCACGGCCGCGCTGGAGGACTGCATGACCACCGTCATGAGGATGCCGATCACCATCACCAGCAGATGACCCCAAAGGCCGGTTGTGGGCAGGGCGCCCAGGTCGAACACCCCGGCCAGGCCATGCATACCTTGCTGCAGATTCTCGATGCCGACGAAGATGAGGCCAAACCCCGCCAGGGCAAGGCCGAGCGATTTCCAGCGCCCACTCCCGAGCAGGCGCATGAAGGCGCCGACGCCGACCAGCGGCAGGGCATAGAAGCCGACGCTGACCTTGAGCCCGAGCACCGACACGATCCAGCCGGTGCCGGTGGTGCCGAGGCTCGCGCCCATCACCACACCCACCGCCTGCGGGAAGGTGATCAGACCCGCGCTGACGAAGCCGATCAGGGTCACCGTGGTCGCGCTGGAGGACTGCACCATGGCGGTCACCAGCGCACCGGAGCCGAAGGCCTTGAGAGGCGTGCCGGTGAAGCGTACCAGGGCGCGGCGTAGGGCGTCGCCGGCGAAGGCCTTGAGGCCATCGGTGAGCAGCACCATGCCGAGCAGGAACAGGCCGATGCCGCCCAGCAGCTGGAAGGTCATTGCGGTCATGGGCGTCGCATCCCCTGCGAAACCGGCAGGGAAGGAAGAGGGCTTGTTGCAGCGTCATCCGCGCGCGGTGCAGTCCGATTCATGCAAGTCCTGGCAGGTCAGTCGCGTGGCGGGAGGCTCTGGAGATAGGCGACCAAGGCCACGAGGTCCTCCTCGCCAAGGGTTCGGAAGGAGGATTTCACCCGTGCTATAGGGGCCGGCAAGGCGCCTTCCGCCTCGCCGGTGGCGAGGATCCAGTCTCTTATCTGCGCGGCGTCGCGTCGAGTCCCGAGGGTTCTACCCCGATAGCACGGACACTTCAGAGAAGTCCCATAATGGGGGCGAGG
>NZ_JBAJEY010000008.1:0-40259 GCF_039822285.1 Thiofaba sp. EF100 | reverse complement strand
CCATGGCCCTTTCACCCGGTCTCCACAGCCCCGGCCATGGCGACCCCAAGGGGGATTCACCCCTCACCCCCAACCCCTCTCCCTGAGGGAGAGGGGGAAACCTGTCCAGAAAACCTTGGTTTTCTGGACACCCTCAGCCCCGCTTGCGCGGAGCCCGGCCACCTGGTTTCTCGCCCGGCCGTCCGCGTCCCGGCCCTTCCCGCTGCTCCGCACGATCACGCGGGGCGCTACCCTTGGGCGTCCGCGCCGGCGCGGGTTCCGGCTCGACACGCACCGCCTTCCCCTCGCGCACCACAAAGGTCTTGCGCTCTGTTGCTGCCGGGCGCGCCTCGGCCCGGCGCGAGGCGGATTGGCCGCGTCCTCCGTCCGGCGGACGGCGCGGGCCGCGCGCCGGGGGCGTCGGCGCCGCCCGCTTCACCTCCATGCCGAGGCTCGCTGCCAGGGCATCGACCTCCTCCGGGCTCAGCATCTTCCACTTGCCGGGCTTAAGACGCGGCGGCAGGGTGAGATCGCCGTACTGGATGCGGATCAGGCGGCTGACAGTCAGGCCGACCGCCTCGAACATACGCCGTACCTCGCGGTTGCGCCCTTCGCGCAACCCCACGTGGTACCAGTGGTTCATGCCGGTGCCGCCCGCATCGACGATCGACTCGAAGCGCGCCATGCCGTCCTCCAGCTCCACCCCGTCGAGCAGCTGTTTGCGCATGACCGGGGTCAGCTCGCCGAAGATGCGCGCGGCATAGACACGCAGCAGTTCCCGTGAGGGATGCATCATGCGGTTGGCCAGCTCACCGTCGTTGGTGACAATCAGCAGCCCCGAGGTGTTGAAGTCCAGCCGACCGACGGTGATCCAGCGCCCATCGCGGATCGGCGGCAGGCTCTCGAACACGGTCGGCCGCCCCTCGGGGTCGGAACGGGTGGTCAGTTCGCCCTCCGGCTTGTGGTAGATCAGCACGCGGCGGGTGAAGGTCTCGGCGCGGGGACGCACCGGCTGACCACGCACCTCGATGCGGTCGGTCGGCAGCACCCGCGTGCCGAGGGTGGCGACCTGACCGTTGACCGTCACCACACCTTCGGCGATCCATGCCTCGATCGCACGGCGCGATCCCAGTCCCCAGGCCGCAAGCACCTTCTGTAAGCGTTCGCCTTGCATCATGTAACCTCGAATGAATCAGGAAATGATACACCGTGGCAGGCTCGGCACCGGTGCTATGCTTCCCCCATGCACAAGGATCTCTCACCCCGCGATCGCGACATGGCGACCCTGGACTGGCAGGGCGCGGCCGGCGTGCTCACCGCCGGCGGCGCTTGGGACGCGCATGGCGCAGGGCCCCTCGCCCGCCGGCTGACCATCGCCTTCCCCGAAGCGCGTCCCTGGCGGCTGGACACCGCGGGCATCTCCCGCATGGACACCGCCGGTGCGCTGCTTTTACTGCACGTGATCGAGCGGCTGGAAGACGCAGGCGGGACGGTCGATATCTCCGCCCTCCCACAGCGGCACCGCGAGCTTTTGGAACTGGTGCGCCGCCCGGGCCCACTCCAGCCCCCCGCCGCGGCGAAACCGCTGACCCCGCTGGCGAGGCTGGGCGAGGTGACCCTGGCCATCCTGCGCCACTTCTACGCCATCCTGACCTTCACCGGCGAGGTCGCGCGCCACGCCGCCCCCCTGCTGCTGCGCCCCTGGCAGGTGCGCTGGGCGAGCGTGATCAACGAGATCCACGCCGCCGGGGTGCTCGCGATTCCCATCGTCGCCCTGCTCTCCTTTTTGATCGGCGTGGTGATCGCCTACCAGGCGGGCGCGACGCTGGACCGCTTCGGTGCCAACATCTTCCTCGCGGACATGGTGGGCATCGTCACCCTGCGCGAGATGGCGCCGATGATCACCGCCATCGTCATCGCCGGCCGTACCGGGTCGAGCTATGCCGCGCGCATCGGCACCATGCGCGTCACGCAGGAGGTGGACGCCCTGCGCGCCCTGGCCCTTCCACCCATCGAGATGCTGGTCATCCCGCGCATCCTCGCGCTCATCATCGCCCTGCCACTCTTGACCGTGCTGGCCAACGCCGCCGGGCTGTTCGGCGGGCTTTTGGTCTCGCACGAGATGTTCGGCCTCGACCTCTCCGTCGCCTTCGACCGTCTGGAGCAGATGAAAAACACCCATCTCTGGGTCGGCCTCATCAAGGCACCGGTGTTCGCCGCCGTCATCGCCTTGATCGGCTGCCACGAGGGCATGAAGGTGCGCGGCAGCGCCGCCGAGGTGGGGCAGGCCACCACCTCCAGCGTGGTGCAGGCCATCTTCTGGGTGATCGTGCTCGACGCGATCTTCTCGATCGTGTTTCGGGAGCTGGACCTGTGACGCCCCCCGACCTGGCCATCGAGGTCCGCGGCCTCACCAACCGCTTCGGCAGCCAGACTGTACACGAGGGCCTCGACCTTAAGGTGCCGCGCGGCAGCGTCATCGGCCTCGTGGGCGGCAGCGGCACCGGCAAGACCGTGCTGCTCAACAACCTGATCATGCTCACCCGCCCCACGGCCGGCCGCATCCGCATCCTGGGCCAGGACATCGACCGCCTCGGCCTGCGCCAGCGCCAGGCCCTGCAACTGCGTCTCGGGGTGATGTTCCAGATGGGCGCCCTGTTCACCTCGCTCACCGTGCTGGAGAACGTCTGCCTGCCACTCGTCGAGCACACCGCCCTGCCCCGCGCCTTGCGCGAGGAGGTGGGGATGCTCAAGATCCGCCTCGCCGGACTGCCCGCGGATGCCGCGCACAAGCGGCCGAGCGAGCTGTCCGGTGGCATGGTCAAGCGCGCCGCGCTGGCCCGCGCCCTGGCCCTGGACCCGGAGATCCTGTTCCTCGACGAGCCCACCTCCGGTCTCGACCCGGTCGGGGCGCGCGCCTTTGACGCGCTGGTGCTGGAACTGCGCGAGCTTTTGGGACTGACCGTATTCCAGATCACCCATGACCTGGACTCGATCTGGCACGGCGTGGACAGCGTCGCCTTCCTCGCCCGCAAACGCGTGCTGGCCATGGCCCCCGCGGCGGAACTGGCGCGCCGCGACGAACCTGAACTGCGAGAATACTTCAGCACCCGTCCCTTGGAGAGTGCCGCTTAAATGGAAACCCGCGTCGCCTATGCCGCCGTCGGCGCCTTCGTCATCGCCCTCACCGCCGCCCTGATCGGCCTGGGACTGTGGCTGGGCGCGGACATCGAGACCAAGCGTTACACGCCCTACATGTTCCTCACCAGCGAATCCGCCTCCGGCATCAATCCCGGCACCGTCGTGCGCTACCGCGGGGTCGAGGTCGGCCGGGTGAAACAGCTCCATCTCGACAACCCCGAGCAGGTGCGTATCCTGCTGGACATCGAGGAGGGCACGCCGATCAAGACCGACACCCGCGCCTCCATCGCCACCCAGGGGGTGACGGGGTTGGCCTTCATCGAACTGACCGGCGGCACGGTAAGCGCACCCGACCTGCGCCCCGGCCCGGACGGTGCGCCGCCCCTCATCCCTCCCGCCCCCTCGCTGCTGCGCCGGCTGGACGTGGCGGTGAGCCGCAACCTCGAGAACCTCGACCGGATCGCCTTGCAACTGCAGGACCTGCTCAACGAAGAGAACCGCGCCGCCTTCGCCACCCTGATCCGCAACCTCGCCACCCTCAGCGAGACCCTGGCCCAAGAGCGCGGGCGCATGAGCGAGGTGCTGGCCAACAGCGAGCGCATGACACGTGCCGGCGCCGAGACCCTCGAACGCCTGCCCGAGACCCTCGTCCAGCTGGAAGGCACGCTGGAGGAGGTGCGCACCGCCGCCTCGACCTTCCGTGAGACCAGCCGCACTGTGGGCGAGGTCTCGCGCGCCACCCAGCAGGAAATCACCGCGATGCGGCGTGGCATGGAACCCGGCCTGGACAACCTGCTGCGCCAGGTCGAGTCCGCCACGGGCGTGATCGAGGACCTCGCGCGCCGCCTCCGGCGCGACCCCGCCCAACTCCTGCGCGGCGCCCCCGCCAAGGAACCCGGCCCGGGCGAACAATGACTTCCCTTCAAATTTCGGCCATGACCACCATGATGCTCCGCCTCCTTCCCGCCCTTGCCCTCGCCGGCCTGCTCGCCGGCTGCGGCATCCTGCCGGAAAAACCGGCACCGCAGACCAGCTACCGGCTGGAACCCACACTATCCATCCCCGCCGCTCCTGTTTCGCCCTCCCCCCTGACTCTGCAGGTGTTGCAGCCGATCGCCTCAACCAGCTTCGACACCGACCAGATCGCCTATCGCCGCGCCCCCTACCGGATCGACTATTACAACCGCAGTCGCTGGGCCGAGCCCCCCGCCGAGATGTTGGGCGACCTGATGGCCCGCGCGCTGGAGGATGCCGGCCTCTACCGCGTGGTGCTCGGTCCCTCGGCCCGCCTGCCGGCCGACCTGCGCCTGCACAGTGAACTGACCGCCCTCGAGCACATCATCCGCGATCCAAGCCAGACCCAGGGCAGCGAGGTGCGGCTGGCCATGCGCGTGCAGCTGGTCGAGGCCAAGACCGCGCGCGTGCTGGCCACCCACAGCTTCGAAATCGTCCGCCCGGCCTTCAGCGCGGATGCGCCCGGTGCCGTGGCCGCCGCCAACGAGGCCGCGCGCGAGGCCATCGCCACCATCATCGCCTTCTGCCGCACCCACACCCCGAGCTGAGCGCCGTACCGCGTAGCGGCCTCGGGCAGGATGCCCGAGGGGTGCAAAGCCAGGATGAACTGAGCGCCGTACCGCGCAGCGGCCTCAGGCAGGAAGGGCTGATCACCCCAGGGGAGGAACGTCCATGACCACACGCCTGCTCAAACACCTCCTGCTCGCCGCGGGCCTGGGCCTGGCCCTGGCCGCCGCCTCCCACGCCGTCGACAAGCCCGATGATCGCGTCGCCCTCCAAGGACTCAAGACCGCGCGTGTGGTGTGGGACGTGACCACCGCCGACCCTGCGCGCCTGAACGCCCACATCGCCCTGGTGGAGGAAACGTGGGATGACCTGCTACGTCAGAAGATCAAGCCGGAGATGGTCTTCGCCTTCCGTGAGGGCTCGGTGCGCATCTTGAGCGAGCAGGCCGAACTGTTGCCGTTCGAGCAGTCCGTCGATGCCGGGCAGGTGCGCGAGCGGCTCGCCCGCCTCGCCGCCCGCCCCGGGGTGCAGATGGAGGCCTGCGCCATCTCCATGCGCGGCCACGGGGTCAAGGCCGACACCCTCCCGCCCTGGGTCCAGGTCGTCGGCAACACCTTCAACTCCATCATCGGCCGAGCCCCGAAGGGCTTTGCAGTGATCACCCTGCCTTGAGAGAATGAACGCCCGTTGGACCTCCGTCCGAAAACCTCCACCCACCACGATCATGCGCCGCCCATTCCCCACCCTGCTGGCCCTGGGCCTGCTGCTGTGCGCGCCGCTGGCCGCCTTGGCCTTCGGTCTGGACGATGTCGCCCGCCAGGCCGAGCAGCTGGCCAAGAAGCCGTATGTTGCGCCGGTCTCCCAAGTCCCTGAATATCTGACCTCGCTCGACTACGCCCATTACCGCGAGATCCGCTTCCGCCCCGAACAGGCCCTGTGGCGCAAAGAAGGGCTGCCCTTTCAGCTCCAGTTTTTCCACCCCGGGCACCACTACACCCGCCCCGTGCGCATCCACCTGATCGAGCAGGGCCGCGCGCGTCCCCTGCCGTTCCGCCCCGAGGACTTCGACTATGGCTCCTTGCCGTTCGAGGGACGGGTACCCAAGGATCTCGGCTGGGCGGGTTTCCGCATTCACACCCCCCTGAATGCCCCCGGCAGCATGGACGAGATGGCGGTGTTCCTCGGCGGCACCTATTTCCGCGCGCTCGGCCAGAACATGCATTACGGCCTCTCCGCGCGTGGCGTGGCGATCGACACCGCCGAGGCGAAGGGCGAGGAGTTCCCGGCCTTCACCGACTTCTGGATCGAGCAGCCCGCCACCGGCAGCAAGAAGCTGACCGTGCTCGCCCTCATGGACAGCGCAAGCCTCACCGGGGCCTACCGCTTCATCATCGAGCCCGGCCCCGAGACGGTGATGCAGGTCGAGGCGCGCCTGTACGCCCGCACAGGCATCCGCAAGCTCGGCCTGGCCCCGCTGACCAGCATGTTTCTGCACGGCGAGGCGACCGGCAACACCTTCGGCGACTTTCGCCCGGAGGAGCACGATTCCGATGGTCTCCTGATCCATGCGGCCAGCGGCGAATGGCTGTGGCGTCCGCTGGAGAACGCCCCACAGCTCCGCATCAATCGTTTCACCGCCGACCACGTGCGCGGCTTCGGCCTGATGCAGCGCGACCGGAACTTCGACCACTATCAGGACCTGGCGTGGCGCTACGAAGATCGCCCCAGCCTGTGGATCGAACCCATGGGCGACTGGGACGCGGGCGGGGTAGAGCTGGTGCGGCTGCCGAGCGACAACAGCACCCTCGACAATGTGGTCGCCTACTTCGTCCCCGCCCAGCCCCTGCAGGCGGGGCAGAGCCTGCGCCTGGCCTGGCGCATGCGCTGGCTGAAGGACGATGCGGGCCTGCCCGGCGGGGCGCGGGTCATCGCCACCCGCCTGTCCACCTCCAACACCGAGCGTCTGCCGGAAAACCAGGGCGTGGTGCGCTACGTCATCGACTTCGCTGGCGGAGACCTTGCGCGCCTGCGCGCGCCGGGCGAGGTCGAGGCCGTCAGCAGCCTTCAGGGGGCGGGGAGGATCCGCAGCCAGAGGCTGGAGCCCAACCCCCACACCCAAGGCTGGCGTCTGACTCTGTTCGTCGAACCGCCCAGCGAGGGCACCGCCGAGTTGCGTGCCTTCCTCAAGCGCGGCGAAGCGGTGCTGAGCGAGACTTGGAGCGCGGCCTACCCGCCCTGATCCAGAGGGCTGCAAAAGGGCTTCTTTGCCCTTTTACAACGCGCTCGCCTCCGCGCTGACGGGGCTCGCGCCCTGCTAGAATTAAGATTCAGTACACTCCATCAAGGAACTGGTGATCGTGCCCCACTCCCCCTTTCAGGACCTGCCGAGCGCCTGGGCCGAGGCCGAGCGGCGCGTGGAGACCTATCTGCGTGCCATGCTGGTACCGGCCAAGGTGCGCCAGGAGATGGTCACGGCCATCATCGAACGCGCCCGCGCCCATGAGGATGAGCTGCCCCTGGTCGCCTCCATGCGCGAGGTGCATGCCCTGCTCAGCCGTCAGGTCGCCCGCACCCAGGGGGTGATCCCGGCCGACCAGATGACCGGCTCGGCCGCCTGGCGGGTGGCGGTCTGGCGCCACTCCACCTGCACCGAATGCACCTGGCGCGCCGTCCCCTGGGGTGCCCTGCAGCTCTCCCACGAAGGCAAGCACTTCCGCTGGACCGGCGGGGCCGCCATGCCAGAGGTGCGGCGCGCGGTGGTCTCCCCGGCGGAGATTCGCCCGGCCCCCGAAGGACTGCTCTCCCGCCTGCTTGGCTTGAACGAAGACACCCGGGATTCCTGATGCGCATCCGCCCCGACGAGATCCAAACCATTGCCGGCGACCGCCGCCTCGCGCTCGCCATCCTGGTCCTCCTCCCCACCCTGATCGGCACCTGGACGCTGAGCAACACCCTGCCCTTCGGCGGCCGGCACCTGCTGGAAATGCTCCTGCTCGGCCTGTTCGCCATCCTGTTTGCCTGGCTGTGGATCGGGCTGTGGACCGCGCTGATCGGCTTCTGGCTGACCCTCACCGGGCGCGACTGGCTGAAGATCAGCACCCTCAACGCCCGCCTGGACGGCAAGCCCACCCCGCTGGCCTCCACCGCGGTGGTGATGCCGATCTGCAACGAGGATGCCGACGAGGTGTTCGCCCGCATCCGCGCGACCTTCCTCTCGCTCAAGGCCACCGGCCAACTGGAACACTTCCGTTTCTACATCCTCTCCGACTCCAGCCAGCCCGAGAAGTGGGTGGACGAGGAACTGGCCTGGGCGCGCCTGTGCCGCGAGGTGGACGGCTTCGAACGCATCTTCTACCGCCGCCGCAAGTACCGGGTGAAGAAGAAGAGCGGCAACATCATCGACTTTCTGCGCCGCTGGGGGAAACAGCACGAGTACATGATCGTGCTGGATGCCGACAGCGTGATGTCGGGCGAGACCCTGGTGCGCATGGTGCAGGCCATGGAGCGCAACCTGCACGTGGGCATCATCCAGACCCTGCCCTTCTCGCAGGGCATGGACACCCTGTATGCCCGCATCCAGCAGTTCGCCGGCCGGCTGTACTCGCCCATGTTCGCCGCCGGCCTCGCCTGGTGGTGGCTGGGCAATGGCCAGTACTGGGGCCACAACGTCATCATCCGCATCGCCCCGTTCATGAGCCACTGCAACCTGCCGCGCATGCCGGGGATCAAGCCATTCGGCGGGGAGATCCTCAGCCACGACTTCGTCGAGGCGGCGCTGATGAACCGCGCGGGGTTCGAGGTGTGGGTGGCCTATGACCTCGGCGGCAGCTGGGAGGAGTACCCGCCCTCGCTCACCGACGACCTCAAGCGCGACCGCCGCTGGTGCCAGGGCAACCTGCAGCATGCCGGCGTGATGATCGCCGAGGGCCTGCCGCCGATGCAGCGCTTTCTGCTGATCAACGGCATCATGAGTTATGCCGGCTCCCTGCTGTGGTTTGGCCTGTTGATCCTCACCACCCTGCTGGCCTGGCTCGCCCCCGAGCATGCCCATGTGGACGTGGAGATGGCCCTGAAGCTGTTCTACGTCACCCTCGGCCTGCTGTTCCTGCCTAAGATCCTCAGCCTCGCCATGACCCTGCGCGATAAGGCGCGCGCCGAGCAGTTCGGCGGGCGGCTGGGGGTGAGCGCAAGCGTGCTGCTCGAAACCCTGCTCTCCGCCCTGTCCGCCCCGGTGCGCATGGTGTTCCACAGCCGTTTCATCATCCTCACCCTGATGAACAAGACCGTGGCCTGGGGCACCCAGCAGCGCGGCGAGTTCGTCATGAGCTGGCGCGAGGCCGCGAGCAACTACGGCACCACCACCGTACTCGGGCTGGTCTGGGGCGTGGCGGCCTGGTACGCGAGCCCGGTGTTCTTCGCCTGGCTCTCGCCGGTGCTGGCGGGCCTGGTGCTGTCCATCCCGCTCGCCCGGCTGACCAGCCTCGGCTCGCTCGGCCGCCGCGCCCGCGCCGCCCGCCTGTTCATCACCCCGGAGGAGGTCAGCGCCCCGCCGGAACTGGCCGAGTACCGCAAGGGACTTGCCCTGTACCAGGCCGAGCGCGAGAAGCTCGGCGATGTCGATGGTTTCGTGCTGGCGGTGGTCGAGCCGATCGCCAATGCCATCCACGCCGCCTTCCTCAAGCCGCGCCGCAACCTGCCGGAGAGCGTGCGCCTGCGGCGCGCCTGGATGATGGACAAGGCCCTGCACGAAGGACCGGCGCAGCTAAGCCCGGCCGAACGGGCGGAGCTGTTGAACGACCTGGACGCCATGCACACCCTGCACCAGCGCGTCTGGTCGCTGCCGGACGTGGCATTCAAGAAATACTGGCCGGTGCCCGGCCTGAATGCCTGAGGGCATTCACCGACCGTGTAAGCGGCCCGACCTCGGGCCGATCAAGCGGCGAGGGTACCCCACACCCCCTGAACCGCGGATCGCCATCGGGCTGCCAGCCCAAGGAGAGCAAACGTGACCCCATCCTCCTGGCCCATAGCCACCGCCCTGCGTGAGAGCCTGCGCGGCTACGGACGCGGGGATCTGCGTGCCGACCTGATGGCCGGCCTGACCCTCGGGATGCTGGCCCTGCCCCTGGCCATGGCACTGGCCATAGCCGTGGACGTTCCACCCCAGCACGGCCTCTACACCGCCATCATCGCCGGGGCGCTGATCGCCCTGTTCGGCGGCTCGCGCTTCAATGTCTCCGGCCCCACGGCGGCCTTCATCGTCCTGCTCATCCCCATCGTGCACAAATTCGGCCTGGGCGGGCTGTTGGTCACCACCCTGCTGACCGGGGTGATCCTGATCGTCATGGGCTTCTTGCGTCTGGGGCAGTTGATCCAGTACATCCCCTACCCCGTGGTGCTCGGCTTCACCTCCGGCATCGCCGTGGTGATCGCCTTTTTGCAGATCAAGGACCTGCTCGGCCTCACCACGCCAGCCATGCCGGAGCACTTCCTCGACCGTCTCCAAGTCCTGCTCGCCGCCCTGCCCACCGCGCGCTGGGCGGATGTGGCCACCGGCCTTTTCACCCTGCTCGTGCTCATCTTCTGGAATCGCCTGGGCACCCCCATCCCGCGCCAGCTTGCCGCGCTGGTACTGGCGGGCCTCGCCGCCTACGGCCTGCAGTGGCTGTGGCCGACGTTCGACCCCATCACCCTCGGCGACAAGTTCCACTGGGAGATGGCCGGCCAGAGCGGCGCGGGCATCCCGCCGTTCGCGCCACAGTTCGTCCTCCCCTGGACCCTGCCGGACGCCTCCGGCCAACCGGTCGGCCTGTCCTGGCCCCTGCTGCGCGACCTGCTGGTACCGGCGCTGACGCTCGCCATGCTGGCGGCGATCGAGTCGCTGCTGTGCGCGGTGGTGGCCGACGGCATGAGCCGCACCCGCCATGATCCGAACGCAGAACTGGTCGGCCAGGGCATCGGCAACCTCGCCGCGCCCTTTTTCGGCGGCATCACCGCCACCGCCGCCATCGCCCGCACCGCCACCAATGTGCGCGCCGGCGCCCGCTCGCCTCTGGCCGCCGTCTTCCATGCCCTCACCATCCTGCTTGCGGTGGTGGTGTTCGCACCCTGGCTTGCGCATGTGCCCATGGCCACCCTGGCCGCCATCCTGCTGCTCACCGCCTGGAACCTGAGCGAGGCCCCCCATTTCATGCACATGGTCAAGGTGGCCCCGCGTACCGACGTGGCCGTGCTTCTGACCTGCTTCGGCCTGACCATCTTCATCGACATGGTGGCCGCGGTCGGGGTCGGCATGGTGCTGGCCGCCTTCATCTTCATGCACCAGATGGCCAAGCTCACCGGCGGCCGCGAACGCGGACGCGGCGAGCCGATGCCGTTCGAGTTGCCGGACTGGGCGGTGTTTTACGAGTTTAACGGCCCACTGTTCTTCGGCGCCGCCGAACAGGCCTTCGCCGCGCTGGACCGCGCGGCACGCGAGCACAAGGAGGCCAGCGTGATCATCATCGACTTCACCCACGTGCCCACCTTGGACATGAGCGGCATCCACGCCCTCGAATCGGCCCTCGGCCGGTTGCACGACCGGCGCATCGGCGTGGTTCTGAGCGGCATGCACCCGGCGGTGTACCGCCCCCTGCGCAAGGCCGGCCTGCATGACGTACCGGGGCGGCTGGCCTTCGCCACCGATGCCACCCAGACCGCCCTCGCCGCCGCCGCGCTACGCCAGGCGCAGCGCGAGGCAGAGTAGCGCCCTGCTCCAGCAGGATGTTGGCAAACGAAGGTTTTCTGGACTCCCCTCTCCCTTTGGGAGAGGGGTAGGGGGTGAGGGAAAAATCCCCCCCTCAAGGCCGCCGGGACGCCATGTTGGGCAAGGGGGTGAACCGGCCATGGAGGGCCGGT
This sequence comes from Thiofaba sp. EF100, assembly GCF_039822285.1. Lineage (NCBI taxonomy): Bacteria > Pseudomonadati > Pseudomonadota > Gammaproteobacteria > Chromatiales > Halothiobacillaceae > Thiofaba > Thiofaba sp. EF100. The sequence continues at coordinate 28,721 of NZ_JBAJEY010000008.1, read as the reverse complement.
TCAGCTTTGCCGCGGCAGGAAGCCGCGTCAAAGCGGCCCCCTTGCGCGACCTGGCGGCACGGGCACCCGCCGCAGGCGGGCGGGCTTGCGGGGGCGTCCTTCTTTTCGCCCCTTTTCTTGGACGAGCAAGAAAAGGGGCTCGCCCGCCTCAACGAACACTTCTTACGAAGTCCAAAGGGTTGAGGCGGGCGAAATCAAGCCTCCAACGGTCGTTCAAAGAACGCACTCCCGCGGGGGCAGCCCTCACCCCCAGCCCCTCTCCCTGAGGGAGAGGGGAGCCTCCTGTCCAGAAAACCCTTTTGTAGACGCTTTAGTCCAGCAGCGCCTCGCGTCCGCAGCCGTCGCGCTCCATGGCCTTGCGCAGGCCGCGCAGGGCCTCGATCTGGATCTGCCGCACCCGCTCGCGGGTCAGCCCGAGGGCCTGCCCCACTTCTTCCAAGGTCTGCGGCTCGTGGCCAAGCAGCCCAAACCGGCGGACGATCACCTCGCGCTGGCGCTCGTCGCGCTGTTCGAGCCACTGCAACAGGTGCTCGCTCACGTCCTCCTCCGCCAACTGCTCGACCGGGTTGACGTTGTGCTCGTCGGGGATGAGGTCTTGCAGCGGCTGATCGGTGTCCTGGTTGATGTGCGCATCGAGCGAGAGGGGCTGCTCGTTGAGCTCATACGCACGCCGGACCTCCTCCACGGGGCGGTGAAGGGCTTGGGCCAGTTCCTCGGCGCCGACGTCGTGACCCAGCTTCTGGCTCAGGTTCCGTGCCGTGCGCAGGATGCCGCCGATGTCCTTGGCGACATGGATCGGCAGGCGGATGGTGCGTGCCTGATTCATGAGCCCGCGCTCGATGCTCTGACGGATCCACCAGGTGGCATAGGTGGAGAAACGGAAACCGCGCTCAGGGTCGAACTTCTCCACCGCATGCATGAGGCCGAGGTTGCCCTCCTCCACCAGGTCGTTCAGGTCCAACCCCCGGTGCTGGTAACGGCGGGCAATCATGACCACTAGGCGCAGGTTGGCGACGATCATGCGCTGGCGGGCCACCTTGTCCCCCTGCCGTGCCAAGCGCGCGAGACGAACCTCCTCGTCCGCGTCGAGGAGCGGCTGGCCGCTGATCTCGTTGAGATAGAAGCGGGTGATGTCCGGCCCCTCCGCGCCGTAGGCGCCGGCGGCGAAGACGGCCTCGGCAGGTGCGTCGACCGGGTCCTAATCGGGACTCGCCTCCGGCCCCATCGCCTCGTCAAGCAGGATGGGGTCCTCATCCCCTGTTTCCGCAGCGCGGATATCGGCCATGAACTCAACTCCATCAGACAAACCATCGTTCGACGAAACGCCGCCCGGCCAACCACTGGCAGGCGGTCGCGTAGGCATGGAGAGGAATGTAAGGGGTGCGCAGAGGGAGGGGTATACGTGGCAACACCTACCCCGCGAAGGGTCAGGCGCCAGCCTGTTCGAGCTCGCTCGCGCAGTCCTTCGCCAGGTGAACGAGTTCGACCAGGTTGGCCGCCCCGGTCTTGCGCATGACGCGGGCGCGGTGGATTTCCACCGTGCGGTGGCTGATGCCCAGCCGCTGGGCGATCTCCTTATTGGCGTGCCCCATCACGGCCAAGCGCATCACCTCGCGCTCGCGCGCGGTCAGGCCGGCCACGCCGGCGCAGCGGCTGCGGTTCGCCGCCCCCCGCCGCGGGTCCGCGGAAGACATGGCCAGCGCCGCCTGGACCCGCTGGATGAGCAGGTCGCCATCGACCGGCTTGGTGAGGAAGTCCACCGCACCGGCCTTGATGGCCTGCACCGCGGTGGGGATATCGCCATGGGCGGAGAGGAAGATGATGGGCAGGTCGATGCCCCGCCGGGCGAGCTCGGCCTGAAGCATAGGACCGCTCATGTCCGGCATCCGCACATCCAGCAGCAGGCAGGCGCCGGGAGGGATGGCATGCGCAGCCTCCAGAAACTCGCCGGCGCTGGCGTAGACGTCGATCGCAAAGCCGGCGCTCTCGAGCAGAAGCACGAGACCATCGCGTACGGCAGCATCGTCATCGACCACGTAGACCTTGGGCGGGCTGGACATCATCGGCGGGACAGGCGTCTCTGGAGGAGAGGGACGCAACCTTAACCGCCGGGAACGGGGTTGATGAATACGTGATAACCCCTACTCACTCTGCCAGCGGCAGGGTGAAACAGAAACGGCAGCCGTGCGGGGCCGCGTTTTCCACCCACATGCGGCCCCCATGGGCGAGGATCAGGGCCCGGCTGATAGCCAGCCCCATGCCAATGCCATGGGCCTTGGTGGTGAAGAAGGGCTCGAACACCCGCTGGAACGCCTGCGGGTCGAGGCCGGGGCCGTCATCTTCCACGCAGACCCGTGCCATGCCTTCCGCGACATCGGTGCGCACCCTCACCACCCCGCGCGCACGGCCGCAACCGTGGATCGCCTCCACCGCGTTGCGCAGCAGATTGGCCAGCACCTTCTGCACCTGCAGGCGGTTGGCCCTCACCCGCGGCAGGTCCGGCGCCAGGTCCACCACGGCCTTGACCCCGTCGATGTAGCCGTCGGCCACCAGGATGGACACGGCCTCGCGCACTGCCGCATTCAAATAGACCCCTTCCGTCGGTGTCTCCCCCTTGTGCAGCAGGGCAAGCAGGTCGCGCATACTCCGCCCGGCCCGCTGGACCTGCTCTGCCCCCTGCTCCAAGGCATGCTGAAGGCGCTCCGGTTGCGGATTCCCGGCACGCAGCAGGCGCAGGGCGGCGGCGTTGTAGGAGGCGATGGCATTGAGCGGCTGATTCAGTTCGTGGGCAATCGCAGCCGCGGTCTGGGCTGCGACCTGCAACTCCACCAGGCGCTCCATCTCCTCGTGCCACTCCCGCATCTCGGCCTCGGCATGGCGACGCTCGGTCACATCCAGCAGCAGCCCCTGCATGCAGAGCAGCCGGCCGTCCCCGTCCAGCACCGGCGAGCATTCGTCGCTCAGCCATACCACCCGCCCGCAGCGGGCCTGCATCCGGTATTCGCAGGCCAGCGACCGTCGCCCGGCATGCGCCTCCGCATGGACCGCCAGCACCCTCTCACGATCCTCAGGATGGATCGCCCGCTGCCAGAACCCCGGATCCCGCAGCCACTCCCCGGCCGTGTAGCCCAACAGGACCTCGCTCTGCGGGCTGACGTAGAGCATGCGGCCCGGCGCATCCGGCGCAACGGCATAGACGATGCCGGGGATCCTCTCCAGCATGCCCCGATAGCCCTCATCGCCTGCCATCCACGGGGGAGCAACATCGCGGACCGACACGCCAGTCACGGCGCTCCGGGCGCGCGGATTTTCGTCATCAAAGGCAACGGTCATGATCGGGGGGGCACAAAAGGCTAGGATCGTCTCGCCAGCATACAAGATAAACCTACCCGGGCTGCACCTTCTTACCGCCTCGCCCCGCAACCTCATAGAGCGGGACAATGACATGCGCCCTGACCTATGCTTGCAAGCCGATATGCAGGAGGACCGACATGCAACTGATCCTGATCCGTCACGCCCCGGCGGGCGACCGAGTGGAGTGGGCACGCAGCGGCCTGCCCGACGAGGACAGACCCTTGACCAAGGAAGGCCGTACCAAAATGCGCCGGGTAGTGCGCGGCCTGCGGCGTGTGCTGGAGAGCCCCGAGCGGCTGTTCAGCAGCCCGCTGCTGCGGGCCCGCGAGACGGCCGAACTGCTGCTCGAGCGCTATCCCGACCTGCGCGTCGAGACCACCCCCGAGCTTGAACCCGATGCCGATCCCGCGGCCACCCTCGCCTGGCTCAAGTCCCTCGACGATGGCCAGCGGATCGCCCTGATCGGCCATGAACCTCACCTCTCGGGCCTGCTCGCCCTGCTGGTGCACGGCGATCCCGGCCTGGATACCCTGCCCTTCCGCAAAGGGGGCGTGGCGATCCTCGAGCTCGACACCCTCCGCCCTGCCGGCGCCCGCCTGACCGCCTTCCTGCCGCCGCGCGTGCTGCGCGCCCTCGGCTAAGCGAGACTATAATTTCGTTAATTCCAAGGCTGGAAACCTTCCGCATGACCGACTCAGGCAGCCTGCTGGCCGCGATCGACCTCGGCTCCAACAGTTTTCACATGGTGGTGATGCGCGTTCTGCCGGACGGCCAGGTGCAGGTGGTGGACCGCCTCAAAGAGATGGTGCGCCTCGGTGGCGGCCTGGACGAGGCCAACAACCTCAGCCCGGAGGCCACCGAGCGCGCGCTGGGCTGCCTGGCCCGCTTCGGCCAACGCCTGCGCGACATGCCGCGCGGCAGTGTGCGCGCGGTGGGCACCAATACCCTACGCCAGGCGAAAAACTCCACCGAATTCCTCAGAAAGGCGCAGCAGGCCCTCGGCCATCCGATCGAGATCATCGCCGGGCGCGAGGAGGCCCGCCTGATCTACCTTGGCGTGGCGCATACCGACCTTGAGACGGACGAGAAGCGGCTGGTGGTGGACATCGGCGGGGGCAGCACCGAGGTCATCATCGGACGGGGCTTCACGCCGGAATTCATGGAGAGCATGCCACTGGGGTGTGTGAGCATGACCCGCCGCTTCCTGGCCGATGGACTCTACACCCGCGAGACACTCAAGCGCGCGGAAAGCGAGGCGCGGCTCGAAACCCGCCCCTACGAATACGCCTTCCGTCACCACCGCTGGCAACGCGCAGTCGGCGCCTCCGGCACGGCCAAGGCCCTGGCGGCGGTGTGCCAGGCCAGCGGCTGGTGCGAAGCCGGACAACTGACGGCCGATGGCCTCGCCCGTATCCGCAAGGCACTGATCAAGGCCGGGCGCATGGAGCAGCTCGACCTGCCCGGTTTGAGCGAGGAACGCCGCCCGGTGTTCGCCGGCGGCTTTGTCGTGATGCAGGCGGTATTCGACGCCTTCGACATCGACACCATGCACATCTCCGAGGGCGCCCTGCGCGAGGGGCTGATCTTCGACCGCGTCGGCCGCATGAGCGGGAACAATGTCCGGAGCGCCACCCTGGAACGGCTGCAGCGCGACTTCCGCGTGGATCGCGCCCATGCCCAGCGGGTGGCCGAGACCTCCCGGCGCCTGTTCGAACTGGTACGCGAGGACTGGAACCTGGACCCCGAGCAGGATGGCAAGGTGCTGCACAAGGCCGCCCTGCTGCATGAGGTCGGCATGATGCTGGCGCACAGCGGCTATCACGAGCACGGGGCCTACATTTTGCGTTACGCCGACATGCCGGGCTTCACCCAGCAGGAACAGCAGCGCCTGGCCGCCATCGTGCTTGCCCACCGGCGCAAGCTGAAGAAGAGCTGGCTGAACGACCAGCCGGACGAATGGCGCGACGCCAACCTGCGTCTGGCCGCCCTGCTGCGCCTGGCCGTGACCCTCCACCGCTCGCGCTCGCCGCGCGAGGGCATCCCCATGCTTGCCATGGAGGCCGCCGGCAACGCGCTGCGCCTGCACTTCCCCCCCGAGTGGCTGGAGCGCCACCCCCTGACCCGCTCCGACCTCGAACGCGAGGCCGAGTACCTGGCCCCTCAGCTGCGCCTCAGCTTCCGCTGAGCCCCGCGCAGCGCCACCCAGCGTCCCTCACCCCCAGCCCTTGGTCCATCCCTCCCCCACCAGGGGGAGGGGACGTACCACATTCCAGGTTGTTCAGCCTGTCCTTAGCTCGCCTGGGCCAGCCGCTTGAGCAGGATGCGCTGCGCCGACCGCGGCTCCTCGCCCGAGGCAGGCCGAACCCGCTGGTATTCGCCATCCGGTTGCAGTTCCCAACTGCCACTGGTGTCGGCAAAGGCCAACTCGAACACCTCGTCAATGATCCGCTCGCGCAAGGCCTTTTCCTCGATCGGGAAGCAGGTCTCGACGCGCGAGTAGAGGTTGCGCGGCATCCAGTCGGCACTGGAAATGAAAACCTCCGCGTTGCCACTGTTGGCGAACATGAACACGCGGGCATGTTCGAGAAAGCGCCCCATCAGTGAGCGCACGCGGATGTTCTCCGACATGCCCGGCACCCCCGGCCGCAGGCAGCAGATGCCGCGCACCACCAGCTCGATCCGCACCCCCGCCGTGGAGGCCTCGTACAGGGCGTGGATGATGCTCGGGTCGATCAGCGCATTCATCTTGGCGCGGATCAGGGCCGGGCGGCCGGCACGGGCATGCTCGGCCTCGCGCCGGATGCGCTCAAGCATGCCCTCGCGCAGGGTAAAGGGCGACTGCAGCAGCTTCTTCAGCCGGATCCCGCGCGAGAGGCCGGTGAGCTGAACGAACAGCTTGTGCACATCCTCACCGATCTGCCGATCATCGGTCAGCAGGCCATAATCCGTGTAGGCGCGCGCGGTGCCGGCGTGGTAGTTGCCGGAACCGAGGTGGACGAAGCGCTTGAGGGTGTCCCCCTCGCGCCGTACCACCAGGGTCATCTTGGCGTGGGTCTTGTAGCCGACGATGCCGTAGGCGACATAGGCGCCGGCCTTCTGCAGGCGGGTCGCCATATTGATATTGGCGGCCTCATCGAAGCGGGCGCGCAGCTCGATCACCGCAGTGACCTCCTTGCCCGCGCGCGCGGCCTGCTCCAGCGCATCAACGATGGCCGAATTGCTGCCGGTGCGGTAGAGGGTCTGCTTGATCGCCACGACCTTCGGGTCCTGCGCGGCCTGGCGGATGAAATCCACCACCGGGGCGAAGGACTGGTAGGGGTGGTGCATGAGGATACGGCGGTGCTTGGCGATGGCATCGAAGATGCTCTCGACGCCCGCCAGCTCGCGCGGCATGCCGGGGGTGAAGGGCGCGAACTTGAGCTCCCCGCGCTCGACCAGGTCATATACCGCCACCAGGCGGTTGAGGTTGACCGGACCGTGGACCTTGAACAGCGCGCGGCGGGAGAGGTCGAACTCCTCGAGCAGGTAGTCCGCCACCTCGTCCGGGCAGTTGTCCGCCACCTCGAGCCGCACGGCATCGCCGTAGTTGCGCTCCAGAAGCTCGCCCTGCAGCACCTCAAGCAGATCCTCGTCCACATCCACATCGACCAGCAGGTCGCTGTTGCGGGTAACGCGGAACTGGTAGCAGCCGGTCACCTTCATGCCGGGGAACAGCTCGTCCACGTGGGCGTGGATGATCGAGCTGAGGAAGACAAAGTCATGCGGACCGCTCCCGGCCGGCTCTGGCATGCGCACGATGCGCGGCAGGCTGCGCGGCGCCTGCACCACCGCCATCCGGCCCTCGCGACCGAAGTCGTCCTCCCCTTCGAGGGTGACGACGAAGTTGAGGCTCTTGTTGAGCACGCGTGGAAAGGGATGCGCGGGGTCAAGCCCCAGCGGGGTGAGCACGGGCGCCAGCTCACTCAAAAAGTACTCCCGCACCCAGACCGCCTGCCCCTTGTTCCAGTGGGTGCGGCGCACGAAGCGGATGCCCGCCTCGCGCAAGGCCGGGATCATCACATCGTTCAACACCCGGTACTGGTCCGCCACCAAAAGATGGGCCTCGTGGTAGACCTTCTCAAGCTGCTCGGCCGGGGTCATGCCGCACTCCCCGGCGCGCGTCACACCGGCGCGCAGCTGCTGGATCAGGCTCGCGACGCGCACCTCGAAGAACTCGTCCAGGTTGCTCGACGAGATGCACAGGAAGCGCAAGCGCTCGAGCAGGGCCACCGCCTCGTCCATCGCCAGCTCGAGCACGCGACGGTTGAATTTCAGAAGGCTCAGCTCGCGATTGATGACCGGCGGCAGGGTGGTATCAAGGGATGTTTCGGCCGGGGATTCAGGCGTCATGTTTTTGCAAAAAATTTCAGGTTAATATTAAGTTTGTTCAAAAACTTATTGTTCGATCGGGGCATCAAATGCCCTGATATACCCTAGCCCATTCGCCGCATGGCGAGCAATCGTGCCACGCCAGGAGACCCCATGGACAAGCAGACCCCACACATTACCCGCGTCTATGACCTCGAGCTCCAGCAAGCCCGAGGCATGGTGATGACCATGGGGGGGCTGGTCGAGCAACAGGTCGACAGCGCCCTGCGCGCCCTGTTCGAGCATAACGCCGAACTCGGCCAATCCGCAGCCACCGGGGATTACAAGGTCAATGAGTTCGAGGTCAAGATCGACGAACTGGTGGTCCAGACCATCGCCCTGCGCCAGCCGACCGCCAACGACCTGCGCTTCCTGTTCACCATCATCAAGATCATCACCGACCTCGAGCGCATCGGCGACAAGGCGGAGAAGATCGGCCGCCTGTCGCTCGCGCTCGCCCCAGTGCTGGACGGCTTCAGCTTCGTCGAAGACCTGCGCGCCATGGGCGAGCAGGTCCAGAAGATGCTGCACGAGGCGCTGGACGCCTTCGCGCGTATGGATGCCGAGGCTGCCGCACGCATCAGCGGCGAGGACTTGGAGGTCAACCAGACCTACAAGAAGGCCCTCAAGGAACTGATGAAGCACATGGCTGAAAACCCGAACACCATCGACGTCAGCCTCGACATCCTGTGGTGCCTGCGCGCCATCGAGCGCATCGGCGACCACGTCACCAACCTGTGCGAATACGTGATCTTCCTGGTCAAGGGCAAGGACGTGCGCCACCTGACCCACGAGGACATGCTGCGCGAAGTGACCGGCTGAGACCAGCCCTCCTCCGCTCCCCCACCGCTGCACACAGGCGGTGGACATCAAAAAGGGGCCGTCGGCCCCTTTCTCGTTTCAGCCCAGCACACCACTCAGCCGAAGCGGCCGGTGATGTAGTCCTCGGTTTCCTTCTTGCCCGGCTTGGTGAAGATGATGTTGGTGTGATCGTATTCCACTAACCTGCCGAGGTACATGAAGGCGGTGTAGTCGGACACCCGCGCCGCCTGCTGCATATTGTGGGTCACGATCACCACGGTGAACTCGGTCTTGAGCTCGTGGATCAGCTCCTCGATCTTGAGGGTGGAGATCGGATCCAGGGCCGAGGTCGGCTCATCGAACAGGATCACCTCGGGCTTCACCGCAATGCTGCGCGCGATGCACAGGCGCTGCTGCTGGCCGCCTGAGAGCGCGGTACCGGACTGTTTGAGCTTGTCCTTCACCTCGTCCCAGATCGCCGCCTTCTGCAGCGCCCACTCGACGCGGTCGTCCATTTCCGACTTGGACAGCTTCTCGTACAGCTTCACGCCGAAGGCCACATTGTCGTAGATCGACATCGGGAACGGAGTCGGTTTCTGGAACACCATGCCGACCTTGGCGCGCAGCAGGTTCACATCCACGCCCTTCTCGAGCAGATTCCTGCCATCCATGATGATCTCGCCCTCGGCGCGCTGGCCGGGGTAGAGGTCATAGATGCGGTTCATGGTGCGCAGCAGGGTGGACTTGCCGCAGCCGGACGGGCCGATCAAGGCGGTAACCTGGCGATCCGGCACATTCATGCTGATACCGTGCAGCCCCTGGAACTTGCCGTAGAAGAAGTTCAGGTTGCGCAGGGTGAGCTTGGGATGCTCAACGTGACGGATGCCATCAACCTTCTCGGTCAGGGCATGGCCATGATGCATGCTGGCGCCGACAGCCGCGGACATGTCGAAGTTCACGCCGCCGCCCTGCAATGTCGCCGTGGTGCTCATGCTCGGGTTCTCCGTTTACTGGAATTACTTGTGGCCGCGCAACAGGCTGCGCGCCAGAATGTTCATGCCAAGGACCAGGACCGTGATCAGCAGCGCGGCTGCCCAGGCGAGTTCGCGCCAGTCGTCATACGGGCTCATGGCAAACTGGAAGATCACCACCGGCAGGTTGGCGATCGGCTCGTTCATGTTCAAGGTCCAGAACTGGTTGTTCAGCGCGGTGAACAGCAGCGGCGCGGTCTCGCCGGTGATGCGCGCGGTGGCGAGGATGACGCCGGTCACCATGCCCGCGAGCGCCGCCTTGTACACCACCTGCATGATGACCATCCACTGCGGCGCGCCCAGCGCCGCGGCGGCCTCGCGCATCGGGGTCGGCACCAGCTTGAGCATGTTCTCGGTGGTACGCAGCACCACCGGGATCACGATGATCGCCAACGCCACCGCCCCAGCCCAGCCGGAGTAGTGTCCCTGGCGTATCACGATCAGCTCGTAGACGAACACCCCAATGATGATCGACGGCGCGGACAGCAGCACATCGTTAATGGTGCGCACGATCTCGGGGAAGGCGCCACGCTTGCCGTACTCGGCCAGGTAGGTGCCGGCCAGGATGCCAATCGGTGTGCCGATGACCACCGCGGCAAGGGTCAGCATCAAGCTGCCGATCAAGGCATTGGCAATACCGCCCTGGCCACCGGGAGGCGGGGTCATCTGGGTGAACAGATCCCAGTTGATGACCGAAACCCCCTTCATGACCAGTACAGTGAGGATCCAGGCAAGGAAGAACAGGCCCACCAGGGTGGTCAGCACCGAGGCGGTCATATTGATGCGATTGATCAGGCGGCGGCGGGTGTAGAGTTCCATCATGGCTTCCTTTAGGTCTTGCGCCCTTCCTGGGTGGCCGCCAGGCGCATCAGCATCAGCTTGGACAGTATCAGGACGATGAAGGTGATGACGAACAGGATCAGCCCCATCGCGACCAAGGAATCCATCTGCAGACCGTCGGCCTCATTGAATTCGTTGGCCAGCTTCGCGGCGATGGTGTTACCCGGCTCCAGCAGGCTAGTCGCCAGCACGGTGGCGTTGCCGATCACGAAGGTGACCGCCATGGTCTCGCCCAACGCCCGACCCAGGCCGAGCATGACGCCACCGACCACACCGGCCTTGGTATAGGGCAGCACGACGTTCCACACCACTTCCCAGGTGGTGGCACCGATGCCATAAGCCGACTCCTTCAGGACACTCGGGACGATGTCGAATACATCGCGCATCACCGAAGCCATGAAGGGCACGATCATCAGGGCGAGGATGATACCGGCGGTGAGCACGCTCACCCCGCTGGCACCACCGACCAGGGGCATCTGGAACAGTGCACCGATCAACGGCACGTTGCCGAGGGTGGCGACCAGGACCGGCTGGATGTTTTTGGCAAAGAACGGGGCAAAAAAGAACAGCCCCCACATGCCGTAGATGATCGACGGCACCGCCGCGAGCAGTTCGATGGCCGTGCCAACCGGGCGCTTGAGCCACTGCGGGGCCATTTCGGTAATGAAGATGGCGATGCCAAAGGACAATGGCAGGCCGATGATCATGGCGATCAGGGCGGCGATCAGGGTGCCCATCATCGGCGCCCAGGCACCGTACTCATCCTTGACCGGGTTCCAGGTCTCGTTGGTCAGGAAGTCCAGGCCAAACGCCTTGAAGGCCGGCATGGCACCCTGCACCAGCATGAAGATGATGCCCGCGAGCAGCAGCAGCACCAGGAAAGCGAAGAACAGCGCGGTCCAGCGGAAGGCGAGATCGCCTAGCGCGAACCTGCGCGAGGAACGTTCCATGGGCATGGGTATGTCGACCTCGTTGATGGCGCTTTCAATGGAGTTGGACATGGCTCGCAGGCCTCTGAAATAAGAAGGGGTTCAGGGATGCCTGAACCCCGGACTGCGCCCGTCCATGGGCGCGGATTGTAACATCCTTACTTGATGATCGCGGCGACGCCTTCACACTTGATGTTGGCCTTCCAGGACGCCTCGACCTGCTCGACCAGCTCCTTGGGCAGCGGCACGTATTCGAGCTCTTCCGCCATCTTGGCACCATGCTTCCAGGACCAGTCGAAGAACTTCAGCACGGCCTCGGTGCGGGCGCAGTCATTCGGCTCCTTATACACCAGGATGTTGGTCTGGTTGGCGATCGGCCAGGCATCTGCGCCCGGAGCATCGGTCAGCCACAGGTAGAAGTCGGTAGCGCCCTTCCAGTCAGCGCTGGCTGCGGCAGCAGCGGTGGACTTGGAGCTGACGCTGACGTAATTGCCCGCCTTGTTCTTCATCTGCACGGTGGCCAGCTTGTTCTGCTTGGCGTAGGCAGACTCGACATAGCCAATGGCGCCGTCGATCTGCTTGACGTAAGAAGCAACACCCTCGTTGCCCTTGCCACCCATGCCGACCGGCCAGTTGACGGCCTTACCCTCGCCAACCTTCTCCTTCCACTCCGGGCTGATCTTGGCCAGGTAGTTGGTAAACACCGCCGTGGTGCCCGAGCCATCGGAGCGACGAACCACGGAGATCAGCTTGTCCGGCAGAGCCACGCCCGGGTTGAGGGCGGCGATCTTCGGATCATTCCACTTGGTGATCTTGCCCAGATAGATATCGGCCAGCACCTCCTGATCCATCTTCAGCTGGTTGGCTTCAATACCAGCCAGATTCACCACCGGAACCACGGCACCCATAACGGCCGGGAACTGGGTCATGCCGTGCTCGGCCAGCTTCTCGGGCGACAGCGCGTCATCGGAGGCGCCAAAGTCCACGGTCTTGGCAATGATCTGCTTGACACCACCACCGGAACCGATGGACTGATAGTTCAGCTTGACGCCGGTTTCCTTGTTGTAGGCCTCGGCCCACTTGGCATAGATCGGGTACGGGAAGGTCGCACCCGCACCGTTGATGGTGGTCACCTCGGCGGCCTGAACGGCACCAGCTGCCAGCACGGCGCCGGCAATCAGGGTCATGCGAAACATGGTCATGGTCTATTCCTCAGTTCGGTTGGCTGGTCGACCCGGCCTCGGCCCGGTCAATCAAATGGCCTTGGGAAGCATAAGCTCGAGGGGCATCTTCGCGGCAGGGCGTGTCTATTCCATGAAGGAATCATGAAGGTTTTATGACAAGGCCCGGGAGTTCGCCAGCGCGGTCGGGAAAATGCAGCGGAACACACTGCCCTTGCCGAGCGCGCTCTCGATCTCCAGCCGCCCCTGGTGGCGCAACAGGACATGCTTGACGATGGCGAGTCCGAGCCCGGTGCCGCCGCGCGCGCGCGAACGCCCCACGTCAACGCGGTAGAAGCGCTCGGTCAGGCGCGGGATGTGCTGCGGGGCGATGCCGATGCCCGTATCCTGCACCTCAAACACCAGACCGCGCTCATCCGCAAACCAGCGCACGCTGATCACCCCCGCCGCGGGGGTGTATTTGACGGCGTTGAACACCAGGTTGGAGAACAGGCTGTCGAGTTCGCGCGGTATGCCGCGCATGCCAAGGGCGGGGTCGATCTCGCGCACGATGAGGTGTTTTTCTGCCGCGCTCAGCTGCTCGGCGACGCCCGCGATGGAGTCCAGCATCGCCGACACGTTGACCGGCTCGAATTGGTCCTCGCTCGGCGAGGTGGTTTCCAGGCGCGAGAGCAGGAGCAGGTCCTCGACGATGCGCCGCATGCGCTCGGACTGCAGGTGCATGTGCTCGAGGATGCGCAGCAACTCGTCAGGCAACTCATCCCCTGTATCGAGCAGGGTCTCGATGTACCCCGCCAGCACGGTCAAGGGGGTGCGCAACTCGTGCGAGACATTGGCGACGAAGTCCTGCCGCATCGCCTGCAGGCGCTGCAGGCGGGTCACGTCGCGCGCGACCAGCAGCCGGCGCCCCTGCACGTAGGGGAAGATGTGCATGTTGAGGACGCGCTCGGGATCATCGCTGGCCGGCACCTCGACATCGCGCAACCAGTCCTCGCTATGCAGGTAGTCAATGAAGGCCGGCTGGCGAATCAGGTGGTCGATGGGCAGGCCCACGTCGCGCTGGCGCAGGCCGAGCTGCTGGCGGGAGGGCGGATTGAAGCCGAGGATGCGGTTGTCCGCATCAAGGGCCACCACGGCATCCGGCAAGGCATCCGCAGCGCGGCGGTATTCGCGGATCAGGCGCAACCAGCGGCGCTCGCGCCGGCGTTGGGCGGCGCGAGCGCGGCGCAGGCGCTGGCCGAGGTCCGCCAGCCAACCACCGGCATAGCGGCTAGGTGGGGTCTCGGGCCGCTCCAGCCAGCGGGCCAGGCGCGCCACCACCCACAACAGGCGCATGACGACCAGCGCGAGGCCCAGGCTCAGCCCCGCCCAGACATGCCCCGACAACACGCCGAAAACGAGCCCTACGGCGGCCAGGGCCCCGACCAGGAGGATTTCCGCGCGCAAGCCCCCCGGCATCAGACGCGGCTGGAGAAGCGGTAGCCCGCGCCGCGCACGGTCTGGATCATGGCGTCATGCCCGCTCGGCGAGAGGGCCTTGCGCAGGCGCAGGATGTGCACGTCCACGGTCCGCTCCTCGACGAAGCTGTTGCGCCCCCACACGCGGTCGAGCAGCTGGCCACGGCTGTAAACCCGCTCGGGATGGGTCATGAAGAACTCGAGCAAACGGAACTCGGTCGGCCCCATCTCCAGCGACTGCCCCTGGGCCGTGACCCGGTGCCCGCCGGCATCCAGCTCCAGCCCGTCGACCCGGATCACCGTGCTCTCACCTTCCGGCGTCGCGCGCCGCAGGACAGCCTTGATGCGCGCCTGCAGCTCGCGCGGGGAGAAGGGCTTGGTGATGTAATCGTCGGCGCCGGCTTCGAGCCCGGTGACCTTGTCCTCTTCCTCTCCGCGGGCGGTGAGCATGATGATCGGTACATCACGGGTGAGCTCGTCCTTCTTCAGCCGGCGGGCCAGTTCCAAACCGCTCGCGCCCGGCAGCATCCAGTCGAGCAGGATCAGGTCCGGAACCTGACGGGCCAGACACTCGAAGGCCTCGGCGATGTCGCCGGCCTCCACCAGGGTGTAGCCCGCCCGGCCAAGGGCGAAGCTCACCATCTCGCGGATGGGCTTCTCGTCTTCAACGATCAGAATGGTCTTGCCGGACATGGTGACCTCACAGCGATGTCATATTGCGCGCTGTTTTTACGACAATAGCGTGACACTTACATGACAGGCTAGCAGGCCGTTGAAAAAGTCTTTCAACGGCCTGTTAACACAAGCCATGGAAGGCTTGCACGCAGATCAATCACTCTAAGTGATTGATCTGCGGAGACCGTCGCGGACATGCGCCGCGACGGGGCGAGTTGAAAAAGGGCAGGAAGCCCTTTTTCAACAACCTGCTAGGGTCGCAGCCCCCCGGGCGCTACCATTGTCCCGACAGCCAAGGAGAACCGCCATGAACCTGCCATCCGCCCAGATTATCCGTCAGGACGTCACCCGCGCCCTCGAGGAGGACATCGGCAGCGGCGACCTGTCTGCCCAGCTGGTCCCGGAAACGGTGTTCGCCGAGGCGCGCGTGATCACCCGCGAGCATATGCATCTGGCCGGAGCGGCCTGGTTCGACGAAGTGTTCCGCCAGGTCGACCCCCGCATCGAGGTACGCTGGGCGGCGGCCGATGGCGACCACCTCGCCCCAGGCGCCCTGCTCTGCACCCTGCACGGCCCTGCACGCGGCATCCTCAGCGGAGAGCGCGCGGCGCTGAACTTCATCCAGACCCTGTCCGCCACCGCCACCCGCACACACAAGTTCGTCCGCGCCGTGCATGGTACCCGCGCGCGCATCCTCGACACGCGCAAGACCCTGCCGGGCCTGCGTCAGGCGCAAAAGTACGCCGTGACCTGCGGCGGCGGCTGGAACCACCGCATGGGGCTTTTTGACGCCATCCTGATCAAGGAGAACCACATTGCCGCAGCCGGCGGCATCACCCCCGCCGTGGTCCATGCCCGCCACCAGAGTCCGGGCGTGCCCATCGAGGTGGAAGTGGAGAACCTGGAGCAGCTGGAGGAGGCGCTAATGGCCGGCGTGCCGCGCATTCTGCTCGACAACTTCGACCTCGACACATTGCGCGCGGCCGTCAGCCTGACCGCCGGCCGCGCCGAACTGGAGGCCTCGGGTGGAGTGACCCTGGAGACCGTGCGCGCCATCGCCGAAACCGGCGTCGACTTCATCTCCATCGGCAGCCTGACCAAGGACATCCAGGCCATCGATCTGTCGATGCGTTTCGACGGGCTTTGAGCGGCAAGCAGCGCGGGACGCTCCCAAGACAAAGGGGCCCGCAGGCCCCTTGAGGATGTGTTGGCTGGCTGAAGGGTCAGTCGGCCTGGCGACGCAGGAAGGCCGGGATGTCGACCAGATCCAGGTTGAGCGCGGTGTTACCTACCATGGGGGCGGCGACCGGCTCGGCGCGCAGCTGGGCACGGCCCTCGTTGTTGACCACCACGCGCGGCCGCTCGCCCTGGGCCGCCTGCTTGGCGTTGAGGCCGGTGGCCACGACGGTGACGCGGATCTCGCCGGCCATGTCCATGTCGATCGCGGTGCCGATCTTGACGTTGGCGTCCTCGGCGGCCATCTCGCGGATGATCTCGCCGATCTCGTTGTAGTCGCCGATGGTGAGGTCGGGGCCGGCGGTGACGTTGACCAGGATGCCGCGCGCGCCCATCAGTTCGATGTCCTCCAGGAACGGGCTGTGGATGGCGGCCTCGGCAGCCTCGCGGGCACGGTTCTCGCCGCTGGCCGAGCCGGTGCCCATCATCGCCGTGCCCATGCTCTCCATCACGGTGCGCACGTCGGCAAAGTCCACGTTGATCAGTCCCGGACGGGTGATCAGCTCGGAGATGCCCTGCACCGCGGAGTAGAGCACGTCATTGGCGGCGTTGAAGGCATCCATCAGCGAGGCCGACTTGCCCATCACCGCGAGCAGCTTCTCGTTCGGGATGACGATCAGCGAGTCCACCTGCTTCTCCAGTTCGCGGATGCCCTGCATGGCCTGCTCCATGCGGCGCTTGCCCTCGAACGGGAAGGGCTTGGTGACCACCGCCACGGTGAGGATGCCCATGTCCTTGGCGATCTGCGCGATCACCGGGGCCGCACCGGTGCCGGTGCCACCACCCATGCCGGTGGTGATGAACACCATGTCGGCGCCGGAGAGCACCTCCTGGATGCGGTCACGATCCTCCAGCGCGGCCTGACGGCCAAGCTCCGGGTTGGCTCCCGCGCCCAGGCCCTTGGTGATGTTGGCGCCGATCTGCAGCTGCACGCGGGCCTGCGACTTCTTCAGCGCCTGCACGTCGGTGTTCGCGCAGATGAAGTCCACCCCCTCGATGGCGGTCTGCAGCATGTGCGCCACGGCGTTGCCACCGCCACCGCCGACGCCGACCACCTTGATGTTGGCGCTGTCGGAATACGAATCGACCAGTTCAAACATGTTCATCTCCACTTCCCCCTTTTCTCTGCCCCGAAGGTCAAAAAAACCAAACCAGAAACCGTTGTCAGAAATTGCCCTGGAACCAGCTCTTCATGCGCTCCCACGTGGAGGCGCCTGAAGCTGGCTGGCGCCGTACGGTCGAAGGACGGACGCCCCCCTGACCAAACAGCAGCAAACCCACCCCCGTGGCATGCATCGGATTGCGCGCCACATCCTTCATGCCCGACACCCGCTGCGGAACACCTAAGCGAACCGGCATGTGCAGGATCTCCTCGGCCAATTCCACCGCCCCATCCATCAGCGCACAGCCCCCCGTGAGCACCACGCCCGCGGTGACGCGCTCCTCGAAGCCGCTGCGGCGGAGCTCCTCGCGCACGTGCATGAGGATCTCCTCGTAGCGCGCCTCGACGATCTCGCCCAGGCTGTTGCGCGAGAGGCGTCGCGCCGGGCGGTCGCCCACGCTCGGCACCTCGATGAACTCGCTGCCGGAAGGGTCGTGCCCCAGGGCAGCGTGCTCAAGCTTGATCTTCTCGGCGAACTGGGTCGGCGTGCGCAGGCCGACGGCGATGTCGTTGGTGACCTGGTCACCCGCGATCGGGATCACCGCGGTATGGCGGATGGCCCCATCGAGGAACACCGCCATGTCGGTCGTGCCGCCACCGATGTCCACCAGGCAGACCCCCAGCTGGCGCTCGTCGTCATGCAGCACCGCGTCGGCGCTGGCGAGCTGTTCGAGGATCATCTCGTCCACCCGCAGGCCACAGCGCTCGATGCACTTGCTGATGTTCTGCGCCGCGCTGACCGCGCCGGTGACCAGGTGCACCTTCACCTCCAGGCGCACGCCGGACATGCCGATCGGCTGGCGGATACCCTCCTGGCCATCGATGATGAATTCCTGCGGCAGCACGTGGATGATCTGCTGGTCGGCGGGCAGGGCAATGGCGCGTGCCGCGTCGATGGCGCGGTCCACATCGTCCTGAGTGACCTCCTGCTCCTTGATCGCGACGATGCCGTGCGAGTTGCGGCTCTGCACATGGCTGCCCGCGATCCCCGCGCGCACGGCATGGATCTGGCAGTCGGCCATCAGCTCCGCCTCACTCACCGCGCGCTGGATGGACTGCACGGTGGATTCGATGTCCACCACCACCCCGCGTTTGAGCCCGCGCGAGGCGCTCTGACCGAGGCCAATGACCTCGATCGCACCGTCGCTCCCCACCTCGCCGACGATGGCAACCACCTTGGAAGTGCCGATATCGAGCCCCACCACGAGGTTCTTGTCGGTTTTCTTGGACATGCAAAAACGCCCTTAACTCGTTGAACCTAACCGCCGGAAGAGGTCTTCCAGCGGACACTGAATCCATGCGCATAGCGCAGATCGACCTCGGCCACCTCGTCGATTCTCGGTGCGAGGGTCTTGTCGTACACCTCGAGGAAGCGACGCAGGCGCTCCTCGGTATCCACCCGTCCCATGCGGATCGCTGTGCCATTGTCCAGCACCACGGTCAGCGAGCCGCGCTGATCCTCCCGCAGGGCCTGCGGCTTGAGGCCGACCGCCACAAGCTGCTGGCGTAAGTCCTTGAAGCGCTCCCACAGACGCTGTTCGCGCCCATCCGGACCACTCAGGGCAGGCAGACCGGAAAGTTCGCCGCCCATGTCCGGATAGATCAGCGTGCCATCGGCGGTCAACACCGCATCGCCGCGCCACAACGCCAGCGGGGTGTGCTCTTCCACCCACAGGTGCAGGGTGTCCGGCCACTCGCGGCGCACCCGGGCGTCACGCACCCACGCCAGCCCCCCCAGCCCCTCCAGCACGCCATCGAGGTCCAGGCCGAAGAAGCTCATCCCGTTGAGGTGGTTGTCCACCGCCGCCTGCACAGCCATGGGCGGCAGACGTTTGAGCTCGCCATCCACCTTCACCACCCGGATCGGGAAGGTCCACGGGTCGTGCAGCGTGCGCCAGCCCCAGGTCAGCAGCGCCACCATCCCCCCCAGCACCACGAGGTGCAGGGTATGCCGACCGATCAGCCCCCACGGCAGGCGACGCCGCGGCCGGGCCTGGGGCACGGGGCGGGCGGCGGCCAGGCCTGCCATCAGCCTGCGGCCTCCTGCCCGAGGGTGGTGGCGAGGATGGCCAGCACCAGCGCCTCGAAGTCCATCCCGTCCGCCCGGGCGGCCATCGGCACCAGGCTATGGTCGGTCATGCCCGGCACGGTATTGATCTCCAGGAGCCAGAAGCGCCCCTCGGCATCCCGCATCACATCCACCCGCCCCCAGCCACGCGCCCCCACCGCGCGGAAGGCGGCCAGGGCAAGGGCCTTGAGCTCGGCCTCCGCCTCGGGCGGCAGGCCGCAGGGGCAGTGGTAGCGGGTGTCGTTGGCGATGTATTTGGCGTCGAAGTCGTAGAAGTCGTGACTGGTCTCCAGCCGGATCGGCGGCAGGGCGCGCTCGCCGAGGATGGCGACGGTGTACTCGCTGCCTTCGATGAACTGCTCCGCCAGCACCGGGCCGAAGCCTGCGGCCTTGGTAAAGGCCGCCGCAAGCTCGCTGGCCTGCCACACCTTGCTCATGCCGATGCTCGAGCCCTCCAGCGCGGGCTTGACCATCAGCGGCAGGGCCAGCGCATCGGCCGCTCGCCCGGCATCCGCCGTGCTCTCCAGCACGCGGAAGGCCGGGGTGGGCAGCCCCGCGCCGAGCCACAGCTGCTTGGTGCGCAGCTTGTCCATGCCGAGCGCGGAGGCCAGCACGCCGCTGCCGGTGTAGGGCAGCCCGATCAGCTCCAGCGCCCCCTGGATCACCCCATCCTCACCGCCACGGCCGTGCATGACGATGAAGGCGCGATCGAAGCCTCCGGCCTTGAGCCGCTCGACCACATCGTGACCGGCGTCGATGCCATGCGCATCCACCCCGCGCGCCTGCAGGGCCGCGAGCACGGCCTGCCCGCTCTTGAGCGAGACTTCGCGCTCGGCGGACCAGCCACCGTAGAGCACCGCCACCTTGCCGAATCGTTGTGCCTCGATGTTCATGCGCCCTCCTCGCGCCACAGTTCGGCCAGACGCGGGGCCAGCTGGCCGATATTGCCCGCCCCCATCACCAGCAACACATCGCCGTCGTGCAGAAGCCCCGCGAGGATCTCCGGCATCTCCTCCACCTTGTCCACGAACACCGGCTCCAGCCGCCCGCGCGCCCGCACCGCGCGCGCCAGGGCGCGGCCGTCGGCGTTGGGGATCGGCGCCTCGCCCGCGGCATAGACCTCAGTCAGCAGCAGCACGTCGGCCTCGGACAGCACGGTGGCGAAGTCGTCCAGCAGGTCACGGGTACGGGTGTAACGGTGCGGCTGGAAGGCCAGCACCAGGCGGCGGCCGGGGTACGCCCCACGCACCGCCTCCAGCGTGGCGGCGATCTCGCGCGGGTGGTGGCCGTAGTCGTCGATCAGCTCGATCCGGCGGCCGTCCGCGCAGGCGGTGCCATAGGACTGCTGACGCCGGCCGATGCCCTGGAAGCCGGCCAGGGCGCGCTGCATGGCCGCAACCTCCACCCCGAGTTCGTGCGCCACCACCATGGCCGCGAGGGCGTTGAGCACGTTGTGTCGGCCCGGCTGGTTGAGGCGTGCCTCGAAGGGCTCGACGCCCGGCAGCATGACCGTGAAGCGCATGCCACGCCCCTCCGCCTGCACGTCGACGGCGCGGGCGTCATTGCCCTCGGCAAAGCCGTAGGTCACCACCGGGCGGGCGGCACGGGGCAAAAGCTCACGCACCACCGGATCATCCCCGCACAGCACCGCCATGCCGTAGAACGGCAGGTTGTGGAGGAACTCGACGAAGGTGTCCTTCAAGCGCTCGAAGTCGCCGCCGTAGGTCTCCAGATGATCCGCATCGATGTTGGTGACGATGGCGATCATCGGCTGCAGGTGCAGGAAGGAGGCATCGCTCTCGTCGGCCTCGGCCACCAGGTAATGCCCCGCCCCGAGGCGCGCGTGGCTGTTGCTGCTGTTGAGCCGGCCGCCGATGACGTAGGTGGGGTCGAGCCCCCCCTCGGCCAGCAGGGAGGCGACCAGGCTGGTGGTGGTGGTCTTGCCGTGCGTGCCGGCCACCGCGATGCCGTAGCGGAAGCGCATCAGCTCGGCCAGCATCTCGGCACGGCGGATGACCGGGATGCGCTGCACTCGGGCCTCGGCCACCTCCGGGTTGTCCGCGCTCACGGCGGTGGAGGTGACCACCACGTCGGCACCATGCACCAGCTCGGCATCATGGCCGATCCACACCTGCGCCCCGCGCTCGCGCAGGCGGCGCACCGAGGCGCTCTCGGCCACGTCGCTGCCGCTGACCATGTAGCCGAGGTTGAGCAGCACCTCGGCAATGCCGCTCATCCCCACTCCGCCGATGCCGACGAAGTGGATGCGGCGCACGCGACGCATCGGGGGTCTGTGGTTCAAAAGCGGGGTCATGCATTCTCCTCAAGCCAGGGCGCGCACAGCGCAAGCACGCGCCCGGCAGCATCCGGACGCGCCTGGGCGCGCGCGCGGCGGGCCATCTCCACCAGGAGCGCGCGATCACGCCCCAGGGCGCGCAGCCGCTCGGCCAGCCGTACGGCGGTCAGTTCGTGTTGTTGAATGATCTCCGCCGCCCCGGCTTCGGCCAGCACGGCGGCGTTGTGAGTCTGGTGGTCATCCACCGCATGCGGGAAGGGCACCAGGAGGCTGCCCACCCCCGCCGCGGCGAGTTCAGCCACGGTCAAGGCCCCGGCGCGGCAGAGCACCAGATCCGCCCAGCCGTAGGCCGCCGCCATGTCGGCAATGAACGGCTCCACCCGCGCGGCCACGCCCGCACGCCCGTAGGCGGCACAGGCCTCCTCGAGCATCTTGCCGCCCGCCTGGTGCCAGACCTCGGGGCGCTCCTCAGGGGCGAGCAGGGCGAGGGCCTGCGGCACGGTCTCGTTCAGGGCGCGTGCCCCGAGGCTCCCCCCCACCACCAACAGGCGCAGCGGGCCTTGCCGCCCGGCCATGCGCTCCTCCGGCGGCGGCAGGGCGGCGATGTCCGGACGCACGGGGTTGCCGATGACCTCCGCCCCCGCCGCAAACGCGCCGGGATAGCCTGCCAGCACCCGGTTGGCCAGCCGGGCGAGCACCCGGTTGGTCAGCCCGGCGATGGCGTTCTGCTCGTGGATCACCAGCGGAATACCGAGCAACCGCGCCGCCAGGCCGCCGGGGCCGGCGACGAAGCCGCCGAAGCCCAGCACCAGGCGCGGACGATGGGCCCGCATGATCGCCATGGCCTGGAGCACGGCCTTCAGCAGGCGCCAGGGCGCGGCCAGACGCGTGCCCAAGCCCTTGCCGCGCACCCCGCCGATCTCCACTTCAGCAAGCTCGAACCCTGATTCAGGCGCCATCCGCGCCTCCATGCCCCCCCGGCTGCCCAGCCACAGCACGGGGATGCCCCGCTCGCGCAACAGCCGCGCGACCGCCAGGGCCGGCAGGATGTGACCGCCGGTGCCACCGGCCATGATCAACACCGGGCGGCTCATGGGGTCATCCTCCGTGCCAGTCGCACCGGATCGGTCGCCTCGTGATAGACCCTAAGCAGCAGCGCCGTGGCGATGCACATCATGACCAGGGAGCTGCCGCCATAGCTGAGAAATGGCAGGGTCAGGCCCTTGGTCGGCAAAAGGCCCATGTTCACGCCCATGTTGATGAAGGCCTGCAGCCCGATCCAGGTGCTGATGCCGTAGGCCATGAAGGCCCCGAACGGCAGCCCCACCTGCTCGGCCAGCCGGCCAATGGCGAAGCCGCGCGTAAGGAACAGGCCGTAGAGCAGGATCAGTCCCACCATCCCCGGCAACCCCAGCTCCTCGGCCAACACCGAGAAGATGAAGTCGGTGTGCGCCTCGGGCAGGTAGAACAGCTTCTGTACGCTCTCCCCCAGGCCCACGCCGGTCCAGCCGCCGCGACCGATGGCGATCAGCGCCATGGACAGCTGGAAGCCGGTGTCGAGCGGGTCGGCCCAGGGGTCGGCGAAGCCGGTGAGGCGACGCATGCGGTAGGGCTCGAGGACCACGGCGAGGTAGAGCAGGCCGACGCCGCCAAGGATCAGCAGGATCATCCAGCGCAGTTGGCCACCGGCGAGGAACAGCATGGTCAGGCCGGTGGCCATCAACACGACCGTGGCGCCAAGATCCGGCTCCAGCATCAAGAGCCCTGCGGCCACCACCAGCGCAATGATCGGCATGCCGAAGCCCTTGAGGGTGGTGCTCACCAGCTCGCGCTTGGCCGCGAGATAGGCGGAGAGATAGAAGATCAAAAGCAGGCGCGCCGGCTCGGAGGCCTGCAGGTTGATGGGGCCAAAGCCGATCCAGCGACGCGAGCCATTGACCACGTGGCCGATGCCCGGCAACAGCACCATGACCAGCACCAGCCACGCCAGCAGCAGCCACAGGTAGCGATGCCGCTCCAGGAAGGCGAGATCCACCCGCCAGAGGGTGTACATGCCCAGCACAAGCCCCGCTGCCGCGAACAGGGCCTGGCGGAGGGCGTAGTGGTAGGGCGAGCCGATCTTGTCGGACAGGGCCACCGAGGCGGAGGTCACCATCACGAGGCCCACGCTCAAGAGCCCGAGCGCGGCCACCAGCAGCAGGCCGTCGATGCGGGTGCCCTCGCCGCGGAGCGCGAGCGGGGGGCGCTTGGCCGCCTCGGCGGGATCGAGGCGGGTGGCGGAGCGGTCGGTCACCAGCGGCTGGCTCATGCGCTGAACCTCCGGCGAACCTCGGCGGCGAAGACCTCGCCCCGGTGGGCGTAACCCTTGAACATGTCGAAACTCGCACAAGCCGGCGAGAGCAGCACCACCTCGCCGGGCTGCCCCAGCTCGACCGCACGCTCCACCGCCTCGCCCATGTCCTTGGCGCGGACGATAGGCGCCACACCCGCCCAGGCTGCCTCGATCAGGTCAGCGTCCTGACCGATCAGCACCACTCCACGGGCCTTGGCGGCGAGCAGCGGGCGCAGCGCGGTGAAGTCCTGGCCCTTGCCCTGCCCACCGGCGATCAGCACCACAGGCGCGGTCTGCCCGGCCAGCGCCGCCGCCGTGGCCCCCACATTGGTGCCCTTGGAGTCATTGATCCAGTCCAGGCCCGCGAACTGACCAACCCACTGGCTGCGGTGCGGCAGCCCGGCGAAGCGGCGCAGGGCGTCGAGCACGATGGCAGGCTCCACGCCCACCGCTTCGATGAGGGCCAGGGCGGCCAGGGCATTGGCCATGTTGTGCCGGCCGCGCAGGGTCAGTTCACACTCGCGCACCAGCGGCCGATCCCCCTGGGCGAGCCAGACCTGCCCGTCGTGCTCGAGCAGCCCCCATTGCCCCGGGGCCGGGGCATCCAAGCCAAAGCTGACCGGGTGCGTGACCCCGGCCGATGCGGCCAGACGCAGGCTCCACGCATCCTCACGGTTGACCACCGCCACGGCCGCCTTCGGGTAGATCCGGCCCTTGGCCTCGGCATAGGCGGCGAGGCTCGGGTAGCGGTCCATGTGGTCCTCGCTCACATTGAGCACCACGGCCGCGGCGGGGGCGAGGCTTGCGGTCGTCTCCAGCTGGAAGCTGGAGAGCTCCAGCACATAGACCTCGGCAGGCTCACCGTCCAGCAGGTCGAGCGCCGGGGTGCCGAGATTACCCCCCACCGCCACCCGCTTGCCGGCGGCGGCCAACAGCTCACCCACCAGGGTGGTCACCGTGCTCTTGCCATTCGAGCCGGTGATGGCGATAACCGGGGCGCGGACATGGCGGGCAAACAGTTCGATGTCACCGATGATCTCCGCGCCGGCCTGCATCGCGGCCTGGATGGCCGGCTCGGCCACCGCGATGCCGGGGCTGACCACCAGGGTGCGGAAGGTGGCGAACAGCCGGGCATCAAAGGGGCCGAGATGGACGGCTACCTGCGGCAGTTCCGCGCGCAGCTCAAGAAGTCCAGGCGGGTCCATCCGGCTGTCGGCCACGGCAAAGGGCTGCCCCTGCCGCGCCAGGAAACGCGCCACCGAGAGCCCGGTCTGGCCAAGACCCACGATCAGGATGTCCGCTGCCTGGCCCATCGTTAGCGCACCTTCAGCGTGGCGAGCCCGATCAGCACCAGGATCACGGTGATGATCCAGAAGCGCACGATCACCTTCGGCTCGGGCCAGCCCTTGAGCTCGAAGTGATGATGGATGGGCGCCATGCGGAAGATGCGCTTGCCGGTGAGCTTGAACGAGGCCACCTGCAGCATCACCGACACGGTCTCCAGCACGAAGATCCCGCCCATGATGAACAGCACGATCTCCTGGCGCACCATCACCGCCACCGTGCCGAGCGCCGCGCCCAAGGCCAGCGCGCCGACATCACCCATGAACACCTGCGCGGGGTAGGTATTGAACCAGAGGAAGCCCAGCCCTGCGCCGACGATGGCGGCACAGAACACCACCAGCTCCCCCACCCCGGCGACATAGGGAATGCCCAGGTACTCGGCGAACTTGATGTTGCCGGTCAGGTAGGCGAACACCGCCAGGGCGCCGGCCACCAGCACGGTCGGCAGGATGGCGAGGCCGTCCAGGCCATCGGTGAGGTTGACCGCATTGCTGGTGCCGACGATGACGAAATAGGTCAGCACGACATAGCCGAAGCCGAGCGGGATCAGCACGTCCTTGAGCATCGGGACGAGCAGGCTGGTCTCGGCCGGGGTCTGCGCGCTGGCGTAGAGGTAGACGGCCGCGGTCAGACCGATCACCGACTGCCAGAAATACTTCCAGCGCGCCGGCAGCCCCTTGCTGTTCTTCTTGCTGATCTTGAGCCAGTCGTCCATCCAGCCGACCACGCCGAAGGCCAGGGTCACCAGCAGCACGACCCACACGTAGTGGTTGGCGAGGTTGCCCCACAGCAGGGTGGAGGCGGCGATCGCGACCAGGATCAGCGCCCCGCCCATGGTCGGGGTACCGGACTTCGAGAGGTGGGTCTGCGGGCCATCGGTGCGCACCTGCTGGCCGAACTTCAGCTCCGCGAGCTTGCGGATCATCCACGGGCCGACCAAGAGGGCGATCGCCAGCGCGGTCAACACCCCCAGGATGGCGCGCAGGGTGATGTACTGAAAGACGTTGAAGCCGCTGTAAAAGTGGCTGAGCTGATCGAACAGGGCGGTCAGCATGAAGGCTCCTCCAGGGCTTGGACCACACGCTCCATGCGTGAAGAACGCGACCCCTTGATCAGGACATGGACCCCAGGGCGCAGCGCCTCATCGAGGGCGGCGACCAGGGTTTCAATCGTGGTGAAATGCGCGGCGCCCGCGCCGAAGGCCTGCGCGGCATGCAGCGCGAGCGGCCCGACGGCGAACAGGCGGGCCACGCCGAGCGTACGGGCCAGGCGGCCGGATTCGGCATGCAGCACGGCGCCCTCTGGCCCGAGTTCGCCCATGTCGCCGAGCACAAGCCAGGTCTCCCCGCCCTGCCCGCGCACGGCCTCGATGCCGGCGCGCAGCGAGTCCGGGTTGGCGTTGTAGGTGTCGTCCCACAGCACACTCTCTTCCGGGCCACGCTTGCGCTGCAGGCGGCCCGGCACCCCGCCGAAGGACTCCAGCCCGGCCTTGACCTCTTCGAGCTCGAAGCCGAGCGCCAGCGCGGCACTGGCGGCGGCCAGGGCGTTGCGGGCGTTGTGCTCGCCGGCCACGTTCAGCTCGATGCTCACCTCCCCCCCAGGGGTTTGCAGCACCAGCCGCCCGCCCCCAGGCACGGCCTGCCAGCACCCCCGGATGTCGGCCGGATGATTCATGCCAAAGGTCAGGATGGCCCGGTCCTTGTTCAGCGCTTGCCAGTGGGCGGCGCCGGCGTCGTCGACATTGACCAGCGCGACGCCCCCCTCGCGGAGCCCGCTGTAGATCTCCCCCTTGGCGCGGATGACGCCTTCCGGCCCACCGAACCCTTCCAGATGCGCGCGGCCGGTGTTGGTGATGAGGGCCACATCGGGGCGGGCCAGCCCGGTGAGGTAGGCGATCTCGCCGGGATGGTTGGCGCCCATCTCGATCACGGCAAAGGGCTGGTCGGGATCGAGCTCCGCGAGCATCAGCGGCACACCGATGTCATTGTTCAGATTGCCGCGCGTCGCCAGGGTCGGTCCACGCTCGCGCAAGATGGCGGCAAGCATCTCCTTGGTGGTGGTTTTGCCGTTGGAGCCGGTCAGCGCGACGAGCCGCCCCGGCCAGCCAGCACGCCAGGCGGCGGCCAGACGGCCGAGGGCCAGACGGGTGTCGTCGACCACGATCTGCGGCAGCGCGATCTCCTGTCTGCGCTCGACCAGCGCCGCTGCAGCGCCGGCCTCGGCGGCCGTGGCGAGGAACTCGTGTGCATCGAAACGCGGACCGCGCAAGGCGACGAACAAGGCCCCCGCCTCGGGCTTGCGGGTATCGGTGAATACACCACGCACCTCAAGGTCGGCCGGCCCGTGCAACGTGCCACCCACGGCCTGGGCCACCTGGGCAAGGGTCATCTTCAACATGCGGCCTCCCCCAGAACTTCGAGCACGACGGCGCGATCGCTGAAGGGGCGGCGTTCCCCGGCAACCTCCTGGTAATCCTCGTGCCCCTTGCCGGCGACGAGGACGATGTCTTCCGGTGCCGCCTCCGCCACGGCGAGGGCGATCGCCCGGCGACGGTCACGCTCGATGAGCACGTCGATTCCCTCCGGCATCCCCGCCAGGATGGCCTGGATGATCGCCTCGCCATCCTCGCCGCGCGGGTTGTCGTCGGTCAGTACCACGCGGTCCGCGAGGCTGGCCGCGACCTGCCCCATGCGCGGACGCTTGGCGGCATCCCGCTCGCCGCCGCAACCGAACACGACGATGAGCCGCCCTGCGGCGTGACGGCGCAGAGTGCGCAGGACCTTGTCGAGGGCATCCGGGGTGTGGGCGTAATCGATCACCACCCGCGGACGCCCGGCTGCGATGATGCGCTCCATCCGCCCAGGCGGGGCCTCCACCCGACCAAGGACGGCCAGGGCATCGGCCATCGGCATGCCAAGCTCCAGCAGGGTGGTGAACGCGGCGAGCAGGTTGCTGGCATTGAATTCGCCCAGCAACGGGCTCTTGAGCACCCCCGGCCCGAGCGGCGTGTGCAGGTCGATACGGATGCCATCGGCATCCAGATGCAGGCGGCGGGCCTCGACCACCGAGGCGCCCTCGGCCGACCAGGGCTGCATCCCAAGGCCATAGGCCCACAGTGGCATGCGCCCCTGCAGGCCTTCCAGCAGCTCGCGGCCGAGGGCGTCGTCCATGTTCAGGATCGAGGCCTGGGGCTGCAGCTCCTCGAACAGGCGGCACTTGGCTCGTGCATAGGCATGCAGATCGCCGTGGTAGTCGAGGTGGTCGTGGGTCAGGTTGGTGAACACCGCGGCACGGAAGCGCACCCCGGCCACCCGCCCCTGGTCGAGGGCGTGGGAGGAGACCTCCATCGCCACGTAGCGCACGCCCGCATCGCGCTGACGCGCAAGCTCCGCGTGCACGGCCAAGACGTCCGGGGTGGTGTGGGTGGCCGGACGCAGCGCCTCCCACGGCCCCATGCCGAGGGTACCGATCAGGCCGGACGGCTGCCCCGCCAGGGCGAGGGCCTGGGCGATGAAGTGGGTCACCGAGGTCTTGCCATTGGTGCCGGTGACGCCGATCACGCGCAGCTCCCGCGACGGCTCGCCATAGAAGCGCTCGGCCAGCTGGCC
>NZ_JBAJEY010000007.1:0-113383 GCF_039822285.1 Thiofaba sp. EF100 | reverse complement strand
CCGATGATAGTGTGGGGCTTCCCCATGTGAAAGTAGGTCACCGCCAAGCACCTATCCCATAAACCCCCAGTCCTTAGACTGGGGGTTTTTCTTTTCTTTATCCAAAAATTTTATGGCTGCCCGACGCCTCTCCACCGGACTGTGCAGCCGTTGGCCATGCGACCTGTCCCGACGCCGTTCCCGCCTTTTTCCCCTGTCTTTTCCACGTTTATCTACAGGCTTGTGCACAGGTCTATGCACAGTATGTAGTGCTTGACGATGTGCATTGACACTATATGATGTGTTTTGTGGTTTCGTTTGGAGATGACGTGATGACCCCTGGCGCTTCGACTTCCAGCCCCGATCAAAAGACCCCTTCTGCCCTTGTGGCGACCGCGTCTGCGGTCGAGGCCGTGCTGCCTGCGCCGGGTCAGTTCCGCGTGATCCGCCGTAACGGCAAGGTCACGAGCTTTGACGCGAGCAAGATCAGTGTGGCGGTGACCAAGGCCTTCCTGGCCGTTGAGGGGGGCTCGGCGGCAGCCTCCATGCGTATTCACGAAACCGTGGCAGCGCTGACCGAGACGGTGGTCGCCGCGCTCAAGCGTCGCTCCCCGGGCGGTGGCACCTTTCATATCGAAGACATCCAGGACCAGGTCGAACTGGCCCTGATGCGTGAAGGCCATCATAAGGTTGCACGGGCCTACGTGCTTTACCGTGAGGCCCGTGCGCGCGAGCGTGCCGAGGAAATGGGGCAGGAGGCTGAAGCGGCTCCGGACGCTCGCGCCCTCAACGTGACCCTGCTCGACGGCACCATGGTGCCGCTGGACATGGAGCGGATGCGCACCCTGGCCCGCGAGGCCTGTGCCGGCCTGGAGGGTACGGAGGCTGCCCTGGTGCTCGAGGAAACCCTGCGCAACTTGTACGACGGGGTATCCGAGAAGGAAGTGAGTGCCGCCTTGGTCATGAGCGCGCGCACCCTGATCGAGAAGGAGCCGAACTACTCCTTCGTCGCCGCCCGCCTGCTGATGGATCAGCTGCGCACCGAGGCATTGACCTACCTCAACCTGACTCCCAGTCATGCCACCCAGGCCGAGATGGGGCAGCGCTACGGCGAGGCTTTCCGTGCCTTCATCCTCCGGGGGGTGGAGCACGAGCTGCTCGATCCGGAGTTGCGTAGCTATGACCTTGAGCGCCTGGGCAAGGCGCTGGATGCGTCGCGCGATCTGCAGTTCACCTACCTTGGCCTGCAGACTCTGTACGACCGCTACTTCATTCACCACCAGGGCCACCGTATCGAGTTGCCGCAGGTCTTCTTCATGCGCGTGGCGATGGGCCTGGCGATCAACGAGATCGACCGCGAGGCGCGTGCGATCGAGTTCTACCAGCTGCTGTCTTCCTTCGACTTCATGGGCAGCACCCCGACCCTGTTCAACTCCGGTACCCTGCGTCCGCAGCTCTCCAGCTGCTACCTGACCACGGTGCCCGACGACCTCGACGGCATCTTCGGTGCCATCAAGGACAATGCGCTCCTGTCGAAGTTTGCTGGCGGCCTGGGCAACGACTGGTCTCGCGTTCGCGCCCTCGGCTCTCACATCAAGGGCACCAACGGCAAGTCGCAGGGCGTGGTGCCCTTCCTCAAGGTGGCCAACGACACCGCCGTGGCGGTCAACCAAGGGGGCAAGCGCAAGGGGGCGGTCTGCGCCTACCTTGAGACCTGGCACCTGGACATCGAGGAATTCCTCGACCTGCGTAAGAACACGGGGGACGACCGCCGCCGTACCCACGACATGAACACCGCCAACTGGATCCCGGACCTGTTCATGAAGCGCGTGGTCGAGGAGCAGGATTGGACCCTGTTCTCCCCGGCCGACTGTCCGGATCTGCACGATTTGACCGGTCAGGCCTTCGAGAAGCGCTACGTCGAGTACGAGCGTATGGCGGACGAGGGGCGCATCAAGCTGTTCAAGCGCATCCCGGCGGTGCAGCTGTGGCGCAAGATGCTCTCGATGCTGTTCGAGACCGGGCATCCGTGGATCACCTTCAAGGATCCCTGCAACCTGCGTTACACCAACCAGCACGCGGGCGTGGTGCACTCCTCCAACCTGTGCACCGAGATCACCCTGCACACCAACGACCATGAGATCGCGGTGTGCAACCTCGGTTCGATCAACCTCGCCCAGCACGTGGACGAGGATGGCCTCGACATGCAGAAGCTGGAGCGCACCATTCGCACCGCCATGCGCATGCTCGACAACGTGATCGAGTACAACTACTACGCCGTGCCGCAGGCGCGTAACTCCAACCTGCGTCACCGCCCGGTCGGGCTCGGCATCATGGGCTTCCAGGACGCGCTCTACAAGTTGCGGCTGCCCTATGCCTCGCAGGATGCGGTCGAGTTCGCCGACACCTCGATGGAGGCCGTCAGTTACTTCGCCATCCAGGCCTCCTCCGAGCTCGCCGAGGAGCGCGGCAAGTACCACAGCTACGACGGCTCCCTGTGGAGCAAGGGCATTCTGCCGATCGACTCCATCGACCTCGTGGAGCAGGGGCGCGGCGGCTATCTCGAGCAGGACCGCAGCCAGACCCTCGATTGGGCCGGTCTGCGCCAGCGTGTGAAGAAGCACGGCATGCGCAACTCCAACGTCATGGCGATCGCGCCGACCGCGACCATCTCCAATATCTGCGGGGTGAGCCAGTCGATCGAGCCGACCTACCAGAACCTGTTCGTCAAATCGAACCTGTCGGGCGATTTCACCGTGGTCAACCCCTATCTTGCGGCGGACCTCAAGAAGCTCGGCCTGTGGGACGAGGTCATGGTCAATGACCTCAAGTACTTCGACGGCAGCGTGCAGCCGATCGACCGCGTGCCCGAGAAGCTCAAGCAGCTCTATGCCACCGCGTTCGAGATCGACCCGCGCTGGCTGGTCGAGGCCGGCTCCCGTCGGCAGAAGTGGATCGATCAGGCCCAGTCCCTGAACCTGTACATGGCCGAGCCGTCCGGGCCCAAGCTCGACAACCTCTACAAGCTTGCCTGGGTGCGTGGCCTGAAGACCACCTACTACCTGCGCGCCATGGGCAAGACCCACGTCGAGAAGACCACCCTGACCAAGCTCGACGGCAAGCTGCGCGGGGTGAGTGCCGATGCCGCCGAACCGGCCATGCCGAAGGCCTGCTCGATTCTCGACCCCACTTGTGAGGCCTGCCAGTAAGGCGGGCTGGATTGGAGGATATCATCATGCTGAACTGGGACGATCCCATTCCGAGCAAAAACCTCACCCCGGCGGAGCCTTCCGCCGCTCCGGTCCCCCCGGCCGTGGTCGAGGCCGCGCTGCGGATGCACGACTTCGATGAGCCGGCTCACGGTGAACAGCATGCCGCGAGCGGCCTTGACGCCATCGCCACCGGCGCTGCACGCGTCAGCGTCTCCGAGAAGCGCATCATCAACGCCACGGCGGACGTCAACCAGCTGTTGCCGATGAAGTACACCTGGGCGTGGGAGAAGTACCTCGCCGCGTGCAACAACCACTGGATGCCGACCGAGGTTTCCATGCAGGCCGACATCGCCTTGTGGAAGAGCAGGGATGGCCTCACCCCGGACGAGCGTGCCATGGTGCTGCGCAACCTCGGCTTCTTCGCCACCGCGGAGAGCCTGGTCGCCAACAACATCGTGCTCGCCATCTACAAGAACATTACCAACCCCGAGTGCCGCCAGTACCTGCTGCGCCAGGCCTTTGAGGAGGCGATCCACACCCACACCTTCCAGTACATCGTCGACAGCCTCGGCCTGTCGGAGGGCGAGGTGTTCAACATGTACCGCGAGGTGCCCTCCATCACCGCCAAGGATGCGTGGGCGCTCAAGTACACCAAGGGGCTGATGAATGGCGACTTCGACACCAGCACCACCGAGGGCGCGCAGAACTTCCTGCGCGATCTGGTCGCGTTCTACGTGGTGTTCGAAGGCATGTGGTTCTACACCGGTTTTGCCCAGATCCTGAGCCTTGGGCGGCGCAACAAACTCACCGGCATCGCCGAGCAGTACCAGTACATCATGCGCGACGAGTCGATCCACCTGAACTTTGGCATCGACGTCATCAACACCATCCGTCTGGAGAATCCGCAGCTGTGGACCGCCGCGTTCCAGGCCGAGGTGCTGGAGATGTTGCGCACCGCCTGCGAGCTTGAGGTCGCCTATGCCCGTGACACCATGCCGCGCGGCCTCTTGGGGCTGAACGCGGAGATGTGCGAGGAGTACATGCACTTCATCACCAACCGCCGTTGCAACCAGCTCGGCCTGCCGGAGCTGTATCCCGGGGCGACCAACCCCTTCCCGTGGATGAGCGAGGTCATCGACCTGAAGAAGGAAAAGAACTTCTTCGAGACCCGGGTGACGGAGTACCAGACGGGGGGGGCGTTGAGCTGGGATTGACGCCGAGGAGAGCAAAGAGAAGGCCGGGGAAACCCGGCCTTCGTTTTTTCTTGGAAGGTTGGAAGGGGCGACATGCTCGTCCGCGTGCAGGTGCGGGTGCCGGAGCGCCTCTCGCCCAAGGAGCGGAAACTCTACGAGGAACTGCTTGCCCTCGGTCGCCGGAGATGAAGGGGCATACAGGGCTCAGGTCGCTGCCTCGTCCGCCTGCTGTCCTGGCCTGCCGCCGAGACAGGCCTCGATCTCGCTGCGCACCAGGGTCTCCTTCTCCTCCAGTGCCGCGACCAACTGGTCCAGCTCGCCTCGGTGGGCGCGGATGACCTCGCGCGCGGTCTCCTCGGCCTTCTTCAGCAGGGCCTGCACCGCCTCGTCCACCGCCTGGGCGGCGTGTTCGCTGTAGCGCCGGGGCTGGGCGATCTCGAGGCCGAGGAAGGGATGCTCGTCGCTCTCGCGCAGGTCCACGGGGCCGATCTCGCGCGACATGCCCCAGCGCCCAACCATGGCGCGGGCGAGCTGGGTGGCCTGGTGGATGTCGTCGTCCGCCCCGGAGCTGACGTTGCCGAGCACGGCCTCCTCGGCCGCACGCCCGGCAAGGATCACCGCCAGGCGGTCGAACAGGTAGTCCTCGGGCAGGGTGTGGCGCTCGGTCTCGGGCAGCTGGTGGGTGCCGCCAAGGGCTCGTCCACGCGGGATGATGGTCACCTTGTAGAGCGGGTCGGCGTGAGGCAGGAAGTGGGCCACGAGGGTGTGGCCGGCCTCGTGCACCGCCAGGCGGTGGCGCTCATCGGGCTGGATCACGAGCGAGCGCACCCCGCCGAGCAGGATCTTGTCACGCGCCTCGTCGAAGTGCTTCATGCGCACCTGGAATTCATTGTCCCGTGCGGCGAGGATGGCGGCCTCGTTGACCAGGTTCTTGAGATCCGCGCCGGAGAAGCCGGGGGTGCCCGCAGCGATTCGGTCGAGATCCACGTCCCCGGCGACCGGGATCTTGCGCAGGTGCACCCTGAGGATGGCCACGCGGTCCTTGCGGTCCGGCAGCTCCAGGGTGACGTGGCGGTCGAAGCGGCCCGGGCGCAGCAGGGCAGGATCGAGGATGTCGGGGCGGTTGGTCGCGGCCAGCACGATGACCGCCTCGCGGCCGGTGAAGCCGTCCAGTTCGGCGAGGATCTGGTTGAGGGTCTGCTCGCGCTCGTCGTGCCCGCCGCCGAGGCCCGTGCCGCGGGTGCGGCCGATGCTGTCCAGCTCGTCGATGAAGACGATGGCAGGGGCGTTTTCCTTGGCGGCCTTGAACAGGCGGCGCACCCGCGAGGCGCCGACGCCGACGAAGATCTCAATGAACTCGGAGGCCGAGATGCTGTAGAACGGCACGCCGGCCTCACCGGCGAGGGCCTTGGCGAGCAGGGTCTTGCCGGTGCCGGGGGCGCCCATCAGCAGTACGCCCTTGGGCACCTCGGCCCCCAGACGGCGGAAGCGCTCGGGATCACGCAGGTACTCCACCAGTTCCGCCACTTCGCGCTTGGCGTTGTCCTGGCCGGCGACGTCCTCGAAGTTCACCTCGGGTACCTCGGCCTTCTTCACCGCCCCCTCGAGGAAGCCCTTCAGGTCGCCGGCGCCGCCGATGCCGGAGAGCGTGCGCTGGGTGCGCTGGTAGACCCAGTAGAAGAACAGGAACAGCAACACCCAGGGGAGGAAGACCGCCGCCAGGGCCAGCAGACCGCCCTGCGGGTCGTCCGCCTCGACGCTGACGGTCACGCCCTTCTCTTCCAGCAAGGGCAACAGCGTGTCGTCGCCTAGGTCGGGCAGGCGGGTGGAGACTTTCTGGATGAGGGCGCCCTGCGGGCCGAGAGGGCGGGGTGCGACGAGCCGACCTTGTGCCACCTTGCCGCGTAGTGAAACCTCGGCCATGGTCCCCTCGCGCACCAGCGCCTTGAAGTGCGAGTAGGGCACCGGCTGCACCGGCTCTAGGGGGGGCGGGCGCATGATGAGCCAGGCGAGGGCTAGCAGGAGCAGGGCGAGCGCGAGGTAGTTCATCCAGCGCGGCGGGGCACTCGTGGGCAGGGTTTCGCTCATCTCTGCGGGCGTTATCCGATGGGAGAAATTGGAGTCTAGTCGATGCTTCGTCCAGTCTCAGGACATCCTGCGGGGGCGTGTGGCGGAACCCAAGTACCTTTGCTAAATAAAGATGGGGTTCCAAGTCGTTCCCCCGCATTGAGCATTCGTTCGATCATCCACTGCATGTTGAGGATGTGACCATGGCTAAAGAAGAGAAGCAGAAGGGCACGGAAGTCGCAGTGCGCAAGGAGCCTTCCGTCCGGGCCCTTACCCCGTTCGAAGAGATGGAACAGCTGTTCGAGTCCTTTTTCCCGCGTCGTGGCTGGATGCGTCCGCTGTGGGAGCGGCCGATGTGGGGCGAGATGATGGCCACCATGGAAGCGCGCTTCCCGAAGATGGACGTCGTCGACCGGGAGAGCGAGATCGTGGTGCGTGCGGAGATTCCCGGTCTGAGCAAGGATGAGATCGAGGTGTCCCTGATGGGCGAGGATCTCGTCATCAAGGGGGCCAGCCGGCATGAGAAGGTCGCGGACGAGAAGGGCCGTTACCACCGGCGCGAAATCAGCAGCCAGTCGTTCGAGCGCTGCATCACCCTGCCCGCCGCGGTGGACGCGGAGAAGGCGACCTCCAGCTTCAAGGACGGCGTGCTCGAACTGATCCTGCCCAAGCGGGAGAAGGTCAAGCAGCACAAGATCGCCATCGGCTGATCGAGAGGCGCTTCGCCCCGACAGGTTTCGTGGGCGAGGATGAGAAGGCCCGGCAGCGTTTGTCTGCCGGGCCTTTCTTTATCGGGACGTCCTTACGGTCCTGGTCGCCGGAGTCTCAGTGCAGGTTGCCGGGGGCGGCCGGCTTGCGGCGCTCGGCCCAGTAGTCGCGGATGTCCAGGGCTGAGCCGCTGATCATGTCGAGGAACTCCTCGTAGTCCTCGGGGGAGTTCTGGATTTCGGCGAACTCGGGCAGCTGGCGGCCACCGCCGGCGATCATCGCGATCGGGTCGAGCAACTCGCCGTCCTCGGAGTCGAGCAGCGGCTTCCATGCGTCCTCGCGCAGCATGACGCCCTGCATGAAGCCCCAGCACCAGCCATCCGGGGTCATCAGCTCGGAACCGTCGTCCTGGACCTCGATGTTGAACATCGGCGCAAGCTCGTCCTGCTGGATGCCTTCGACGATGCGGGCGTTGAGGGCGAGGATCAGCCCCAGTACGCGCTCGACCTCGGCGGGGCTGTCGAAGACCGGGCCTTCGCCCTGCCAGACCACCGGCAGCCATTCACTCGGCGGCACGACCTCGGGGCCAACCGCTAGGGCGGTGAGGAAGCCGTCCAGCTCGGACAGGCTCATGCTCTCCTCGGGAACCTGTTCGGAGAGCAGGAAGTTCTCGAGTTCCTCGAGTTCGGCGTCGGTGATGGGGGCGGGGGTGTAGTTCATGCTGAGATCCACGGGGAGGGAGGGGGAGGGCGCGGCACGGGGAGGTCATGCCACGCCGTGGTATGGAGAATAGGGCTTAATCCGGATCGTAACCCAAAATCGGCGCGAGCCAGCGCTCGGCCTCGGCGAGACTCCAGTCCTTGCGGCGGGCGTAGTCCTCGACCTGGTCGCGGCCGATCTTGCCCACCCCGAAGTACTGCGCCTGCGGGTGGGCGAAGTACCAGCCGGAGACCGCGGCAGTGGGGTACATGGCATAGCTTTCGGTGAGTTTCAGACCAATGCGCGCGTCGGGTTGGAGCAGGCCCCACATCGTCCCCTTCTCGGTGTGGTCGGGGCAGGCCGGGTAGCCGGGGGCGGGGCGGATGCCGCGGTAGGCCTCCTTGATCAGCTCCTCGTTGCTGTAGTTCTCGTTCGGCGCATAGCCCCAGAATTCCTTGCGCACGCGCTCGTGCATGCGCTCGGCGAAGGCCTCGGCCAGGCGGTCGGCCAGGGCCTTGAGCAGGATGGCGTGGTAGTCGTCGTGCTGGGCCTCGAACTCGGCGAGTTTCGCGTCGATGCCGATCCCGGCGGTGACCGCAAAGCCGCCAAGATAATCCGGCACACCGCTCTCCTTGGGGGCGATGAAGTCAGACAGGCACAGGTTGGGCTTGCCCGCCTGGCGCTCCATCTGCTGGCGAATGTGGTGGAGCCTCGTGAGCACCTGGCTGCGGGTGTCGTCCGTGTACAGCTCGATGTCATCGAAGTCCACGCTGTTGGCCGGCCAGAAGCCGATCACGGCGGCGGCCTTGAGCCATTTCTCGCGCACGATCCGCTCCAGCATCGCCTGGGCGTCGGCGTAGAGCTTGCGCGCCTCGATGCCGACAATTTCGTCGTCGAGGATGGCCGGGAAGCGGCCGGCCAGCTCCCAGGCCTGGAAGAAGGGTGTCCAGTCGATGCGCTCCACCAGGTCTTCGAGCGGGTAGTCCTCGAACACCCGGGTGCCAAGGAAGCTCGGTTTGGGCGGCAGGTAGCCCGGGGTGGGCGGGGTGCAGCAGCCGGCTTGGCAGGTGGCCGCCCCCCTCTCCCCAACCCCTCCCCCGCCAGGGGGGAGGGGCTTGTCCTCCCCTCGCCCTTGAGGGGAGAGGGGGTGAGGGTGGGAGGCGGCGAAGCCAAACGCCAGCTTGAGCCGGTTCTGCCGCGCGGCCTCCAGGCTCACCCGCTTGCCCTCACGCCGGTTGGCCGCGCGTTGCTCGGCCAGCAGGCGGTATTCCTCGCGGATCTCGGCGGCGTACTGCTCGCGGTTGGCGCCCAAGAGGTTGGAGGCCACCCCCACCGCGCGCGAGGCATCCACCACGTAGACCACCGGATGGTCACAGACCGGGGCGATCTTGACCGCGGTGTGGATCTTGGAGGTGGTGGCCCCGCCGATCATCAGCGGGGTCTTGATGCCGAGGCGCTGCATCTCCTTCGCCACGTGCACCATCTCATCGAGTGAGGGGGTGATCAGGCCGGAGAGGCCGATGAGGTCGCAGTTCTCCTTCACCGCCGTGTCGAGGATGGTCTGTGCCGGCACCATGACCCCGAGGTCGATGACCTCGAAGCCGTTGCACTGCAGTACCACCCCGACGATGTTCTTGCCGATGTCGTGCACATCGCCCTTGACCGTGGCCATCAGCACCTTGCCGGCGGAGGTGGTCTGGCAGGTGCCCTTCTCGGCCTCCATGTAGGGCATGAGGTAGGCGACCGCCTTCTTCATCACCCGCGCGGATTTGACCACCTGCGGCAGGAACATCTTGCCGGCGCCGAACAGGTCGCCCACCACGTTCATGCCGTCCATCAGCGGGCCTTCGATCACGTGCAGCGGGCGCTCGAAGGCCTGGCGGGCCTCCTCGACATCCTGCTCGACAAAGGCGTCGATGCCCTTGACCAGGGCGTGTTCCAGGCGCTTGGCCACCGGCCAGCTGCGCCATTCCAGGTCCTCCTTGACCTCCGCGCCGGCACCGTGACCGCGGTACTTTTCGGCGATCTCCAGCATCCGTTCGGTGGCATCCGGGCGGCGGTCGAGCACCACGTCCTCGACCCGCTCGCGCAGCTCGGCGGGCAGCTCATCGACAATCGCAAGCTGGCCGGCGTTGACGATGCCCATGGTCATCCCGGCCTTGATGGCGTGGTAGAGGAAGACCGCGTGGATCGCCTCGCGCACCGGCTCATTGCCGCGGAAGCTGAAGGAGACGTTGGACACCCCACCGGAGACCATGGCGTGCGGCAGGTTTTGTTTGATCCAGGCGGTGGCCTCGATGAAGTCCACCGCGTAGTGGTTGTGCTCCTCGATGCCGGTGGCGATGGCAAAGATGTTGGGGTCGAAGATGATGTCCTCGGCCGGGAAGCCGACCTCATCCACCAGCACGCGGTAGGAGCGCGCGCAGATCTCGATCTTGCGCTGGTAGGTGTCCGCCTGGCCGACCTCGTCGAAGGCCATCACCACCACCGCCGCGCCATAGCGGCGCAACAGGCGGGCCTGCTCGATGAACTTCGCCTCGCCCTCCTTGAGCGAGATGGAGTTGACGATGCCCTTGCCCTGGATGCACTTGAGCCCCGCCTCCAGGATCTCCCATTTGGAGGAGTCGATCATGATCGGGACGCGGGCGATGTCCGGCTCGGCGGCGATCAGGTTCAAAAAGCGCACCATGGCCTCCTGGCCGTCGATCATCCCCTCGTCCATGTTGATGTCGATGATCTGCGCCCCGGCCTCCACCTGCTGGCGCGCCACCTCCAGTGCGGTGGTGTAGTCGCCCTCCTTGATCAGGCGGCGGAAGCGCGCCGAGCCGGTGACGTTGGTGCGCTCGCCGACGTTGACGAATAGCGACTCGGCGGTGATGTTGAACGGCTCCAGACCCGACAGGCGGCAGGCGGGTTCGGGCTTGGGCGGCACGCGCGGCGGCTTGCCGGCCACCGCCTGGGCGATGGCGCGGATGTGCTCCGGGGTGGTGCCGCAGCAGCCGCCGACGATATTGAGGAAGCCTGAATCCGCCCATTCGGCAATCTGCGCGGCCATCGGATCGGCGTCGAGGTCGTACTCGCCCATCTCGTTCGGCAGGCCGGCGTTGGGGTGGGCGGAGACGTAGAACTCGGAGACCCGCGCCATCTCCTCCACGTACTGGCGCAATAGGTCCGGGCCGAGGGCGCAGTTGAGGCCCATGGACAGCGGCTTTGCATGGCGCAGGCTGTTGTAGAACGCCTCGGTGGTCTGCCCGGAGAGGGTGCGGCCAGAGGCGTCGGTGATGGTGCCGGAGATCATCACCGGAAGTCGCAGGCCATCCTCGTCGAACACCTTCTCCACTGCGAACACCGCCGCCTTGGCGTTGAGGGTGTCGAAGATGGTCTCGATCAGGATGATGTCCGCGCCGCCCTCGATCAGGCCGCGGGTGGACTCGGTGTACGCTTCCACCAGCTGGTCGAAGCTGACGTTGCGAAAGCCCGGGTCATTGACGTCCGGCGAGATGCTGGCGGTGCGGTTGGTGGGGCCGAGCACGCCGGCGACGAAGCGGGGGCGGTCGGGCGTCTTGGCGGTCATCGCATCCGCCGCCTCACGCGCCAGGCGGGCCGCCGCGACGTTGATCTCGTAGGACAACTCCTCCATGGCGTAGTCCGCCATGGCAATGCGGGTGGCATTGAAGCTGTTGGTCTCGAGGATGTCCGCCCCGGCCTCGAGGTAGGCTTGGTGGATCTCGCGGATGATCGCAGGCTGGGTCAGCACCAGCAGGTCGTTGTTGCCCTTCAGGTCATGGCCCCAATCCTTGAAGCGATCCCCGCGGTAGGCTGCCTCGTCGAGCTTGTAGCGCTGGATCATGGTGCCCATGGCGCCGTCGAGGATGACGATGCGCTCGCGCAAAGCGGCGTGGAGCGCGGCGAGGCGCTGGTCGCGGGTGAGAGGGGACATGCCGGAAACCTGCCAGGATCGGTGGAGGGTCAAAACAGGTGGGCGATTGTAACAGGTCGGGCCCGGTGTGCCTTGGGGTTGGCGAGGGGAAAGTGCTGGGGGTGAGTGAGCGGGATAGGGCGTTGCCCCCTCTCCCTAACCCTCCCCCCGAGGTGGGGAGGGAACGTGCTATGTTCGGGCTGAGTGCTGCCGGAGGGGGCACGCCTTTCTCCCCTCCCCCTTGAGGGGGGAGGGGCCGGGGGAGAGGGTGAAACGCATATTGCCCGGTTAACGCGCCGCTGCCAGACAGGCCGTCAGGTTGTCGGCCAGCTGGCGCAGCAGTTGCTCGTAGCCTTCAAGCCCCGGCGGGAGCTGGGCGCCCAGGGGGTCGAGTACGCCGGTGCGGGCCGGGGTGCCCTCGATCAGGGTCTGCACCAGCTTGGGTTCGAACTGCGGCTCGCTGAACACGCATACCGCGCCGAGCTGTTTGATCTTCTCCCGCATGGCCTGCACCCGGCCGGCGGAGGCCATGGCCTCGGGGCTCACCAGGATGGAGCCAGCGGCACGCAGGCCGTAGGCGTGTTCGAAATACTGGTAGGCGTCGTGGAAGACGATAAAGGGCTTGTCGGCCACCGGCTCAAGCTTGCGCTCCAGTTCATCGTTGAGGGCGGCAAGGCGGCGGATGGCCTTCTCGGCATTGGCGGCATACTGAGGGGCGTGCTCGGGGTCGGCGGCGGACAGGGTGGCGCTGGCGGCGCGCACGATCATGCTGGCATTGGCCGGGGCGAGCCAGAGATGGCCATCGAAGCTGCCGCCGTGGTGGTGCTCGTCGTGCTCGTCACGCTTGGGGGCGGGGTGCTTTCTTTCCCAGTCGCCGCCGGTGCGGGCGGGGAGAAGCTCGATGTCCGGCAGGGTCGAGAGGGTGATGATGCGGGCGCTGGGGCGCAGGGTCTTGCTGGCCTTGGCCAGCGCGGTCTCGACCTCCGGACCGATCCAGAACAGCACGTCCGCCTTGTCCAGCGCCAGCCGTTCGGAAGGCTTGAGGGCGTAGGTATGGGGCGAGCTGCCGGGGGGAATAAGACGGATGGGTTCGCCGACGCCCTCCATCACCGCGCGCACCAGGTCGTCGATGGGTTTGATGCTGGTGGCGACCTGTGGGGCAGCCGCGAGCGGTGCACTGATGGCCAGGGCGAGGATGGGCAGTAGATGGCGGATGAATCGCATGGGGACACCTGTGTGTGCAACAATGACGTTACTTTATAACGCCACATCATAGCGCCAAAACGTGGCGATGGAGGCATGCATGGCGGATACCTCTTCTCTGATCCAGGCGGAAGGCGTGACTGTCGAGCGTGACGGAACACGCTTGCTCGACGGGGTTGGGCTTTCGGTCGCCCCGCGCCAGATCGTCACCCTGGTGGGGCCCAATGGGGCGGGCAAGACCACGCTGGTGCGTGTGCTGCTTGGGCTGATGAAGGCCGATGCGGGGCGGATCGAACGCCGCGAGGGGCTGGTGGTGGGCTACGTGCCGCAGCGCTTTCAGCCGCCCCCCTCCTTGCCGATGGACGTGGATGCCTTCCTGCGCCTGGCGGGGGCGAGCAGCGCCGGGCATCGGAGCGAGGTGCTTGACGGGTTGGGCGCGGGATACCTGCGGCAGCGGCAGCTGCGCGCGCTGTCCGGCGGCGAGATGCAGCGCATCCTGCTGGCGCGCGCCCTGCTGCGCCGACCGGACCTGTTGGTGCTGGATGAGCCCGCGCAGGGGCTGGACGTGCACGGCCAGCAGGAGCTGTATGCCCTGATTGCCCGCCTGCGGGATGAAACGGGCTGCGGTGTGTTGATGATCTCGCACGACCTGCACCTGGTCATGGCGGCGACCGACGAGGTGGTGTGTCTGGAGCGCCATGTCTGCTGCGTTGGCACGCCCGAGTCGATCAGCCGCCATCCCGAGTACCTGCGCCTGTTCGGCCCGGACTGGGAGGGGTTTGCGCTCTACCAGCATCGGCACGACCACCACCACGACCTCCACGGCAACGTGATTCCACACGGACAGCGGCATGGCCCGGAGTGTGGCAAGGAGTGCAGGCATGATTGAGTTCCCGGTTCCCGATTTCCTCGGCTATGCCCTGCTCGGTGGCGTGGGTGTGGCGCTGCTGGCCGGGCCGCTCGGCTGCTTCGTGGTCTGGCGGCGGATGGCCTATTTCGGCGAAACCCTGGCCCATTCGGCCTTCCTTGGGGTCGGCCTCGGCCTGCTCCTTCATCTTGAACCGATGATTGGCGTAGCGGCGGTGGGGGCGGTGATCGCCATCGTCCTGGCGCGCCGGCATCCGGCGGAGGGGCTGGCGGAGGACACCCTCCTCGGCCTGTTGGCTCATGCCAGCCTCGCCCTCGGTCTCGTCGTGCTGGCCTTCATGGAGGAGGTGCGGGTCGACCTGTTCGCCTACCTGTTCGGCGACATCCTCGCCCTGCGCCCGCAGGAGCTGCTGTGGATCGCTGTGGCCGACCTGCTGGGCCTCGCGCTGCTGGCCTGGCTGTGGCAGGGGCTGCTCAGCCTGACGGTGCACGAGGAGCTGGCCGCGGTGGAGGGGCGGCGGGTGATGGTCCTGCGCCTGGCCTTCATGCTGGTGCTGGCGGTGTTCGTTGCGCTGGCGATGAAGCTGGTCGGCATCCTTCTGACCGTGTCCATGCTGATCATTCCCGCCGCCGCTGCGCGGCGGCTGGCGCGCACGCCGGTGCAGATGGCCCTGGGGGCGGCCGGGATCGGCGCGCTGGCGGTTGCCCTGGGGCTCATGGCCTCCCTGCACTACGACACCCCTGCCGGGCCGTCCATCGTGGTGGCCGCAGCGGGGGTGTTCCTGGCCTTGCGCCTTATGCCGGCGCGGGGGTGAGGCGGCCCGTGATCGGGCTTAATGCGGGATATCCACCACCTCGATCTTCTCGGTGAGCTTGATCATGCGCTCGACCGAGGTCACCCACACCACCCCATCCCCGCGGTTGCCGGTATGCCCCACCTCCACCAGCACCTGGAGGATGCCCTCCACCAGCTCGTTGGGGCAGAGGATCTCGATCCGCACCTTGGGGGAGTATTCCGCCAGCTCGTCCTTGATGCTGCGCACCTCCCGCCGCTCGTTGGCCCCGGCGCCCTCAACGCGGGTGACGGTCATGCCGGGAAAGTCCTTGATGTGGCGGAAGGCCGCGCGGATCTTGGGCAGCCGGTGCGGCTGGACGATGGCTTTGATCTCTTTCATGCTCAGGCCTCCACGCGGCGCTCTTCAAAGAAACGATACAGGGTGGGTAGCACCACCAGGGTCAGCAGGGTGGAAGTGATCAACCCGCCGATCACGACGATCGCGAGCGGCTTTTGCACCTCCGAGCCAGGCCCTGAGGCAAACAGGAAGGGGATAAGTCCCAGCATGGCCACGGTCGCAGTCATCATCACTGGCCGGAAGCGCTGCTGGCAGGCCTGACGCAGGGCGTCCTTCTGCGCCAGGCCCTCGTCGCGCAGGCTGCGCACATAGGAGATCAGCACCACGCCATTGAGCACGGCAATCCCCCACAGGGCAATGAAGCCCACCGAGGCCGGTACCGAGAGGTACTCGCCGGTGATCAAGAGGGCAATGACCCCGCCGATGGAGGCGAAGGGC
The DNA here is from genome assembly GCF_039822285.1 of Thiofaba sp. EF100. Classification (NCBI taxonomy): domain Bacteria; kingdom Pseudomonadati; phylum Pseudomonadota; class Gammaproteobacteria; order Chromatiales; family Halothiobacillaceae; genus Thiofaba; species Thiofaba sp. EF100. Next base: position 97,965 of record NZ_JBAJEY010000007.1, on the reverse strand, counting down.
AAGACCAACATGATCAGGGTGGCCATGCGCACCGAGTTGAAGAGCATGAACAACAGGAAGAAGATCGCCGCCACGGTCGCGGGGATGATGATCATCAGATGCTTCATCGCCCGGTCCATGTTCTGGAACTGCCCGCCCCATTCGAGGTAATAGCCCTCCGGCAGGCTGATCTTGGCCGCCGTGGCGGCCTGCAGCTCGGCGACGAAGCCGCCGAGATCGCGCCCCTGCACGTTGACCCCGACCACGATCCGCCGCTTGGCATTCTCCCGGCTGATCTGCGCCGGTCCGTCCAGGACCTCGATGCGCGCCACATCCTCCAGCGGCACCCGCTCCCCGCCCGGGGCGATCAGCTGCAGACGGCGGATGCCGGCGATGTTGTCGCGGTACATCTCCGGGTAGCGCAGCAGCACGCCAAAGCGACGCTCGCCCTCGTACAGCTCGGTGGCAATCCGCCCGCCGATGGCGGTCTCGATCATGTCATTGACCTCGGCCACGTTCAGCCCGTGGCGGGCCAGGGCCTGGCGGTCGATGTCGATGTTCAGGTACTGCTGACCGGTGATGCGCTCGACGCGGATGTCGCGCGCGCCGGGGATGGTGCCGGCGAGGCGGGCGATCTCCTCGGCCTTGGCCTTGAGCAGCTCCAGATCATCGCCAAACACCTTGACCGCCACGTCCGAGCGCACCCCGGTGACCATCTCATCCACCCGGTCGGAGATCGGCTGGGCCATGACGATCTGCGCCCCGGGCAGCACCGCGAGCTTCTCGCGGATCGCCTCGGCGATGTCGTCCTGGGTCCAGCCTTCCGGCCATTGGTCACGCGGCAGCAGCGAGACGATCGGGGTGGACTCGTTCTGCCCCTGCGGGTCGGCCGGGCTCTCGCCGCGGCCCAGGCCCGAGATGGCCGATTTGACCCCCGGCACCTCGCTCACCCGCTTCATCGCCTCCATTTCCATCTTGATCGACTCGTCCAGGCTGATATTGGGCACGCGGATGATGTTCGGCACCAGCGACCCTTCCTTCATCTCGGGGATGAACGAGGTGCCGAGCATGCCAAACAGCCCGAGGGTGAGGGCCAAAAGCCCGGCCGCCGCGCCAATCACCGTGCGCTCATGCCCCAGGGCCCAGTCGAGCAGGGCCAGATACGGGCGCTTGAGCAGGGCAATGAGGCGCGTGTCGTGCTCCTTGCCGCCCTTGAGGATGTAGGAGGCGAGCACCGGGGTGAGGGTGAGGGCCAGCACCAGCGCCACCGCCAGGGCAATGGCGATGGTGTAGGCGAGCGGGGCGAACATCTTGCCCTCCATGCCCTGCAGGGTCATCAGGGGGAGGAAGACGAGGATGATGATCCCCACTCCGAACACCACCGGCGTGCTGACCTCGCGTGCGGCGCCGAGGATGACCCGCAGGCGGCTCTCGCCGCGGTTCTCCGGGCGGCCAAGGTGGGCATAGGCGTTCTCCACCATCACCACCGCGCCATCCACCATCAGGCCAATGGCAATCGCCAGACCCCCAAGCGACATCAGGTTGGCCGACAGCCCCACCTCGTTCATCACCATGAAGGTGACCAGCGGGGTGAGGATGAGGGTGGCGACCACGATCAGCGAGGAGCGCCAGTCGCCGAGGAAGACCACCAGCACGATGATGACGAATACCACCGCCTCCAGCAGCACCTTGACCACGGTGAACAGGGCGGCGTCCACCAGTTCGCTGCGATCATAGTAGGGAACGATCTTCAGCCCGCCCGGCAGCATGCCGCGCGCGTTGATCTCCGCCACGCGCTGCTGGATGCGGCTGACCACCTCCTTGGCATTGCCGCCGCGGATCATCATGACGATGCCACCGACGGCCTCGGTGTCGCCATTCTTGATCACCGCCCCGTGGCGCACCATGTGACCGATGCGCACGCTCGCCACATCGCGGATGTACACCGGGATGCCGTTGACCTCCTTGAGCACGATCATCTCGATGTCGCGCGCATCGCGCAGAAGGCCGACCCCACGCACCAGGTACTGCTCCGGCCCCTGCGGCAGGATGCCGCCCCCGGCGTTGGCATTGTTGCGCTGCAGGGCCTCCATCACATCCTGCAGGGTCAGCCCGTAGTGGCGCAGCAGCGAGGGCTGGGTCAGCACCTCGTACTGCTTGACGTAGCCGCCCTGGGAGTTGATCTCCGCCACCCCGGGGATGCCGCGCAGCAGGGGGCGGACCACCCAGTCCTGCACGATGCGCCGCTCCATCAGCTCCTGCTCGCTGAGGGCGCGCTGGCCGTCACTGGGATGCTCCAGGGTGTACTGGTACACCTCGCCAAGACCCGTGGAGACCGGCCCCAAGACGGGGGTGATGCCGGCTGGCAGGCGCTCGCCGACCTCCAACAGCCGCTCCATCACCAACTGGCGGGCGAAATAGACATCCGTGTCGTCGGTGAACACCAGGGTGATCAGCGACAGCCCGTTCTTGTTGAGCGAGCGCAGCTCGGTCAGCCCCGGCAGGCCGGTCATGGCAATCTCCAGCGGTACGGTGACCAGCCGCTCCACCTCATCCGGCGAGCGGCCGGGGGCCTCGGTGGCGATCTGCACTTGCACGTTGGTCACATCGGGGAAGGCATCCACCGACAGCTTCTGCACCGCGAACAGGCCGAAGGCCAACAGCACCAGGGCCAGCGCGGCGATGACGATGCGCTGCTCGAGCGCAAAGCGGATCAGACCATTGACCATGGCTTACTCCAGCTCCTGGCGGCGACGCTCGTTGTTGAGGTGGAAGGCCCCGTCGGTGACGATGCGCACCCCGGCCTCCAGTCCGCCGAGCACCGGGCGCCGGCCCTCCCGCTCGGGGCCTAGGGTGACCGGGGTGAGGCGGAAACTGCCATCCGTCTGTTCGACGAACACGTAGTCAAGGTTGTTCTCACGCACCACGGCGCGCGCGTCGATGACAGGCACGCGCTGTGCGCGGCCATGGATCTCCATGATCGCCAGCATGTCGGGCTTGAGGCGGCCATCGGCGTTGTCCACGTCCGAGCGCACGGAGATGGTGCGGGTCTCGGGATTGACCGTGGCGCTGATGTGGATTAGCTCGCCCACCCGCGGGGCATCCTCGTCCAGGGCCGGGAAGCGCAGTCGTACCTGCTGGCCCACGCCCAGGTCAGAGGCGGCCTGCTCCGGCACCTCCGCCACCACCCACACATGCGAAAGATCGGCGATGACGAAGGCATCGTCGGTGGCCTGCAACACCTGCCCTGGGGCGATGCTGCGGGAGATCACCGTCCCCGCAAGGCCCGCGGTCAAGGGGGCGCTGGAGTTGATCTTGCGGCTCTTGGCCAGTTGTTCGATGGCCTGCGGCGTCATGCCGAGCACCCGCAGCTGGTCGGCCAGGGCGCTGACCTCGAAGCTCACCTCGTCGTAATCGGTCTCGCGCCGCTGCAATTCAGCCTCGCTGATCGCGCCGATGTTCACCAGCGCGCGGGCGCGCTGCACCTCGCGTGCCTTGAGCTGACGGTTGGAGAGGGCCTTGAGGTAGGCCAGCTGGGCCTCGGCCAGCTCGGTGCTGTTGAGGATGGCGAGCACATCCCCGCGCTCGACCTTGTCGCCAGGCTGCACCAGGATGCTGCTGACCCGGCCGCTGACCGCCGAGCCGATGCGCGCCATGCGCCGCTCATCCAGCCGCACCGAACCCGGCACGCGCTCGATTTCACGCCACTCGCCGATCTCCACCGTAGCCAGGGTCAGGCGCTCGCGCAGACTGGCCGCTGGGGTGATGCGGTAGGGGTCCTGGGGGGCCGAGGCGGTGGGGGTGGCCGGGGGCGGCGGGGCGTCCTGGCAACCGGCGAGGATCAGGCTCAGGGTCAATACCAGCAGGGAGGACGGAAAGGCTTTCATTCGGCAGTCTCGGCAAGCAGGGGGCGGGTGGTCAGGCGTTCGAGCTCGACCAGGGCGGCATAGGTATCAAACAGGGCATGGACGCCATCCACGCGCACGGCGCGCAGGGTGCGGCGGGCATCGAGCACGTCCAGGATGACGCGCTCACCGGCGCGGAAGGCCTCCTCGGCCACCGTCAGGGCAGCCTTGGCCTCGGTCAGAAGGCCCCCTTCCAGGGCCTGCCACTGGGTCCGCGCCCGACGGTACTGGTAGAAGGCCTGCTCCAGGGCGCGTTCGAGTTGCAACAGCTCCAACCGCCCTTCCGCCAGGCTGCGGTCCAGGCGGGCCTCGGCCGCGGCCACCACCCCTTGCCGTTGATCGAACAGCGGCACGGGCAGCGCTAGGCCGATCAGCCAGGCATCACTGTCCGGGGCGCGTTCGAACTGGGCCTTCAGGGTGGGCGGCGGGAGGCGATCAGCACGCGCCTCCTCCACCCCCGCGCGGGCCGCGGCTACGCGTGCACGCGCCTGGGCGTACCGCGGATTGCCCTGCACCATGGCCTGATGCAGCTCGGCGAGCTCCAGCTTTTCCGGCGGCAGGCTTTTCAGCGGGCTGAGCGCACTACTCGCACGCCCGGTGAGATGGGCCAAGAGGGCCTGGCTGGCGCGCAGCTGGTCCTTCGCCGCCTCCACCTGGCGGGCGGCGGTCAGGGCCTCGGCCTCCGCCTTCACCGCCTCGTAGCGGGGGGACTCCCCCACCTGCACCTTGGCCTTGATCCGGTCGCGCACCCCGAGGATGTGCTGGTAATCCTCCTCCGCCAGGCGCAGCAGGTTCTGTGCGCGCAGAACCTCCAGGTAGGCGAGCTTGACCTGATGAGCAAGCTCCAGGCGGATGCGCTCGTAGTCCATCTTCGCCACCTCCACCTCCTGGCGGCCCGCCTCGAACCGCGCGGCACGGGCGGCGGGCCAGACCAAAGGTTGGGTCAGGCCGAGGTTGTGGCGCGCCCCCTCGGGCACGTCGTCGCGGCGGCCCTGCAACCGGCCGGTCAGCAGCTCCAGCTCGGGGTTAGGCAGTCGCTGGGTTTGCTCCAAGCGGGCCGTGGCCTCGTCCAGGGCGGCACGTGCCGCATCCAGGTCGGGGTAGCGGTCAAGGGTCAGGTTGATGGCACCAATGAGACTCAAGGTATTCAGCGCGGCGAGCGACGGTGGCTCAGTGAGGCCTGCGGGCTGGGCCAGAGCAGGGCTGGCAGACAGGGAGAGCAGCAGCAAGGTCGGGGCCAGTCGCGCTGCCGTCGGCAGGGCGCGGCCCGGGGAACGGAGGGTCATGTGTCCACCTGGTCGTCGTGGTCTTTATCTGGACTCGAGCGGATCAGACACGCTGTTGGCCGCCAGAGCACGGGGCAACATCAGGGTGCGGGACACCTGCGAGCGCGGCGTGCAGGCCGAGCTCCTGGAAGCACCCGGATCAGACCCGTCGGGGGGGAGGGGTGTCCAGGGCGATGGTGGTGGGCTGGAAGGGAGGGGCGAGAAGGGGCGAGGGGGGGCTGCACAGGCGGTCAGCCGCCGCCGCGAGGCCCAGGGGGAAAGGGTCATGATCCGGAGCATCGGGCAGCTCGATGCTGCCCAGCCCGGAGATGGTCTGCACCGAGTCCACCGTTTCCTCGACCAGCTCGACCTGACTCGTCAGGGTCGAGAGCAAGGCCACGCACAGCGCCAGCCACAGGGCGAGCAGGCGACGTGAGGTCTTGATGGGGGATGGGGGTGTGCGCATGACCATGGATTGTCCATGGCCGCAGCGTGGCAGGCAAGACCAACCGGAATCACTCGGTGGGCATCGGCCAATCCACGATGTGATCCTCCAGGGCATCGAGGGGGATGTCCCGTGCGGATAGGCAGCGGCCGGCCACCGAATGGCCGGTCTTGCGGGTGGAGTCCGGGTCGCCGCTGAGCAGCGGATGCCAGGCGGGCAGGGGACGGCCTTCGGCGAGGCAACGGTAGGCACAGGTGGACGGCAGCCAGTGGAAGCGCGCCACGTCCTGTGGGCGCAGCACGGTGCAGCCTGGCACGCGCCGCTGGCGGTTGGGGTAGTCCGTACAGCGCGCGCTGGCACAGTCCAACAGTTCACAGGCCACGTTGGTGGTGTACACCGTGCCGTCGTCCTCGTCCTCCAGCTTGTGCAGGCAGCACAGGCCGCAGCCGTCGCACAGGCTCTCCCACTCCTGCGGGCTCATCTCATCCAGTGTCTTGGTCGCCCACCACCGCGTGCTCATGTCCCCGCCTCGGCATGGTGGGCGAAGCCCAGCGCCTCGGCCACGCGGGTGTGGGCGAGAGAGGCGAGCTGGCTGCGCGAGTGGTCGGCGGGGTGGATGGGGGGCAGGAAATGCACCTCAACACGGATGCCGTCTTCGGCCACCACGCGGCGCAGGGTGTCCGTGACACTGTCGTTGCCGGTGTAGGCGGCACGGGGGTTGGGCTGCCCCTCGGCATCGAGGTAGCGGATGGCGACCGGCTGGATGGGGGAGCCTGCTTCCACCGCGGCCTGCAACAGGCGGGGATGGAAGCGTTTGAGGTGCAGGCCGTTGGTGGTGGTGGCCTCGGGGAAGAGCATCACCCCCTGCCCTTGGCGCAGGGCCCCGGCGATCTGCTGCGTGGCGTCCTGCTGGCCGTTGCCGCGCTGGATGAACAGGGTGCCGGCGCGGCGCGCGAGAAAGCCGATGAGCGGCCAGCCACCCACCTCGGCTTTCGACAGGAAGCGGGATCGATCGATCTGGCTCGCGAGCACCGGGATGTCCAGCCAGGAGACATGGTTGCTGGCATACAGCGCACCGGGCAGCGGCTGGCCATGGACCACCACGTCAAGGCCCAGGGCTCGGCACACCGCCGCATGCCAGGCGCGGATGACGCGGGCGTTGCGCGGGGCGAAGGGATCGCGGATGAAGAGGATGCGCAGGACGCCCCACACAAGCTGCAGGGCGACCCTGAGGGTCTTAAGCCACCTCGCGGGCGGCCGGGCGGGCTTCATGCTGGATGGGGGCCTGACGGAGGACGAAGTGGCGATGATAGCGTGCCTGCAGGCGATCGACATCGAGCAGGATGAAGATGTCGGCGCAGCCGAATTCGGGGTCCCAGCAGGGCTCGCCGCAGATCTGCGCGCCCAGGCGCATGTAGGCCTTGAGCAGCGGCGGCATGCGCACCTTGCCATCGGCCTGCACGGCGGCGTCGATCCTCGGCAGCGGCAGGCGGGGGACCACGCGCTGGTCTTCGGGGCTCAGGTGCTTTTCGCGCAGCTCGTCCAAGATCTGGCGTGCTGCGAGGCCCCCGTCATGCATCGGGATGCTGGCGCAGCCGAACAGGTGGCCGATGTGGTGGATCTCCATGAAGCGGGCCAGCCCCTGCCACAGCATGCCGATGGTGGCGCCGTTGCGATGTTCGGGGTGCACGCAGGTGCGGCCGATCTCCATCACCCGGCCGGGCAGGTGGTGGATCATGTCCATGTCGAATTCGTTGGCGGAGTAGAAACCGCCGGCGGCCCGGGCCTGGGTGTCGGTGAGGATGCGGGTGCTGGCGACCACGGTGTCGCTGTCTTGATCGATCACCAGCAGGTGATGGCAGAAGGGGTCATAGCGGTCGAATTCCAGGCCGTTTTCGACCTGGGCCTTGCAGCCCATTTCCTCAACGAAGACCTGATGGCGCAGACGCTGGCTGCGCTGAATGTCATCCGCATGCGCGGCGAGTTGGACCTTCAGGCGGGACTCATGGGCGTTCGTGGTCATGGCGCGGACCTCCGGATACAACTTGACAGGGCATGCTAGGCATCCCGCGTTGCACTTCCGTGGCAGACGGATGAAGGCCCGATGAAGGCGGTGGCCGGGGCATGGCGGGCCATCGCCCCGGGACGCATGCACGGGGTATGATGCAAAGTCGTAAGGAGCGACATGCATGACCTCACTGAACGCCGATGTCCCCAACCTGGCCCTGCTGCGGTTGAAGAAAAACGAGGACCGCCGCCTGCGTGCCGGTCATCCCTGGATCTACAGCAACGAGGTCGACACCCAGGCGACCCCGCTGACCGGCTTCGCCCCGGGTCAGCAGGTGGTGGTGGTGGCCAACAACGGCAAGGCGATGGGGCTGGCCTACGTCAATCCGCACTCCCTGATCGCCGCGCGCATGTTTGGCCGCGGCGAGCATCTGCTCGACCGTTCGCTGATCGTGCACCGGCTGAAGATCGCCCTGTCCCTGCGCGAGCGCCTGTTCCCGACGCCGCACTACCGCCTGGTGCACGGCGAGGCCGACGGCCTGCCGGGCCTCGTGGTCGACCGCTACGGCGACGTGCTGGTGGCGCAGGTCACGACGGCTGGCATGGAGGCGGTGCGCGAGGCCATCATCGAGGCGCTGGTCAAGGTGCTGCGGCCCACCGGCATCCTGCTGCGCAACGACACCCCCAGCCGCGAGCTTGAGGGGCTGGAGAAGGGCATCGAGCTGGCCTACGGCGAGGTGCCGGAGGAGGTCGATCTGATCGAGAACGGCGCGACCTTCCGCGTGCGCCCGTGGGATGGGCAGAAGACCGGCTGGTTTTTCGATCAGGCCGACAACCGCGTGCGCCTTGCGCGCTACGTCAAGGGCGCGCGCGTGCTGGACCTCTTTTCCTACATGGGCGGCTGGGGCGTGCAGGCCCTGCGCCACGGCGCGAGCGAGGCGGTGTGCGTGGATGCCTCTGCACTCGCCCTCACGCAGGCGCGCGTCAATGCCGGGCTGAATGGGGTGGGCGAGGGGCTGCGCACACTCGAGGGCGACGTGTTCGAGGTCCTGCGCGGCCTGCGTGAGGAGCGCGAGCGCTTCGACGTGGTCGTGTGCGACCCGCCGGCCTTCATCAAGCGGCGCAAGGACGTCGAGGCGGGGCTCGCCGCCTACCGCCGGGTCAACCAGCTGGCCATGCAGGTGCTGGCGCGCGACGGCATCCTGATCTCCTGCTCCTGCTCGCACCACCTGCAGCGCGACAAGCTGCCGGAGCTGATGTGGGCCGCGGCGCGGCATGTCGATCGCTCCATGCAGATCCTCGAATTCGGTCGCCAAGGGGCCGACCATCCGGTGCACCCGGCCATTCCCGAGACGGACTACCTGAAGGCCGTCTACACCCGCATCCTTCCCGCCTGACCACCGACTCCGCCATGCTCGTCTACCCGCACATCGACCCCGTCGCCCTCCAGCTCGGCCCGCTCAAGATCCACTGGTATGGGTTGATGTACCTGGTCGGCTTTGCCCTGGCCTGGGGCCTGGGCCGCCTGCGTGCCGAGGCCAAGGGCTTTGGCAAGGAGGAGCCGGGGGACATGCTGTTCTACATCGCGCTCGGGGTGATCCTCGGCGGACGGATCGGCTATGTCCTGTTCTACAAGTTCCAGAGCTTCCTTGCCGACCCGCTGATGCTGCTGCGGGTGTGGGAGGGCGGGATGTCCTTCCACGGCGGCCTGCTGGGCGTGATCCTGGCGATGGCCTGGTATGCTCGCCGGACGGACCGCCATTTCTTCACCGTGGCTGATTTCGTCGCCCCATTGGTGCCGCCAGCCTTGCTGGCCGGAAGGCTGGGCAATTTCATCAATGGCGAGCTGTGGGGGCGGCCGACCGAGCTGCCCTGGGGCATGGTGTTCCCGCATGTGGACAGCCTGCCGCGCCACCCCTCCATGCTCTATGAGGGCTTCCTCGAGGGCATCGTGCTGTTCGCCCTGCTGTGGTGGTTCTCGGCCAGGCCCCGCCCGCGGATGGCCGTCTCCGGTCTCTTTTTGCTGCTCTACGGTTGCTTCCGCTTTGCCGTGGAGCAGGTCCGGGAGCCGGATGCCCATCTCGGCTTCATCTTCGGGGGCTGGCTGTCCATGGGCATGTTGTTATCCTTGCCGATGATCCTTGTCGGGGCATCCTTCCTCATCATGGCTTACCGCAAGCGGCAGCACGCATGAAGCAGTACCTTGAACTGATGCGCCACGTGCGCGATCACGGCATCGAGAAGCACGACCGCACTGGCACCGGCACGCGCAGCGTGTTCGGTTACCAGATGCGCTTCGACCTCTCCGCGGGGTTTCCGCTGGTCACCACCAAGAAGCTGCATCTCAAGTCCATCATTCACGAGCTGCTGTGGTTTCTGCGGGGGGACAGCAACATCGCCTACCTCAAGGAGCACGGCGTCAGCATCTGGGACGAGTGGGCAGACGAAGCCGGCGAGCTCGGGCCGGTGTACGGCGTGCAGTGGCGCAGCTGGCCCGCGCCGGACGGCCGTCACATCGACCAGATCAGCCAGGTCATCGAGCAGATCAAAACCAACCCGGACTCGCGCCGCCTGATCGTCTCCGCCTGGAATGTGGGGGAGATCGACAAGATGGCCCTGCCGCCCTGCCATGCCTTTTTCCAGTTCTATGTCGCGGACGGCCGGCTCTCCTGCCAGCTCTACCAGCGCAGCGCGGACATCTTCCTCGGCGTGCCGTTCAACATCGCGAGCTACGCCTTGCTGACCATGATGGTGGCGCAGGTGACCGGCCTTCAGCCCGGCGAGTTCATCTGGACCGGTGGCGACTGCCACCTCTACCTGAACCATCTGGAACAGGCCGACCTGCAGCTCTCGCGCGAGCCGCTCCCCCTCCCGCGCATGCGGCTGAATCCAGCGGTGAAGGACATCTTCGCCTTCCGCTTCGAGGACTTCAGCCTCGAGGATTACCAGTTCCATCCCCACATCAAGGCCCCGGTGGCCGTCTGACGGAGCATTGAAGCCATGGCTGAGTCCGGTACGCGTATCCACAACAGCAGGGTGGTCGACCGCGTCGGCAACTTCATCACCTCCTTCCTGCATAACCTGATGCTGTTTGCCATCGCCGTCGCCACCGTCTGGTCGGCCTTCGGCGAGTTCGGCCATATCTTCATGGGTGAAGCGGCGCCGACGCTGAAGGACATCCTGCTGCTGTTCATCTACCTCGAAGTGCTGGCCATGGTGGGGATCTACTTCCGCACCCACCGCCTGCCGGTGCGCTTCCTCGTCTACATCGCCATCACCGCGCTGACCCGCGTGCTCGTGGTGGACATGAAGGCGATGAGCATGGAGGAAATCCTCGTCTATTCGGGTAGCATCCTTATCCTGACTGCAGCGGTGCTGGCGCTGAAATTCGGCTCCGCCCGCTACCCGAGCCAACCTCCGATCGAATAAGCCATGCGTGTCACCATCATCGCCGCCATGGACAGCCAGCGCCTGATCGGCAAGGGCGACGGCCTGCCCTGGCGCCTGCCTGCCGACCTGCGGCACTTCAAGGCCATGACTCTGGGCAAGCCGGTCATCATGGGGCGTAAGACCTTCGAGTCGATCGGCCGCCCCCTGCCGGGCCGCACCACCATCGTGATCACCCGCGATACGAACTACCATCCTGAGGGCGTGATCGTGGCGCACACCATCAATGATGCACTGGAGGCCGCGCGCGAAGTGGCGGGCGATGCGGGGGAGGCCATGGTGGCGGGTGGGGCGAACGTCTACTTCCAATTCCTGCCGCGCGCAGACCGCATGATTCTGACCCTGGTGCACGGCAGCTTCGAGGGGGACACCTGGTTCCCGGCCTATGATCGGCGTGACTGGGGCGTGATCCACGAGGAGCAGCACCCCGCGGATGACGAGAACAGCGTGCCCTATAGCTTCATCACCCTGCAGCGCCGTTATCCCCACGAGCGCGGGACGGGCACCGTCAGCTTCGGGCGCTGGTAACCCCTGGAGTGGTCAGTGAGTGGCCGGTCGTCAGGGAGCAGCGATCAACGGTTTGTTTCTCTGATCACTGACCGCCGGCTCAGCCCGGCTTCTGGTAGCCCGTGCAGTCCTCATGGGCCAGCGGCAGGCCTTCCTCGTCCAGTCGCACCGCGGTCAGCCTCCCGCCCCACAGGCAGCCGGTGTCCAGGCCGATGGCCCCAGGCAGGCGGATGCGGCCGAGGGTCGACCAGTGGCCGAACACCACCGTCGCGCCGAGCGGCGCACGTGGGGCGGCATACCAAGGGATCAACCCGTCCGGCGCCTGTTCCGGCGCGCACTTGTACTTGAATTCCAGCCGCCCGTCCGGGGTGAGGTAGCGCATGCGGGTGAGGGCGTTGACCGTGTAGCGCAGGCGCTCCAGTCCATCCAGGCCGGCATCCCAGCGGTCGGGGTGATCGCCGTACATCTCGGCCAGGAAGTCCCGTACCTCATCGCCCGCGAGCACCGCCTCCACCTCCCGCGCACAGGCCGCGGCGGTGGGGATGTCCCAGTCCGGTGGGATGCCCGCATGCGCCAGGACCGCCCGCAGGTCCGGCTCGTGGTGCAGCAGGGGCTGGCGGCGCAGCCAGTCGATGAGTTCGTCCCGGTCGGGGGCGGCGAGGATGGGGGTGAGGGTATCCTTGCCCTTGGTCTTCTTGCCCGCCAGGGCCACGGCCAGCAGGTGCAGGTCGTGGTTGCCGAGGACGGTGAGTGCTGCCTCGCCCAGGTCGCGCACGAAGCGCAGCGCTTCGAGGGATTGCGGGCCGCGGTTGACCAGGTCGCCGACCAGCCACAGGCGGTCGCGGGCCGGGTCGAAGGCGAGCCGCTCCAGCAGCCGCCGCAGCGGATCCAGGCAACCCTGCAGGTCACCTACGGCATACACGGCCATGTCCTTACTCCTTGCGCAGGATGATGTGGCGGAACCAGCCGCCGAGGAAGGCCGGTTCGTCATGCACGAGGGTAAGGCCGGGACATTGCGCCAGGATGTCTTCGAACACCACGTCCGTGCGGGTGGCGAGGTGACGGGTGAGGACGTTCAGGGCGCGGCGGAAGGGTGCGCGCTGGCCGGGGCGGAGGAACTTGTCGAGGATCAGGATCTCACCGCCCGGCCTGAGCACCCGCGCGGCCTCGCACAGTGCGCGAGCTGGGTCCGGCACCACGGCCAGAATCAGGTGCATGACGATGCGGTCGAATTCGCCGTCGTCGAACGGCAGGCTCATGGCATTGCCGCTCATCAGCCGGATCGGGCAGCCGCAGCGCTGCGCCCGGCGCCGGGCGCGCTCAAGCATGGCCGGGGTGATGTCGATGCCGGTGTAAGTCCCATCATGAGGCAGGAAAGGCAGGTCCAATCCGCTGCCCACCCCGACCAAAAGCACCCGCTTGCCTCCCCAGTCACGCAAAAGTTCGATGCTGCGCTGGCGGACGCGGCGGGTGGCGCGACTGTCGATCAGGGCGTCGTAGATCGGTGCCCAGAAGGTGTAGGCGCGTCGCAGGGGGAGCGTCGAAGGGGATTGCTCGTCGGCCATCAGTGCAGCACCCGGGGGATGGAGAGGGTGAAGCGCGGGATGGGCACCAGGAACCGCTCGCCCTCGTCGGTGACGAACAGGTAGTCGCCCTGCATGGTGCCGACCGGGGTGTCCAGCACGGCGCCGCTGGAGTAGGTGTAGCTCTCTCCCGGTTCGAGGCGCGGCTGGGCGCCCACCACGCCGGGGCCGCGCACCTCCTCGATGCGTCCGTCGGCGTGGGTGATGAGCCAGTGCCTCTCGAGCAGCTGGGCGGGCACATCGCCCACATTGCGCAGGGTGATGGTGTAGGAGAACACGTAGCGATGCTGCGCCGGGTCGGAGTGTTGCTCGAGGAAGGCGGGTTCGGGCGAGACCTCGATCTTGGCGGGGGATTCGGTGGTGTTCATGGTGTTCTGGGCTGGAATGACGACGATCATTCTAAACGCCCGCGGCCGGCTTGGCAGGGTAGGCCGCCTGGTCGACATGCCATTCGAGCGATGCCTGACGCTGCAGGCGGGCGATGGGCAGCAGGGAGCCGGGCTCGTGCAGGGCCTCGGCCAGGGCGGCCCGCTTGTCCGCCCCCGTGACCATGACGATGCGTCGGCGGGCGGCGGCGATGACCCGGCGGCCGAGCGAGATGCGACGATGGCCGACTTGCTCCTCCCGCAGCGCTAGGGCGAAGGCCTCGCGGTCTTCGAGCGCCGTGGTGCCCGGGAACAGGGAGGCGAAATGGCCGTCCGCGCCCATGCCGAGCAGAATCAGGTCGAAGGTCGGGATCGGCGCATCGCCCAGACGCTCCCGCAGCAGGCTGGCGTAGTGCGCGGCGTCCTGCTCGGGGCGCATCGGATCGCTCACCATCGGAAAGAAGAGGGGGGGATGGGGCAGACGGTCGAGCAGGGCCTCGCGCACCATCCGCGCATTGCTGTCCGCATGGTCGGCGGGGACGCAGCGTTCATCGCCCAGGTACAACTCGGTCTGGCCCCAGGGGAGGCGGTCGCGCCATGCCGGGCTGGCCAGTAGTTCATAGAGGATGCGCGGGGTGCGCCCGCCCGAGAGGGCAACGGTAAAGCGGCCGTGCTCCGCGATGGCCTCCTCTGCGAGCGTGGCCCAGCGCCGGGCTACGGCGGCGGCGAGTGCTTCAGGGCCGGGGTGGACGTGCAGTTCAGCGTGCATGGTGCCTGTCCGCCCGCGCCGCTCAGCCCTGGACGGCGGCGCTGGCTACCCGGCTGAGCGCCGCGAATTCAGTGAGGCTCAGGGTTTCCGGTCGGCGTTGCGGGTCGATGCCCGCGCTGGCGAAGCCGGCCTCGTCGACGAAGCCCTTCAGGCCGTTGCGCAGGGTCTTGCGGCGCATGTTGAAGGCCTGGGCGACCATGCGGCTGAAGATGTCCGGATGGCCCACCTCCACCGGCGGCTCAAGGTGGGGGGTGAGGCGGACGATGCCCGACTCGACCTTGGGTGGCGGGTTGAACGCGCCACGCCCGACGTGGAAGAGGTATTCGACCTTGGCATGGTACTGGGCCATCACCGACAGGCGGCCGTAGTGCTCGCTGTTCGGCGCCGCAGCCAGACGTTCGCACACCTCGAGCTGGAGCATGAAGGTCATGTCCTGTACCACCGGCCCCTGGGCGAACAGGTGGAACAGCAGCGGGGTGGAGATGTTGTAGGGCAGGTTGCCGATGATCCTGAGCCGCTCGCCCGGTGGGGCAAGATCGGCGAAGCGGAACTGCAACGCATCGGCCTGGTGGATGATGAGCTCGCCCTTGCCTTGGCAGGCGGCGGTCAGGTGCGGGATGACATCGCGATCCAGCTCGACCACCTCCAGCCTCTGGCAGCGCTCCAGCACCGGCACGGTGAGGGCACCGAGGCCGGGACCGATCTCGACGATGCGCTGGCCAGGCCGGGGGTCGATGGCCTGGACGATGCGGGCAATCACGCCGCGATCGTGGAGGAAGTGCTGGCCGAAGCGCTTGCGGGGGATGTGCGTGGTCATGCGATCTATGAGGCGGCCGAGGCCGAAACCATGGTGTGGGCCATGAGCACGGCCTGGCGCAGGCTGTCGATACGCGCGCGGCCGGTGCCGGCCAGTTCCAGCGCGGTGCCGTGGTCGACCGAGGTGCGCAGCAAGGGCAGGCCGAGGGTGATGTTGACCGCCTCACCGAAGCCCGCGTACTTGAGCACCGGCAGCCCCTGGTCGTGGTACATGGCGAGCACGGCGTCCGCATGCTGCAGACGGTCGCGGGTGAACAGGGTATCGGCGGGCAGGGGGCCGATAAGCTGCATGCCTTCGCTACGCAGGCGCTCGAGCACCGGCGCGATGATGTCGATCTCCTCGCGTCCCAGGTGCCCGCCTTCGCCCGCGTGCGGGTTGAGGCCAGCGACCAGGATACGCGGGCGGGCGAGGCCGAAGCGGGCGCGCAGGTCATGATCGAGGATGCGGCAGACCTGCTCCAGCAGGGCGGGGGTGATGGCATCCGCGACTTCACGCAGGGGCAGATGGGTGGTCGCCAGGGCAACGCGCAGATGCCCCGTGGCCAGCATCATCACCGGGTGCCCGCCGGTAAGATCGGCGAGGAATTCGGTGTGGCCGGTGAAGGGGATGCCGGCCTCGTTGATCACCCCCTTGTGCACCGGCCCGGTGACCAGCCCGGCCATCTCGCCCGCCAGGCAGGCGCGGGTGGCGGCGCGCAGGGTGTCGAGCACGTATTCCGCATTGGCCGGATCCAGCCGCCCCGCCACGGCGGGGGTGCGCAGGGGGACTGTGGCGATGCTCAGCTCCCCTGCATTCGGCAGGCGGGGCGGACGATGGGGGTCATGGGGGAGGAGGGTCAGCGGCAGGCCGAGACGGGCGGCGCGCTCGCGCAGAAGCCCGGGGTCGGCGAAGGCCACCAGTTCGACCGGCAGGGGCTGCTGGACGAGCTGGATGGCAAGATCCGGCCCGATCCCGGCGGGCTCGCCAGGGGTGAGGGCCAATTTCAGCGTGGTGGTCACTTGCCGGCGCCGTTGCCGATGAGGATCTCGGTGTAGGCCTCGTCCTTCAGGCGGCGCTGCCAGCGCTCGAGTTCTTCTTCGGCCTTGCGCCGGCCGATGGCCTCGCGCGCCTGCTGGCGCAGGAACTCGGCATTGCCGCTGGCGTCGCGGCGCTCGAGCACCTGCACGATGTGCCAGCCGAAGGGAGAGCGGAACGGTTCGCTCACCTGGCCGGGCGCGGTGGCGTTCATGACCTGCTCGAAGGCCTCGACCATCATGCCAGGGCGAGCCCAGCCCAGATCGCCGCCGCGCTCGGCGGAGCCCTTGTCATCGGAGTAGGTGCGCGCCAGGGCGGCGAAGTCCTCGCCCTTGAGGATGCGCTCGCGCAGCTCGGCGAGGCGACGACGGGCCTCGTCGTCGGAGACGTTCTCGCGTGGCTGGATCAGGATATGGCGGGCGTGGGTCTCGGTCAGCGTCGCGGCCTGGCCCTGCGCACCGCGCACCTCCGCCAGCTGGATGATGTGGAAGCCGCTCGGGCTGCGTAAAAGTTCGGACAGCTGGCCGGCCTTGAGGCCCTGCGCGGCCTCGGCATAGACGGTGGGCAGGCGGTCGAGCGGGCGCCAGCCGAGGTCGCCGCCCTCCAGCGCGTCGCGCGCGTCGGAGAAGCGGGCGGCCACGCCGGCGAACTCGGCCCCGCCCTGCAGCTCCTTCAGCGCCGCCTCGGCCTTGGCCCGTGCCTTGGCAATCTCGGCCGGGCCCGCGTTTTCGGGCAGGGCGACGAGGATGTGGCGCACATGGAATTCGCGCGCCTCGCCGGACTTGACCTGCCTGCTGGCGAGGAAGTCGTCGATCTCCTTGTCGGAGATCTGCATGCGATCGAAGACCTCGCGCTTGTGCAGGCGGCCCAGGATGATCTCCTGGCGTACCTGCTCGCGGAATCCCGCCCAGTCGGTACCCTCCTTCGCCAGGGCGGCACGGAACTGCTCGATGCTCATGCCATTGTCATTGGCGATGCCGCGCACGGCGTTGTCCAGGCTCAGGTCGTCGACCGTGATGCCGGTCAGCTTGGCGTATTGCAGCTCGGCGCGCTGGATCATCATGCGCTCGAGCACCTGCGGCAGCAGCACCTCGGTGGGCGGCACAGCGCGGCCGCTGGCGCGCAGGCGGTTGGTGATGCGGGCCATCTCGGCTGCCAGCTCGCGTTCGGTGATCGCCTCGTTGTTGACGATGGCGACGACGCGATCAAGGGGGATCAGTTCACCCTGGTCCTGCGCCTTCGGCGCGGCGACGGCGGCTGTGGAAGACTGGGGGGCGGCGTGCAGCGGGCCGCCGAGGGCGAGCAGGATGCCGGCCAGGCAGAGGGGCCGTGCGATCGGGAAGCGGGGCATGAATGGCGTCCGTTCAGGGGTGGAACGTAGAGAAGCCAAGAATATCACGTTCGAACTGCCTGTCAGCCTGCGAGCCGAGACCGCCCAGCCCCTTCAGTTCGAGCTGGATCAGCATGGCGCTGTCGAGCTTGATCTGGGTGGGGTCAGGGGTGTCGACCGCCCAGCGGCGAGCCCCCAGGCGCAGCCTCCAGCAGCAGCTGTCATATTCCACCCCGGCCAGCGCCTGGATGACCGCCTCGCCCTTGAGGTCATGCACCAGGCTGCCGAGCAGGCGCCACTGGCGGTTGATGGGCCAGGCGAAGGAGAGGCCGGCCTGTTCCAGATCGGGCAGGCCGGGGTCATCCTTGTGCTTCGCGTAGTGCAGGTTGAGCAGGCGCTGATCCGCCCCACGGTAACCGAGCAGGGCATAGGTCTGGGTGAGCTTGTCGAGTGCGGGGTCGGTCGCAGCAGTCAGGCGCAGGCGCCAGCTGCGGCTGAAGCCAAGGCCCAGTTCGCCCATGACCTCCCCAGCCCCGGCAGCGTAGCCTGTGCCCCCCGGAAGGGTGACCCGTTCATCCGCAAAGCGGTAGCGCTGGCCCAGGGCAAGGCTCATCCGCTCATAGCCCTCGCGGGTATCCAGGGCGCGCCAGGTCAGGGCGTAGCTGAGTGCATTGGCGTCGCCCAGCCGGTCGCGCCCAAGGAAGCGGTTGGGGGCAAAGAGGCGGGATAGGCTGGGGGTGGCCAGGCTCGTGTCGAACAGCGGGCCGTCCTGTTCGCGGTACGGGACGTAGAGGTAATACAGGCGCGGCTCGAGTTGCTGGTGGGTTTGTTCGCCGTAGCGATCGAAGAACAGCCGCGCGTCAAAGCTCGCGATGGGGGCCGTGCGGGTTTGCTGGGTGTCCTCGAGCTGGTAGCGCAGCGCATCGAATGCGAGGCGCGGGGTGATGCTGTACCAGCGCCCCTCGACGGGCAGGCTGATCGCCGGTACGAGAGCATAGCGCTCGCCTTGCGGCTTGAGCTCGAATTCGTGGGCAAATCGCACAGCCTCGCTCTCCAAGGTCAGGCGCAGCGGGCCTGCGTCTTCATGGCCGGTGAGCAGGAGTTGCGGCAGACGCCGGTAGGGGCGGCCGGCCTCGGTCACGTTGTAGGTGAGGGTCTGCCAGGCTTGGGCATTCAGCAGCAGGTTCCAGTGGCCGAAGCTGCGGGCGAGGCTGGCATGCGATTCAAGGTAGTCGGTGATGCTGCCCCAAGGGGTGAGGCTGAAGTCGCGCATGAAGTCCATGTCGGAGGCGCGGCGTACCGCCAGCGAGCCGTTCCAGTCGCCCAACCGGCTGTCGGCCCGGGCGTTCAGCAGGTAGCGGTGGTCGCTGCCGCGCTCGTCGTCGTGCGGCAGCCAGTCGAGGTTGAGCTGGCCGCGCCCTTCCCGCCACAGCTCGCGGTACTCGCCCTGGAGCATGAGGCCGCGCTTGCTCATCGGGCGCAGGGTGAAGGTGGCGTCGCGCTCGGGGGCGATGTTCCAGTACCAGGGCACCGCGACCTCGAAGCCCCGCTTGCTGGAAAAGCCGAGGTTGGGGTAGAGGAAGCCGCTGGCACGGCGGTCGTCGAGTGGGAAGTCGAGCCAGGGCGAGTAGAACAGTGGCACGCCCAGAAAGCGCAGGGTGGTGTCGCGTGCGACGCCGCGTCCGCGCTCATGGTCGAGCTCCATCCGGCGCGCGGAAAGTTCCCAGTCGCGCTTGGACTCGGGGCAGCTGGAGAGGGTGACGTCCTCGAGCCGGTCGTGCTGGGCATCCAGGCGGGTGATGGCGGTGCTGCGGCCGGAGAGGTGCCCCTGGGTGAGCCAGAAGCGGGCCCCCGTGAGCTCACCGCGATCCTCGCCGGGCCAGAAGCGGGCCTCGCGGGCGAACAGGATGCGGGTCGGGTCCCAGTAGCGCAGCTCCCCGCCCGCCGGGGCCTTGGCCTCGATCTGCTCGGGGTTCAGGGTGTAACGCACCCGCTCGGCCAGCAGGCGCTGGTCGGCGCGCTGCAGGCGAACATCCCCTTCGAGGGTGGCGACCTTGCCATCGTGGTGAGCGTAGTCGGCCTCCGCTGCTGCGGGGGCGCCAGGGGCTAGGGCAGGAAGGTCGGGCAGGGTGGGGGCAAATGGCGGACAAAGCCGGTACGGGTCATAGGCCCGTGCCGCCGGCATCAGGGTCAGCGCCAGCAGCAGGGCGAGGGGCAGGTTTCTCGGGCGCCCCGGGATCATCGGGGGGCGTCAGGCCAGGCGGTCGATGATGGCGCGGAAGTCCGCGAAGATGGCCTCCATGGAACGGCGGCCATCCACGGTGTGGAGCTTGCCCTCGGCCTTGTAGAAGTTGACCAGCGGAGCGGTCTGCGCCTCGAAGACCTGCAGGCGCTTGCCTACCGTCTCCTCGTTGTCGTCCGCGCGCTGGGTCAGTTCGCCGCCGCAGACATCGCACACGCCGGCCTTGCGTGGGGCATGGGTGTACTTGTTGTACACCGCGCCGCACTTGGCGCAGGTCATGCGGCCGGTTAGGCGCTGCATCAGATCCTCGAACGGCACATCCAGCAGGATGGCGGCTTGCAGCGGCTTGCCAAGGTCCGCCAGCAGGGCGTCCAGGGCGCTGGCCTGGGCGAGGTTGCGCGGGAAGCCGTCGAGGATGAAGCCGTTTTGGGTGTCGTCCTCGGCCAGGCGCTCGCGGATCATGCCGAGCACGATGTCGTCCGATACCAGCTGGCCATGGTCCATGGCCTCCTTGGCCTTGCGGCCGAGCGGGGTGCCGGCCGCCACCTGGGCGCGCAAAAGGTCGCCGGTGGAGATCTGCGGCACCTTGTAGTGCTCGACCAGGAACTTGGATTGCGTGCCCTTGCCAGAGCCGGGGGCGCCGAGGAGAACGATGCGCATGTCGAGAGTCCTGTGTTGGATCGGTCTGCCGCATGGTCGGCAGCTATTCAAACCGCTTATAATACACGCCTGATCCAACATCACGAGGCATTTGGCATGCAGATCGAGCACATCCCGGCGGGCAAGAGCGTTCCCGAGGACATCAACGTCATCATCGAGATCCCTGCCCAGGGCGCCCCGGTCAAGTATGAGATCGACAAGGAGAGCGGCGCGCTGGTGGTGGACCGCTTCATGGCCACCGCCATGTTCTATCCCTGCAACTACGGCTTCATCCCGCACACCCTGTCCGACGACGGCGATCCGGTCGACGTGCTGGTGGTGACCCCGACCCCGCTGATGCCCGGTGCCGTGATCCGCTGCCGCCCGGTGGGCATGCTGAAGATGAGCGATGAGGCCGGAGTGGACGCCAAGCTGGTGGCCGTGCCGTTCGGCAAGCTGACCCCGCTCTACGACCACGTGCAGGAGGTCACCGACCTGCCAGAGCTGCTGCGCGGCCAGATTGCCCACTTCTTCGAGCAGTACAAGGCGCTTGAGAAAGGTAAGTGGGTCAAGGTCGAGGGCTGGGCGGACGCCGCTGCCGCGCGCGCCGAGATCCTCGCCTCGGTCGAGCGCTACAAGGCCGGGGTGCTTGGTTAAGATGGCATTGGCCGGATGCCGCCCCTCCGGGGGCGGCACCCTTCGGGGGGCGGTCGTCCCTCGGGGGCGCCTTGCGGCGAATCCCGATGAGCGCCTGATCCCTCGCTCATGACCGATTCGTCCTGGGCGAATCAGGGAGGGGCCTGGCGGGGGCGATCCGCGGGGCGACGTTCATGGAGGGGCGGAGACCGATCTCCCAGGCCGATGGAGGACGGGGGGCACATGCGGGGCCTCGTCCTGCAGCGTGCCGTCATCGCCGGCCTCATCTGCTTTCTTCTGCTCGGCGCGGTGATCGCGCGCGTGGCCTGGCTGCAGGTCACCGCGCACGAGCGTTTCGCCAGCCTGGCCGAGCAAAACCGGACGCGCATCGAACCCATCCCGCCCGCGCGCGGCCTGATCTACGACCGCAATGGCGTGGTGCTGGCCGACAATGCCCCTGCCTTCCAGGTCGAGCTCGTCCCCGAGCAGGTGCCGGACATGGAGGCCACCCTCCAGCGTCTGGCCACCTTGCTCGAGCTGGATGAATCCGAGCTCGGGCGTTTCCGCAAGACCCTCAAGGCCAGCCGTTCCTTTGACAGCATCCCCCTCAAGCTCAACCTCACCGAGGAAGAGGTGGCCCGGCTGGCCGTCGAGCGCCCGCGCCTGCCGGGGGTGGAGGTGCAGGCCCGTCTGACCCGCGTCTACCCCCAGCGGGAGAAGGTGGCGCACGTGGTCGGCTATGTTGGCCGGATCAACGAGCGTGACCTTGCGACCATCGACCAGGAGGCCTACCGCGGCACCTCGCATATCGGCAAGACCGGGCTGGAGCGGTTTTACGAGGACCGCCTGCACGGCGAGGTCGGTTACCGCAAGCTCGAGGTCGATGCCCACGGTCGTACCCTGCGAGTGCTGGAGGAGGTGCCGGCCACGCCGGGCGAGGATATCCACCTGACCCTCGATCTGCGCCTGCAGGAGGTGGCCGAGGCTGCGCTCGGTGACTTCCTCGGCGCCGTCGTCGCCCTCGATCCGCGCAATGGGGAGGTGTTGGCCTTCGTCAGCAAGCCCGGTTTCGACCCCAATCTGTTCGTCAATGGCATCCGCGGCGGGGACTACAAGGCGCTGGTCGAGAATCCCGACCGGCCCCTGTTCAATCGGGCCCTTGCGGCGGCCTATCCGCCGGGGTCGACGGTCAAGCCGCTGATGGGGCTGGCGGGCCTCGAGCACGGCCTGATCACGCCCGAGTTCCGCATGTTCGCCGGTCCTTACTACCAGCTGCCGAACGACAGCCACCGTTACCGCGACTGGAAGAAGAGCGGGCACGGCTGGGTCGACCTCGACCGGGCCATCGCTCAGTCCTGCGATGTGTATTTCTACGACCTGGCGCATCGCATGGGCATCGATCGCATGCACGAGTTTTTTACCCGCTTCGGCCTCGGCCGGCCGACTGGCATCGACCTGCCGGGCGAGGTTTCCGGGCTCGTACCCTCGCGCGCCTGGAAGAGGGCGGCGAGAGGACAGTCGTGGTATCCGGGGGAGACCCTGATCGCAGGCATTGGGCAGGGGTACATGCTGGCGACGCCGCTGCAGCTCGCGCAGATGGTGGCGACCCTGGCCCAGCGCGGCCAGCCGGTGCGGCCGCATCTTGCCAAGGATGCCGTGGTCGAGCCCCTGGAGCCCATCGTGGTGCGCAAGGCGGCCCATTGGGATGCGGTGCTGGCGGGCATGGATCATGTGATCAATTCCGACTACGGCACGGCCAAGGTCATCCGCGGTGCTCCCTACCGCATCGCCGGTAAGAGCGGGACCGCGCAGGTCTTCACCGTGAAGCAGAGCGAGACCTATGATGAAAAGAAACTCTCGCGCAAGCTGCATGACCATGCGGTGTTCATCGGCTACGCTCCGGTGGAGGCACCGGCGATCGCGGTGGCGGCCTTTGTCGAGAACGGCCAGCACGGTTCGGGCACGGCCGGGCCGATCGTGCGCCGGGTCATGGATGCCTGGTTGTTGGGGGATTTCGCCCTCAAGGCGGCGGCGACCGATGAGCAGGGGGAGGCCGACTGATGTCGATACTGCGTGAAGGCTGGAACCGCGCGCAGCAGCCCTACCGCGAGGAGGAGGGGGTACTGTTCCGCTGGCTGCACCTGGACCCCTGGTTGCTGTTCGCCCTGCTCCTTTTGCTCGGGGTCAGTGTGGTGACGGTGTACAGCGCCTCGCATCAAAGCCTGCAGCAGCTCACCAGCCTGGGTATGCGCATCGGCCTCGGCCTTGCGTTGATGCTGATCATGGCGCGCATCCCGCCGCGCATCTACCAGTTCTGGTCGCCTTGGTTGTTCGGGGTGGGGCTCGTCCTGCTGTTCGCGGTCGAACTGTTCGGCCACATTGGCAAGGGGGCTCAGCGCTGGCTGGACCTCGGTTTTATCCGTTTCCAGCCGTCCGAGATCATGAAGCTCGCGGTGCCGATGATGGCGGCCTGGTACCTGGCGCACCGGCCGCTGCCGCCGCGTCCTCTCGATGTGCTGGTGACCCTGGTGCTGGTGCTGGTGCCGATGGGGCTGATCGTGCTCCAGCCCGATCTCGGCACCGCCCTGCTGGTGGGGGCGGCGGGCATCTTCGTGCTGCTGCTCGCGGGCCTGTCCTGGCGCTATATCGCCGGCGGGCTGGTGGCCCTCGCCGCGATCATCCCGGTGATGTGGAACTTCGTCATGCACGACTACCAGCGCCAGCGGGTGCTGACCCTGCTGGACCCGGACGCCGATCCGCTCGGCACCGGCTACCACATCATCCAGTCGAAGATCGCCATTGGCTCCGGCGGCGTGTTCGGCAAGGGCTGGCTGAACAGCACCCAGGCCAACCTGAGCTTCCTGCCTGAGGGGCACACCGACTTCATCTTCGCGGTGTTCGCCGAGGAGTTCGGTCTGATCGGCGTCTTGCTGCTGCTCTCGCTGTACCTGTTCATCGTCCTGCGTGGCCTGGTCATCGCCGTCAACGCCCCGAGCATCTACGGGCGCTTGCTCGCAGGCAGCCTGAGCCTCAGTTTCTTCGTCTACGTATTCGTCAATACCGGCATGGTGACCGGCCTCCTGCCCGTCGTTGGCGTGCCGCTGCCGTTGGTCAGCTACGGAGGGACGGCCATGGTGACCCTCATGGCGGGTTTCGGTATGCTCATGTCCATCCACAGTCATCGACCCTTCCTCGCCAGGCGCTGACCATGCATCGACTGCTTCCGACCGTGCTGATCCCCGCCGTCATGACGAGCTTGCTGGCGAGCTGCGCCACGCTGGCGTCCCAGGGGTTCGCCGGGCGTGACGACGTGCAGGCCTTTGCGCGTGAGATCAGCGAGCGCAACGGCCTGGACGAGGCGGGGGTGCGCGCGGCCCTGGCCTTGGTGCGCCCACAACCTTCCATCATCGAGGCCATGAGCCGGCCGGCCGAGGCCAAGCCGTGGTACCAGTACCGGCCGATCTTTCTCACCGAGAAACGCATTGCGGACGGGACTGAGTTCTGGCGTGAGCATGCCGACAGGCTCGCGCAGCTTGAGCGGCAGTATGGCGTGCCGGCCGAGATCCTGGTCGCCATCGTCGGCGTGGAGACCGGCTACGGGCGCAATGTGGGCCGCTATGCCGTGCTCGATGCGCTCGCCACCCTGGCCTTCGACTATCCGCCGCGCGCCCCCTTCTTCCGCAAGGAGCTGGAACAGTTCTTCCTCCTGGCCCGGGATGAAAAGGTGTCGCTCACCGAGGTGAAAGGCTCCTATGCCGGCGCGATGGGAATGCCGCAGTTCATGCCCTCGAGTTACCGCAACTTCGCGGTCGACGGCGATGGCGATGGTCGCCGCGACCTCTGGTCGAGTGCCGATGATGTGCTGGCGAGCGTCGCCAACTACTTCGTGCGCCACGGCTGGCAGCCGGGTGGCGAGGTGGCCTGGCCGGTCGAACTGGCCGAGCCGGCGCGCCTGGAGGGGGTGATGAACCGTGGACGCGATCTTGCCGCCAAGACCAGCCTGGGCGAGTTGCGCAAGGCCGGCGTGTCGCTGCCGCCGGGCGACGATGCCACACCCGCCATGCTGATCCCCTTCCGGGAGGAGGCGGGTGAGACCTTCTGGGTCGGTCTGCCCAACTTCTACGTCATCACCCGTTACAACCACAGCGCGCACTACGCCATGGCCGTCTGGCAGTTGGGGCAGGCGATCCGTGAGCGCATGAAGGGCGCCGAGGCTCGGGCGTCATGAACGCGGGGAGCAGGGTGGCGGTGCGTTCCCTGGCGCTGGCGCTCCTGGGGGGCATGCTTGGCCTGTCGGGCTGCTCCTCCACACCGACGACCCGCGATGCGGTGCCGCGCGCGGAGGCCTACAGCAAGTACGGCAATCCGGCCTCCTACGAGGTGCTTGGCCAGCGCTACGAGGTGATGAAGGATAATCGCGGCTACCGCGAGACCGGCATCGCCTCGTGGTACGGCCCCGGTTTCCACGGCAAGCGTGCCTCGGCGGGGGAGGAGTACGACATGTACGCCATGACCGCCGCACACAAGACCCTGCGCATTCCCTGCTACGTCGAGGTGACGAACCTCCAGAACGGCAAGCGCGCCGTGGTGCGGGTGAACGATCGAGGCCCCTTCCACGACAACCGCATCATCGACCTCTCCTTCGCTGCGGCCCAGAAGCTCGGGGTGGTCGGTACCGGCACGGCCCTGGTCGAGGTGCGCCACTTGGACGTGGATCAGGCGCCGCCGCCGCAAGAAAGCGCCCCCGTCCAGCTGGCTACGCCAGTGCCGGAGTGGGGACGTAACGTGTTCCTCCAGGTCGGGGCGTTCTCCGATGCGACCAACGCCGAGCGCCTGCGCCTCCGTCTCGCCTCCGCCCGCATCGACCAGGTCGACGTGGCCCGCCGCCCCGACGGTCTGCACCGCGTGCGGATCGGTCCGCTGGGTTCGGTGGAGCAAGCCGACGAACTCGCGCGTCAGCTGGATGCGCTGGGGGTGAGCAGCCGGCACATCGTGCTCGATTGAGGTGCCCTCTTCGTGGATCGGTCCCGGTCCGCCCTCCTGTCTTCGCAGGATCTGCCCGGCTGCGGCATGTGTTCCTCCACAGTGGGCTTCCATGTGCTTTAAACATGGAGGACACACCGGCGGGGCATAATATTGTTGCCTGTCTCCATAGATTTTAAGTATATTAGCCGTCACTAATTTACCGGAGCCGCGCAGGCGGTGCGAGAAGGACCCGACATGATTGAGAAACAAGCCCTCCGGCCCCTGGTTCTCGGCGTGATGTTCGCCATGCTGGGGCAAGCCGCTCAGGCCGAAACGCTGAGCTTCCAGCAGTGTGTCGAGCGCGCGCTGAGCCAGAATCCGGACATCGAGGTCAGCCAGGCGCAGATCAACCAGGCTCAGGCCGCCGTGCGCCAGGCCGAGGCCAACCACATGCCGAAGGTGAACCTGTCGATGACGGGGACCTACACCAACGACGCCCTCAACGCTTTCGGCCTCAAGCTCAGTCAGCGCCAAGCCACCTTTGGCGACTTTGGTGCCGGTGAATTCAATCCGGCCGATCCGAACGTCCTCAAGATCGCCCCGCGCGATCTCAATCACCCCGGCGGTACCGGCAATATCAACACCCGCATCGAGGTGCTGGTGCCGGTCTACAACGGCGGCATGGTCGAAAGCTACGTGCGCCAGGCACGCGCCTACACCCGCGCGGCCCAGGCGGGCGATGCCCATGCCCGGCAAATGTTGATCAAGAATGTCTTGATGGCCTACCAGGGGGTGCATACGGCACGTGCCTATGTGAAGGTGGGCGAGCAGGCGCAGGCGGCCTCCGAGGAGTACGTGCGCATCACTGAGCGCCTGCTGCAGCAGGGCATGGCGGTCAAGAGCGACGTCCTGACCGCCAAGGTTCATCTGGATGATGTGAAGCTGCAGCTTGCCCGCGCACGTAACGCGGAGGCTGCTGCCCTCGACCAGCTGCACCTGCTGCTCGGCATGCCGCTGGAAGCCCCGCTTGATGTCGGTCCGGAGCTCGCGCCGCTGCCGCTGCAGGGGGGGCTGCCCGAGCTGCAGCAAAAGGCGAAGGACGGTCATCCCGCCCTGCAGGCCATGCGCCATCAGCTCGAGGGCGTGACCGCCAACGTCGACGTCGCCCGTGCCGGCCTGCTGCCGCAGTTCAACGTCATGCTGCGCCAGGACTGGAACGACCAAGCCCTCGGCTTCGAGTCATCCTCCTACACCGTGGCTGGCGTGCTGTCCTGGAATGCTTTCGATGCCGGCGGCACCAGCGCGGCCGTTGACCGTGCCCAGGCCGCGCGCATCGAGACCGCGGCCAAACTGCGCCAGGCGGAGGAGGGCATCCAGTTCCAGGTGCGCGAGGCGCTGCGCAAGTCGCGCGAGGCCGACGAGGCGGTGGTCGCCCGCGAGCTCGCGGCCGAACAGGCCGATGAAGCCCAGCGTCTGGTGAAGAAACGTTACGAGAACGGGCTCGCGACCATGGTCGAGTTGCTGGCCGCGCAGACCCAGCTCGACAAGGCCCAGGCCGACTTGGTCGCCGCCCGTTACGAGCAGGTGGTCCAGCGCGCCGAACTCAAGCGCGCGGTGGGCCTGCTCTCGGTCGAACAACTCTAAGGACTGTCCCATGCGCATGTCATCGACTCTTGCTCTCACATCTCTCGTCCTGCCGCTGGCCCTGCTGATGGGGGGCTGCTCGTCCGACGAAAAGGCCGCTGCACCGACCCAGGTGGTGCGCGATATTCCCGCCTCGATTGAGACCGCCCGCCTGGTCGATATGCCGATCCTGGCCCCCACGGCCGGTACCGTGGTGCCCCTCGAGGCGGTGCAGCTGTCCTCGCGGGTGATGGGCTACATCCGTGCGCTCAAGGTCGTCGAGGGGCAGCTCGTTCGGCAGGGTGAGCTTTTGTTCGAGATCGACCCGGTCGACGTGCAGGGCGCGGTGGCCCAGGCCCAGCAGGGTCTGCTGCAGGCCGAGGCGGCGCTGAAGGATGCAAAGGCCGACTACGAGCGCTTCGAGAAGCTGTACAAGGATGAGGTGATCAACCGCCAGCAGTTCGAGAAGATGAAGCTCAACTACGATGTGGCGCAGAGTCGCGTAGCCCAGGCCCGCGCCGGTCTTGCCCAGGCGCGCGGCCAGTTCGAGTACACCCGCGTCACCTCGCCGATCAATGGCGTGGTCACTGCCAAGTTCGCCAACGAGGGCGACATGGCCGCGCCCGGCCACCCGGTGGTCGCGTTGGAGGACGCCTCTCGCCTGCAGGTGCAGACCGCAGTGCCGGAGGCGATCTTCCGTCAGCTCAAGCTGGGCGATGCGGTGCAGGTCGAGGTGGAGGGCTACCCCCAACCGCTGCGCGCCAGCGTGGCCCGTTTGAGCCCTGCGGCTGATCCCGTGGCGCGTACCTACCCGGTCAAGCTGGACATCACTGCCGAGGGGCTCAAGAGCGGCAGTTTCGCCCGCGTGCTGTTTGCCACTGGCAGCCGCCAGGCCCTGGCCGTGCCCGCCGAGGCGGTGGTTGACCGGGCCGGGATCCGCGGGGTGTTCGTGGTGGATGCCCAGGGCCTCGCCCAGTTCCGCATGGTGCGCACCGGCAGCCGCGTGGATGGTCTGGTCGAGATCGTGGCCGGGCTGATGGCTGGCGAGCGGGTGGTCACCGATGGGGTGAAGCAGCTCCAGAACGGCGACCGGGTCATCGCAGGTAAGGCCAAGGACTGACGGGGTAAGCCATGCACAACACCATGCCTACCGCGGTGCCCGCTGAGGGGGCCGAGCCGCTGAACATCGCGGGCAAGCTCGCCCGCATGTTCTTGCACTCCAAGATCACCCTCCTGATCATCATTGCGCTCTTTCTTACCGGCCTGCTGGCGCTGGCGGTGACCCCGCGCGAATACAACCCGAAGATCGTCGTGCCGGCGGCCAACATCATCGTCGCCAAGCCGGGGGCCAGCCCCGACGAGGTGCGCCGGCTGATCGTGCGCCCCTTGGGCGCGATCATGAACGCCATGTCGGGGGTGGACCACACTTACGGCTATGCGACCCAGGACATGGGCCTTGTGACCGTCCAGTTCAAGGTCGGTGAGGACCAGGAGGACAGCCTGGTCAAGCTCTACAACCAGCTGATGCAGAACATGGACCGCATGCCGGCCGGCACGCTGCAGCCGCTGGTCAAGCCGATCAACGTGGATGACGTGCCCATCCTCACCATCGCCCTGGGCTCCGCGCAGTATGACGACATGCAGCTGCGCGAGATCGGCTCCCGCCTGATCGAGCATCTGCGCAATGTGCCGGGCGTATCCTTCACCGAGGTGGTCGGCGGCCGGCCGCGGGCGGTCAATGTGTGGCTCGACCCGCAGCGGCTGGAGGCGCGTGGCCTGACCCTCGACCAGGTCAGCATGATGCTGCAGGGGACCAATGTCTCCGCCCCCCTGGGCGAGCTGGACATGGACAACCGTGCCATCCCCCTGCGTCTTGAGGGCTTCCTGCGTACGGCCGAGGAGGCGGGCGACATCGTGGTTGGCGTCTCCAAGCAGGGGCGGCCGATCTATCTCAAGGACGTGGCACGCATCGAGGACGGCCCGGCGGAGGTCGAGCAAGTGCACCGCCTGGCCTACGGCCCGGCGCACCCGCAGGCCGAGGGCGACCGGCGCGCCGGCAGCGAGATGCCGGCCGTGACCCTGGTGATTGCCAAGAAGGCCGGCACCAATGCCGTGGTGGTGGCCGAGGCCGTGCTCGCCAAGCTCGAAGAGCTCAAGCGCCAGGCCCTGCCGGCCGGGGTGGACGTGGTGGTCACCCGTAACGACGGCGCCAAGGCGGATGAGGCGGTGAACACCCTGATCGAGCACCTCGGCATCGCCGTCGGCTCGGTGATCCTGATCCTCATCCTGTTCCTCGGCTGGCGCGAGGCGGGCATCGTCACCCTGACCGTGCCGCTGATCCTGTTCGTGGTGCTGGCGGTCGGCCTGGTGTTTGGCCAGACCATCAACCGCATCACCCTGTTCGCCCTGATCCTCTCGCTGGGCCTGTTGGTGGACGCAGCGATCGTGGTGATCGAGAACATCCACCGCCACATGCACTCGGGCCAGATCACCGACTTCTCGGCGACCCTCATCCGTGCCACCAACGAGATCGGCAACCCCACCAACATCGCCACCATCGCGGTCATCCTCGCCTTCATCCCCATGGCCTTCGTGACCGGCATGATGGGGCCGTTCATGCGTCCCATCCCGTTCAATGTCCCGGTGGCGATGATCGCGTCCCTGGTGATCGCCTACATGGTGGTGCCCTGGGCCACCCGCCTCTGGCTGGGCAAGAAGGTCGCCACCATGCAGGCGCTGGCGGCCACGCCGAGCCTGGAAGAGCGTGGGCATGATAAGAAGGACGTGCTGCATCGCCTCTACGTCGGCGTGATCACCCCGCTGCTGAACCGGCGTGCCCTGCGCTGGATCACCATGCTGGTGGTCATCGCCCTGCTGTTCGGTGCCATGCTGATGCCCGCCTGGCAGTTCATCCGCCCCGCAGGCATGAATGGCCCGCTCTCGCCGCTCGGCGTCGAGCTGAAGATGCTGCCGAACGACAACACCAGCACCCTGCTGCTGCAGGTGGACATGCCGGCGGGGACCTCGCTGGCGGCCACCGATCAGGTGGCGCGCGCGGTGGGCCAGGTGCTGGCCCGGCAGCCGCATGTGACCGACTACAGCACCTTCACCGGTATGACTGCGCCGATCGACTTTGCCGCCCTGGTGCGCGGGGACATGATCAAGCGCGGCAGCAATCTCGCCCAGATCCGCGTCAACCTGGTCGGCAAGCACGAGCGTTCCGAGAGCTCGCACACCATCGCCGAGCAGCTCGACGTGGCGCTCAATGAGGTGCGTGCTGCCTTTCCGCAGGCCAAGCTGAAGATCTACGAAACCCCGCCGGGGCCCCCGGTGCAGGCGCAGATCCTCGCCGAGCTCTATGGCCCGGACTACGACAAGCTGCGCGAGGCGGCGCCCCATGTCGATGCGGCCTTCGCGCAAATCTTCGGCATGATCAATGTGGACGATTCGGTCACCGCGCATGCCGAGAGTCTCCACATCCATGTCGATGCCGAGAAGGCCATGCTCTCCGGCATCGCGCCGGGGCAGGTGGCGAAGCTGTTGCGCGACTACGTCAGTGGGCTTTCCATCGGTACCCTGCATGTCGAGGGTGCGCGCGAGCCGGTGGACATCACCCTGCGTCTGCCGCGCGAGCTGCGCACCGATCCGGCGAGCCTGCTGACCCTGCGTATCAGCAACCCGCAGGGCGTGCAGGTGCCGCTGTCGGCCATTGCCACCGTCGAGCGTGTCACCCAGGCCAAGCCCTACTACGGCCGTGACCAGCATTCGATGGTGATGGTGGGCGGTGAGCTTTTGCGTTCGAGCCCGGTCTATGCCGTCCTGAGCCTGGACAAGATGCTCGATGGGGTGGAGCTGCCGAACGGGGTGAAGTTCACCACCGGCAACCTCGGCTTCGTCCAGGCCCAGCCGAAGGACGTGATGGAGTACACCCTGCTGTGGGGTGGCGAGATGCGCCTGACCCTGGACGTGTTCCGCGACCTTGGTTCGGCCTTCATCGTCGCCATCATCCTGATCTACCTGATGCTGGTGGCGTACTACAAGTCGTTCATGTTGCCGTTCATCGTCATGGGCGCCATCCCGCTGACCATGGTCGGGATCTTTCCGGGCCACTGGTTCACCGGGCAGGCGTTCACCGCGACCTCGATGATCGGCCTCATCGCCCTGGCGGGGATCGTGGTGCGCAACTCGCTGCTGCTGATCGACTTCATCCTCGACTACCGCAGGCAGGGCTACAGCCTGGAGGCGGCGGTGATCGAGGCGGGTGCGGTGCGCTTCCGCCCGATCCTGCTGACGGCGCTGGCGATCATCCTCGGCTCCTTGATCATGATCACCGATCCGGTGTTTGGCGGTCTGGCCGTGTCGCTGATCTTCGGCACCTTCGCCTCCACCCTGCTGACCCTGGTGGTGATCCCGCTGATGTACTGGTGGTGGCAGCGTCCTTCCCGAAAAGTGACTGGATAAACACGCCTTATCTTGGGGCGTGAAATTCGATACACTCATGGTCGTCTCACTCATCCGTGGAAGAAAAGATGGCGGATCGCAGACTTAAGGTCTTCTACACGGTCGCCCGGCTGCTCAGCTTTACCAAGGCGGCCGAGTCCCTGCACATGACCCAGCCGGCGGTCACCTTCCAGGTGCGCCAGCTCGAGGAACACTTCGATACCCGCCTGTTCGATCGCACGCACAACCGCGTGACGCTGACGGATGTGGGGCAGGTGGTGTATGAGGTGGCCGAGCGCATCTTCGAGCTCTACGATGAGATGGAGCGGCGGGTGCGGGAGATGACTGGCGAGATGGGCGGTTCGCTCAACATCGGTGCCAGCATGACCATTGCCGAGAACATGCTTCCGTCCCTGCTGGGGCAGTTCAGGAAGAAGCACCCTGATCTCAACGTGCGCCTGAAGGTGGGCAACACCGAGTCCATCGTCTCCATGGTCGAACACAACGTGATCGATCTTGCCATCGTCGAGGGGACGGTCACCAACAAGAACCTGCTGGTCGAGCACTGCCGCAGTGACGAACTGGTCGTCATCATGCCGCCGGATCACCCCTTGGCGAAGCACAAGAGCCTGACCGTCGACCAGCTGATGCCCTACCAGTTCATCTGCCGCGAAGAGGGCTCGGGCACGCGTGAGGCCATCCTGAACTACCTGAACGAGCAGGGGTATCCGGAGGGCTGGACCGTGTGCATGGAGCTCGGCAGCCCCGAGGCGATCAAGGGCGCGGTCGAGGCGGGTATGGGGCTGTCGGTGATGTCCAAAGCCGGTATCACCAAGGAGCTCAAACTCGACATGCTCACCGCCGTGCCGCTCGACCCGCCGTTGCTGCGCGACTTCTCCTTCGTCCGGCAGCGCCACAAGTTCCGCCTGCCGGCGATGGAGGAACTGCTCGAGTTCTCGCGCCACTTCTGCCAGAAGGAAGGCTGAGGCGAGGGCGGATCGTTCGCTCTCCCAAGGGGCTGGAAAGGCAGCCAAGAGCGGCTGAGTCAAAATCAGCCTAACGAGTCCTGGATAAGGACAATGCCCGCATCGCAAGATGCGGGCATTGTTATGTATGGGCCTTCTGCAGGTTCTTCGCGAAAGTTCGGGTTATCCTGGACCTTCGCGTGGCTGGAGACGTCGGCGAAGAAACAGGCAGGGTATGGCATGCATCGTCACCTTCGATGAAGGGCGGTGCGGGATAGTGGGGGGAAGGGGTGGGGTGATCGATGGGATTCGAACCCACGACAACCGGAATCACAATCCGGGGCTCTACCAACTGAGCTACGACCACCATAGAGAACATGGCGCACCCGGCAGGGCTCGAACCTGCAACCCTCGGCTTAGAAGGCCGATGCTCTATCCAGTTGAGCTACGGGCGCAGTAGAGACGGTAAGTATTTCCAATGTGGTCGGGGTGGAGGGATTTGAACCCCCGACAGCCTGCTCCCAAAGCAGGTGCGCTACCGGGCTGCGCTACACCCCGGATCAGATCTACTTGCCGAGTTTGCGTTTGAGCTGCGCATTATAGTGACTCATGCACAGGGCGTCAATCTTTGCGCTGCAATCCCTCGCGCAGCAGGGTGAGCACGGACTCCACGCGCAGGATCATGTCGCGCAGCGAGCCGGGTGAGGCGTGTCCTTCGCTCTCGGCACCATCGAGCTGCTGGCGCGCCCCGCTGATGGTGAAGCCCTGGTCGTAGAGCAGGGTGCGGATGCGGCGGATCAGCTCGATGTCTTCACGCTGGTAATAGCGCCGGTTGCCGCGCCGCTTGACTGGGCTGAGCTTGGGGAACTCCTGTTCCCAGTAGCGCAGCACATGCGGTTTCACGGCGCACAGCTCGCTGGCCTCGCCGATGGTGAAATAGCGCTTGCCCGGGATGGCGGGCAGCTCGTCGGTATCCTCAGGCCGTTTCCGTGCTTGCATGTTCCTCGACCAGCGACTTGAGTTTCTGACCGGCGCGGAAGGTCACCACGCGGCGCGCGGAAACCGGAATCATCTCGCCGGTCTTCGGGTTGCGACCGGGGCGCTCGTTCTTGTCGCGCAGGTGAAAGTTGCCGAAGCCGGACAGCTTCACGTCCTCGCCCTCGGCGAGGGCATTGCGGATCTCCTCGAAGAACATCTCGACCAGGTCCTTGGCCTCGCGCTTGTTGAGACCGAGTTCCTCGTAGAGGCGTTCGACCATGTCGGCCTTGGTCAGGGCCATAGCGTTACGTCCTCAGGGTGATGCCAAAACGGGACTGCAGCCGGGCGAGCATCGCCGCGATCAGATGGTCCACGTCGATGTCGCCAAGAGTGCGCTCATTGTCCTGCAAAATCAAGCGGATAGCGATGCTTGCGAAAGTATTGGGTACGCCTTGGCCACGGTAGACGTCGAACACCTCGACCTCGCGCAGGAAGACCGGTGCCTCCTCGCGCAGGCAGGTCAGCACCTCGGCTGAGCTCACCGCCTCCGGCACCAACAGGGCAAGGTCGCGACGGATGACCGGGAAACGCGACACGGCCTGGTAGCGCGGTACGCGGCGCTGCAGCAGGAGGGCCTGGTGCAGTTCGAACAGCAGGACCTGGCCGGGAAGATCGAGCGCCTTCTCCAGGCTCGGATGCAGCACGCCCGCCCAACCGAGCTCCTCGCCATCGAGCAGGAGGCGGGCGGACAAGCCCGGGTGCAGGGCAGGGTGGTTGGCGCGGGTCCATTGCACCCGGCGCTGCAGCCCGCCGAATTCGAGCAGGGCCTCGAGGTCGCCCTTGAGGTCGAAGAAGTCGGCCCGGCGCGCTTTCTCGCCCCACTGCTCCGGCAGTGCATCACCGTACACGAGGCCGGCGAACATCGGCTCCTGCTTGAGCCCGTCCTCGCCCTGCACGAAGCGCAGGCCGCTCTCGAAGATGCGCACGCGCTCCTGCTGGCGGTTGAGGTTGTGGCGCAGGGTGTGGATCAGCCCGGCCCACAGGGTGGTGCGCATGGCCGCCATCTCGCTGGAGATGGGATTGGCCAGCACCAGCGGGGGCTGGTGCGGGGTCAGCTTCTCGAGCAGCGGGGTGTCGACGAAGCTGTAGGTGATCACCTCGCGGTAGCCGAGGGTCACCAGGCGCTCGCGCAGCGCATCCAGCCCCAGGCGCTGCTCCGGACGGGGCTGGATGGCCAACTCGGCGCTGGGCAGGCGGGCCGGCAGCTTGTCGTAGCCGTGCAGACGGGCCAACTCCTCGATCAGGTCGACCTCGATGGCGATGTCGTGGCGGTGGCTGGGGGCGATCACGCTCCAGCCTTCTCCAACCGGCGTGAGCTGCATGCCGAGGCGGGTGAGGATGCCCTCCACCTCGGCATCGGTCAGGGTGAAGCCGAGCAGGCGCTCGATACGGGCACGCCGCAGCAGGATCGGGCGGCGCGTGGGCAGGTGCTCGGGGTGGCTAACCTCGACCACCGGGCCCGGGGTGCCACCGAACAGCTCGCAGAGCAGTTCCGTGGCCCGCTCGATGGCGGTGCGCGGGAGTTCCGGGTCGGTGCCGCGCTCGAAGCGGTGCGCGGCATCGGTGTGCAGGCCCAGGCGGCGGGCGCGGCCGGCCAGGGCCTCGGGGCTGAAGTAGGCGCTCTCCAGTACGATGCGGGTGGTGCCGGCTCGCACCCCGGAATCCTTGCCGCCGATGATGCCGGCGAGGGCGACCGGGCCTTGGCCATCGGCGATCACCAGCATGTCAGCTTCGAGGTTCAGGGTTTTGCCATCCAGTGCGGTCAGGCTCTCACCCGCGCGGGCCAGACGGACCTCAAGACCGCCCTGCAGGCGGTCGAGGTCGAAGGCGTGCAGCGGCTGGCCGAGTTCCAGCATGACGTAGTTGGTCACGTCCACGATCGGGTGGATCGGACGCAGGCCACAGCGGCGCAGGCGCTCGCTCATCCACAGCGGGGTGGTCGCGTCCGTCGCCAGGCCCTCGATGACGCGGGCGCAGTAGCGCGGACAGGCCGCAGGGGCGCTGAGGGTCACGCGCACGGCGGCGTCACTGCGAGCCGGCACGGGGGCCAGGGTGGGGCCCCCCAAGGGCAGGCCGTTCTGCGCCGCCGTCTCGCGCGCAAGGCCGAGGATGCTCAGGCAGTCCCCACGGTTGGGGGTCATGCCGAGCTCGATGACATGGTCATCGAGGTCGAGGTAGGTGCGCAGATCCTCGCCCACCGGGGCGTCCGCCGGCAGTTCGAGCAGGCCATCGGGGTAGCCGGCCAGGCCGAGCTCGTCCGCGCCGCACAACATGCCGAAGGACTCGACGCCACGCAGCTTGGCCTGCTTGATGGCCAGCCCTCCCGGCAGCTGGGCGCCCACGCGGGCGAAGGCGGCCATCAGGCCGGCGCGCGCATTCGGCGCGCCACACACGACCTGCACGGGCTGGCCTGAGCCGTCATCGACCTGGCAGACGCGCAGCTTGTCGGCGTCCGGATGCGGCTCGGCCTTGAGGATGCGGGCCACCACCACGCCCGAGAAGGGGGGGGCGGCGGGTTCCAGGGCATCCAGCTCCAGGCCGGCCATGGTCAGCTGGGCGCCGAGTTGTTCGGCGGAGAGCGCGGGGTTGACCCACGCGCGCAGCCAGTGTTCGGAAAAACGCATGGTGGGGTCTCTTAGGCGAACTGTTCGAGGAAGCGCAGGTCGTTCTCGAAGAACAGGCGCAGATCGTCGATGCCGTAGCGCAGCATGGTCAGGCGTTCGATGCCCAGGCCGAAGGCGAAGCCCTGGTAACGCTCGGCATCGATCCCGACCGCGGCCAGCACGTTGGGATGCACCATGCCGCAGCCGCCGATCTCCAGCCAGCCGTCACCCCAGCTCATGTCCATCTCGGCCGAGGGCTCGGTGAAGGGGAAGAAGGAGGGGCGGAAGCGCACGGTCAAATCATCGCGCTCGAAGAAGCGGCGCAGAAACTCCTGCACCACCCCCTTCAGGTGGGCGAAGGTGATGCTCTCATCCACCCACAGCCCCTCGATCTGGTGGAACATGGGCGAGTGGGTGGCATCGGAGTCGCAGCGGTAGACCCGGCCGGGGGCGATGATCCGCAGCGGCGGTTGCTGCTGCTCCATCGCCCGGATCTGCACCGGCGAGGTGTGGGTGCGCAGCAGGGTGTGGGCGTCGAAGTAGAAGGTGTCGTGCATCGCCCGCGCCGGGTGGCTCTCGGGGATGTTGAGCGCGGTGAAGTTGTGGAAGTCATCCTCCACCTCCGGGCCCTCGGCCACGGTAAAGCCAAGCTGGCCAAGCAGGGCCTCGATGCGGCGCAGGGTAAGGGTGACCGGGTGCAGGCTGCCCATGGCCTGACGGCGGCCGGGCAGGGTGATGTCCACCGCCTCGCTGGCCAGGCGCTGGGTCAGCTGTTCCGCCTCGAGCGCCTGCCTGCGCGCCTCGAGCGCCTGCTCGATTTTTTGGCGCAGGGCGTGGAGGGCCGCCCCCTGGGTGCGCTTCTCCTCGGGGGGCAGCTTGCCCAGGCCCTTCATGGCCTCGGTGAGCAGGCCCTTCTTGCCGAGGAAACGGACGCGGATGGCATCCAGCGTGGCGAGCTCCGTGCTCGCTTCGATCTCGGGCAGCGCGGTGTCGATGGCCGCGTGAAGTGTGTTCGGATCAATACTCGTATCGACGGTCATGCAGGCGACCTTCAGCAGGCATGGATTGATGGAAAACGCCAAGGTGAACCGGAGTTTTTCATCAACCCACGAGGGACAGACAAAAAAGGGGAGGCCCTAAGGCCGCCCCCTCTTGCATGCGAACGTGTGCCGGGCTCAGGCGGCGAGGGCTGCCTTGGCCTGCTCGGCCAGGGCCGCAAAGGCCGCCTTGTCGTGCACGGCGATGTCCGCCAGGACCTTGCGGTCGATCTCGATGGACGCCTTCTTCAGGCCGTTCATCAGGCGGCTGTAGGACAGGCCGTTGTTGCGGGCCTCGGCATTGATGCGCACGATCCACAGGCTGCGGAACTGGCGCTTCTTTTGACGGCGGTCGCGGTAGGCGTACTGGCCGGCCTTGATGACGGCCTGCTTGGCGACGCGGAACGTACGCGAGCGGGCGCCGTAGTAGCCTTTGGCCTTGGCGAGGATCTTCTTGTGCTTGGCGCGGGCGATGACGCCACGTTTGACTCGTGCCATGGTGTGGTCTCCTTAACTAAGGCCAGTAATCAGGCGTAGGGCAGCATGCGAACGAGCTGCTTGACGTCGCTCTCGTGGACGTAGACCGGGGCGCCGAGCTGGCGCTTGGTCTTGCTGCTCTTCTTGGTCAGGATGTGGCGCTTGAAGGCGGACTTGCGCTTGAAGCCGCAGGCGGTCTTCTTGAAGCGCTTGGCCGCGCCGCTGTTGCTCTTGATCTTGGGCATCGTTTACGACTCCAGTTTCAGTGTTTCAAAATCCCGTGGCGCCGGAGCGTCAGCGCTGCAGGGCTGGGCCAAAGGCCCGGGGTGTCCGCAGGGCGGAGCACCGGGTCGGCCGGGGTTCACCGGCCTGACGAGATCCGGATGGCCGTCAAACGGCGTTCCGGGTCATCCAAAAATGAGACGCCCCTCGGGAGGGGCGTCGGGGGCATCGCCTCGGCCTGCACGATCAATGCTTGCGCGGGGCGACCACCATCACCATCTGCCGCCCCTCGAGCTTGGGGCGCTGCTCGACAATGGCTAGGTCGCCGAGGTCCTTCTCGATGCGGTCATACATCTGCATGCCGATGTCCTGGTGGGCCATCTCGCGCCCGCGGAAGCGGAGGGTGATCTTGGCCTTGTTGCCTTCTTCCAGGAAACGCACCACGTTGCGCATCTTGACCTGGTAGTCAGCTTCTTCGGTGCCAGGACGGAACTTGACTTCCTTGACCTCGATCACCTTCTGCTTCTTCTTGGCCTCGGAAGCCTTCTTCTGCTGCTGATAGCGGAACTTGCCGAAGTCCATGATCTTGCACACGGGCGGCTGGGCCTGCGGCGAAATCTCGACCAGGTCAAGCTCTGCCTCTTCCGCCATGCGCAGTGCTTCATAGCGGGAGACAATGCCCACCTGGTTGCCTTCGGCATCGATCAGGCGGACTTCACGGGCAGTAATTTCCGAGTTCAGGCGTGGTTCGTCGTCTTTTTTCTCACGCCCAGGAGGTGCAAAAGCGATGTCGGTATCCTCAAGTCATTGATCAAGCCAGCGTCGCATCAATGGCGCCGGTCGACTTCCTCACGCAGTCTGGCAATGAAGTCATCCAGGCCCATGCTGCCGAGATCCTCGCCGCTACGCGTGCGGACAGAGACCTGACGCTGTTCCACTTCGCGATCCCCAATTACTACGAGGTAGGGGATGCGCTGCAAAGTTAATTCGCGGATTTTAAAGCCGATCTTCTCGTTGCGCAAATCCGCGCGGGCGCGGAAGCCTGCGGCGCGCAGGGTCTTCTCGACTTCCTGCACGAACGGGGCCTGCCGGTCGGTGATGCCCATGACCGCCACCTGCTCGGGAGCAAGCCAGAGCGGGAACTGGCCTGCGTAGTGCTCGATCAGGATGCCCACAAACCGCTCCAGGCTGCCGAGGATGGCGCGGTGCACCATGACCGGGGTCTTCTTGCTGCCGTCCTCGGCCACGTATTCGGCGCCCAGGCGACCGGGCATGGAGAAGTCGACCTGGATGGTGCCGCACTGCCAGTTGCGGCCGATGCAGTCTTTGAGGGTGAACTCGATCTTCGGGCCGTAGAAGGCGCCCTCGCCCGGCTGCAGGCGGTAGTCCAGACCCTTGGCCTCGAGCGACTTGGCCAGGGCGTCCTCGGCCTTGTCCCACAGCTCATCCGCGCCTACGCGCTGCTCCGGGCGGGTGGAGAGGGCCATGGTGATGTCGGTGAAGCCGAACGTGCTGTAGACGTCGAAGGTCTGCTCGATCAGCGAGGCGACCTCGGTCTGCAGCTGGTCCTCGGTGCAGAACACGTGCGCATCGTCCTGGGTGAAGCGGCGCGCGCGCATCAGCCCGTGCAGGGTGCCGGACGGCTCGTTGCGGTGCACGGTGCCGAACTCCGCGATGCGGAAGGGCAGGTCGCGGTAGCTCTTCAGGCCCTGGTTGTACACCTGCACATGGCCGGGGCAGTTCATCGGCTTGATCGCGTAGTCGCGCCCCTCGGTGTGGGTGGCGAAGATCATGTGGCCGAACTTGTCCCAGTGGCCGGATTTCTCCCACAGTGAGCGGTCGAGCACCTGCGGGGTGTTGACCTCGAGGTAGTCGTACCTGGCAAGGTGGTTGCGCATGAAGCCTTCCACCTGGCGGAACAGACGCCAGCCCTTGTCGTGCCAGAACACCATGCCCGGCGCCTCTTCCTGGAAGTGGAACAGGTCGAGCTGCTTGCCGATGCGGCGATGGTCGCGCTTCTCGGCCTCCTCCATGCGGTGCAGGTACTCGTCCAGCTCCTTCTTGCTGGCGAAGGCGACGCCGTAGATGCGGGAGAGCATGGCGTTCTTGGAGTCGCCCCGCCAGTAGGCGCCGGCGACCTTGGTCAGCTTGAAGGCACCAAGATGGCCGGTGGAGGGCACATGCGGGCCGCGGCACAGGTCGGTGAAATCACCCTGGGTGTAGAGCGAGAGCTCCTCGTTGGCCGGGATGGACTCGATGATCTCCGCCTTGTAGTGCTCACCGAGGCCCTTGAAGTACGCCACGGCCTCGTCGCGGCTCATCACCTGGCGCGACAGGGGCTGATCGGCCTTCGCCAGTTCGTGCATGCGGGCCTCGATCTTCTCGAGGTCGTCGGTGGTGAAGGGCGGCTCGATGGCGAAATCGTAGTAAAAGCCGTTCTCGATCACCGGGCCGATGGTCACCTGCGCCTGAGGGTAGAGCTGCTTGACCGCCTGCGCCAGCAGGTGGGCGGTGGAGTGGCGGATCACATCCACCCCTTCCGCATCCTTGGGGGTGAGGAAGCGCACCGTGGCGTCGTGGCTGATGACGCGGCTCATGTCCATCAGGCGGCC
The DNA here is from genome assembly GCF_039822285.1 of Thiofaba sp. EF100. Lineage (NCBI taxonomy): Bacteria > Pseudomonadati > Pseudomonadota > Gammaproteobacteria > Chromatiales > Halothiobacillaceae > Thiofaba > Thiofaba sp. EF100. The sequence continues at coordinate 57,033 of NZ_JBAJEY010000007.1, read as the reverse complement.
ATCCACCTCGGCTGCCACGCAGGCCTTGGCCAGACGCGGGCCGATGCTTACGGCAATGTCCATCAGGCTGATGGGGTGGTCGAACTGGCGCTGGGAGCCATCGGGAAGGGTGATGTTCGGCATGTCGAGTTCCTCGGTTCAGTGGCGACCCCTACCACGGGCCGCGTAACACACAAAGGACGCCTGCGCGGCAGGCATGCCGCACAAACGAAAAGGGCGCAGCCTTGGCTGCGCCCGGAATTGGTAGGCGCGATTGGAATCGAACCAACGACCCCCACCATGTCAAGGTGGTGCTCTAACCAGCTGAGCTACGCGCCTGAAATCGAAACCCGGCAGGGCCGGGTCGTCTGGTCATTTGGGAAACCGATCAGATCGCTTTCCGAAATCTTTGGTGCCTAGGAGAGGACTCGAACCTCCACGGTGTTACCCGCTAGTACCTGAAACTAGTGCGTCTACCAATTTCGCCACCTAGGCAATCAGTGGATGCGCATTTTAGAGGGTTCCGCGGGGGTGTCAAGGGGGCTCCGGCAAACAGTGATCTATTTTTTTGCGGCCGGTATAGTGAGCCGCGTCGTCAAGACCCGAGCAAGGCCAACGCATGGACATCGTCTTCATCTCCGATCTGCGCATCGAAACCATCATCGGCATCTATGACTGGGAGCGGGTGACCCCGCAGACCGTGCGCCTGGACCTGGACATGGCCTGGGACAATCGTGCCCCGGCCGAGCATGACGACATTGCCCGCGCGCTGGACTACAAGCAAGTCTCCAAGCGCCTGATCCAGTTCGTCGGTGAGAGTCGCTTCCTGCTGGTCGAGACCTTGGCCGAGCAGGTCGCCGCGATCGTGCGGGACGAATTCGGCAGCCCCTGGGTTCGCGTGCGCGTGACCAAGCCGGGGGCGGTGAAGGGCGCAGCCGGGGTGGGCGTACAGATCGAGCGGGGCAGCCGGCTGTGAGGTGCGAGACTCCGCGTGCGCGGCGGAACGATGGGTTGCCCCCCCTCCCGCCCGAGGTCTTGGCGCACGGCGAGCAGGTGCTCAAGCACCTGCAAGGCCGCATCGAGGCGGCAGGAGGGGCGCTGGATTTCGCCGACTTCATGCGCGAGGCGCTGTACGCGCCGGGGCTGGGGTACTACGCGGCGGGACTGCCGAAGTTCGGCGCGGCAGGGGACTTCGTTACCGCTCCCGAGGTCTCGCCGCTGTTCGGCCGAGCCCTGGCGCGGCAGGTGGCGGAGGTGCTGGAGCGGCTTGGAGCAGGCGACGTGCTGGAGTTCGGCGCCGGGTCCGGAAGGCTTGCGGTCGAGCTTCTGCTCGAGCTGGAGCGGCTCGGTTGCCTGCCTGCGCGCTACCTGATCCTGGATCTCTCTGCGAGCCTGCGTACGGTGCAGCGCGAGCGCCTTGAGGCGTCAGCCCCGCACCTGCTCGAACGGGTGGAGTGGCTCGAGGCCTGGCCCGAGGACTTCACCGGCGTCATCGTCGGCAACGAGGTGCTCGACGCCCTGCCGGTGCGCATCCTCGAGGTCGGCGGGGAGGGGCCGGTGCGCCTGGGCGTGACGCTGGAGGAGGGCAGGCTGGCCTGGACCCGCCTGCCGGCGCTGGACGCGGACCGTGCCGTGCTGGCCGAGATCGAGGCCAGCCGCGGCGAGTCCTTCCCACCCGGTTACCGGGTCGAGTTCCATCCGGAGCTGCCGGGCTGGGTCGCGGGCCTCGCCCATACCCTGCGGCAGGGCGTCGCCTTGCTGTTCGACTACGGCGGTAGTCGGAGCGAGCTGTACGCCCGGGAGCGCTGGATGGGCACCCTGCGCTGCCACCTGCGCCACCATGCGCATGACGACCCGCTGCTCCACCCGGGGCTGCAGGACATCACCGCCTGGGTGGACTTCTCCCGCGTCGCGGCTGCAGCACAGGATGCAGGGCTCGCGGTGCTCGGCTACACCATGCAGGCGCATTTCCTGCTCGGCTGCGGCCTGGCCGAGGTCTACGAGCAGGCCTTCGCCAAGGCTGGGGGTGAGGCCGAGCAGCTGCGTCTGGCGCAGGGCTTCAAGACCCTGATGATGCCGGGCGAGATGGGCGAGCGCTTCAAGGTCATCGCCCTGGGCCAAGGCGTGGACGGCCCGCTTGCGGGCTTCACCCTGCGGGACTTCCGCGACCGGTTGTAAGGCCGCCTTGCCAGTCTTATTCGAACAGCCCCATCTGTCCTGTCGTGTCCGGCACCCTGAAGTGTGAGACGTCCAGCGGCGGCAGGTGCCCGAAGCCGAGCCGGCGGCGGGCGATGTCGAAGCGCTTGCGCAACAGCTCCGCCCACAGTCCACGGCCGGCCATGCGTTCGCCGAACGCGGACTGATAGGCCTTTCCGCCGCGCATCTCACGCAGGCGTGACCAGACATGCTCCGCGCGCAGCGGGGCGTGCGTCTGCAACCACTCCGCGAACAGCCCCTCCAAGTCGTGCGGCAGGCGCAGCAGGACATAGCCTGCGCTCTCGGCGCCCGCCTCGCGGCTGCGTTCGAGGATGGCCTCCAGCTCGTGGTCGGTCAGCGCGGGGATGACGGGCGCCACCAGCACCCCGACCGGCACTCCAGCCTCGCGCAGGCGGGCGATGGCCGCGAGTCGGCGCTCCGGGCGCGCCGCGCGCGGTTCCATGCGCCGGCACAGCTCGTCATCCAGGGTGGTGATCGACAGCATCACCTGCACCAGGTTGCGCTGCGCCATGCGGGCGAGGATGTCGAGATCACGCTCGATCAGTGCGGACTTGGTGACGATCGACACCGGATGACCGAAATCCTCCAGCACCTCCAGCACGCGGCGCGTCAGTTGGGTGCGGCGCTCGACCGGCTGCCAGCCGTCGGTGTTGATGCCAAGCGCGAGTGGCTGGCAGCGGTAGCCAGGTTTCGACAGCTCCTTGCGCAGCAGCATGGGCGAGTCCGGCTTGTGGAACAGGCGGGTCTCGAAATCGAGGCCGGGCGATAGGCCAAGATAGGCATGGGTTGGGCGGGCGAAACAGTACACGCAGCCATGCTCGCAGCCGCGGTAGGGGTTCACCGAGCGGTCGAAGCCGACGTCGGGCGACTGGTTGAAGCTGATCACGCTGCGCGCGGTGTCGATCCCAAGCGTGGTGGTCGGTCCGGGTTCTTCGCTCAGGGCGTCGAGCAGCCCCCAGCCGTCGTCTTCCAGCGTGCTGGAGTACGCGCTGTAGCGGTTGTCCGGGTTGGAGAGGGCGCCGCGCCCGCGCGGCGGCTTGGGAGGGATGATTGCCATGCCATCAGGATCGGTTGAATGCCCATTGGACGGTCCGCCTCCCTCCGGGTTCCAGACGATCAGGCCGTCTCGCCGGCAAACGCCGCGCGCCCCTTCACCGTCCTGAACCAGACCGTGTACAGCGCCGGCAGGAACAGCAGGGTCAGCACGGTGGCGACGAACAGGCCGCCCATGATCGCCACCGCCATGGGGCCGAAGAACACGCTCTGCGAGAGCGGGATCATGGCCAGGATGGCGGTCAGGGCGGTGAGCATGATGGGCCGGAAGCGACGCACGGCGGCCTCGATCACCGCCTGCTGAGGCACCAAGCCCTCGCGGATATTGCGCTCGATCTGGTCCACCAGGATCACCGAGTTGCGCATGATCATGCCCGAGAGGGCGATGGTGCCGAGCATGGCGACAAAGCCGAACGGGCGGTCGAACACAAGCAGGAACAGCGCCACGCCGATCAGGCCGAAGGGCGCGGTCACCAGCACCATGGCGGTGCGCGACAGGCTTTGCAGCTGGATCATCAGCAGGGTCAGCATGGCGACGATGAACACCGGGAAACTCGCGCCGATGGAGGCGTTGCCCTTGGCGCTCTCCTCCACCGTGCCGCCGGTCTCGATGCGGAAACCGGGCGGCAGACGGGCGCGGATCGGTTCGAGCAGGGGCTCGATCTCGGCGGTCACGGTCGGGGCCTGGATGTGGGTGTAGATGTCGCCGCGCACGGTGATGGTCGGGACGCGGTTGCGGTGCCAGACGATGCCCTCCTCCGGCACGTACTCGATACGCGCGACCTGGGAGAGTGGCACGCGGGTGCCCTGGGTGGTCGGCAGGTTCAGGCCGGCGAGGAGGCTTAGGCGCTCGCGCTCCTCCATGCCCCCGCGCAGCAGGATGGGGATGGTCTGGTCGCGCTCGCGGAACTCGCCGACGGGGATGCCGTTGAGGGCCTGCTGCACGGCCTGGGCGATCTGCGCGCGGGTGAGGCCGAGACTGATGGCCTGGGGCGTGTCGATCTTCAGCACGATGCCCTTCACCCGTTCGGTCCAGTCCAGATGCACATTCACCAGGTGAGGGTGGGCGCGCATCACCGCCGCCACCTCTTCGGCGATCTTGCGCAGCTGCCCAAGGTCGTCGCCCGAGACGCGGAACTGCACCGGGTAGCCGACCGGGGGGCCGTTCTCCAGACGGATCACCCGCCCGCGCACCGCGGCAAACTCGCTGCCCTCATCGAGCAGGGTGATCAGCTTGCCGCGCAGGGCCTCCCGGTCGGGAATGCTCTTGGTGGTGATGACGAACTGGGCGAAGCCGATGTCGGGCAGCTGCTGGTCAAGCGGCAGGTAGAAGCGCGGCGAGCCTTCACCCACGTAGGCCACGTAGTTGTCGATGTGCTGGCGCTGGGTGGCAAGGAAGCCTTCGAGCTTGTGGCTGACCGCCTGGGTGGCCGCCAGCGACGCGCCCTCCGGCAGCTTGAGGTCGACGATCAGCTCCAGCCGGGTGGCGTCGGGGAAGAATTGCTTCTCGACCAGGCCAAACAGGCCGATGGAGCCGATAAAGGCGGCCACGGTAAGCACGATCACCCGCACAGGGTGCCGCACACAGGCCTCGATCAGGCGGCGGAAGCGGGCGAGGAAGCGCTCGGCGAGGGCGTGCTGGGCCGTGGTGATGGGCGCAAGCCAACGGCCGATGGGGCCGGGCGGGCGCCTGGCCGCGCCGCGCTCCGCCAGCAGATGGTAGCCAAGGTAGGGGATGACGATGACCGCGGCCAGCCAGGAGAGCAGCAGGGCGATGGTCACCACCTGGAAGATCGAGCGGGTGAACTCGCCCACCGAGGACTGCGCCAGGGCGATCGGCAGAAAGCCCGCCGCGGTGATCAGGGTGCCGGTCAGCATCGGGAAGGCGGTGGTGGTGTAGGCGAAGCTCGCCGCCTTCATCCGCTCCATGCCCTCGTGCATCTTCACCGCCATCATCTCCACCGCGATGATCGCATCGTCCACCAACAACCCCAGGGCGAGGATCAGGGAGCCGAGCGAGATCTTGTGCAGGCCGATGTCGAACAGGTGCATGACCAGGAAGGTGCCGGCCAGCACCAGCGGGATGGACAGGGCCACCACCAGCCCTGCGCGCAGGCCGAGGCTCAGAAAGCTCACCGCCAGCACGATCACCACGGCCTCGGCGACCACCTTGAGGAACTCGTTGATCGAGCGCTTGACGGCCGCCGGCTGGTCGTTGACCCGATGCAGCGCCATGCCCACCGGCAGCTGCTGTTCGATCCGCGCCATGGCCGCCTCCAGGGCGCGGCCAAGGGCGATCACATCCCCGCCCTTGCGCATGGCCACGCCGATGCCGAGGGCCGGCTCGCCCATGAAGCGGAACAGGGCGGGGGGCGGATCCTCGTAGCCGCGTTTGATCTCGGCCACCTCGCCCAGGCGCAGGGTGTGGCCGTCGATGCGGATCGGCAGCTCGCGCAGGTCATCGAGGGTGCGGAACGCCCCGTCGGGGCGCACGAAGATGCGGTCGGTCGGGGTGTGGTAGGCCCCCGTGGCGGCGATGACGTTCTGCCCACGCAGCACCTCGATGAGCTGCGGCACGGAGAAGCCGAGGTTGGCGAGCCGGCTGTTGGAGAGCTCGATGAACACCCGCTCCTTCTGCTCGCCCAGGATCAGCACCTTGGCCACATCCGGGACGCGCAGCAGTTCCTTGCGGATGGCGTCGGCCGCATCCCGCAGCTGGGCGGGGCTGAAGCCATCGCCGGTGAGGGCGAAGATGTTGCCAAAGGTGTCGCCGAACTCGTCGTTGAAGAATGGCCCCTGCACCCCCTCCGGCAGGCTCGCGCGGAGGTCGCCGACCCGTTTGCGGATGTCGTAGAACATCCCCGGCATGGCCATTGAGGGGGCGCTGTCCTTGGCCATGACGAAGATGTTGGCCTCGCCGGGGCGGGAGAAGCTGCGCACGATGTCCACGTGCTCGGTCTCGAGGATGACCTTCTCGATCCGATCCACCACCTGCTGTTCCATCTCGCGCGCCGTGGCCCCGGGCCAGGCGACCTTGACCAGCATGACCTTGAAGGTAAACGGCGGGTCTTCCGACTGGCCGAGCTTGCCGTAACTGAACACCCCCAATGCCAGGGTCAACAGCATCAGGTAGAGCACGAAGCTCGGGTGACGCAGCGCCCAGTCGGAGAGGTTGAAGCCCTTCATGGGGTGCGACCTTTGAACGGGCCATCGTAGGGCACCGGGCGGACGGTCTGGCCCTCACTCAGCCTATGCACCCCGGCGGCTACGACGCGCGCACCTTCGGTCAGGCCGCGCACCAGGAGGCCGTCCTCGCGAAAGGCCAAGACCTCGATCGCGTGCAGGGTCACCCGCTCGTTCGCGTCCAGTACCCAGACGGCGGTGGAGGTCCCCTGCTGGAACAGGGCCGAGGCGGGCAGCCAGTGGGTGGCCTCACCCCGCGCAGCGGGCAGGAGGACTTCGGCAGTGAGGCCAAGGCGCAGATCCTGTGGCGCACCGGGTAGGGCCACCTTCACCAGCACGCTGCGTGTGGCGTCCAGGGCGGGGGCGATCTCGCGCACCTGGCCGTCGCGCAGCGGCTCGGGCGCGGACCCGAGCCGTACCTGGAGCGGTGTGCCCACCGGCATGGCCTGGGCCGTGGCCTCGCCGACCCGCACATGCACCTCGCGCTCGCCATCGTAGGCCACGCTGAACACCGGCTGCCCTGCGGCCACCACCTGGCCGACCTCGGCCGCGACGCGGGTGATGATGCCCGGCCGGTCGGCCAGAAGCTGGGTGTACTGCGCCTGGTTTTCGGCCAGGCTGACTTGGGCACGGGCGGAGCTCACCCGCGCGGTGGCGGCATCGAAGGCGGCCTGGGCCTGGTCGAGGGCCGATTTGCCGATGAACTTCTGCGCGTACAACGGCTTCAGGCGCGCCAGTTCGTTGCGGGCCTGGGTGAGTTCAGCCTCCGCCGCCGCAAGGTTTGCGCGGTGGCTTGCGAGTTGCAGATCGAGGTCGCGGGTGTCCAGCCGCGCCAGCACCTGCTCGGCCTGCACATGGCTGCCAAGCTCGACCCGGCGCTCACTGACCTTGCCTGGGATGCGAAAGCCAAGCGCAGCCTCATGCCGGGCCTGCACGGTGCCGGAGTAGGCCGTGGCCGCAGCCGCGGCCTGTCCGCTCACGGTCCAGACCTGGGCCGGGCGGATGACCTCGCGGGGGGCTTCAGGCTCTTTGCAGGCGGCCAGCGCGGTGAGGAGAATCAAGGCCAGGGCCTTGCGGGCCGGGGAGATCATGTTGGGCGCTCCATAGGGAGGTTAGGTGATGGCTTGGGGAGGTTGAGTTCTCATCAGACCCTTATCGCGGCGACACGTCGCTCCCACCCGCAGCAGTTTCGTAGGAGGCCCGTCCTCGGGCCGATCTGCCGACCAGGTCGCGCCGAGGGCGGCGCTCCTACGACGCCTCGCGTGACCCGTGGGAGCCGCGTGTCGCGGCGATGAGCCATGGAGTCAAGGCTGCAGTGGACGGGGGTGAGCGTCAATAGGGCACGCGGTCCTGCTTCGCCAGCCAGGCATCGAAGGGCTGGGCGGCTTCGGGCAGAGGATGGTGGTGCAGGCAGGTGCAGGCGGCGGGGGAGGGAGCGCCGTAGAGGGTAAGGGCGATGGGGGTGTCGTCGAAGCCGGCGCGGGTGGCCTCTTCGTGGCTGGCGGCGTAGACGATGCGCGGGATATGCGCCCACAGGCTGGTGGCCAGGCACATGGGACAGGGCTCGCAGCTGGTATACAGCACGCAGTCGTCGAGGTGGGGGCGAGCAAGGGTGCGTGCGGCCGCGCGGATGGCGTTCACCTCGGCGTGGGCGCTGGGGTCGCAGTCGCGGGTGACCGTATTCTGTCCGCGCCCGACCACCTGCCCCTGGCGCACGATGACGGCGCCAAACGGCCCGCCGCCCGCCGCGACCGAGGCGGTGGCAAGCTGGATGGCCTCGCGCAGGAAGGATGCATCGTCAGGCGGCGTCATGGTCTTTTCCTCGGGCGGGCTTGTTGAGAGGATAGGCGGCCTGCGATCTTTCTTCACGTCACTGGAGCCGTTCGTGAGCGAACCCGTTGTCCCCCAGGTGGTGATTCTCGGCAGCCGGGCCGTGGCCCGCACGCTTGCGGCCTTCGTCGCGGCCATGGGCTGGCCGCTGACGGTGTGGGAGCGGGACGTGGGCGAGCACGCCTGGCCCGCGGGTACGCGCACGGTGGCCCGGGTGTTCAGCGAAGCGCCCGAACCCTTGCCTGCCCACACCTTTGCCGTCATCGCACGTGGACATGAGGGCGACCCGGAGTCGGTCGAGGCCCTGCTACGTGCCGGCGCAGAGCGGGTCTTTCTGGTGGCCTCGGCCCGGCGGGCCGAGGGCGTGCTCGAGCAGGTGGCCCGGCGGCTGGAAGATTCCGCCCTGCTTGCGCGCGTGTCAGCCCCGGCTGGGCTTGACCTGGGTGGGCAGGAGACGGCGGCCATCGCCCTCTCTCTGGTGGCCGAGATGCAGTGGCGTGCCGCAGGCGGCCTGGGTGAGCTGCGCCCGCTGACCGAGCTGCGCGCCGCGCGCCTCGAGCGCAGCCGTACTGGCCAGCGCGATCTTGCCTGCCCGGGACAGCGCGCATGAGCTGGGCCTACCTCTTGATTGCCGCCCTGTTCGAGATCGGCTGGCCGGTCGGCTACAAGCTCTCCACCCTGCCCGGCCTGCGCTGGATCGGGCTGGGTGTGGCCCTGGTGTGCATTATCCTGAGTGGCATCTTTCTCTGGCTGGCGCAGCGTGAGATCCCGATCGGCACGGCCTACGCGGTGTGGACCGGCCTGGGCGCGGCGGGGACCTTCCTCGTGGGCATGGCGTTCTTTGGCGAGCCGGCCAGCCTTATGCGTTATCTCGGGGTGATCCTGATCCTCTCCGGGGTGATCGTGCTCAAGCTGGCGGGTTGAGGGGATCACTGGTTTCTCGGCCCCTGAACTACGCTATGCTCTAATTAATTCAGCTCTTGATGGAGAGAAACCGTGGAGACCAACAACCTCACCGCTTACGCCACGGATGTCTCGACCGCCCGCATGCTGCAGTCCGTGGACATCGCCATGCAGAAAAAGGCCATGGAGATTCAGGAGCAGACCGCAGCCCAATTGATCCAGGCGATCCCGCCGCAGCCGAACCCGGCGGCCAATCCGCCGAACCTTGGCCAGAACGTGGACTACTTCGCCTGAGAAAGCCCTGAATAAAGGGTTCTTACCTCCCCCTTGAGGGGGAGGGGTAGGGGAGAGGGTGGTCACCTGTTGAAGTTCTAATCCCCTCTGCTTACACATGCTCGCCCTTTAGCTGCTTCAGAGCTTTGATCCGTTCCTGCGCCAGGGCCCGCCCCAGCGCCTCCCCACGCAAGCCCTTCTCCAACAGCGGCTGAACCGCCACCCTCTTGACCACCGCGAGTGCCTGGCGCAGGAACGCCGCCTGCGGGTAGGGGCGATCCTCGAAGCCCGTCCGCCCTCGGGCATCGGCCTCGCAGGCGAGCAGGAAGTGCGCGAAGCGCTCCGGGCGGCGCAGGGCATCCAGACCTTCGAGCAGCTTGAGCAGGGTGGAGGGGCGCAGCTCGAAGGCCTTGTGCGCATGGGTGTGCCAGCGCGCGGTCATGATCGCCAGGTCGCGGTCATGCGCCGGCAGGCGCAGGCGCTCGGCCAGGCGCTCCACAAGCTGCGCGCCACGGCGCTCATGGCCGTAGTGATGGGGCCAAAGCTCGCGGGGCGTGCTGCCCTTGCCCAGATCGTGCAGCAGGGCGGCAAGGCGGGTGGGGCCATCCGCGCCCAGGCGCACCGCCTGCTGCAGCACCATCAGGCTGTGCAGGCCGGTGTCGATCTCTGGGTGATGCTGCTCAGGCTGGGGCACGCCGAACAGGGCATCGAGCTCCGGCAGCAGGCGCGCCAGTGCCCCGGTCGCGCGCAGTACCTCGAAGAAGCGGGCGGGATGATCGGTGGCCAGCGCCTTGACGATCTCCTGCCACACCCGTTCTGGCACCAGGGCATCGATCTCGCCGTTTTCGACCATTTGGCGCAGCAGGGCGAGGGTCTCATCTGCCACGCGAAAGCCTAAGGGGGCGAAGCGCGCGGCGAAGCGGGCCACGCGCAACAGGCGTACCGGGTCCTCGACGAAGGCGGGGGAGACATGGCGCAGCAGGCGGGCCTCGAGATCCTTGCGCCCGCCGAAGGGGTCGATCAGCTGGCCATCCTCGGCCTGGGCGATGGCATTGATGGTCAGATCGCGGCGAGCCAGGTCTTCCTCCAGGGTCACATCCGGCGCGGCATGCACGGTAAAGCCATGGTAACCCCGCCCGGACTTCCGTTCGGTGCGGGCCAGGGCGTATTCTTCCTGGGTGTCGGGATGGAGGAACACGGGGAAGTCCTTGCCGACCGGGCGGAAGCCTTGTGCCAGCATCGCCTCCGGGGAGGCGCCCACCACGACGTAGTCGCGCTCCCGCACGGGCAGGCCGAGCAAGGCGTCGCGTACCGCGCCGCCGACCAGATAGATCTTCATTCCCCGAATAGTCTCCAATGAAAACACACGGTTGTGGTATAAAATTGAGTTATATCGCTCAGTCGCATGGCATACTGTGCCCAACAGTTTGCTTGATGTGGAGGCTCGCATGAACTCCTTTGCACGCATCGTCACCCAGTCCCCGCTGCTGGAAACCGTCATCCGTTCCGCGCAGATCGTCGCCCGCACGGATGTGACCGTGCTGTTAACCGGCGAGACCGGCACCGGCAAGGATCTGATGGCCCGCGCCCTGCATGAAGCCAGCCCGCGGGCGGATGGCCCCTTCGTCGCGCTCAACTGCGCCGCCCTGCCGGAGTCGCTGGTCGAGTCCGAACTGTTCGGCCACAAGCGCGGTGCCTTCACCGGTGCGCTGGAGGATCGCCCGGGTCATGTGCGCAGCGCGCACGGTGGCACCCTCTTCCTCGACGAGGTGGGCGAACTGCCGCTGGCCGCACAGGCCAAGCTGCTGCGTTTCCTCGAGTCGGGCGAGTGCATGCCGGTGGGCGACAGCCGGGTGGTGAATGTGGATGTGCGGGTGATCGCCGCCACCCACCAGGATCTTGCCGCGCTGGTGCGCGAAGGGCGTTTCCGCGAGGACCTCTACTACCGCCTGCAGGTGGTGCCGCTGGAACTGCCCGCCCTGCGCGAGCGTAGCGGTGATATCGACATGCTGCTCAACCGTTTCCTGCTGCACTTCGCCGGCGAGCATGGAGTGCCGATGCCGCAGCTTTCCCAGGAGGTGCGCGCCGTTCTGCGTCGCCACCGCTGGCCGGGCAACGTGCGCGAGCTCCGCAACCTGGCCGAGCGCCTGGTGGTCCTGTTCCACGGCCGCACCGTGGAGCTGGGCAACCTGCCGCGCGACATCACCCAGGCCGCGGCCAAGGTGACCATGGGGGGCAATGGCTTCCTCCTGCCGGAGGAGGGGGTCGACCTTGAATGGCTGGAGTCGGAGATGATCCGCCAGGCTCTGGAGCGTTCGCGCGGCAACAAGAGCCGTGCTGCCCGCCTGCTCGGCATCACCCGCGACACGCTGCTCTACCGCCTCAAGAAATTCTCCCTGGCCTGACGGGCCGCGCCGGGCATGGTCTTCCATGCCCGTTTTCACCATGCCTGCCACCAAAAGCCTTCTGGGCTGCTAAGGTATCTTCTGTACCCACCTCGAAGACCGGGCCATGCGGCCTGGAAGGATGGCGCGGATGGTCGAACAGGCTCATGACGCACATCGAGATGCGCGTCGGCGTCATTGGGTCACCGCTGTTCAGGTGATCGATCTTGCCACGCACACGGCGGTGCAGTGCCGATCGCTCGATGTCTCCGAAACGGGCGTGCGGCTGGTGAGCCCAACGCCCTTCACCCCTGAAGCCTTCGTCCTTTTGACCTTGCACCTTCCCGGGGTGCCGGGCCTGTTTGACCTGCATGGTCAGATCCGCTGGTGCGAAAAGCGGGCCGAGGATTATCTCGTCGGCGTGGTGGTCGATCTTGCCACGGCCGAGATTTCCCATGTCCCCCGTCCGGGGTTCTGGGCGCGCCTGAAAAAGCGCCTGGGTTGGAGATGACCGGGAACATTGGCAGGGTGCCATGGTCTCCCGTGAAATGGCACAGGGGCATGATCATGGGCTCAATGATTCTTTTCTTGATCGGTTTTTTAGGCATGAGCGCTTCGATGCAGATACAGGCGGCAAGCTCGGAATCCATCGTTCTGGGGATGGGGTGCTTCTGGGGGGCGGAGAAGCGCATGTCCGAGATCCCGGGGGTGCTGGATGTCGAGTCCGGTTATGCCGGCGGCGACGCGGAAAAGGCGGGCTACTACGACGTGCTCGGCCTTGAGAAGGAACTCCGGCGAGGCGCAGCCCGGATGCGGAACCACGCCGAGGTGGTGAAGGTGACCTTCGATCCGGCCCGGGTGAGCCTTGAAACCATCCTCGCCCGCTTTTGGGAGAACCATGACCCGACCCAGGGCGACCGGCAGGGCAACGACGTCGGCAGCAATTACCGCAGCGCCATCTACTACACCTCCGAGGCGCAGAAGGCAGTGGCGCTGAAGACGCGCGAGGTCTACCAAGCGGCGCTCACTCAGGCCGGATTCGGACGCATCACCACCGAAATCGCCCCGCTGCGCAACTACAACCGCGCCGAGGACGAGCATCAGGACTACCTGAAGAAGCATCCCCAGGGCTATTGCGGCCTGGGCGGGACCGGCGTGGCCTATCCGGGCGGTTCGACCAGGACCGCGCCGCCCCCGTTGGATGCGGCCAAGCTGAATTTCGACCGCCAGCTGATCGTGTTCGAGGCGGAAGCCTGCCCGTTCTGCAAGCAGTTCCATGCCGAGGTCCTGGACGGATGGAAGGCCGCAACGCCGGTGGTTGCGACCCTCAATTCGAACCCGCCCAAGGGGTGGAGGCTCGAGAAGGCGCTGTTCGCCACCCCCACCATCGTGCTGTTTGAAAAGGGCAGGGAGGTCTCGCGCTATACCGGCTACAACGGCGACAAGGAGCGCTTCTGGAAGTGGCTCGGCTTCCAGCTGCTGTCGCCGGAGCAGCAGCGGATCGCCTTCGAGCAGGGGACCGAGCGCCCCTTCACCGGCTCGCACCTGGACGAAAAGCGCCCGGGGACCTTCGTCGACCCCATCACCGGCGCGCCGCTGTTCCGCTCGGATGCCAAGTTTGACAGCGGCACGGGCTGGCCGAGTTTCTTCAACCCCGTCGAGGGGGCGATCACGCTGCACGAGGATCTTTCGCACGGCATGCGCCGCGTCGAGGTGCGTAGCGCAAGCTCGGGCATCCATCTTGGCCATGTGTTCGACGATGGTCCGCCACCGACCCACAAGCGCTACTGCATCAATGGCAATGTGCTGAAGTTTGTCCCGGATCAGGACTGACGCAGGCCCAGGTTTCTGGCTGACGCGAGGCGACCTTCAGGTCGCCTTTCTGATGTGTGCGCCCGCGGATGTGTGAAATGACACAGCTTTGCTTGCGTCATATGCCGCAGTCATAGGGAAGTTTGCGCGGCATATCGATTAAAAATCAGTGGCTTAGGTTTTGGCATAAAGGATGCTTTTGGGTTTGTTGACCGGCTTATGGCCGGGTACATCCCATACAACCTAGGAGTCACGCATGGACCTGATCGGTCTTTATCCCACCTGGTACGAGCCGGGGATCGGGAGCGGCTGGGTGGTCGGCCTCATCGCCACCGTCCACGTGCTGTTCTCGCACACCTCGGTCGGTGCTGCGCTGTTCTTCATGGCCCTCGCGACCATCGCCTACCGGCAGAACAGGCCGGAGCTTCTTGACTTCATCAAGAAGTACGGCCTGTTCCTGCTGGTGTTCTCGTACGTCTTGGGCTCCATCACCGGCCCCGGCATCTGGTACTCCACCACGGTGGCTAGCCCGCGCGGCATTTCGGCCCTGATCCACAGCTTCGTGTGGAAGTGGGCGACCGAGTGGGTGTTCTTCGTCATCGAGGTGGTCGGGGTCTACATGGTCACCTACCTGGTCGGTAAGGTCGATCAGAAAACCCACCTGCGTCTGACCATCATCCTGGGCCTGGCTTCCTACACCACGATGATGATCATCCTCGGGATCCTGAGCTTCATGATGTGGCCGGGCAAGGAGGCGTGGTTCGCCGAGGGCGGCTACCTGAAGGGCTTCTATGGCAGCAACACCTTCGCCCAGCTGGCCATGCGCACGGCCTTCATGTTCGCCATCACCGCCGTGGTGGGCAGCATCATCACCGCAGGCTTCAAGGATCAGGCCTTCCGTGCCCAGATGAACCGCTGGCTGGCCATCATGGGCATCGTAGCGACCGTGATCGGTGCATCCCTGTTTGGCTGGTACCTGGACACCCTGCCCGAAACCGCCCATCTGGTGATGGAAAACCGTCTGCCCGCGTGGTTCTCCACCAGCCTGTATGCCGTGCTCGGCGGTATGTTGGCCTACTTCGCCTTCATGCTGCTGACCCCGCGCATGATCACCACCGCCGTGGCCGGGGTGGCCACCGTGGCCATGCTGGTGTTCGGCCTGTGGCCGGAGGAAGTGGCGCGCGAGTCCATCCGCAAGCCCTATGTCGCCGGTCAGTACGTGTACTCCAACCAAGTCATCGCACGCGATGTGCCGGGCATGGGCATCAAGAGCGAAATCCCGGTACTGGAGGCGCATGGCTGGTTGAAGACCGATGTGTTCATGCCGGTGGAATTGCGTGAGGTCACCCCCCACAACGCCGCGCGCGTGGGCGAGGCGCTGGCCATTACCATGTGCTCCAACTGCCATTCGCTCTCTGAGACTGGCATCCGTCCGCTCAAGAACTACCTGGGTGGCAATACCGACGTGGGGGCGATCAAGACCTATCTGCAGGCTGCCCTCACCACGGGCAACACCCTGTACATGCCGAAGATGCCGATGAAGGACGAGGAGGCTGAGGCCTTGGCCGTATACCTCGCCACCCTCACCGACAAGACCGTGGCCAGCCGCTACGCCGCCGAGAAAGGCGCCGTGGCCCAGGCCGTATCCACCAAGGAGTAACCCGTGGACGCACAAGCCCTGTATGCCCTGCGGGACGTCGCCGGCGTCCCCACCCACCCGGTGGTCTTTCTGATCCTCGGGGTGGTGACCTTTGCCCTGCACATTGCCGCTGTGCAGATCATGCTCGGCGCCTCCGGCCTCACCATCTGGGGCGCGCTGAGCCAGGATGCGCACAAGCGCCGTCTGGCCCAGTCCATGGTCATGGTGGCCAAGTTCATGCTCTCGGTCGCCATCCTGGTCGGGGTCGCGCCACTGCTGTTCGTGCAGGTGATCTACGACCCCTTCTGGTACACCTCCAACGTGCTCTCCGCCTGGTGGGTGATCGGTTTCATCATCATCCTCACCGTGGCGGCCTTGCTGTGGTTCTTCTTCAATGCCAAGAACTACAAGCTTGGGGATGCCTCCCAGAAGGTCTTCTGCCCCGGTTCGGCCATCCTCGCCGTGGCCCTGCTGCTGGTGGTGGGCTTCATCATGCACGTGCTGACCAACCAGATGCTCTCGCCGGAGAAGTGGCTGGAGTGGTATGCACCGGGTGGGGTGATCGACTCTTCCGGCCGCAGCCTGCATGACTTCAACCTGGCGCGTTTCCTGTTCTTCATCAGCCTGAGCGTGCCGGTCATCGGCGCGGTGCTGGTGGGCTATCGTCGCTTCTACCTGCCGCGCCTGGGCGATGAATCCCTGAAGATGAGCCGTGAATACCTCGACTGGACGGGGCGCCTCGGGCAAAGCCTGATCCTGTTCGGCGGGGTGGTCAGCGTGGTCATCGGCGCCTGGTGGATGGCCACCCTCCCGGAAAAGGCTGCGGGCTTCGCCCTCTCCCCGTGGGTCATCGTCTCCCTGGCCATGCTGCTTGCGACCGTCGGCTTTGCCCAATGGGTGCGCATGGGGCGCATGGATACCCTCTGGGCCTATGCCGTGTTGCCCGTGGGTGCCGTGGCCCTGATTGTGGTCGCCGCGGCGCGTGAGGCCCTGCGCTGGAGCATCCTGATGGGTGTGCATGGCTACAACGCCATGGATTACCCCATCAACATGGACTGGTACAGCACCATCCTGTTCTTCGTCACCTTCCTGATTGTCGGTGGCGGAGCGCTGGCCTACATGGTGACCGTGGCTTGGAAGGCCGGGCAGACCGCAGGAGTCTACACCCCCAGCCCCTTCATCACCCGGATGGGCAATATCGCCATCGGCCTGATCGTGCTGTGGATCGTCCAGTACTTTGCTGTGGGTTTCTATACCTGGCTGAGTTAATAAAACTTATCCATGTATAAATAAATAAATACCCATAAGACTTGATCCCCGTGGGCGCAGATAGAAAAATGCGCCCGCATTTATGCACCCATTAAAAACCCAAACGAAACGGGGTATTGAATGTTCAAAAAAATAACCCTCGGCCTGGTTCTGGCCGGTTCGATGACGGGGGGCTTGGCTTCAGCCGAGCCCAGTGGCGAGATGTTGGCGCAGACCTGCGCGGGCTGCCATGGAACGCAGGGGAGGCTGCAGCACGCCTCGGCGTTCATGCCGCTGGCGGGGATGAGTGAGGCGAGCTTTGTGAAGGCCATGCAGGACTTTCAGAGCGGTGCGCGGCCGAACACGCTGATGGGCCCGATTGCGAAGGGTTTCAGTGAAGCCGAGATTCGGTCGATGGCATCGTACTTTGCCAAGCAGCCGAAGTGAGGGAGGGGAGAAGATGAACAACACTGTGAACGCCTTGGAGCGTCGTCACTTCCTCAAGCTTCTGGGCGCCTCGGCGCTGGCGGGGGCTGGGATCTCGGGCAAGAGCGCCTTTGCGGGTACGCAACCGCACGTGGTGGTGATTGGCGGCGGGGTAGGCGGGGCGACCTTTGCCAAATACCTCAAGCTTGCGGACAAGGGCATCAAGGTCACCATTGTCGAGAAGGAACGCCAGTACCTGCGTCCGTACGGCTCCTCGGAAGTGATCACCGGCCACCTCACGATGCAGGACATCACCATCAGCTATGACGCCCTGCAGAAGAACTACGGCATTGAATTCGTGTTCGACACCGTGACCGGGATCGACTTTGAAGGCAAGGTGGTCAAGACCGCGGGCGGCGTGAACCTCAGCTACGACCGCCTGGTGGTCTCCCCCGGCATCAGCTTCAACTACGCGGCGATCGAAGGTCACAGCGAAGAAGTGGCCAACACCGTCATGCCGCACGCCTGGATCCCGGGCAAGCAGACCGAACTGTTGGCCAAGCAACTCAAGGAACTGCCCAAGGGCGGCACCGTCCTGCTGAGCGTGCCGCAGAACCCCTACCGCTGCCCGCCGGGGCCGTACGAGCGCGCCGGGCTGATTGCCCAGTACCTCAAAGAGCACAACCCGACCGCCAAGGTCATCATCCTCGACGCCAAAGACGGCTTCACCACCGACCTCACCATGCTCCAGGCGTGGAACCGTCTGTACGGCTTCAACATCCCGGAAGGCTTCAAGGGCTACAGCGTGGAAGGCCTGAAGGCGGCCGGCTTCACCGAAGACGAAGCCAAGCGCCAGCTGGCGGCATGGAAACCCATCAAGCACGACAAGCCGGGCATGATCGAATGGGTCATGGGCAGCCAGGGTGGTCGCGTGATCAAGGTCGACCCGTCGACCAAGACCGTCTACACCGAGAGCGGCGAATACAAGGGCGACATGATCAACATCATCCCGCCGCTGAAGGCCGGCAAGCTCGCGCTGGACACCGGCCTTGCGGACAGCACCGGCTGGTGCCCGGTGGACCGCAAGGCCTTCGAGAGCACGCTCCACAAGGGCGTGCACGTGCTTGGCGACTCCAGCATTGCGGATGTGATGCCGAAGTCGGGCTACTCGGCGAACAGCCAGGCCAAGGTCTGCGCGCTGCAGGTCAAGGCGCTGCTGGCGGGTCAGGAGCCTGCGGAGCCGGTGTGGCAGAACACCTGCTACGCCCTGGCGGGGAACCAGACCTACGGCCAGTTCGTGGCGGACGTGTTCCGGATCAAGGACGGCAAGATTGCGCGCATGGCGAACCCGCGCTACCTGCCGCTGGACGCGACCCCGGTGCAGAACAGCCTGGCGGCGCTCTACACCCACGCCTGGATGAAAACCTTCACCGACGATTGCTTTGCATGAGGCCCCTGATGCGCAAGACCCCTCTGATCCTGGGCGGCATGCTGGCCGCCACCCTGAGCTTGCCTGTGCTGGCAGGCGAACATCAAGCCAAGGCTGAACCCTGGAGTCCCGCGACCCTCATGCAGGCCCTGCAGTCCATGCCCAAAGGCGATGCTGCGCGTGGTCAGAAGCTGCACGAAGGGCAGTTCTGTGCCTCCTGTCACGGAACGAAGGGCGAGTCGACCACGGCCAACTGGCCGTCGCTGGTCGGCCAGCGGGCTGAGTACACCTACAAGATGCTGCTCGACTACAAGAGCCATCGCCGTGCCGAAGATGAGCGTGGGCAGCTCATGACGCATGTGGCGCAATTCCTGAGCGAGCAGGACATGGCTGATCTCGCCGCCTTCTATGCGGGCCAGGCGCTGCCTGCCATGCACGGCGGTAAGGACAACGCCGTGGCGGAGAAGCTGGTGCGTCAAGGTGATCCGACTCGTCTGGTGACCCCCTGCGCGGCCTGCCATGGCCTGCAAGGGCAGGGCGGGGTGAATGAGACTCCGGCCCTGGCCGGTATGACGCCGGAGTACTTCGAGCGCACCATGAAGCTGTACCGCGATGGTCAGCGTCACAACGACTCCATGCAGGCCATGCGCGCCTTCGCCAAACCGCTCACCGATGCGGAGATCAGTGCCCTAGCGCGTTACTACGCCAGCCCGGCATCCCATTGATGCATCATCATAAAAATTTATGAGATGATCACAAGGCCCCTCGAGGGCCTTGTGTGTTTCTGGAGGTTCGATGATGGACAGGCTTGAAATCACGGTGCTGGTTGAGAACCAGCCCGCCGGGCGTGGGCTGTTGGGCGAGCATGGCATCGCCTTTCATGTGCAGGCGGATGGGCGGGCCCTGCTGTTCGATACCGGTCAGGGGTTGACGCTGACCCACAATGCCGCAGCGCTTGATCTCGATCTTGCAAGGCTTGAGGCCATTGTGCTCAGTCACGGGCATTACGATCACACGGGCGGCCTGTCCGCCGTCTTTGAGCGTTGTGGCGCGGTCGATGTCTATCTGCATCCCGAAGCGCTGCAGCCGAAGTTCAATCGCGAGGGGAAGGACATCGGCGCCCCGCTGGAGGCTTTGACGGCCCTTGGGCGGGCGCGGGCCGTGCGTGCCACGGACAAACCCACCGAGATCCTGCCGGGCGTGTTCGCAACCGGCCCCATTCCGCGGCGCAACGCCTTCGAGGACACCGGAGGCCCGTTTTTCTGCGATGCCGGGCGTTCGCAGGAGGATACCTTGCCGGATGACCAGGCCATGTATGCCTTCACCCCGCAGGGCGTGGTCGTCCTTCTTGGCTGCTGTCATGCCGGCGTGGTGAACACCCTTGAGTACATCGTCGAGCTGACGGGCGGGGCGCCCATCCATGCCGTGATCGGTGGAACCCACCTGTTGCGGGCGAATCAGGAACGGCTCGAGCACACGGCGGGCTTGCTGGAGCTTCTGGGGGTGAAGCTGATCGCGCCCAATCACTGCACGGGCCTGAATGCCCAATGCTTCCTGCGCACCCGTTTTCCAGAGCGTTTCCACGAGGCTCCGGCGGGGCAGCGTTTTATTTTCGGAGTGAATCCATGATGACAGAGACGACCCAGCTCATTGCCGTCACCAGCCAGAATCGCCGCACCGTCACCGGTCATGCGGGGCGCTGCCGCAAGTTCTGGCTCTATCCCGTCACGGAGGGTGGGGTGGGTGAGCGGCGATTGGTCGAACTGGGGTTGGAGGAGAGCTTCCACGCCACCCCGGGTGGCTTGCCCAAGGCCCTGGAGGGGATTACGGCGCTGATCAGCCAGGGGATGGGGCAGGGGATGGTCATGCGCCTGGAGCGGCTTGGTATTCGGGCGTGGATCACGGGCATCGAGGATCCGGATCTTGCCGTACAGGCCTTTCTGCGTGGCGAGCCGGGGCTTTCTCCCGAAGACCATGCCTCTGGGCACGATGCGCATGACCATGAGGAAGGGGATTGCGGCTGCGGTCATTGACCACCGGGCCGGTCAAGTTTCCTCTTCCACCAAGAAATAAAAAAGGCGTCAGACGCACTGACGCCTCGATGTCCTCGGCTTACGCCGCAACGCTCCCTTACTTGGCCCGGTAGGCGGCCACCACCTTGTCGAACTGCTCGGCCGTCAGCAGCTGGCGCAGGAAGTCGGCGCATTTGCTGCGCATGGTCAGCAGCTGGGTTTCACTGGCAGCGATCTTTTCGATCAGGGCCATGCGCTCGTCCTCCGGCTTGCCGGCCAGGATGGCCTCACGCAGTTGGGTGCGCAGTTGGACTTGCTCGTTCTCCAGGGCCTTGCGCTTGGCTGGGGCCTCTTTGATCCAGGCCTCCAGTCTGGCGCGCTGCTCCTCGGAAAGACCGAGGTCCATGCCTTTGGCGAGGCCGACCAACTCCACCACGGGGCTCGCGAGGCTGATGGCCGGCTCGGCCAAAACGGACGGTGCGCTGGCCAAAAGACTGGCGGTCAGCAGGAGGGAGGGGATGAGGTGTTTTTTCACGAGACTCTCCTTGAGAAACATAAGGCCCTGACTGTCAGGTCAGGGCCTTGGGGGCTGCAGGAATGGCCCGCAGGCCATTCAGCAGGGGGTTAGAAGCGGGTATCCAGCCGCGCCCAGACAATGCGGCCGGGCTCATAGATGCGGTCGCTCGGGTTGCCGAACACCCCGGCATAGGCGCGGTTGACGTGCTCGGCGTACAGACGGTCGAACACGTTGTCGATGCCGATCTTCAGCCGGGTGGTGCGGGTGAAGTCGTAGCCGCCGTAGAGATCGAGCACGGCATATTCCGGGGTCTGGATGGTGTCCAGCCCGCTGGCGGTGTCGATCTCGTGCTGCTGGGCGGCAAAGCGCACCCGCCCGCCGGCATGCCAGTTGGCGCCGGTGTAGTCCGCGCCGACGCGGCCGTTGAGCGGCGGGATCTGGGCGATGCTGCGCCCGTCGGTGTCGTTCTGCCCGTTCACGTAGGCCAGCGCGCCGTAGGCATGCCAGCCGGGGGCGAACATCCACTGGCCGGCGAGTTCAGCGCCGAACAGGGTGGCATCGACATTGCGGTAGATGGTGGCGGTGTTGGCCACGCCGGCGACCTTGCCGTTGTTGATGTCACGCAGCACGTAGTTGCTGACATCGTCATAGAACACCACAGCCTCCCACTTGATGCCGTGGGCCTTGCCGGAGAGGCCGACATCCAGCTGGTGGTGCACCTCGGGGTCGAGCGCGGGGTTGCCGAGCCAGCTGATACCTGTGGGGCTGGCCTTGAGCACATAGCGCTCGGTGGCATCCGGCTGGCGTACGCTGCGGCTGACCCCGGCGAAGGCGGTCAGGCTCTTCGAGAGGTCATGCTCGTAGCGCAGCAGGCCGCCGATGGCGGTATTGTCCTGGTCCTTCTTGGCCTCTTCGCGGATGTTCACCGGAACCATCATGTGGGTGGCGATGGTGTTGGCGAGGTTGTTGTCGATGTTGGCGGTCACGCTATCCACGCGCAGGCCGGCCTTCAGGCGCTGATGGGGGCTGATGCCATACAGTCCTTCGACGAAGCCGCCCATGCTCGAGAGCTCGGCCGCAGGCCAGAGCCAGAACAGCTTGTTGGCCGGGGTGGCGGGGTTCATCACCCAGCCCTCGCGGTCCACCTTCTGCATGTCCAGGCCGTAGTCGAGCTTGAGGTTGCCGGCCGGCTTGGAGGTGAGGGTCAGGCGCGCACCGTCGGTGGTGACCTCGGAGGGGGCGGCGCGGTACATGGCCGGGTTTGAGTTGGTGCGCAGGCTGTAGTTGTCCATCAGGTGCTCGACCTTGGCGTGCCAGGCCTCCGCCTTCACCCCATCGATGGCCCCGCCCAGGTTCTGGTTCCAGTACTTGAGGCGGTAGGCGTTCATGTCGTCCTTGGGGGAGTCCATGTCCGCACCGGCATAGAGGGTGTCGTCCTGGCGGCTGGCCTCGAAGGTGCCTTCCACGCCCGCGTGGTCACTGATGCGGTAACCTGCGACCACGCCACCGCTGGTCTTGGTGGTGGCGGAGGGCACGGTGCGGCCCGCGCCATCCTTGTAGCTGTCGGCATCCAGGTACTCACCGAAGGCGCGCAGATACGCCTTACCGTTGCTGAACAGGCCATCGGCATAGACCGCGCCGTTGACGCCATTGGAGCTTGTCGCCACCCCGGCCTGGCCTTGCAGACCGGGCTTGGCGGCGCGGCTTGCGGTGTCGCGCTCGAACAGCACGGTGCCGCCACTGCCGCCCATGCCGTGCTGCACGCTCTGCACGCCCTTCTCCACCACCACGCGGTCATAGGTGTTGAGGCTGGCGAAGCTGGTGGGCGGGTCCATGCGGTTGGGGCAGCCGCCGTGCACGTAGCCGCCATCGAGCAGGACATTGAGCTGGGTGGCGCTCTGGCCGCGGATGATCGGGTCCACACCGTGCTGGCTCATGCGGCTGGCGGAGACGCCGTTGACTTCGCGCAGGGCCTCACCGGCATCCGCGGGGATGCGGGTGTCGATGTCGGCGGCGGTGATGACCTCGACATTCGGGGTGTCGCCGAGGGCGCCGGCCTGGATCTGGAGGGGAGCCAGTTCGTCGGCCTGGACTGCGCCGATGACGGCGGAGGCAAGGATGCCGAGGGTGATCGGGTGCGGACGGAAACGGGCGAGATGCACGGGCGTGACTCCTTGATGATCCATGTTATGCAGTGGTCCTATTATCCATAGAAAAGATGAGTCTTATATTTGTTTTTTTAATGTGGTGACGGGAGCTCTCATGGGGTGTGTGAATTCACACACAGGGTGCGAGGCAAAGGTCACGAAATCTCCCCGGGTCTTGCTTGCCGGCCGTGATGTCTTGAACCCGGATGGTCCATTGGACCGGCCTATGGATTCGCCCCCCGCGTTCCATAAGGACAATCCAGGTTGAAACATTTGTGTGGCATGATTTCGCCCAACCTCAAATACTGGAGAGAGCCATGAGCGAGCTGCCCGAGAACCTGCTCTACACCGAAGGTCATTCCTGGCTGCGCCAGGACGATGATGGTCTGCTGACCTTGGGGATCACCGAGCACGGCCAGTCGCTGCTGGGCGATCTGGTCTATGCCCAGTTGCCCGAGGTCGGTGCGCAGGTCGAGGAGGGTGGGGTGCTGGCGACGGTCGAGTCGGTCAAGTCCGCCTGGGACGTGCAGGCACCGGTGGGGCTGGAGGTGGTCGAGGTCAATGGTGAGCTTGCCACCAGCCCGGAGCGCATCAACGAGCAACCTTATGGCGAGGGCTGGATCGTGCGCTGTCGTGCCTTGGGCACCCTGCCTCCGCTGATGGATGCGGCGGCCTACCACGCATTTATCGGCGAATGAGCCGTGGCCTCAGAGAACACCGGGCTCAGGCGCGTGCTGCTCGCGGCGCGCTATTCCTGGCAGGGGCTGACGACCTGCTACCGTAAGGAGGCGGCTTTCCGCCAGGAACTGTGGCTGGCCCTGCTGCTCGCCCCGCTCGCTATGTGGCTGGGCAAGGATGGCGTGGAGCGCGCGCTGCTGATCGGTAGCCTGATGTTGGTGCTGGTGGTCGAACTGCTCAACACCGGGATCGAGAACGTCGTCGATCGCGTCGGTTCCGAGCCGCACAAACTCTCCGGCCGGGCCAAGGACATGGGGTCGGCGGCGGTGTTCGTCAGCCTGCTGACGACGGCCATGGTGTGGGGTTTGATCCTGATGGATTGAGCCGGGTCAGCTCAGGCAGCGTTCGCAGCGATGCAGCAGCACCCTCAGCAACGGCCAGACCATGAGGGTGCTGATGACCGGCAGGAAATCATGGGCGGTAACTCGGCCGGCGGTCAGCCGGTCGCCCAGCCACAACTCCCCCAGCTCGTACAGAAATACCAGGCCGGCGATCCACAGCGCCTGCTGGGCAACCGGCAGGGTCCGGAGCAGGCGCTGCAGCGCCAGGACAGGTGTGACCACCAGCGTGAACAGGGCGGCGTGGGTGCCAAGGGGGGAGGGCTGGATGGCGTCCAGCACGAGTCCCATCAGCCATGCCCCCGCCATGCCTAGGATTGCAGGCTGCAGGATGCTCCAGTAGAGCACGACCAGCAGCAGCCACGGCGGCTGCAGCTGGGCAAGGGGCTGCGGGAAGGGGAGGAGTTCCACCACCAGCGCTAGAAGCAGGCTGAGCGGGACCATCAGCCAGGTCCACGGGTCAGGGCGCATGGGCGGGGATGTCCATGGAGGACGCGTTGCGCATCCAGACGAGGATGACTTCGCGGACATCGTCGACCGGTGCGAGTGGGCGGGCGCTGATGCTGGCAAAGACCCCGCTCTGGGTCTGCTCGATCACGCTCACGCTCGCCACCGGATAACCTGCTGGAAAGGTGCCGCCGAGTCCTGAGGTGACGAGCAGGTCGCCTTCCCGCACGTCTGCATTGTTGGGCAGGTGGAGGATCTCCATGCGCTCGCCCTGCCCGGTGCCGCGGGCGATGGCGCGCTGGCCGGTGCGGGCGATGCGCACCGGGATGGCATGCGTGTCGTCGGTCAGCAGCAGGACCTCGGCGGTGCGCGGCCCGACATGCACGACCTGGCCGAGCAGGCCCTCGGCCGCGAGCACCGCCTGGCCGATGAAGACGCCGTCGCGGCTGCCGCGGTTGATGAGGATCATCCGCCGGCGCGCATCGCCCTTGACCGGGATGCTTTCGGCCAGCAACAGGTCCTGCTCCAGCGGCTGCACGGCCCGCAGGAGGTTGCGCAGGCGGCGGTTTTCCTCCTGCTGGGCCCAGAAGGTTTGCATCTGCGCTTTGAGCAGCAGATTCTCCTGACCGAGCCGGGCGAGCTCGTCCTGCATCGCGGCGCGGCTCTGCATGGCCTCCGCCGTGCCGCGCCAGAGCTGGGCGGGCAGGGCGGCCAGGCGCTGGACCGGTTCCGCACCGGCCATCAGCCAGCCACGTACCTGGTCGAGCAGGTGCAGCCTGGCATCGGCGAGGTAGAGCCCGAGGGAGGCGAGCAGGAGCACCGCCAGCCAGACCGGGCCGGGACGCCCCTTGATGAAGAGTCGGGCCACGCGGCGGGCGTTGGATTATTCGGCGGAGAACAGGGTGCTGTGGCGTTCGTCGATCAGCTCCAGCACCTTGCCGCCACCGCGCGCCACGCAGGTGAGCGGGTCGTCGGCCACCACCACCGGCAGGCCGGTCTCTTCCATCAGCAGGCGGTCGAGGTCACGCAGCAGGGCGCCGCCGCCGGTCAGCACGATGCCGCGCTCGGCGATGTCGGAACCCAGCTCCGGCGGGGTCTGCTCGAGTGCAGTGCGCACGGCCTGGACGATGCCGTACAGCGGCTCGTTGAGGGCCTCGAGGATCTCGTTGCTGTTGAGGGTGAAGCTGCGCGGCACGCCCTCGGAGAGGTTGCGGCCCTTGACCTCGATCTCGAGCAGTTCCTTGCCGGGGTAGGCACAGCCGATGTCCTTCTTGATCCGCTCGGCGGTGGCCTCGCCGATCAGCATGCCGTAGTTGCGGCGCACGTAGCTGATGATGGCCTCGTCGAACTTGTCGCCGCCGATGCGCACCGAGGCGGAGTAGACGATGCCATCGAGCGAGATCACCGCCACCTCCGAGGTGCCGCCGCCGATGTCGACCACCATGGAGCCGCGCGCCTCGTCCACATTGATGCCGGCGCCGATGGCCGCGGCCATGGGTTCCTCGATCAGGTAGGCCTTGCGCGCCCCGGCGCCGAGTACCGACTCGCGGATGGCGCGGCGCTCGACCTGGGTGGCCCCCACCGGCACGCAGACCAGCACGCGCGGGCTCGGGCGCAGCATGCTGTTGCTGTGCACCTTGCGGATGAAGTGCTGCAGCATCTTTTCGGTGACGTGGAAGTCGGCAATCACCCCGTCGCGCAGCGGGCGGACGGCGGTGATGTTCTGCGGGGTGCGGCCGAGCATCTTCTTGGCCTCGATGCCGAAGGCCTGGATGGAGCGCTGGCCGCCGTCCTGGCGGATGGCGACCACCGAGGGTTCGTTGAGGACGATCTCCTTGCCCCGCACGTAGATCAGCGTGTTGGCCGTGCCAAGGTCGATGGAGAGGTCGGTGGAGAAAAGACCGCGGAGATTACGGAGCATGGCGAGATATTGACTTGACGGGTATTGATGGAGGGCATTGCGCGTGGGATTAACCCAAGCGTGGAACTCTATCAACCCCCTTCGCCTTGGGCAAGGTTCCGGGCCTGTGCTAAATTCACGCACCATTCCGCCCATCCTTCGCGCCCGGAGCACGGATGTCCCGGTGCGTCCCAGCGGTGAGAGCCGCTGGAACGCGGTGCCGAAGGCGGGTGTGCATCATCCCCGAACCCGTCCGGGAAGGATGGGGTCGGCGTTTTTCCCAAGAAGCAGAGCCGCCGATGATGATCGCCCCTTCAGAGGTGAAGAAGATCGCCCGTCTCGCCCGCCTGGCCATCGACGAGGCCGAGGTCGCGCGTTACGCCCAAGACCTGTCCGGTATCCTCGACCTGGTCGAGCGCATGAACCAGGCTGACACGCAGGGGGTGGAGCCCATGGCCCATCCCCTTGACATGGCCCAGCGCCTGCGCCCGGACGCGGTGACCGAAACCAACCAGCGCGAGCTGTTCCAGCTCAACGCCCCGGCGGTTGAGAACGGTCTGTTTCTGGTGCCGAAGGTGATCGAATAATGAGCCTGCATCAGCAATCCATCGCCGAACTGCGCGGCATGCTCGACCGCAGGGAGGTCTCCTCGGTCGAACTGGCGCAGCATTTCCTTGCCCGCATCAAGGCGCATGATCCCGCGCTCAACAGCTTCATCAGCGTGACCGAGGATGAGGCGCTCAAGGCTGCGCTGGCCGCGGACCACCGCATCGCCGCGGGCCACGCCGAACCACTCACCGGCATCCCGCTGGCGCACAAGGACATCTTCTGCACCTTGGGGGTGAAGACCTCCTGCGGCTCGCGCATGCTCGACAACTTCGTCGCGCCCTACAACGCCACCGTGGTCGAGCGCCTGAATCAGGCCGGCACGGTCATGCTCGGCAAGCTGAACATGGACGAGTTCGCCATGGGCTCGACCAGCGAATCCAGCTTCTATGGCCCGACCAAGAACCCTTGGGATCTTTCCGCCGTGCCCGGCGGCTCCTCCGGTGGTTCCGCCGCCGCGCTTGCCGCGGGGCTCACCCCACTGGCGACCGGCACCGACACCGGCGGCTCCATCCGCCAGCCCGCCGCCTACTGCGGGGTGACCGGCCTCAAGCCGACCTACGGCCGCGTGTCCCGCTTTGGGATGATTGCCTATGCCTCCTCGCTTGACCAGGGCGGGCCGATGGCGCGTTCGGCGGAGGATTGCGCCTGGCTGCTCAAGGCCATGGCCGGCTTCGATGCGCTCGACTCCACCTGCAGCGAGCAGCCGGTCGAGGACTACACCGCGAAACTCGGCGAGGATGTCGCCGGGCTGACCATCGGCCTGCCGCGCGAATACTTCGGCGAAGGTCTGGATGGGGAGGTGGCCCGTGCCATCGACGAGGCGGTGGCCGAGTTCCGCAGGCTGGGCGCCGAGGTTCGTGAGGTTAGCCTGCCGAACAGCGAGCTCGCCATCCCGGCCTACTACGTCATCGCCCCGGCCGAGGCGTCCTCCAACCTTTCCCGTTTTGACGGCGTGCGCTTCGGCCACCGCTGCGAGGCGCCGAAGGACCTTGTCGACCTGTACGAGCGCTCGCGCGCCGAGGGCTTCGGCAGCGAGGTCAAGCGCCGGATCATGATCGGTGCCTATGCCCTCTCCTCCGGTTATTACGACGCCTACTACCTCAAGGCGCAGCGCATCCGCCGCCTGATCGCGGACGACTTCCGCCGCGTGCTCAGCGAGGTGGACGTGATCATGGGCCCGGTGGCGCCGCACGTGGCCCCGGACCTCGGTACCTCGCTCAAGGACCCGGTCGCCATGTACCTCTCCGACATCTACACCGTGCCGGTCAACCTCGCCGGCCTGCCGGCGATGTCCATCCCGGCGGGCTTCGCGCACGGCCGCCCGGTCGGCCTGCAGATCATCGGTCGCGCCTTTGACGAGGCCCGCCTGCTGAACATCGCCCACCGCTTCCAGCAGGCCACCGACTGGCACCGCCAGATCCCTGCCGCCTTCGCGTAAGGACCAAGACCAATGCAATGGGAAACCGTCATCGGGCTTGAGATTCACGCCCAGCTTGCCACCAAGAGCAAGATCTTCTCCGGGGCCTCGACCGCCTTCGGCGCCGAGCCCAACACC
This sequence comes from Thiofaba sp. EF100, assembly GCF_039822285.1. NCBI lineage: Bacteria > Pseudomonadati > Pseudomonadota > Gammaproteobacteria > Chromatiales > Halothiobacillaceae > Thiofaba > Thiofaba sp. EF100. Next base: position 28,394 of record NZ_JBAJEY010000007.1, on the reverse strand, counting down.
CAGGCCTGCGCGGTCGATCTGGGCCTGCCTGGCGTGCTGCCGGTACTGAACGAAGAGGCCGTGCGTTGTGCTGTGACCTTTGGCCTGGCCATTGGCGCCGAGGTCAACCGCCGCTCCATCTTTGCGCGCAAGAACTACTTCTACCCGGACCTGCCGAAGGGCTACCAGATCAGCCAGTATGAGCAGCCCATCGTCGCCCGTGGGGAGCTTGTGATCGAGCTGGAGGGTGGCAGCAGCAAGGTGATCGGCATCACCCGTGCCCACCTTGAGGAGGACGCCGGCAAGTCGCTGCACGAGGATTTCCACGGCATGACCGGCATCGACCTCAACCGCGCCGGCACGCCGCTGCTCGAGATCGTCTCCGAACCGGACCTGCGCTCGGCCAAGGAGGCGGTGGCCTATGCCAAGGCGATTCATAGTCTCGTCCGCCATTTGGGCATTTGCGACGGCAATATGCAGGAAGGCTCCTTCCGCGTGGATGCGAATGTCTCCGTGCGCCTCAAGGGACAACGCGAGTTCGGCACCCGGGCCGAGATCAAGAACGTCAACTCCTTCCGTTTCCTCGAGCGGGCCATCAACTTCGAGATCGAGCGCCAGATCGACGTGATCGAGGGCGGCGGCAGCGTGGTGCAGGAGACCCGCCTGTACGACCCGGACCGCGACGAGACCCGTTCCATGCGCGGCAAGGAAGAGGCGCACGACTACCGCTACTTCCCCGACCCGGACCTGTTGCCGGTGGTGCTGGAGGAGTCCTTCATCGACAAGGTGCGTGCGAGCTTGCCGGAGCTGCCGGCCGAGAAGAAACAACGCTTCATCACCCACTACGGTCTGCCAGCCTACGATGCGGCCTTCCTGACCGCCGACCGCGCCCTCGCCGACTACTTCGAAGAGGCGCTCAAGGTCGGGGGCTGCGAGCCCAAGCTCGCCGCCAACTGGGTGATGGGCGACGTCTCCGCCGCGCTCAACAAGGCGGGGCTGGAGATTGGCGCCTGCCCGGTCAGCGCGGCCATGCTCGGCGGTCTGCTCAAGCGCATCGCCGACAACACCCTCTCCGGCAAGCTCGCCAAAGAGGTGTTCGAGGCCATGTGGGCGGGTGAGGGCGACGCGGACGCCATCATCGAGAAAAAGGGCCTCAAGCAGATCACCGACGAGTCCGCCATCGAGGCGCTGGTGGACGGTGTGCTGGCGCAGTTCCCGGCCCAGGTCGAGGAATTCCGCTCCGGCAAGGACAAGGTGTTCGGCTTCCTCGTTGGCCAGGTGATGAAAGCCGCCAAGGGCAAGGCCAATCCGGCCCAGCTCAACGCGGTGCTGAAGAAGCGGCTGGAAGGATGAGATGATCGAACGCGATCTCCTCCACCGTTTCATCTTCACCCATGCCGAGGATGAATACGCCCCCGGCACCCCGCAGGCCTCCTATGCTGGCGGAGCGCGCGGCGAGCTGGTGCAGCTGGAGGCGGCCTGGCAGTCCATCCTCTCGCGCAGCGACTACCCTCCCGCCGTGGCCCGCTTGCTGGGCGAGACGGCGGTGGCCGCCGTGCTGCTGGCGGCGACTCTCAAGATTGACGGCAAGCTCACCCTCCAGGTGCGGGCCGATCAAGCGGACGACATGAGCCGCCCCGGGGTGCACCTCTTGGTGATGCAGGTGACCTCCGCGCGCGAGCTGCGTGGTCTGGCCCGCTGGCACGGCGAGGTGGAAGGGGAGGGACTGGCCCTGATGGGCAACGGTCGCCTGGTCATGACCATCGAGACCGCGCGCGGGGAGCGCTACCAGGGCATCGTGCCCCTGGAGGGGGTGAGCCTGGCCCAGGCGTTGGAGGGTTATTTCGCCCGCTCCGAGCAGTTGCCGACCCGCCTGTGGCTTACGGCCGGCCCCACCCGCGCCGCCGGCCTCCTGGTGCAGAAGCTGCCAGGGCATGACAGCCCGCAGGACGACGAGGACTGGAACCGCATCGTCGCCCTCTCGGACACCGTCACCCCCGAGGAGCTGCTCGATCTTCCGGCCGAGACCCTGCTGCACCGCCTCTACCACGAGGAAGACCGGCGCGTATTCGACCCCGAGGGGGTGCGCTTCGCCTGCTCCTGCTCGCGTGGGCGGGTGGCGGAGATGCTGCGCAGCCTGGGCAAGGATGAGGTCGAGGACATCCTCGCCGAGCAGGGTAAGATCGAGGTCCATTGCGAATTCTGCAACGCAGGGTATACCTTTGATGCCGTGGACGCGGCGGCGTTGTTCGTCGAATCACCGCATCCGGGGGCTCAAGGCATTCACTGAATAGGGGCGGCGACATGGCCAGCGACTCCTCCTCTCCCGAGGCCAAGCCGGGCCAGGGCCCATGGATCGGGCATCCGCATGATCCGGATGATCGGGGGCCGCCCCTCCATGGTCAGCCCCCTTCGGGCGGGCTTACGCCAGCTTCGCGTTCGTCCAAGGGTGATCCCCGGTATGTTTCCGAGCCATCGGTCCTGCATCGCCTGCGCGGGTACGACGCGGAGATCGAGCGGATCATCCTCGCCCGCCAGCACCCGGTGACCGGCCTGTTGCCGGCCAGCACCGCCGTCACCGCCCATGGCGACTACACCGACGCCTGGGTGCGCGACAACGTCTACAGCATCCTCGCCGCCTGGGGCCAGGCGCTCGCCTACCGTCGTGCCGCCCTGGAGCCCGCCCGCACCTACGCGCTCGAGCAGAGCGTGGTGAAGCTGATGCGCGGCCTGCTGTTTGCCATGATGCGCCAGGCGCACAAGGTCGAGCGCTTCAAGCACAGCCAGGACCCGCTCGATGCCCTGCATGCCAAGTATGACACCCGCACCGGCGGGGAGGTGGTGGGCGATGAGGCCTGGGGGCATCTGCAGCTCGATGCCACCTCGATCTTCCTGCTGATGCTGGCGCAGATGACGGCCTCCGGCCTGCGCATCATCTTCAACCAGGACGAGGTCGACTTCGTCCAGAACCTCGTCTACTACATCGGCCGCGCCTACAGCACGCCCGACTACGGCATCTGGGAGCGCGGCAACAAGATCAACTGCGGCATCCGCGAGCTGAACGCGAGCTCCATCGGCATGGCCCTGGCGGCACTCGAGGCGATGAGCGGCTTCGACTTGTACGGTGGCGAGGGGGATGAGCGCTCCACCATCCATGTCCTGCCGGACGAGATCGCGCGCACCGAGATCACCCTCAAGTCCCTGCTGCCGCGTGAGTCCAATTCCAAGGAGGTGGATGCCGCGCTGCTCTCGGTGGTCGGCTTCCCGGCCTTTGCGGTGCGCAACCTGGCCCTGCTCGACGCGACCCAGCAGGCCATCATCGACAAGCTGCAGGGTCCGTACGGCTGCAAGCGCTTCCTGCTCGACGGTCACCAGACGGTGCTGGAGGATCCAAGCCGACTGCACTACGAGCCGCACGAACTCAAGCGCTTCGAACACATCGAGTCCGAGTGGCCGCTGTTCTTCACCTACCTGCTGCTCAACCACCTGTTCTTCGGCCGCCAGGAGCAGGCTCGTTTCTATCGCGAGTCTCTCGAGCGTCTTGCCATCGAGCAGGACGGCCTGCGTCTGCTGCCAGAACTGTATTTCGTGCCGGCCGAGCGTATCGAGGCCGAACGGCACAACTCTGGTAGCCAGCCGCGCCAGGCGAACGAGAACCTGCCGCTGGTTTGGGCGCAGAGCCTGTTCATCCTGGGCAAGCTGATCCAGGACGGCCTGCTGCACCCTGCAGACATCGACCCCCTCGGCCGCCGCCTGCGCCTCGGTCGCCGCTACCATCGCCCGGTTCAGGTGGCGGTGCTGGCCGAACATGCCGAGGTCCAGGAGCGGCTCGAGTGGAGTGGCATCCGCGCCGAGATTCTGGAGCAGGTGAGTCCCCTGCGCGTGGCCCACTCGCGCAAGCTCGTCGAGCTGTTCGGCATGCTCGGCTGCAACCCCAAGCTCACCCTGAGCGGCCGCCCCCCGCGGCGTATGCGCATCCTCACGACCTCGCGCCCCTATGTCCTGGATGGCCAGCAGGTGCTATTCGTGCCGCAGCAGCTCGACCGGCAGGATTTCTATCTCGGCCGCGACAACGTCTATCTTGCCGGCAAGCTGCGCTCGGAGATCGGTTTCGTGCACCGCTACTGGCGCCAGCCCGGCATGCCGCTGGTGGTGCTGTGGATCACCAGCGACATGCTGGATGCGGCGGATTCCGAGGTGCTGCTGGACCTTCTGCGTGACGTGCAGGCCGGCAAGGTCGACGGCTACCCGGTACGCAGCGGGCGGCTGCTTCAGCTCATCCAGAATACGGCTCCCGAGCGTATCGCCATCCGCCATGCTCTCGATCTGACGGAGGATGGACTGCCGCGCAGCCAGGCGCTCCTCACCCTGCTGCCGGTGGGGGAGCAGGCGCCGCGCCCGCTGACCGATGCCGAGCTGCATGCCCTCGAACTCGAGGCGCCCAGTGAGGCCCTGCTTACGCGCCTGGCCGGTAGCGGCAATCCCTATGCCCAGATCGAGCTGCTGGTGACCCTTCATGCCCGTCATGGCGGCGAGTATGTCACCCCCCTGCGCCATCCCCTGCTCGGCCATGAGCTTTCCCTGCGCGAGCTGACCGAGTGCGTGTTCGAGCGGGCAGGGCGCTTGCAGCTGTGGGGGGTGTTGCGGCGCGCCGCCGACCTTTTGGACAAGGTCGATGCCCAGCTCGAGGTCGCGGTCATGGACATTCTGGTGCGGCAGAAGCAGCTGGCGGTCGGGCGCGCCTACAGCCGTCGCGCCATCATCCGCGAACCGTTGGGCAATGCTGAGATCTTGGGCATGATCCGCACCTTCTGTGGCCAGGACGAGCGCGAGCGTATCCTGACCCAGGAGCTCATCATCCACCTCGGGCAGATCGCCAAGAACGAGTCGCACCTGATCCGCGACATCCTCACCCTGCGCGTGGGGCACCTGCTCCAGCTCTTGATTGCGGGGCTGGCGCGCGAGCGTGCCCTGACCCTCGATGCCGCCTTCGACGCCCTGCTGGACAAACCGCCGCACCGCCTGTTCGCCCGCCTGCGCGATACCTTGCTGCACTTCGGTGACGAGCAGCGCCGTCTCGGGCGTACCGAATCGCTGCATATCGTCGGCACGCCAGCGGAGGTGGTCCCCGTGCAATTCGGTGCCGGTCCGGATGTCGCCCAGGTCGTCGAAGACTGGCTGCATTGGCGGCAGGTGCAAGGGGCGATTGGCCGCCTGCCGGACCGTTTCTATCCCCAGGTGTGGGAGCTTTTGCGCCACTGTCGGGGCCTGGTCATTGGTGACCGCTACAACCGCAAGAACCGGCTGGACAGCGAGCAGCTCCTGTCGGAGAGTACGGCCTGGGAGATGAACTTTGCCCTGCGCGTCGACCATCTGCTCAACAAGATCGCCGCCGCTGAATATCGCCAGCTGGTCATCGAGGGGTTGGGGGCGTTGCTCATGATCATGCAGGCCAACCCGAACCTGCGCTTCGAGGACGACCTCGTCATGGACGTGTTGATCGGCCACGCCGTGAGGCTGGCTTGGCTCGCGGGGCATCCCGAGGATGCGGGGCGCTACGGCGAGGTGCGTGATCTGGCCTGGGAGGCCTTCTATCGGCGCCCGCCTGCCGAAGTGGCGGCCTTCGTGACTCATGCGCTCGAGTTCCTGGTGGCCGAAGGTTCGGCGGCCAGCTTGGTTTTGACGGCCTAGAGGAGGGGCGGGATGTTTCTTGCCGGCGATATCGGCGGCACCAAGACGGTGCTCGCCCTCTACATCCTGCGGGGCGGCGAACTGGTGCGCGAGCGCGAGGTCAGCGTGCCCAGCCGCGACCATGCCGCCTTCGAGGATATCCTCGATGCCTTCCTTGGCCTTGATCGCCCAAGCTTGCGCGCGGCGGCCTTTGGCGTGGCCGGGCCGGTGGTGGATGGGCGCTGCCAGACCACCAATCTGCCGTGGGTGCTGGAGGAGGCCGCGCTGGGTGCGCGCCTCGGCTGCCCCGTGCGCCTACTCAACGACCTCGAGGCCGCGGCGCTCGGTATGTTGTACCTCGCCCCCGAGCAGCGCCTGCCCCTCTCCACCGCCCGGCGCGGCCGAGACGGTATGACCGCCGTCATCGCCGCCGGCACCGGCCTCGGCGAGGCCCTGCTGTTCTGGGATGGGGTGCGCTACCATGTGCAGCCCACCGAGGGCGGGCACTGCGATTTCGCCCCCAACAACGCGGAAGAGGATGCCCTCCTGGTCTGGTTGCGCGAGAAGCTGGGCGGGCATGTGAGTATCGAGCGTGTCCTCTCCGGCCCCGGTCTGTTCAACATCTGGAGCTTTCTGCACGACACCCGCCGCGTGCCGATGGAGGATGTGACGGTTCAGACCATCACCGCCGCCGTTGACCCGAGCGCGGCCATCGCCCGGCTGGCCCTCGATGGCGCGGATGCGGCCTGTATCCATGCCCTGACCCTGTTTTGCCGCATCTATGGCGCGGAGGCCGGCAACCTCGCCCTCAAGAGCCTGGCCCGTGGCGGCGTGCTCGTGGGCGGAGGCATTGCACCCAAGATCCTGCCCTTTCTCAAGCAAGGGGCCTTCATGGAAGGCTTTCTCGACAAAGGCCGGTTCCGTGATCTTTTGGCCAGTATCCCGGTCGAGGTGGTCTTGGAGCCGCGTGCGCCGCTGATTGGCGCGGCCCACGCCGCGAGGTCGCTGGCATGAGGCGCAGGAGGGAGGCGCTGCGCGGCCTCTACGTCATCACCGACACCGCCCTCATCCCCGACGACCAGTTCGCCGACCGGGTCGAGGCCGCCCTGCGCGGCGGGGCGCGCATCGTCCAGTACCGCGACAAGCGGCCGGAGCCGCGATTGCGCGAGCGGCTGGCGAGTGAGGTGGTGCGCCTGTGTCGGGAGTATGCTGCCCTCAGCATCATCAACGACGACGTCGAACTGGCGGCCCGGATCGACGCGGACGGGGTGCACGTCGGCAAGGAGGACGCCGCCCTGGCTCATGCACGAAGCCTGCTTGGACCCGAAGCTATCATTGGTGTGTCGTGCTACAACCGGCTGGAGCTTGCGCTGGAAGCGGCGGCGCAGGGCGCCGATTACGTCGCCTTCGGCAGTTTCTTCCCCTCCCGCGTCAAGCCCGAGGCGGTACCGGCGGCTCCTGCGCTGCTGCGGCAGGCGCGCGCTCGCCTCGACCTGCCGCTCTGTGCCATCGGCGGCATCACTGCGGAGCGCGCGGGGCCCTTGATCGAGGCAGGGGCCGACATGCTGGCGGTGATTTCGGATATCTTTGCCGCTGATGACATCGAAGCTGCCGCCGGGCGGTATGCGCCGTTGTTTGCACCGCAGTGAGGCGGTGGTCAGTTCTTTGTGTCAACAAAACCAAGGTTTTCTGGAAACATAGCGCCCCTCTCCCTCAGGGAGAGGGGCTGGGGGGTGAGGGTCGAACTCCCCCCTTGGGGCCGCCCTGGACTGGCCTGCGGAGGCCGGGTGAATGGGCCAAGGATGGCCCATTCAGCCCTGTCGTGACAGGATGTCACGTCAGGGCGGCCCGGCTGGAGCAGGTCAGGCCAGGGTTTGCCCGAAGGGCCGGCCCCGCGGGGGCGTGTTCTTTGGGTTACTTTTCTTGCACGAGCAAGAAAAGTAACTCGCCCGCTTGCACGGGTGCATGTTCGAAGAAACAAGCTTCAAAGCGGGCGAAAAACCACTTCAACGGTTGTTCAAAGCCGCTTGGGGATAGGCTTGTAGGGCTGTTTCGCCCGCCTCCAAGGTTGGGACTTCGTCGAGTCGCTCGTTGTGGCGGGCGAGCCCCTTTTCTTGTTCGCGTTCGATGCGGGGCGAAAAGAACGCGCCCCCGCAAGGCCGCCCTTCGGGTTCCCGTGCTGCCAGGCCGTTCAAGGGGGCCGCTTTGACGGGGCATCCTGCCCCGGCAAAGCTGAACCGGCCCTCCTTGGCCGGTTCACCCCCTTGCCCAACCTGGCATCACGGCGGCCTTGAGGGGGAAATTTTCCCTCACCCCCAGCCCCTCTCCCTGAGGGAGAGGGGCGCTATGTGTCCAGAAAACCTTGGTTTCGTTGACCCCCTGCACACGCCACACGGCCCCGGCAAAATGCCCACAGACCGTGTTTTGACCCATCCAAGGAGCATGCCCCATGTCCCGCTCACACGAGCTCTTCATCCAGGCCCAGAAACATATCCCCGGCGGAGTGAACTCCCCCGTGCGCGCCTTCCGCGGCGTGGGCGGTGAGCCCATCTTCTTCGAGCGCGCCCAAGGCGCCGCGCTGTTCGACGTGGACGGCAAGCGCTATATCGACTACGTCGGCTCCTGGGGGCCGATGATCGCCGGCCACACCCATCCGAAGGTGATCGAGGCGGTCAAGAGCGCTGCCGAGCGCGGTCTGTCCTTCGGTGCCCCGACCGCGATCGAGACCCGCATGGCTGATCTTTTGTGCGAGATCGTCCCCTCGCTGGAAATGGTGCGCATGACCAGTTCCGGCACCGAGGCGACCATGAGCGCCATTCGCCTGGCCCGGGGCTATACCGGGCGTGACACCATCATCAAGTTCGAGGGCTGCTACCACGGCCACGGCGACTCGCTGCTGGTGAAAGCCGGTTCCGGCATGCTGACGCTGGGCGTGCCAAGCTCTCCGGGCGTACCGGCGGCGTTGGCACAACACACCCTCACCCTCGAATACAACAACCTGGCCCAGGTCGAGCAGGTGTTCGCCGAGAAGGGGGGTGAAATCGCCTGCGTGATCGTCGAACCGGTGGCCGGCAACATGAACTGCATTCCGCCGAAGCCCGGCTTCCTCGAAGGGCTGCGGGCGGTGTGCACCAGGTATGGCGCGGTGCTGATCTTCGACGAGGTGATGACCGGCTTCCGCGTCGCCCTCGGTGGTGCGCAGGAGCATTACGGGGTGATGCCGGACCTCACCACCCTGGGCAAGGTGGTGGGTGGCGGTATGCCGGTCGGCGCCTTCGGCGGCCGGCGCGAGATCATGGAGTACATTGCCCCCCTCGGCCCCGTCTACCAGGCCGGCACCCTCTCCGGCAACCCGGTCGCCATGGCGGCAGGTCTGGCCACCATGGAGCTCATTATGGAGCCGGGCTTCTACGAGACCCTTGCCGCGCGCACCCAGAACCTTTGCGATGGCCTGCGCGAGGCGGCCAAGGAAGCGGGCATCCCGTTCACCACCAACAACGTCGGCGGGATGTTCGGCTTCTTCTTTACTGACAAGGGTGCGGTGGAGACCTTCGCCGACGTGGGCCAGTGCGACATCGAGCGCTTCAAGCGATTCTTCCACGCCATGCTGGACGAGGGAATCTACCTCGCGCCGAGCGCCTTTGAAGCCGGTTTCGTTTCCGGCGCGCACAGCTGTCAGGACATCGACACCACGGTCGAGACGGCGCGTCGGGTGTTCAAGACGCTCTGATTCTCGTCCGCTCCGAGATCCAACCCCGCCGCGGCGGGGTTTTTTATTTAATCAAATGGGCCTATAAACAGGTTTTCTTTCCATTCATCGGGAGATGATGATGCGCCGCATGCTCGCTGCCCTGATCCTTTTGCCTGCCCTGGCCATGGCCGACGAGGCGGTCAAGACCATCAAGGTGGGGGACCCTTTGCCGGGGTTCAAACTCAACGACCAGCATGACAGGCCCCTGTCGCTGGGGCTGGATACGCGCGCCGTCTTGTTCACGGCCGACAAGACGGCGGGTGACATGCTCAATGGCCTGCTCAAAGAGCGCCCGGCCGAGTTCATGCCGCAGCGCAAGCTCGTTTACATCGCCGACATCAGCCGCATGCCCGGTTTGGTCACCAGCATGATCGCCTTACCAAGGATGCGTGAATACCCTTACCGTATGGCCGTAGCCAGCGAAGAGGGGCAAACGGCCATGCTGCCCCGCGCCGAAGACAGTGTCACGGTGATCCTTCTGGAGGAAGGGAAGGTCAAGGAGCTGCTTATGTTCAAGGAAACCGAGGTGCAACCGCTGGCGGCCTTGCTCGATGGTTTGCCCATCGTGCCCGAGTCTGCATCCCCGGCGGCCGGTGAGCGCAAAGGCTCCCGTCTGGTGCCCCACTCGGTCTCCGATGTCGTTGGTGGTCGATGAGCCGTGTGCTGCTTGACAAGCGCTTGAGTCGATCCAAATACTCGAATCCCTTATACAGCAAGGGGAGGACGTGAAGATGAAGCGATTCATGAGTGCTTGGATAGGCTGGCCGCTGGCGGTGGTGCTTCTCGCCGGTTGTTCCAATATGACCCCGCGTCAACAATCGACGCTCAGCGGTGGTGCCATCGGTGCCGCCGCAGGGGCGGGGGTGAGTGCCATCTCCGGAGGCAACCCGGTTACGGGGGCGGTGGTGGGCGGTGCGGCGGGTGCCGTGATCGGCAACCTCAAGGATCAGAAAAAATGAATGGCCGCCGCTGAGGGTATGAAAATAAGAAGCCCCGCTTGGCGGGGCTTCGTTTTTGGAGGCGCGATGCGGGAGCGTCAGGCGTTGGGGTAGCCCGGAGCCACGCCGGGGTTGCCTTCCATGCCGACCAGCTTCGGCGAGTTGACCTCGACCTTGGTGATGTGCTTCTTGGAGGTCAGGTACTGCTCCAGCACGTCCCAGATCATCTTGCCGGTGTCGCCCGGGATCTCGCCCGGCTTGGCGACGGAGGCCCAGCCCGCAACCTTGTAGGTCTTTTTCGGATCGAGCGGCTTGCCGTTGAGGGTCAGCTGGCTGATGCGCTTGCCGGAGTCACCATTCGGCGCTACGGCGTACTTCAGACCGCCGACGCGAACCATGTCGCCGCCCTGCTGGTAGTACGGATCCGGGTTGAAGATGTTGTCGCACACATCTTCCAGGATTTCCTTGATGCGCTCGCCGGTGAACTCGTTCACGGTGACGTTCGGGTAGGTCAGGGCGCACTGGGTCATCATGTCTTCATAGGTGACGTCTGCGCCCGGAACCAGGGAGGTGCCCCAACGCACGCCGGGGGAGAAGGCGATTTCGGCGCCCATGACTTCCATCAGGCCATCGACGATCAGCTGGTCCCAGGTGCCGGAGAAGTTGCCGCGGCGGTAGAGGGTGACGTCGTTCTTGGCCAGCACCTTGTTCAGGCGCTCTTCGGCGACGAATTCCTTGCCCTGGAACTTGATCGTCTGCTTGTGCATCTTGTCGATCAGTTCCTGCATCTCCTTGTCGGCCTCGATGAAGTTCGAGAACACCGGCAGCAGGCGATACTGGAAGCCAGCGACCTTGTTGCCCTTGACGTCCAGGTCCAGCACGCCGAGGAACTTGCTGTTGGAGCCGGCGTTGCAGACCAGGGTCTGGCCGCCGCCGTTCTTCACCAGGGTCGGGTAGGGGACGGCGTCGTGGGTGTGGCCGCCCATGATGGCGTCGATGCCGCGCACCTTGCTGGCCATCTTCAGGTCCACGTCCATGCCGTTGTGGGACAGCACGATCACGGCCTGGGCGCCTTCGGCGCGGGCCTTGTCGACGGTCTCCTGCATCTCGGCGTCCTTGATGCCGAAGGACCAGCCTTCGGTCATCCAGGCCGGGTTGGCGATCGGGGTGTACGGGAAGGCCTGGCCGATGATGGCGACCTTGACCCCGTTCATCTCACGGATGACATAGGGCTTGAAGACGCGCTCGTTGAACTCGGTCTCGAACACGTTCTGGGCGACGAAGTCCATGCCCGCAGCCTCGAGCTGCTTGATGCCCTCGACCATGCGCTCCTTGCCATAGGTGGCCTCCCAGTGGGAGGTCATGACATCCACGCCGAGCTTCTTGGAGGCGTCGATCATGCACTGGGCGTTGGTCCACAGGGCCAGGCCGGTGCCTTGCCAGTTGTCACCGCCGTCCAGCAGGATGGCGCCCGGACGGGAGGCCTTGAGCTTCTTGACCAGGGTGGCCAGGTGGGCGAAGCCGCCGACCTTGCCGTACTTCTCGGCCGCCTCGGCGAAGTTCAGGTAGGTGAAGGCATGGGCCTCCGGGGTGTTCGCCTTCAGACCGAAGTGTTTGAGGAACTTCTCGCCCACGAGGTGCGGAACATTGCCCTTCATGTCGCGTACGCCGAGGTTCACGGACGGCTCGCGGAAGTAGACCGGGCGCAGCTGAGCGTGGCAGTCGGTCATGTGCAGGATGTGCACGTTGCCGAACTTGGGCACTTCATACATGTCGGCGGAAGCCATGTTGGACTTCACGCTGGACGCGACTTTCTGGGTACCGGTCTCGGCCTGCGCGGTGCCGAGGTTGATGCCGGCGGCGCTAGCCACGGCGAGCATTTGCATGAACTCGCGGCGGGAAAGGTTCATCGTGGATGTCTCCGTATGTTCACAGCTCAAGTGAGCGCATCAAAAACTGGATGCCTGCCAGACCGGGGTCAGGGCGGACATTGGCCGCTGATCATATAAGAGCGGGCCTCTCCGCGCCTCTAAAAAAAATCCTGCGCGGATAAGAGGTCGTAATGGCAGGCGAAAAAAAACCGGCCGTGAAGGCCGGTTCGGGTCGGGGGCAGGGCACTTACTTGCGCACCGCCGGGCCGGTGATTTCCAGGCCGTTGTCGATGTAGGCGAGGAAATACTCCAGGTTGCGATACTCGTCGCCATAGCGCTTGTAGGGTTTGGCGCGGGTGTCGCGCACGCAGCCGAAGAAGCGGTCGTTCAGGGTCACGATGCCATCATCCTTGAGACGCCAGACCGGAAAGTGCGCGGTCTTGCCGATGCCTGGGCTGAGGGTCTCGGAGCGGGCGTTTTGGCCGGAATGATACTGGTGGCAGTCGGCGCAGGAGAGGTTCAGCTGACCGGTCTTGCGATACCAGTGGCGCTTGCCATCCTCGAACGCGGCCAGGGCCTTGTCGTTCGGAATGGTGACGTTCACCTTCATGCCGCGGGATTCACTGGCAAGATAAGCGGATACAGCCTTCAGTTCCTTGCTCTTGTCGTCGAACTTGGTCTCGCCGTAGGCCTGGGCACACTGGATCAGGTCGGCCTCGAGGTTGCGCACCTTGCCGGTCTCGGTGTCGAAGAACGGATACTTGGCGCGCAGGCCCTTGGCGTCGCCGAGACAGTCCTTGAGAGATTTGCCGTTTGCCAGCGGCTTGCTGTAGAACGCCTGGCCTTCTTTGATGGCTCCCTCATACGGCGGGAACTCGTTCATGGCCTCGAATTGGGCGCGGGCATCCGCGTTGAGCGCGTAGACGCCATAGATGTAGTCCGCAGGCTTGATGTCCGGGAAGCGCTTGTAGAAGAAGTCGCGGAACTCCTTGGCCTGGGCCTCTGCGGAGGCGGCCGCGTCGGCGGCGTGCAGCGCGGGGGCGGTCAGGCCGAGGGCGAGGGCGGCGGCAGTGATCTTAAGCAGGGTTTTCATCGTCTTGGTCCTCTCCGCGTCTCTTACAGGCTGTGGATGAAGTCCACGACCTTCTCCAGCTCATCCTTGCTCAGGATGCCGTAGGCACCGATCGGCGGCATGATGGTGTGCGGGCCGAACTTGGTACGCGGGTCGTAGATGACGTCGTACAGGGCCTTGCGGTCCGGATAACGCTGCTTCATGGCGATCAGCGGGGGGCCAATGGTGCCGGGCTGGTCACCGCCCATGATCATGTGGCAGGCCAGGCAGTTGCCCAGGCCGCGATCGAAAGCAATCTCCTTGCCAGTCATTTCCTTCTTGGGTTCTTTCTTCTCGTCCGCCATGGCCGGGGTGGCCAGGGCAAGGGCGCCCATCAGCGCAGCGGCGGATACGCTGGCCGCCAGGATGCGGTCGATTTTCCGCATGGCTTCCTCCTTTGGGGGTGGTGGGTTGGCGCCTTCTCCCGTTCCACGCATCACTCGGGCCGCGGAGGGCGCTCTTTAAACTGCTTTCCTCAAGCAGTTGCAGGATAAACCGACCTCATGGTGAGGCAAGGAAAAATATTTTATCCCCGTATGGTCAGGCGCGATGCGCCCTGGCGCGGTGTCACGAGTGCTGATCCTTGCGGCGGCGTGCCTCGATGATTTCGGTCTCCACCCGCTCGATCAGGGCATCCAGCCGCTGGCGCGAGATGGCATCTCCCTGGCTTAGGGCGCGTGCCGTTTCCAACTCCGCGCGGGCCTCGGGCAGGCGCCGCTCTTGGATGAAGAACAGGCCCATGGCCTCATGGTGTTCGGCGCGACGGCCTGCGCGCAGGGCCGCGTCGGCGAAGGCCTGCAGCAGGCCGGTGTGGCTTGGGTTGTCGCGCAGAGCCTGGCGCAGCAGGCTGTAGGCGCGTTCCGGATCCTTCGCCATCCACAGCTGGCCCAGTTGCATGGTTAGCAAGGGGTGGCCGGGAAACAGGTCAAGTTGCGCGCGGAGTACCTCGATGGCCTGGTCATCCTGGTTCAGCTGGCGGCGGGTTTCTGCGAGCAGGGTGCCGATCCAGAGGTTGTCCGCTGCCTTGCCATACAGCTCGAGCAGGATCGGCAGGGCCTCTTGCGGGCGTCCGGCTCGGTTCAGGAGCAGGGCGCGCTGGTAGCGCTCCACATCGTCCCCCGCCGCCTTGCTCAGCCGCCCGGCCGAGGTCAGGGGGCGGGGGTCGAGCAGGGCAGCCAGGGTGGCCTTGGCATAGGCATAGTCCGGCTGGTTGAAAACCTTGCTGGGACGGGCAGCGCGGGCGCGACTGGCGGCCTCGGCGATGCGGTTGGTGGTGACGGGGTGGGTACGCAACAGCTCGTTATGCACGTAGAATCCGTCGCCCTCCTGGCGGGCGAGCTTCTCGAAGAAACTGACCATGCCCTGTGGGTCGAAGCCCGCGCCGGAAAGGATCTGGATGCCGATGCGGTCGGCCTCGTACTCGTGGTCGCGGGTGAAATTGATCTGCTGCTGGATCGCGCCGGCCATGCCCAGGTTGACGGCGGCGGCAGCGGCCTGGGGGTTCGAGCCGCCCACCAGGATGGCCGCGGCGAGTGCCGCGAGCGCGGTCAGGTTCATGCTGGCCCCGCCTGCGATCATGCGTGCCACGTGGCGTTGGGTGACGTGCGCCATCTCGTGCGCCATGACCCCGGCCAGCTCGTTCTCGTTGTCGGTGTGCAGGATCAGGCCGGAAAAAAGGCTGATGTGCCCCCCGGGAGCGGCGAAGGCGTTGATCGTGTCATCCTGGATGATGGTGAAATGGAACGGGTAGGCATTCCAGGCGCTCGCCGCGGCCAGGCGTTCGCCGAGTGACTGGACGTAGTGGTTGAGCAGGGGATGGGTGATGAAGGTCGCCTTGCGCTTGAGGGCTTGCATGAAGCCGTCGCCCATGGCTAGCTCTTCTGCCAGGCTGATATCGCGGTCGATGGCCTCGCCCATGTCGGGCAGGTTGTCGTACGGGCCGGCGAGGGCTGGCTGGGCAGCCATGATGAGCATCCCGGCCAGTGCGCCGGCAAGGCTGCCCGCGAGCGGGCGATGCAAAGAATTTTTCAATCGAGGCACTTTCAAAATGTTTTCCATCGAGCATGTGGATGCGCGCGAACTTTCGACCTGGCTTGCGGGGGAAAAATTCCTGCTGCTGGACGTTCGCACCCCGGGCGAGACCGCCTACGGCATCATCCCGGGAGCCAAGCTTCTCCCGCTTCATCTTCTGCCACTGAACGTCGACAAGCTCAAGGGGCAGGACAAGATCGTCGTCTATTGCCAGAGCGGCGCGCGTTCCGCCCAGGCCTGCGCCTTCCTCGCGCGGCAGGGGATCGAGAATACCTACAACCTGGCCGGTGGCATCATGGCCTGGGCGGGGGAGCGACTGCCCATCGTTGCCCCCGAGGCCGACAGCGCGCTGCTGTGATGGACCGCCCCTTTGATGCCGAGCTGGACGCGCGCGGCCTGCCATGCCCCATGCCCCTGCTCAAGGCCAAGCAGGCCCTGGCGGGGCTGGGGGCGGGGCAGGTCCTTCTCGTGCTCGCCACGGACGAGGCAGCGCCCCGCGATTTCGCCGCCTATGCCGAGGCCACGGGGCACCGGCTCGATCAGGTGGAATATTTGGGCGATGTGATCCGTCTCCACCTACGCAAGCGGGTGGGCTGAACGCAGCTTGTCCCCTTCGTTCTCTCCGGCCTGAAGGGCTGTGAACATCGATCTCCAAGGTCTGCCCATGTCCCGCAAACGTCTCGCCCTGCTCATCACCCGGGCCACGCCAGAATCTGCCTATGCGCCGCTGATGATGGCGGCAACCGCCGCGGCCATGGACTACGAGTGCAAGCTGTTCTTCGCCTTCGGCGGGCTGGAGTTGTTGCGCCCGGCGCCGCGCCTCGAGGTGCCGGGGCCCATGGCGGACGCCGTCCCCGATCTGGTCGAACTGCGTGCCACCTGCCTGGAGCAGGGGGTGGAGATGATTGCCTGCTCCGCCTCGCTTTCCATGGGCGCGCTCACTCGCGAGCAGCTCATGCCCGAAGCCACCGTGGCCGGCATGGCCACCTGGCTTGCCTTCGCATCGGGTGCCGAAATCCAGCTCAACTTCGGCTGAAATCCGGCCTGATACAGTCATTCAAAAATTTGAAAGGTGCGTGTCAGGGCGCGTCTTTCCTGAGTCTTTTGCTCAATCGCTCAGGATCGGTTCTGTTTTCTCTTTAATAACCTTTGATAATGTGGCATGGAATAGCCTGATGATCTCGTTGATCCATTGAAAATCAAAGGGTTGTGTCTTTTTGTGTTGTGCTTGGTGGCGCGCCTTGCCCGGTCTTGATGTCTTTTTGATGAATATCAATAAATTCTGATGCTCCTGGCGCGCGTTTTACGGTTTTGACAAGTATCCGTGTCACCTGCGAAGGTTCCGCGCAGCCTCAAACGGAGGCCGTCAACTGTGCATCTGCGACAAACCAAGTAAACAACTAAGGAGCAAGGCATGACATCCACGCTGAAGCGTTCGATTCTCGCCACCGCCGTTGCCACCCTTGTGGCCGCCCCCGCTTATGCGACCAACGGTATGAACATGGAGGCCTTCGGCGCCAAGGCCGGTGGCATGGGTGGTGCCTCCATGGCCTACGACTCGGGCAACTCCGCCATGATGAACAACCCCGCCACCCTGGCCCTGAAGAGGGAAGGTTGGGATGTCGGCGTGGGGCTGACCCTGCTGCAGCCCAATGTCGAGACCCGACTGGGCGGTCCTGGCGGCATGGGGTTTGCCTCCGGCGGTGACTCCTACCTCATGCCTTCCTTCTCTTTGGTGCGCAAGCAGGGCCCCTTCGCCTACGGCATCGGCGTGCTGGCCCAAGGTGGCATGGGTACCGAGTACGATGGCAGCCTGACCGCGGCCCTGACCAGCATGATGAGCGGGGGGGCGTTTTCCCTCAATCAGCCGCAGCGCTCCGAACTCGGCTTCATGCGCGTGATGCTGCCCTTGGCTTACCAGGTCAACGATTCGCTCGCCGTTGCAGGCCAGCTCGACTATGTCCGCGCCACCTTGGACCTGCAAATGCTCGACCCCAACTCCGGGGCCTACGTCAATGTGTCCGACAGCAGTGATTTCAATGGGCGGATGAAGGGCGACGGCTTCGCGTTCAAGCTGGGCGCGCACTACAAGATCAACAAGGCCTTCGCGCTGGGCGCCACCTACCACAGCAAGACGCACATCAGCGACCTGACCGGCAATGGCACCTGTCTGAGCATGAGCATCCCGGGCTGCGATGGCCAGACCTCCATTCCGTATCGCGTCGCCGACTTCCAGTGGCCGGAGACCTATGCGGTGGGCATGGCCTGGAACGTCACCGACAAATTCATGCTCGCGGCCGACATCAAGCGCCTGATGTGGTCCAAGACCATGAAGACCTTCAACTTCGGTCCGGATGGCATGGTCGGTTCCATGGACCAGAACTGGGACGACCAGACGGTCTACATGATCGGCGGTCAGTACATGGTGGCTCCGGGCGTGGCCCTGCGCGCGGGCTTCAACTACGCCAAGAACCCGATTCCTTCGGACACCGTCAACTACCTCTTCCCCGCCATTACCGAGAAGCACTACACGGTGGGTGTGGGTTGGAACATCGGCGGCGGTCATTCCCTTGCGGCGTCCTTCATGTACGCCCCGGAGGTCGAGCAGGCCGGCACCGGGCCGATGAATACCGGCATGTCGGTCTCCCACAGCCAGACCGTCTGGCGCGTGAACTACAACTACCACTTCTGATGTCACGTCCAGCGGCATTGATCGCTTGACGAAATCGAGCTCGAGGGCGGCGCAAGTCGCCCTTTTTCTTTGCTTGGAGAAAATCGATGAAATTGATGCCTGCATTGAAAGCCAGTTTTTCCGCCTGTGCTCTGGGAATGGTGCTGGCCGCCAGTGCTCACGCCGAAGAATTGCTCAAGCCCTTCCTGGCCGCGCCGGACCAGCGGGAGGATTTCCGCACGGTGAGCGACCAGCTCAAGAAAAAGCTCAAGGAGTCCGGCTTCACGGTGGTGGGGGACTACGCTCCGTATGACAAGACGCGCGTGCTCGTGCTGACCAGCGACGCATTGAAGAAGACCGCCGCGAAAACCGACCGCGGGGCCTATGGCGCCGTCATGCGCGTGTCGCTGGCGGATACGGGCGGGGCGGTGCAGGTGGCCTGCACCAACCCGGCCTACCTGGCCGCCGCCTTCCGCCTGCAGGATTTATTGGCGAAGACGGCCGAGGCCTTGGAGAAGTCCATCGGTTGCAAGGAGCCGTTCGGTGCGAATGGCATGAGCGCCAAGGATCTGGCCAATTACAACTACGCCGTGGGCATGGAGTACTTCGACGATGCCTACGATCTCGGCAAGTTCGGCAGCTTCGAGGAGGCGGTGAAGTCGATCGAGGCCAACCTGGCTGACAGGAAGGGCGGGGTGGAGAAGGTGTATCGGGTGGATATCCCGGGCAAGCAGCAGGTGCTGTTTGGCGTGGCCATGCGTACGGAGGCGGCCGGGGGCGACAAGTACGGAGATGATGCCTTCCAGATGGGGATGATCGATGTCGAGCCGCGCAAGCGGGCGGCCTACCTGCCCTACGAGATCCTGGTCAGTGGCAACAAGGCCGAGGCCCTGCACATGCGTTACCGCATGGCGCTGTACTTTCCTGACCTGTCGATGATGGGCTCGGGGCCGAGCTTCTTCAAACTCAGGTCATCCCCGGACGCTGTGTTGCAGGCCTTGCGCAAGGTATCGGGAGGCAAGGTGGAGGAGCCGACTCAGGCCGCAGGCTGGGGCGCGCCGGGGTCCTGATCGGGGCGTGGGCGCGGGCCCGGGGGCGCCTCTGAAAGACCATCCAGCCCCAAGGCTGGCGGATCAAGGCAGGATGCGTACAATACGGTCTCTTTCGCATCCGAATTGTGCGCGGCTTCTCCCGCGGTGGGGTCCGGCCATGGACTCCGCCTCGTGGGGAACGCTGCGCATCCTAACAGGATGTTGAAAAAGGGCATCGTGCCCTTTTCAACTCGCCCCGTCGCGGCACATGTCCGCGACGGGCTCCGAAGATCAATCGCTTATTGTGATTGATCTTCGTGCAAGCCATCCATGGCTTGCCTTAACAGGCTGTTGAAAGCGTTTTTCAACGGCCTGCTAATGCCGCTCCTGGCGGCGTTGTTCGAGTCCGCGTTTACTTGGGGAGTCACCATTCGTGGAGTTGTTGTCCGGCGCAGAGATCTTTGTCCGCTGCCTGCAGGAAGAGGGCGTCGATGTCGTCTTCGGTTATCCTGGCGGTGCGGTATTGCACATCTATGACGCCCTGTTCCAGCAGGAGCAGGTCAAGCATGTGCTGGTGCGCCACGAGCAGGGTGCCACCCACATGGCCGATGGCTATGCGCGTGCCACCGGTCGCCCGGGCGTGGTGCTGGTGACCTCGGGCCCTGGGGCAACCAATGCCGTCACCGGTATCGCGACGGCGAATATGGACTCCATTCCGCTGGTGGTCTTTACCGGCCAGGTGCCGACCAGTCTGATCGGCAACGACGCCTTTCAGGAAGTCGACAACGTCGGCATCACCCGTCCGTGCGTGAAGCACAATTTCCTGGTCAAGGATGTGCGCGACCTCGCCGCGACCATCAAGAAGGCCTTCTACATCGCCACCACCGGCCGCCCGGGCCCGGTGCTGGTCGACATTCCCAAGGATGTGACCGATCCGAAGGTCAAGATTCCCTTCGAATACCCGAAGTCGGTGTCCCTGCGCTCCTACAACCCCACGGTGAAGGGGCATGGCGGGCAGATCAAGAAGGCGGTCGATCTGATCCTCTCCGCCAAGCGGCCGATGATCTACACCGGCGGTGGGGTGGTGCTGGGCCATGCCTCCGAGCAGCTCACCCGCTTCACCCGCAAGCTGAACTACCCCATCACCAACACCCTGATGGGCCTGGGCGCCTATCCAGCCAGCGATCGCCAGTTCGTCGGCATGCTCGGCATGCACGGTACCTACGAGGCGAACATGGGTATGCATCATTGCGACGTGCTGATCGCCATCGGTGCGCGCTTCGATGACCGTGTGACCGGCAACCTCGCCAAGTTCTGCCCGACCGCCAAGATCGTCCACGTGGACGTCGATCCGGCATCGATCTCCAAGAACGTCAAGGTGGATGTGCCCATCGTCGGTCAGGTGGGCGACGTGCTCAACGAGATGATCCGCCTGATGGAGCACGAAGGCCGCACGCCGGATCAGGAGGCGCTGGCGGCCTGGTGGGCGCAGATCGAGGAGTGGCGCGGCCTCAACTGCATGAAGTACCAGTGGAGCGATGAGGTCATCAAGCCGCAGTACGTGGTCGAGAAGCTGTGGGAGGTCACCGGCGGTGATGCCTACGTGACCTCCGACGTGGGCCAGCACCAGATGTGGGCCGCGCAGTACTACAAGTTCGACAAGCCGAACCGCTGGATCAACTCCGGTGGCCTCGGTACCATGGGCTTCGGCCTGCCTGCGGCGCTCGGGGTGAAGATGGCGTATCCCGAGGCCGAGGTCGCCTGCGTGACCGGCGAGGGCAGCATCCAGATGAACATCCAGGAGCTCTCCACTGCCCTGCAGTACCACCTGCCGGTCAAGGTGATCAGCCTCAACAACCGCTACCTCGGTATGGTCCGTCAGTGGCAGGAGTTCTTCTACTCCGGCCGCTATGCGATGAGCTACATGGAGGCCCTGCCGGACTTCGTCAAGCTGGCCGAGGCCTACGGTCATGTCGGCATGCTGATTGACAAGCCGGCGGACGTGGAGGGGGCGTTGCGGGAGGCCTTCAAGCTCAAGGATCGCCTGGTGTTCATGGACTTCCGCACCGATCCGACCGAGAACGTCTACCCCATGGTCCCGGCCGGCGCCGGCCTCAACGAAATGATCCTGGTGTAAGCCATGCGTCACATCATCTCGCTTCTGATGGAAAACGAGGCCGGGGCGCTCTCCCGTGTCGCTGGCCTGTTCTCCGCGCGCGGTTACAACATCGAGTCGCTGACCGTTGCGCCGACCAACGACGCCACCCTCTCGCGCATGACCATCGTCACCCGTGGCGATGACCAGATCATCGAGCAAATCGTCAAGCAGCTGAACAAGCTCATCGACGTGGTCAAGGTGCAGGACATCCAGGAAACCCCGCACATTGAGCGCGAGCTCATGCTGATCAAGCTCCAGGCTGTCGGGCCCCAGCGTGAGGAGGTGTTCCGCCTGACCGAGATCTTCCGCGGCCAGATCGTCGATGTGACCGATTCCACCTACGTGGTGCAGCTGACCGGGCCGGGGAGCCGCCTGGATGCCTTCATCGAGGCGGTCGGGACCATCCCGGTCATCGAAATGGCCCGCTCGGGCGCGCTGGGCCTGTCCCGCGGCGCGCGCGGCATGCACGTTTAAGCTTTGGAAGGTGAGGGCAGGAGCCCCTCCCCCTTGATGGGGGAGGGGATGGGGGAGAGGGTGATAACGCTTGCGGATCAAGCCCCCTCTCCCTAACCCTCCCCCGCCAGGGGGGAGGGGATGAGGTCCATGACAAACTGAACTGACCTTCCAGAATCATTGAGGTTGAAGGCGCATGCCTTAAAGCCGCCCTACCAACACTGTTTCTATTTACGACGGAGTTCCGCCATGCAGGTTTATTACGACAAAGACTGTGACCTCTCCATCATCCAGGGGATGAAGGTCGCCATCATCGGTTACGGCTCCCAGGGGCATGCCCACGCGCTGAACCTGCGCGATTCCGGCGTATCCGTCACCATCGGTCTGCGCCCGGGTTCTGCTTCTGCGGTCAAGGCGCAGAACGAGGGCTTGGCTGTGAAGAGTGTTCCGGAGGCCGTCGCCGCTGCGGATCTCGTCATGCTGCTGGCCCCGGACGAGCATCAGGCCGCCATCTACGCCAATGACATCGAGCCGAACCTGAAGCAGGGCGCCACCCTGGCCTTCGCCCACGGTTTCAACATCCTCTACAACCAGATCGTCCCGCGTAAGGATCTCGACGTGATCATGGTCGCACCCAAGGCCCCGGGCCACACCGTGCGCTCCGAATTCGTCAAGGGCGGCGGCATCCCCGACCTGATCGCCGTCCATCAGGACGCTTCCGGCCGCGCCAAGGCCACCGCGCTGTCCTACGCCTCCGGTGTGGGCGGCGGCCGCACCGGCATCATCGAGACCACCTTCAAGGACGAGACCGAGACCGACCTGTTCGGTGAGCAGGCCGTGCTCTGCGGCGGTGCGGTGGAGCTGGTGAAGATGGGCTTCGAGACCCTGGTCGAGGCGGGCTACCCGGCCGAGATGGCCTATTTCGAGTGCCTGCACGAGCTGAAGCTGATTGTCGACCTGATGTACGAGGGCGGCATCGCCAACATGAACTACTCCATCTCCAACAACGCGGAGTATGGCGAGTACGTGACCGGCCCTGAGGTCATCAACGAGCAGTCCCGTGCCGCCATGCGCAATGCCCTCAAGCGCATCCAGAACGGTGAATACGCCAAGATGTTCATCCAGGAAGGCCGTCTGAACTATCCGTCCATGACCGCCCGCCGCCGCCAGAACGCCGAGCACGCCATCGAGCAGACCGGCGCCAAGCTGCGTGCGATGATGCCCTGGATCCAGAAAAACAAGATCGTCGACCAGACCAAGAACTGACCGAGGGTCGGATCGCTCCCAAGGCCGCCAGCGTGCGGCCTTTTTTGTGGCCGAGTGATGGATCAGGACTTAAACTCATCTTCCTGCCCATGCCTATCCCTTAAAGCACCGTATGGATTCCAACCCTGACATGGTCCACGAGCCCCTTGAGCGCCCACGTGGCAAGGCCATCTACCTTCTGCCCAACCTGATCACCACGGCGGCGCTGTTCTCCGGTTTCTACGCCATCATCGCCGCGACCCACGGCAAGTTTGAGCAGGCGGCCATGGCCGTCTTCCTGGCCATGGTGTTCGACGGGCTGGATGGGCGCGTGGCGCGTCTGACCCATACTCAGAGCGCCTTCGGCGTGCAGTACGACAGCCTCTCGGATGTCATCGCCTTCGGCGTTGCCCCGGCGGTGGTGGTCTACCTGTGGGCGCTCTCAGGCATCGAGGGGCGCTGGGGCTGGGTGGGGGCCTTCGTCTACGTCGCCGGGGCGGCCCTGCGCCTGGCGCGCTTCAATGTGCAGGTTGATACCACCGACAAGAGTGTCTTCATCGGCTTGGCTAGCCCTGCGGCGGCCGCGCTGGTGATGGGCATGGTCTGGGTCGGGGTCGAGAACGCATGGGAGGCATCCAGCCATGCGGGCTGGGTGTGGCTTGTGACCGTCGGGGCGGGGTTGTTGATGGTCAGCAGCCTGCCGTACGCCAGCTTCAAGGGGTTCGACCTGCGGCGGCGGGTGTCCTATTTGAGCGTGCCGCTCATACTCATCGTGTTCGCCCTGGCCATGCGCGATTTTGCCCTCACCTTGTGGGGCATCTTCCTCGTCTATGCGCTGTCCGCGCCGGCCTATGTGTTGTACCGCCGCGTGGTGCGGCTTGCTCGCTCTTGAAGTGGGTCTTGGGTTGCCTTTATATTCGAAACCATGAACGGTCATCTCCGCCATGCCTCTGCCCTTCGCTCCCGGGCCTCTCTGCTAGGCCTGCGACTGCTGCCGCGCCGCGGCAACTGAATCTCCATGCCTGGCGAGGCCCAATACGCACCCACCGAATTCAGAATCTCCCGCCCCGAGGCTCGGCGCACCCTTGGTACGTTGCGCGAGCGAACAAGCCTGGGGCCGTGAAATCGCAGGAATCAAGTTCATGAGTAACAACAAGCTCATCATTTTCGACACCACCTTGCGCGACGGCGAGCAGAGCCCCGGCGCGTCCATGACTCGCGACGAGAAGCTCCGCATTGCCCGTGCACTCGAGCGCATGCGGGTGGATGTCATCGAGGCGGGCTTCGCGGCGGCGAGTCCGGGTGACTTCGAGGCGATCAAGGCCATCGCCGAAACGGTCAAGGAGTCCACCGTCTGTTCGCTGGCGCGGGCGAGCGAGAAGGACATCCGTGCGGCCGGCGAGGCCATCCGCCCTGCGGCGCGCGGGCGCAT
Source organism: Thiofaba sp. EF100 (assembly GCF_039822285.1). Lineage (NCBI taxonomy): Bacteria > Pseudomonadati > Pseudomonadota > Gammaproteobacteria > Chromatiales > Halothiobacillaceae > Thiofaba > Thiofaba sp. EF100. The sequence goes on along the minus strand of NZ_JBAJEY010000007.1, from coordinate 4,053 downwards.
CCACACCTTCATTGCCACCAGCCCCATCCACATGGAGAAGAAGCTGCGCATGAGCCCGGACCAGGTGGTCGAGGCGGCGGTGCGGGCGGTCCGGCTTGCGCGTGAATACACCGACGACGTCGAGTTCTCCGCCGAGGACGCCGTGCGCTCGGAGATGGACTTCCTAGTGCGCATCTTCGACGCGGTGATCCAGGCGGGGGCCAAGACCATCAACGTCCCCGACACCGTGGGTTATGCCCTGCCCGATCAGTGGGCCGCGCGCTTCCGCGAGCTGATCGAGCGTGTGCCAAATTCGGACAAGGTGGTGTGGTCCACCCACTGCCACAACGACCTGGGCATGGCGGTGGCCAACTCGCTGGCCGCGGTCATGGCCGGCGCGCGCCAGGTGGAGTGCACCATCAATGGCCTCGGCGAGCGTGCGGGCAATGCCTCGCTCGAGGAAGTGGTGATGGCGGTGCGCACCCGCCGCGACGCCTTCCAGATCGAGACCGGGATCGACACCACCCAACTCGTGCCCACCTCCAAGCTCGTCTCCAGCATCACCGGCTACCCGGTGCAGCCGAACAAGGCCATCGTCGGCGCCAACGCCTTCGCCCACGAGTCGGGCATCCACCAGGATGGGGTGCTCAAGCACCGCGAGACCTACGAGATCATGCGTGCCGAGGATGTGGGCTGGACCACCAACAAGCTCACCCTCGGCAAGCTCTCCGGGCGCAACGCCTTCCGCACGCGCCTGCAGGAGCTTGGCGTCGAGCTTGAGAGTGAAGAGGCCCTCAATGCCGCCTTCGCCCGCTTCAAGGAACTCGCGGACAAGAAGCGTGAAATCTACGATGAGGACCTGCAGGCGTTGGTGACCGGTGTGGGTGAGGAAGCGGTCGAGACCCTGCGGTTGATCTCGCTCAAGGTCTGCTCGGAGACCGGCGAGACCCCGCACGCCCAGGTGGTGCTCAGCGTGGATGGCGAGGAGCGCCATGCCGAAAGCGTCGGCGGCGGGCCGGTGGATGCGGTGTTCAAGGGCATCGAGTCCATCGTGCAGAGCGGAAGCGCCCTGACCCTCTACTCGGTCAATAACATCACCAGCGGCACCGATGCCCAGGGTGAGGTGACGGTGCGGGTGGAGAAGGACGGGCGCATCGTCAACGGCCAGGGCGCAGACACCGACATCGTCATCGCCTCCGCCAAGGCCTACCTCAATGCCCTCAACCGCCTGCGCCAGCCGGAACAGCGTCAGCATCCGCAGCTTGGGGATGTTTGAGGGCGCCGTCTGATGTCCCTCTTGCGGGAGGCCGTGCTGGCCGAGCTAGGCATTCCCCGCTGGCGTGTGCGGCCCGGCATCGCCTTTCCCGGCGGACCCGTGCAAGATCGCGGCGAGGCGCCCTGCCTGCCGCGGGTTGATCCGTCTGCGGGAGCCGCCTGTGGCGGCGATGTTACGGTTGCGCAGGCCCCATCAGAGCCGCAGGTCGTGGATATCCTGTTGCAAGCCGAGGCCGCGACGGCGGCGGAAGTTGAACTATTGGCGCGCATGGCTGAGGCGGTGCGCGGCCTGCGGCCTGGCCTGCGGGTGGCCACTGCGGCCTTTGCGGACTCCTCCCTGCAGGGCAGGGTGAGCGTGCGCCTGGACGGGGCGGGGCTGCCGAGCCTTGCGGCCATGGTCGCCGATCCTGCCCTCAAGCGTCCGGTGTGGCAGGCCCTCAAGGACGCGGTGGCCCGCCTGCCGTGAGTTCCGCGTTCGAAACACTGCGCATACGCCCCTGGCGTGCATCGGATATTGGCCCCATCGCTGCCATCGAACGGCAGGCCTATCCCTTCCCCTGGCCCGAGGGTGTCCTGCTGGACTGCTTCGAGGCTGGTCATCACGGCTGGGTGGCGGGAGAGCGGGGCGGTCGGGTGGCGGCCTATGCCATTGTCCAGCCCATCATCGATGAGGCCCACCTGCTGAACATCTGCACCGCCCCGGACTGGCAGGGGCAGGGTGTAGGGAGGGGGATGCTGCGCTGGGTGATGTCAGCCTGTCGCGAACTGGGCATGCAGCGCATGCTGCTCGAGGTCCGCGCCTCCAACCTTCCTGCGCTCCACCTCTACCGCAGCGAGGGCTTCACTGAAGACGGTGTACGCAAGGGCTACTACCCGGCCAGTGGTGGCCGCGAGGACGCCATCCTCATGAGTCGTTTCCTGAATGCCTGAACCCTACAAACGAAAAGCCCCGCCGAGGCGGGGTTCGTGCAGTCTGATGAGCTGACGTCAGGTCAGGATCAGAACTCGCCCTTGGCGCCGGCCTGCATCATCTTCCAGATGGTGTCGCGGACCTTGATAGCCTCGGTGCGGAACGGCTCCGGCATCATCTTGCCGCCATGGACGAACATGTCCATGTTCAGGCTGTACAGCCACAGCTCACCCTTTTCATCCTCGACCACGGAGATGCGGCAGGGCAGGTAGGCTGAGAAATAGGGGCTGAAATCGGTGGCCTGACGCGCAGTGATCGGGTTGCAGAACTGGTAGATGTGCAGGTAGCGCTGCTTCTGGCCGGTGCGGGCCTCGATCTCCTTGGAGAGCGGCATCTCGCCCACGTTCAGCAGGCCGGTGCCCAGCGCGGCGGACTTGAAGGCCTCGCCGATGTCATCGGTGCTGACGCCCTTGTTGACCTTGACGCGCCAGACGGTCGCGGCTCCCAGGTCTCCGCCGCTTTCGACGAAGTTGTTGTACAGGTCCATGTAGGTGTCCATGGCCTGCGGATCAAGGTTGTCCTTGATGGACAGGAAGCCGCAGCCACTCAGGGAGAGGGCGGCGGTCGCTGCGATCAGCAGTTTGGCGAAGGGCTTCATGGGCGCGTGATCCTCGTTGTTGTTCGGGAATGGATTGCCCTGCGGGGAGGCAATCGTGCGGGGGGAGTCTAGAAGCCCCGGGATCATTAGTACAAGCTAATTTAACTTTCTGTTCATAAAGGCGCTTGATCTAAAAATCAACCTGATGAACGCATGAAAACCATGCTTTGAATGTGTTTAAGAACATTAACAATTACTTTTGTGTATTTGGCATAAAAAGTTATTGATTGGGCTGTTCCTACGCATACGCTAGGCTACCGCGGTTCAAAAAAAGACAGATTGAGGAGTCCTGCATGGTTCGCAACATTCTCGCCCTGATCGGCGTCATCGCCATCGCCGCGGGTGGCTTTTTCATGGTCAAGATGCCCGGCATGATGCAGCTGATGCCAGGCATGCTGAGCCCGGAGATGGCGCCCATCGTCGAGCGGATCAACAAGGATGCCGCCGGGATGGTGGCCGCCGCCAAGAACCTGGCCCCGGGCGCTGCCGAAGAAACCGCCACCATGCTCGGTCGCTGGGTGGAGAGCAAGGGCGAGATCGCCTACACCACGACCTGGGAGCGCAAGGTCAAGGACGGTGTCACCCTTAACGATATCCAGGATGCGCTGGCCTCCGTCGCCACTGAACGCAACATCAAGGCCGTGGGCGAGCTGCCGCTGTCCGAGGAGCTGAAGGCGCGCGGCATCGAGTCCGGCGTGCTGAAGGTGTTCTCCTACTGCAACCCGGAAACGGCGCGCAAGATGACCAACTTTGCACCGCACATGGCCGCCTACCTGCCGTGCCGCATCGTGGTGGTCGAAAAGGCCGACGGCCTCTGGTTGTACACCCTCAACATGGACATGATGCTCAAGATGGGCCAGTCCCTCGAGGGCAACCCGGAGCTGAAGGAAGCCGCCATGGCGGTGCGCGACACCATCTGGGAAATGATGGAGCGCGCTTCCAAGGGTGAGATCTGATGTGATGCTGGAGATGGGCCGTCCATGGCCCACTCCGGCTCGCCGTGGCAAAACACGCTGCGGAAACCCGCGAACGGTTCCTCCTGAGCCGTACGATGCCTCCGCGTAGCCCGGCCATGTGCCGGGTTCTTTTGTTTCGCATCCGACACGAGATGCGTGCTCTTCAGACTGTTTCAAAAGGGCTGTCCTGCCCTTTTGAAACTCGCCTCGTCGCGGTGCGCGCCCGCGACGGGCTCCGAGAATCAATCACTTATTGTGATTGATTCTCGCGCGAG
>NZ_JBAJEY010000006.1:0-129437 GCF_039822285.1 Thiofaba sp. EF100 | reverse complement strand
ACAATTTCGAAGCTTTCGTTTCGACTTTGTCATCATCTGCGACTCGCTTCACTCAGGAGGCGTTTCGCATCACCAGGTCGATCATCTTAACACCACATCGATTCGTGTCAACAACTAGTGTTTCGCTTCGTTGTTGCACTGCGTCGCTGCAATGTGGGGCGCATTATAGGCGCTCTTTCCGGACTGTCAACACCTGTTGATCAAAATATCTCGACACGGGCCACTCGGCGCTTGCCCACCTGGACGACCACACGCTGTCCGCGCGCAAGCCTGAGGGCGCGATCTTCGACCCGCTCGCCCTCCAGGCGAACGCCCCCCTGCTGGATCATGCGGTAGGCCTCCGAGGTGCTCGCCACCAAGCCCGCTTCCTTGAGCAGTGTCGCGATGGGGAGCATGCCGTCTTCTTGAGCGGCCAGCCGAACTTCTTCGATATCTTCCGGCAATTGTCCTTTCTGGAAGCGCTCAATGAAGGCTTGCCGCGCCAGTGCCCCCGCACCTGCGCCATGGAAGCGGTCGACCAGCTCGACCCCGAGCTCGAACTTCACATCGCGTGGGTTGCGTCCATCCGCCACGTCCTGCTTGAGGCGGGCAATCGCCTCCATGGGACGGAAACTGAGCAGTTCGAAATAGCGCCACATGAGTGTGTCCGAGATCGACATGAGCTTGCCGAACATGTCGTTGGCTGGCTCACTGACACCGATGTAGTTGCCGAGTGACTTGGACATCTTCTGCACACCATCCAGCCCCTCAAGGATCGGCACGGTCATCACCACCTGCTGGGGCTGACCATACTGACGCTGCAATTCGCGGCCCACCAGCAGGTTGAATTTCTGATCGGTCCCCCCGAGCTCCACATCGGCCTCAAGCGCCACCGAGTCGTACCCTTGGACCAAGGGATAGAGAAACTCATGAATGGCGATCGGCTGCTGGTTACCGTAGCGTTTGCTGAAGTCGTCTCGCTCAAGCATGCGGGCCACGGTGTGGCGCGAGGCGAGCGTAATCATGTCAGCAGACGACATACTGCCCATCCAGCGGGAGTTGAATTCGATCCGGGTCCGCTCGGGATCGAGGATCTTGAAGACCTGCTCCTGGTAGGTGCGGGCGTTTTCGGTCACCTGCTCCCGCGTCAGCGGTTTGCGCGTCGCACTCTTGCCCGTTGGGTCGCCGATCATGCCGGTGAAGTCGCCGATCAGGAAGATGACCTCGTGCCCAAGCTCCTGGAAGGTACGCAGCTTGTTGATCAGGACGGTGTGCCCCAGATGCAGATCCGGGGCTGTGGGGTCAAACCCGGCCTTCACCCGCAGGGGGCGCCCAAGCTTGAGCTTCTCGATCAGTTCCGCCTCCACGAGGATCTCCTCGGTACCACGGCGAATTTCCCGCAACGCGCTTTCTATGTCGCGCATGTCGACCTCTACTCGTTCATTGACCCGTCTGGGTGTGGCCGGTATTTTAACCCGATTAATATCTCTACAGGCTTGGGAGCAATACATGACCCGCCACGCCGGACAGCAAGCCAGCCGCAAGAACCTCTTGACCACCCGCCGCCACCCTGTACTGCGCTGGGGTATTCTGGCCTTCGGACTTGCATCCCTGGGCGTAGTCATCGGCAAGGTATCGGACCCCGCCAGCCAACCGAACGACCCGCTCTCTCCCGCCAACCAGCTCACTGCCATCACCCTGCCGCCCGATCCGGCCCTGACCCCCGCCAACCAAGAACCGCCCCTTGCAACGACTCTTCCCGAGGCAGAAGGGACGGCCGAAAACGCGACACCGGGCGAAACGATTGATGTCGTCGTCGAGAAAGGAACCACCCTCTCCAAAATCTTCGCCAACCTGGATCTTCCTGCTCACGAACTGGACCAGATCGTCAAACTCGGCGACGACGCACTCAAGCTCACCCGCCTGCGTCCGGGCGAATCCATCACCTTCAATCTGTCCGACGCCCATGAACTGCAGCGCCTCAGCTATGCGCTGGGGCATGACCGCACCCTGCACGTGGTGCGTGGCGAGGACGGGACCTTCAAAAGCGAGATCGAAGAGCACCCGCTCGAATACCGCCAGACCCTGGGCAGCGGCGCGATCAGCAGTTCCTTCTATCAGGCGGCGGTCGACGCAGGTCTGCCTCCGGACATGGTGCTCCGCCTGGCCGACATCTTCGGCTGGAAGATCAACTTCCTGACCGACATCCAGGAGGGCGACCGCTTCAGCATCCTGTACGAGACCGTCTACAAGGATGGCGAGCCGGTGACCACCGGCGACATCCTGGCAGCCTCCTTCGTCAACAACGGCAAGCTGTTCCAGGCGGTGCGCTATACCGATAAAGAAGGCAACACGACCTACTACACCCCTGACGGCAAGAGCCTCAAGCGCGGCTTCCTGCGCTACCCCGTCGAGTTCTCGCGCATCAGCTCGCGCTTCTCCAATGCTCGCATGCACCCCGTCCTGCACGAGGTGCGCGCACACAAGGGCGTTGACTTCGCCGCCCCCACCGGCACCCCCATCCGCGCAGCCGCCGACGGCAAGGTCTCCTTCCAGGGCTGGAAGGGCGGGTATGGCAAGGTGGTCATGATCCAGCACGACGGCACCTATAGTACCGTCTACGGCCACATGTCGCGCTTCGAACCCACCCTGCGCGAGGGGGCCCGCGTCAAGCAGGGCCAGGTGATCGGTTATGTCGGTGCCACCGGCTATGCGACCGGCCCCCACCTGCATTACGAGTTCCGTATCAACGGCGTGCACCGCGACCCCCTGTCGGTCGCCCTGCCCGAGGCCCAGCCCATTCCCGCCAACGAGCGCAGCCGCTTCTTGGCGGAGTCCGCGCAGATCCTTGCCCAAATGAGCCGCCTGGAGGGCGAGGCCCGGACGGCAAGCATCGAACCCCGCGACGAAACCCCACAGCGCTGATTGGCATGGCGCTCTACATCGGGCTGCTATCCGGCACCAGCATGGATGGCGTCGATGCCTGCCTGGCCGACCTCAGCAGCCCGCATCCCCTAATCATCGGCACCCACCACCGCCCCTACCCTGCCCCCCTTTTGTCCGAACTGCGCGCCTTGGCCTCCCCCCAGGCCGAGGAAGGGGTGCAGCGCCTTGGGCGGCTGGATGCCTGGATCGGAGAGATTTTTGCCGAATCGGTGCTGCAGCTGCTCGAACAAACGGGCATCCGGGCCGCGCAGGTGCGGGCCGTCGGCTCTCACGGCCAGACGCTTTGGCATGCCCCGCACGCCGATTGGCCGCACACCCTGCAGATCGGCGACCCGCACCGCATCGCCGAGCGCACAGGCATCACCGTGGTGGCCGATTTCCGCCGCCGGGACGTGGCCGCCGGGGGCCAAGGGGCACCCTTGGTCCCCCCCGCCCACGCCGCCCTGTTCGGTGACACCGAGGAGCCCCGCATCGTCGCCAACATCGGCGGCATCGCCAACATCACCGTGCTCCCCCGTGGGGGGGGACCCAGCGGAGTACGGGGCTTCGACACGGGCCCCGGCAACACCCTGATGGACGCCTGGATCCTCCGCCACCGTGGCCTTCCCTACGATCAGGACGGGGCGTGGGCCGAGGAGGGGCAGGCGCACAAGGGCCTGCTCGCCTGCCTGCTGGACGATCCGTATTTCGGCCTGCCCGCCCCCAAGAGCACGGGACCGGAGTGGTTCAATCTCGACTGGCTGCAGACACGGGCGGGAGGACTGCTGCGGGAGCTCGCCCCCGAGGATGTGCAGGCCACCCTGCTCGAGCTCACCGCACGGACCCTGATCGGGGCGGCACGCACGGCGGCACCGGAGGCCGGACGGATGCTGGTCTGCGGCGGCGGAGCCTACAACACCGCGCTCATGGACAGGATGCAAGCACTGGCCGGGGAGATGAGGGTGGAGAGCACCGCCGCCTACGGGGTGGAGCCGGCCTGGGTGGAGGCCCTGGCCTTTGCCTGGCTGGCGAAGCAGACCCTGGAGGGCCTGCCAGGCAACCTGCCGCAGGTGACCGGCGCGCGGGGGGAGCGGGTGCTCGGCGCCATCTTCCCCGGCGGAGGATGCAGCAGCCGGGCACCTCGAAAAACCGTCACGAGCGGGCGGAGAGCAAGGAGCCCAGCAGCGAATCCCCGAGATATATCAAATAGATAGGCGAGGGGTGAGCGAGGAAGCGACGCAGCAATCCGTGCGCGCAGTAGGTTTTCGATGTGCCCGGCCGTCAGTGATGGCCTGAGACGCGCAAATCCATCGGCAGGTAGCTGCGCGTCGGTGCGCCGACATACTCCTGGGTCGGCCGGTAGATGCGATTCTGCGCCAGCTGCTCCTTCCAGTGCGCCAGCCAGCCGGCGGTCCGGGCGATGGCGAAGATCGGGGTGAACTGGTCCTCGGGAATGCCCATCGCGTCGTACAGCACGCCGGAGTAGAAGTCGACGTTCGGATGCACGCCCTTGTGCGCCAGGCGCTCGGCAGCCGCGGCCTCGAGCGCCTTGGCGATGTCGTACAGCGGGCTCAGCTCGCCGTGACGATGCTCACGCAGCTGCTCGAGCATACCCTGCAGGATATCGGCGCGCGGATCCTTCACCTTGTACTCGCGGTGGCCGAAGCCCCACACCACCTGCTTGTTCGCCAGGCGCTTCTCCAGCCAGCTTTCCGCCTTCTCCGGCGAGCCGATCTCGCGCAGCATCTCCAGCACGCGCTGGTTGGCCCCACCGTGCAGCGGGCCCGCCAGGGTGCCGATGGCCGAGGCGACCACCAGGTTGGGCGCGGCCAGGGTGGAGCCGCAGACCAGCGCGGCGAAGGTCGAGGCGTTGATGGTGTGCTCGGCATGCAGCACGAGGCAAGCGTCCATGATGCGCGCCTCGACCGGGTCCGGTTCGCGCTCCGTCATCATGTAGAGGAAGTTTTCCGCGTAGGTCAGGTCCGTGCGCGGCAGCACGGGGTCGTCGCCGCGACGGATGTGGTTCCACATCCCCACCAGGGTGGCCATGCTGGCGAGGATCTTGATCGCGGTGCTGTTGACGAACTCCTCCGTCGGCCCGGCCCCGTCCGCAGTCATGCGCTCGCTGCCGGGGTAGAACATGCCGAGGCTGGCCACACAGGTCTGCAGCATCTCCATCGGATGACCGTCGGTCGGCAGGAATTTCATGATCTCCCGCACGTTGTACTTCACCCGGCGGTTGTTGCGCAGCTCGCGGTCGAAGGCCTCCAGCTCCGCCTGCCCCGGGAGCTCCCCGTGGAAGAGCAGGTAGGCGGTCTCCTCGAAGGTGGAGTGGCGGGCCAGTTCGACGATGGGGTAGCCACGGTAGGTCAGGATGCCCTGCTGTCCGTCCAGGAAGGAAATGCTGGAGCGGGTGGCGGGCACCCCTTGCAGGCCGGGGACATAACTCATGCGCGATGATCCTGAAACGAGATGGCACCCCGCAGGGTGCGCCGGTTGAATGACGTCAGACGGAGAAGGACGAGCCGCAGCCGCAGGTGGTGGTGGCGTTCGGGTTGCGGATGACGAACTGCGCGCCCTCCAGACCCTCGGTGTAATCGATGGTCGCACCGGTGAGGTACTGGATGCTCATCGGATCGATCAAGAGCGTCACGCCCCCCTTGTCCATCCGGGTGTCGCCTTCCTGTTCGTTCTCATCGAAGGTGAAGCCGTACTGGAAGCCGGAGCAGCCGCCGCCGGTGATGAACACCCGCAGCTTCAGTGAGGGGTTGCCCTCCTCCTCGATCAGCTGGCGCACCTTGGCGGCCGCGCTGTCGGTGAAGATGATCGGTTCCTGGACTTGTTCAGACATGGGGAAAATCTCCCGAAAACTGGATTGAAAGGGAGTTTACCCGAGAATGCCCTCGATGGAACTCGGCCGCGCCTTCACGGCAGCAGGCCGATGGTGCGCAACCCTGCGTCCTCCGGCAGGCCGAACATGATGTTCATGTTCTGCACCGCCTGACCGGAAGCACCCTTGACCAGGTTGTCGATGACCGACAGGACCACCGCCACATCCCCGCCTGTGGGGCGGTAGACCGCGATGCGGCAGGTGTTGGCCCCACGCACGCTGCGCGTTTCCGGCAGGCTTCCCGGAGGCATCACATCGACGAAAGGCTCGTCCGCGTAGGCCTGCTCGAACAAGCCCTGCAGATCGCCGGCCTCACCCTTCAGGGGGGCATACAGGGTGGCCTCGATGCCGCGCACCATCGGCACCAGGTGCGGCACGAAGGTCAGGCCGATGTCCTGGCCGGAGGCGGATTGCAGCACCTGGCAGATCTCCGGCTGGTGACGATGGCCCGCCACGCCATAGGCGCGGAAGCTCTCACCCGCCTCGGCCATCAGGGTGTGCACCTCGGCCTTGCGCCCGGCGCCGCTGACCCCGGACTTGGAGTCCGCGATCAGGCGCGTGGCATCCACCCAGCCCGCCTTCACCAGTGGCAGAAGCCCCAGGGTGACGGCGGTGACGTGGCAGCCGGGGTTGGCCACCAGACGCGCTGTACGGATCGCCTCGCGGTTCAGTTCCGGCAGCCCGTACACCGCCTCGGCCACAAGGTCAGGGCTTTGGTGGGTCATGCCATACCACTTCTCCCACAGGGCGATGTCCTTGATGCGAAAGTCCGCCGCGAGGTCGATCACGCGCACGCCGGCCTCCAGCAGCTCGCGCGCCGCCCCCATGGCAATACCGTTCGGCGTGGCGAAGAACACCACGTCGCAGGCCGTCAGGTCCGCCTCGGCCGGGTCGCTGAAGGCCAGGTCCACATGACCGCGCAGGTTGGGGAACAGGTCCGCCACCTTCTCGCCCGCATTGCCACGCGAGGTGATGGCGGCAAGCTCGACCTCGGGATGCAGGGCGAGGATGCGCAACAGCTCCACCCCGGTGTAACCGGTGCCACCAACGATGCCAACGCGAATCATGGGTCTATCTCCACTTGCCAGGGACGGATCGATGGCGGAATGATAACGGTTTGACCGTGCCCAGTGTGAGCACGCCATGGAGCCTTCCACCATGATCGACCGCCGCCGTTTCTTTGCCCTGTCGCTTGCCGTCGCCCTCGCGGCCTGCGGCCAGGAGAGCACCCCGCCCGACGCCCCCCTTCACCTTCTGGATGCGGCCCCCACCCGCCTTGCCGCCCTGCGCGGCCAGCCTGTGCTGTTGACCTTCTGGGCCACCAGCTGCCCCGGCTGCATCGAGGAAATCCCCCTCCTGGTCGAACTGCACAACACCTATGGCCCGCGCGGGCTGAAGGTCATCGGCGTGGCGATGAGCTACGACCCCGAGCCCCAGGTGCGCGCCCTGCGCGAGCGCATGGCTATTCCCTATCCCATTGCGCTCGATAGGGACGGGACAGCGAGCGAGGCCATGGGCAAGGTGCGCCTGACCCCCACCACCTTCCTGCTCGACCCGCAGGGCCAGGTGGTGTACCAGAAGATCGGCATCTTCGACCTTGTGAAGGTGAAGGGGCTGATCGAGGGGATGTTGAAGGGCTGATTCAGAACCCCATCCAGCGGGCGGTCTGGTAGAACGCCAGGCTGACCGTGTAAGCGAGCGAGAGCGACCAGAGCACGCTGGTGAAGGTCAGGCGCCAGCTGCGACTCTCCGCCCGGATGGCGGCCAGGGTGGAGACACAGGGCGTGTACAGCAGGGTGAAGAGCATGAAGCTCATGGCCTGCACCGCATCCATGTGCCCCTGTACGGCGGCGCCCAGCCCCTCCTCCCCCACGCCGTACAGCACGGCCAATCCACCCAGCACGACCTCCTTGGCCACGAAGCCGAACAGGAGGGCCAGGGCGAGCAGCGGATCGAAACCGAGCGGGGCGAAGACCCCGGCGACCATCTGGCCGAGCCGGCCCGCATAACTCTCCGGCCCGGCGGGCTGCACGCCCCACGGCAGGTGGGTCAAAAGCCAGATGGCCACCACGCCGAGCACGATGAAGCGGGTGGCGCGGCGCAGGAAATGGGCGATCTCGCCACCGGCCGTTCTGAACATCGTGCCCGGCACCGGCAGACGGTAGGGTGGCAGTTCCAGGATGACCGGCTCCACGACGTTGTAACGCCGCTTGAACAACCAGGCGGTGAGCATCGCCGCCAGCAGGCTGAGCAGGTACAGGCTGAACAGCACGATGGCGGCCTGGTTTGGGGCGAACAGCACGGCGACGAAGAACAGGAACACCTGCAGGCGCGCCGCGCAGAGCGAAAACGGCAGCACCAGCATGGTCAGCGCGCGCAGCCCGGGCGAGCGCATGACCCGCGTCCCCATCACCGCCGGCACGTTGCAGCCCATGCCGAACAGGTGGAGCACGAAACCGCGCCCATCCAACCCTAACCTGGCCATGAAACCATCGACCAGAAAGGCCGCGCGGGCGAGGTAACCCGAGTCCTCCACCGCCGACATGACGATGAAGAACAGGGCGATCACCGGCAGGAAGCTCGCCACCGTGGCCAGGCCGTCGTAGATGCCCTCGAACAGCAACCCCTGACCGAAGGCAGGCAGGACGTCAGCAAGCGTGGCCTGCAGCCCGTCCCGCAGTAGGCCCAGGGCCCACTCCACCGCGTCCTGCAGCGGTGCGCCGAGGGTGAAGATGAACTGGAACAGCAGGAACAGGCTGAGGAAGAAGATCGGCAGCCCCCAGATACGATGCAGCAGGATGCGGTCCAGCCGCTCGCTCATCCGGTCCGAGAGCTGGTGCGGGGCCTTCACCGCCACCCGCAACAGGGCCTCGGCCTCCTCCTGCACCACCTCCTCCGGGGCCAGGCGCTCGGCCAACTCGGCCAGCGGCACCGGCCGGGCCTCGCGCAGAGCCGCCGCCATGGCCTGGCGCAACCGCCCCATGCCCTCCGCCCGGCGGGCACTGACTGCAAGCACCGGGAAGCCCAGCGACTCGCCCAGGCGATCGACATCGATGGTCACGCCAAAGCGCTCCGCCTCATCCCGCATATTGAGCACGGCGAGCATCGGCAGCCCGAGCGCACGGGCCTGCAACAGCAAGGGGAGCTGTCGGTCGATCTGGGCGGCATTAAGGACCACGACCAGCACGTCCACGGAGACACGCTCGAGGAAACGGCGCACCACGTGCTCGTCCTCGGTCATGCCATGCAGGTCATAAATTCCGGGCAGATCCACCAGCTCGACGAGATCGCTGCCCAACGGCAATTGGGCCGCCGAGAGCTCGACGGTCAGCCCCGGCCAGTTGCCGGTGCGGGCGGAGGCGCCAGTGAGACGGTTGAAAAGGGTGGACTTGCCCGTGTTGGGCATGCCGAGCAGGGCAATGCGCCTGGCCACGGGCGGGAGGATTCCAGCGCAGCGACGCCGTCGTCAGACGGCATGCTTGACGGTGATCGACTCGGCCTCGCGCGGGCGCAGGAAGAACTCGGTGCTGCCCACACGCAAGTGCAGCGGCCCACCGAAGGCGGCGCGACGGATGACGCTGACACTCTTGCCCGGGCGCACACCGAGGGCCTGGAGCCGGCGCACGAGACAGGCCTCGCCTTCGACGCAGGTCACGCAAGCGGATTCACCACAACGCAGGCAGGACAGTTTCATCGCGCATCCTCGGTGCCGCACGGGCACGAAGCCAATTCTTGAGAATAAATGATAATAATTCCCAAGAAGATGCGCAACGCATTCTTATTTCCTGACGCGAGACTCGGACAGCCTCTCTAGGGTGACTCGAAAAACCGTCACGAGCGGACAGAGTGCAAGGAGCCCCGCAGCGAATCCCCGAGACATATCACATAGATAGGCGAGGGGTGATCGAGGATGCGACGCCGCAATCTGGCCGCGCAGTAGGTTTTTCGAGGCACCCTCTACTCGTCGCCCCGAATCAGCCCACCCAGGCCGTAGTCGCGCAAGGCCGCGCGCAGCATGGCGCGCACCTCATCCCCCCGTTCGCAGGCCAACGCCTCCCAGGCCAGCAGGCGGGCATGTTTCAGCGGCACGCTGCGGATCACCCGCTTGATCCGGGGAAGACTGCCCGCACTCATGCTCAGGGAATCGATGCCGAAGCCGAGGAGGATCAGGGCGCCGAGCGGGTCGCCCGCGAGTTCACCGCACACGCTGACCGGCCGTCCGGCACGCCGGCCGCCGGTGACGATGTCGTGAATGGCACGCAGCACGGCCGGGTGCAGGCTGTCGTAGAGCGGGGCGACGCGCGCGTTGTTACGGTCGACCGCGAGCAGGTACTGGGTCAGATCGTTGGTGCCGACGGAGAGGAAATCCACCCGCCGCGCCAATGCGTCGATCTGGTAGACCGCCGAGGGCACCTCGACCATCACCCCGACCTGCACGGCCTCCCCGTTCAACCCATCCTCGCGCAGTTCAACGTGCGCCTGGTCGATCAACTCCAGGGCCTGCTCGAGTTCTCCCACGCCGCTGATCATCGGCAGCAGGATGCGCAGATTGCCGAGCCCCTTGTTGGCACGCAGCATGGCCCGCACCTGGGTCAGGAAGATCTCCGGGTGATCGAGGGTCAGACGCACCCCGCGCCAGCCGAGGAAGGGATTGTCCTCATTGATCGGGAAATAGCCGAGCGGCTTGTCACCGCCCACGTCCAGGGTGCGCAGCACGGCGGGCCGCGGGGCATAGGCCGCGAGGGCCTCACGGTAGATGCGCGTCTGCTCCTCCTCGCCGGGGAAGTTGTCGCGCACCTGGAAGGGAATCTCGGTGCGGTAGAGGCCAATGCCCTCCGCGCCCACGTTGTTGGCCGGGGCCATGTCGGCCAACAGGCCGACGTTGACGTAGAGGTGAACGCGCGTGCCGTCCGGGGTAATGGCGGGGGCATCGCGCAGCGTGGCGAGCTCGGCGGAGAGCTGCGCCTCCTCGCGCACCAGTCGCTCGAGCTCCTCGCGCAACGTGCCACGCGGCTCGACGTGCACCACCCCGCGGTAGCCGTCGATGACCATCTCACGCCGATCCAGGCGCTCGACCGGCAACTCGCTCGCCCCCATCACCGCCGGCACACCCAGCGCACGCGCAAGCAAGGCGACGTGGGATGAGCTGGAGCCACGCGCGGAGACAATCCCCGCCAGCCGCCCTTCGGGCAGCGCGGCCAGATGGGTGACGGTGATCTCACGCCCGACCAGGATGGTGCGCTCGGGATAGTCGCGAACGCCGTTCTCGACCTCCTGCAACTGCTCGAGGAGGCGCGCCCCCACATCGCGCACGTCTTCCGCGCGCTGGCGCAGGTAGTCGTCATCCATGCCTTCGAACACCGCCGCATGCTCGCGGATGGTGTCGCGCAGGGCGGCCGGGGCCCACAGCCCAGCACGGATGCGCCGCTCCATGCCAGCAAACAGGCTCTCGCTGCCCAGCATCATGGTGAAGGCGTCGAACAGGACGCACTCCTCCTCCGGCAGGCGCTGGGCCATGCCCTGGCGCAGGGCGGCCAGCTCGGCGCGCACGGCCTCGCGGGCGGCCTTGAGACGCGCGAGCTCGGCCTCCGGGTCATCGCAGCGGCGATCGGGCACAGCCTCCAGGTCAGCCTGGGGGTAGACCACCACGGCGATGCCCGAGGCCACGCCGGCGGCCCCTGGCACCCCGCGGATGGCCTCGCCGACCACCTTCTTGCGACTGCTGGGGGGATGGGCCACCGCCTCGCTCAGTTCGGCCTGCACAATGCTGCTGGCGAGCTGGGCCGCCAGGGTGACGAGGAAGGATTCCTGGTCGTCGGAGAAGCGGCGCGACTCGCGGTCCTGCACCACCAGCACGCCGAGCACCTCGCCGCGCAACAGGATGGGCGCACCGAGAAAGGCGTGGTAGGGCTCCTCGCCGATATTGGCGATGTGCTTGTAGCGCGGGTGCTGCGGCGCGTTGTCGAGGTTGATCGATTCGGCGCGCTGCGCCACCAGGCCGACCAGCCCCTCGTCGGGAGAGAGCGATACCCGGCCCACCGCCTTGCGCGACAACCCCTCGGTCGCCATCAGCATGAGTGGCGCGTCCGGATCCCCCACCTTGGCGCGCGGCACGAGGTAGACCGAGCAGACCGCCACATCGAGGGCCTCGCGCACGCCGCGCACGATGGCCTCCAGCGCCATCGTCAGATCGCGTGCACGACCGACCTCCCCGACGATGCGGCGCAGGGTCTCGAGGATCATTCGCCCCCCGGCAGCTTCAGGTGCTCGGCGGCGCAGGCGGGAGGAGCGCGTCCTTCGGGCGGGAAGAGCAGCGGTGCCAACTCGTTCAGCGCGCTGTCGTAGACATCGCGCTTAAACGACACGACCTCGCTCAGCGGCTGCCAGTAGTCCACCCAGCGCCAGTCATCGAACTCAGGGCGATGACCATGGTCCAACTGCACCGTCTGGTCAGGCACGAGCATGCGCAAAAGAAACCACTTCTGCTTCTGGCCGATGCACACGGGAAAGGCGCGCTTGCGCACGAGGTTGCTGGGCAAACGGTAGCGCAGCCAGTCGCGCGTGCAGCCGAGCAGCCGTACATGCTCGGGCAGGAGACCGGTTTCCTCGCGCAGTTCGCGGAACATGGCCTCGAGCGGGGATTCCTCGCAGCGGATGCCGCCCTGGGGGAACTGCCAGGCCTGCTGCCCCACGCGACGCGCCCAAAACACCCGGTCCTCGGCATTCACGAGAATGATGCCCACGTTGGGGCGATAGCCTTCCGAGTCAATCACGGGAGTAACAACAAAATAGGGATGAAGGCGATTGTTCCACAAGCACCTGATGTGGGCAAAGTGCCCCTCCATTACAATGTGCAAATTCCTTTTATGACCGGCTGACACCATGAACCTGGCCATCTTCGATCTCGACAACACCCTCCTCGCCGGCGACTCCGACTATCTCTGGGGCCGCTTCCTGTGCGACATGGGGATCGTCGATCCGTCCCAGTACGAGGCGGCCAACCAGCGCTTCTACGAGGACTACAAGCAGGGCCTGCTCGACATCGACGCCTTCCTGCGCTTCTCCCTCGCCCCGTTGGCCGCGCACCCGCTGGAGCAGTTGGAGGCCTGGCACCGCCAGTTCATGGAAGAAAGGATCGAGCCGATCATCCTCCCCAAAGCCCTCGAACTGATCGAGGAGCACCGCGCACGGGGCGACCGGCCGCTGATCATCACCGCGACCAATGCCTTCGTCACCGAACCCATCGCCCGTCGCCTGGGGGTCGAGGACATCCTTGCCACACAACCCGAGCGCGTGGGGAACCGCTACACGGGACGCTATGTCGGCACGCCGACGTTTCAGCACGGCAAGGTGAAGGCTCTGGAGGAATGGCTCGGCGCCCAGCCCGAGCCGCTCGAGCGCAGCTGGTTCTACAGTGACTCGCGCAATGACCTGCCGCTGCTCGAGCGGGTCGACCATCCGGTCGCGGTGGATGCGGACGAGGTGCTGTCCGCGGAGGCCACGCGGCGCGGCTGGCCACTGATCTCCCTGCGCGAGCCCGTGAGGGCCTGATCAGGCCCGCGGCAGGGTGACCCCGGTCTGCCCCATGTACTTGCCTCCGCGATCCTTGTAGGAGACCTCACAGCTCTCGTCGGATTCGAGGAACAGCATCTGCGCCACGCCTTCGTTGGCGTAGATCTTGGCGGGTAGCGGGGTGGTGTTGGAGAACTCCAGCGTCACATGCCCCTCCCACTCCGGCTCCAGCGGCGTGACGTTGACGATGATGCCGCAGCGCGCGTAGGTCGACTTGCCCAGGCAGATGGTCAGCACGTTGCGCGGGATGCGGAAGTACTCGACCGTGCGCGCCAGGGCGAAGGAGTTGGGCGGAATGATGCAAACGTCCGATTTCACCTCGACCAGGCTCTTCTCATCGAAGGCCTTGGGGTCGACGATGGTGCTGTTGATGTTGGTGAACACGCGGAACTCATCCGCGCAGCGCACGTCGTAACCGTAGCTGGAGGTGCCGTGGGAGATGATGCGCTGCCCCTGCGCCTCGCGCACCTGCTTCGGTTCGAACGGCTCGATCATGCCGTAGGTTTCCGCCATGCGGCGGATCCAGCGGTCGGACTTGATGCTCATCAACACTCTCCGGGAACGGTATTCGCGCGCGACATGCCCAGGGCAATCGCATGAAGATTCTGGGCTGTTAGCACAAGGCGGAAAACCAGCATGCCAAGGGGGCCTTTTAGCTCTGTTGGGTTGTAGGAGGCCCGCCCTCGCGGCCGATACCCCCTGTCGCGGCGGAGCGCCGCTCCTACACGGCCCCCCTGAACGATGAAACAGGTTCATGCGATCGCCCTGGCGACATGGCCCCCCGGCATCCGGCGGGGCCGGCCGATCATGCTACATTAAAACAGTCATGTTTAAGAGGACGTCCCCATGAAACGCCTTGCCATCGTGCTTGCCGCCACCCTGCTCGGCGCCTGTGCCAGTGAAGCGCCCAAATCCTCCGGCGAACCGGTACGCCCCTCACAGATCAACACCCAGGAAACCTACGACGAGGGCCAGATGGCACGCGAGGCCAATGACTTCCTCGGCGAGGGTGCGGAAGGGCTGGCCAGCGCCATCAGCAAGGCCTTCCAGGACCAGGGCCGCCCGAATGCCTACATCCGCGGCGAGGAAGGCGGTGGCGCCATCATCGCCGGGGTGCGCTATGGCCAGGGGGAGCTCGTGACCAAGAGCGGCCAGCGACGCAAGGTCTACTGGCAGGGCCCCTCGATCGGCTTCGACTTCGGCGCCAACGCCGGCAAGGTCTTCATCCTGATCTACAACTTGCCGGACACAGACATGCTATTCCAGCGCTTCGCCGGGGTGGACGGCAGTGCCTATTTCGTCGGCGGGGTGAGCATGAACTACGCCCGCAGCGGCAACATCGTGGTTGCGCCGATGCGTGTCGGGGTGGGCATGCGCCTGGGGGCCAACGTGGGCTACATCCACTTCACCCCGACCATGTCCTGGAACCCGTTCTGATCTCTTTGCAGCGGCGGCCCCTCAGCCGCCGAGCCTCACCACTCCACTCTCCAGCCGTCCGTCCCGGTAAAGCCGCAGCCAGCGGTAGCCGGGCGGCTGCCCATCCAGGGCGAACCCGACGGACAGCGGCCTGAACTGCCCGTTGGTCGACGGCGTGCCCAGCACCAACACCCCCTCGTGCAGCGTGGTCTGCTCCATGTGCGCATGGCCGTGGATGATCGCCCTCACCCGTGCGTGGCGGCGGATCACCCGCCACAGGGCATCGGCGTTCTCGAGCCCGATGCGATCCAGCCAGGCCGTGCCCGTCGGCAGGGGAGGATGGTGCAGGCCGAGCAGGACGGGCGTGACCGCCGCGCCCAGCTCCCGATCCAGCCAGGCCAGGGTCGCGTCGTCGATGCGCCCCTCCACCGCCCCGATCTTGCGGCTGTTGACCAGCAACACGCGCCAACCCGGCAGATCAAAGGCGCACGGCTCCCCTGCCATCGCCTCGGGCAGGTCATGATTGCCCGGCGTCCAGAGGACCGGCGCCCCCCATCCGGCGAGCAACCCCTCGATCCGCCGCTGGGCTGGACGCCCGGCATCATGGGTGGCATCGCCCGTATGCACCACAAGGTCAGGGCGCGGGAAGCGTGCATGCGCATCCGCCAACACACGCCGGAGCAGGGCGTCGGCCGGCAGGCCCCAGAGACGGAAATCCTCCGCCTCGCCCAGGTGGGTGTCGGTCAGCTGAAGCAGGATAGAAAAGGAATTCATGGATATATAAATGGTTATTGCGCGCGATCCGCGCAGGACAAACTACCATTGCCCACGGACCCACCCAAACCGTCATTGCCTCAAGGAGAGACCCATGTCACGACGCCTCACCCTTACCCTCCTGCCCCTTGCCCTCGCCCTCGCCGCCCCCGTGCTGGCCGATGAGGCCGCCAAGCTCGACCAGGCCCGCGCCATCGCCAAGGAATTCGGTGGCACCTTGAAGGGCGAGCTGGAGAAGGCCATGCAGGCCGGCGGCCCGGTGGCGGCCATCGAGGTCTGCCACAGCAAGGCCCCCGCCATTGCCAAAGATCTGTCGGGCAAATACGGGGTGGAGGTGCACCGCACCAGCCTCAAGCCGCGCGCCACCGCGCCGCAGGACTGGGAAATCCCCGTGCTGACGGCCTTCGATGAGCGCCGCGCCAAGGGTGAGGACCCGAACGCCATCGAATTCCATCAAGTGACCGAAATCGACGGCAAGCCGCACCTGCGCTACATGAAGGCGATCGGCACCCTGCCGGTGTGCCTCAACTGCCATGGCGAGGACATCAAGCCCGAGGTCAAGGCCAAGCTCGAGGCCCTCTACCCCGAGGACAAGGCGACCGGCTACAAGGCTGGCGAACTGCGCGGCGCATTCTCCATCACCGCGCCGCTGTGAGCAGCGGAGGCGGGCTTGGGCGATTCCCCGCGCAGGCCCGCCCCTTGCCTCTCAGACCGCCCTGAACACCCCTCTTACGCGGTCCTTCACCATCCCGGCATGCGGCCGCACCAGGCCGTGCATGCCGATATGCACCCCCGCCCCCTCCCCCGCGATGAGCCAGCCCAGGCTCAGGGCCAGGTTGACCACCGCTTCCTGCCGGTCATAGGCATACGGCTTCATCGCCCCGGTCAGGACGATGCGCCGCCCGGGGCAGCGCGCCGCAAGGTGCGCGGCGGTCAGGTGCATGGTGTCGGTGCCATGCACGATCAGGATCTTGCTCTCCTGGGCTGCAAGGATCGTTTGCGCGATCTGCTCGCGATCGGCGTCGTCCATCGCCAGGCTGTCCTTGTGGATCAGCCCCACCAGCCTGAACGCCAGATTGCCACGCAGCTCCGCGAGGATGGCCTCCACCGCCTGTTCATCCTGCGGGACGAACAGCTCGCCGCTGATCTCGTCATAACGCTTGTTGAAGGTGCCGCCGGTGTTGAGGATGAGGATGTCGGCCATGGTCAATCGCCTTTCTCGTCGAGCAGGGCGCGGATGCTCGCCCGCACCTGCGGTTCATTCCAGTCGATGCCGCCCGCCACCGCAAGGCGGACGCGCCCCTGCCGGTCGATGAGGAAGCTGGTCGGGTAGGCATAGACCTGCCAGGCCTTCGCCGCCTCGCGCGCAGGATCGAGCAGGATGGGGAAACCCAGCCGGTGACGGGCGACGAAGTCGCGCATGGCCGGCTCGTTCTCGCCCAGATTGACCGCGAGGATTTCCAGCCCCTGCCCGCGCCAGTCCTGCCACAGCTGCTGCATGGACGGCATCTCGTGCACACAGGGCGGACACCAGCTGGCCCAGAAATTCACCAGCACCACCTTGCCACGCAGGGCGGCAAGATCGTACGCCCTGCCATCCAGCCCGGGCAGGACCAAAGCCGGTGGCAAGGGCTGCCCGGCGACCGCCACCAGGCCACGCTGGCGCGGCGATGCCGTCCGCTCGACCGCTGCGCCCTCCCCTTCTGCGGTCACGGCCGCGGCGGGGATGGGTTCACGCAGCAGCCGTTGAACCCCCTGCGCCATCCAACCGGGCAGGCGCTCGGCCTGGGCCAGCTCCTCGGCCGTGGCATCTGGGCGGAAGAAGAACCGGTCGCGCGCCTCCGGCACGCCGCGCCAGTAGACCCGCGCCCCGCGCAGGGCCTGCAAAAGCTCGGGGAGGCGCAGCGCGGTGGTCGAGAGCTCCGGCTGGATCAGGAACAGCGGCAGGTTGGTCAGCCGTGCCGCCGGGGTCAGGCGGGCCGGCTGCCCGGGATTGGGGGTTTCCAGAAAGAGGTTGGGGGTGATGAGCAGCGCGCCGCGCACGCGGGCATCGCCGGGGTGGGCACGCTGCCAGTGGCGCAGGGCCTCCAGCAGCGGCACGCTGCCCCGGTCATGGCTCACCAGGATGAGCGGGGCCGGGGCCTGCGCAACCGCCGCCTCGATGGCCTGGGCCAGTCCGTCGACCGGCAGCGCCATGAGGCTGGCCTCGCTCACCGGCAGCATCCAGGCGGCGAACGGGTCGGCCAGCCAGGTCTCGATCCCGCGTGCCACCAGCGCCTCGGCCACCCGCTGCTGCCCCTCCTGCACCCCATGCTCGGAGGGCAGCCAGAGCAGCACGGCCCGCGGCTGTTGCGCTTCCACAACAGACACAGTCAACTCGGCCTCGCCCGCCCGCAGCACCCGCTCCTGCGCGTGCGCAGGGCCCGCCGCCAGCGCACCCGCGAGGCCGATCAGAAAGGCTTTCAGGATGCGCCGTGACACCAAATCCCCTAAAATGACCGCAAACTTCATCGCAATGCCCCGAGTGCCCCATGGATCAGGCCAAGCCTTTCCGCTACATCATCGAGAGTGTCACCCAGGACGGCAAGCGTTTCCGTCCCAGCGACTGGATCGACCGTCTCTCCAGCTGGGACGCCACCTTCGCCCAGCATCGCCTGGTCTATTCCGAACGCCTGCACCCGGTGAACATCAAGGGTGAAAAGTGCCTGGCCATTGAGCCCGAGCTCAAGGAGCAGGCCCCGGCGATGTACGAGCAGATCATCGGCTTCGCCCGCGCCAACAAGCTCAAGGCCCATCGCCAGACCCCGGATGGCGAAATGACTGAAATCGCCCTCGATGACCTCTAAGCACGCCCCGAAGGTCGGGTTCGTCAGCCTGGGATGCCCCAAGGCGCTGGTCGACTCCGAGCGCATCCTCACCCAGCTGCGGGCCGAAGGCTACGCCATCTCCCCGAGCTACGACGACGCCGACCTCGTGGTGGTCAACACCTGCGGCTTCATCGATGAGGCGGTGGAGGAGTCCCTCTCCACCATTGGCGAGGCCTTGGCGGAAAACGGCAAGGTCATCGTCACCGGCTGCCTGGGCGCACGCGAGGATGGGGACATGGTGCGCAAGGCCCATCCGAACGTGCTCGCCGTGACCGGCCCGCACGCCTATCAGGAGGTGATGCACGCGGTGCACGAGCACCTGCCGCCGCAGCATGACCCGTTCATCGACCTGGTGCCGCCGCAGGGCGTGAAGCTCACCCCCAAGCACTACGCCTACCTGAAGATCTCCGAGGGCTGCAACCACCGCTGCACCTTCTGCATTATCCCCCAATTGCGCGGCGACCTCGTCAGCCGCCCCATCGGCGAGGTGATGACCGAGGCGGAAAACCTGGTCAAGGCCGGGGTCAAGGAGCTCTTGGTCGTCTCCCAGGACACCAGCGCCTACGGCCTGGACCTGAAATACAAGACCGACTTCTGGGGAGGCCGTCCGCTCAAGACCCGCTTCTATGATCTTGCCCGCGCGCTCGGCGAGCTGGGCGTATGGGTGCGGATGCACTACGTCTACCCTTACCCGCACGTGGACGAGGTCATCCCGCTGATGGCGGAGGGCAAGATCCTGCCCTACCTCGACATCCCCTTCCAGCACGCCAGCCCGCGCATCCTCAAGGCGATGAAACGCCCGGCCTCGAGCGAGAACGTCCTCGCCCGCATCAAGGCCTGGCGCGACGTCTGTCCTGATCTAGCCATTCGCTCCACCTTTATCGTCGGTTTTCCCGGCGAGACCGAGGACGACTTCGAGCAGCTGCTTGAGTTTCTCGACGAGGCGCAGATCGACCGCGCCGGCTGCTTCAAGTACTCGCCGGTCGAAGGCGCCCCGGCCAATGACCTGCCGGGCGCCGTGCCCGAGGAGGTCAAGGAGGAACGCTGGCACCGCTTCATGGAGCATCAGGCACGGATCAGCGAGGCGCGCCTGGAGGCCAGGCTCGGCCGCCGCCTGACCGTACTGGTGGACGAGATCGACGAGGAAGGTGCCGTGGCCCGCTCCTATGCCGATGCGCCCGAGATCGACGGCAACGTGTTCATCGACGGCGCCACCGGCCTTGCGCCGGGCGATTTCGTCGAAGTGGAAATCACCGAATACGGCGAACACGACCTGTGGGGCGTGCCTGTTGCGGATTGATCCGCGGCGGCGTCCTCGCCATCCCTCCCGCGAGGACCCACGATGTGCTTTTCCGCTCCCGTCAGC
The DNA here is from genome assembly GCF_039822285.1 of Thiofaba sp. EF100. NCBI lineage: Bacteria > Pseudomonadati > Pseudomonadota > Gammaproteobacteria > Chromatiales > Halothiobacillaceae > Thiofaba > Thiofaba sp. EF100. The sequence goes on along the minus strand of NZ_JBAJEY010000006.1, from coordinate 109,648 downwards.
TTCACGGCCGCCACGGCCCTGATCCCTGTCGGCCTGGTTACCCTGCATCAAGCCTGGCGCGGTGACCGCCGCTTTCTCGGGCTGGCTGCCTTTCCGCTGCTGTTCGGCGTCCAGCAGGCCTTCGAGGGTCTGGTCTGGCTCAACCTCGGCGGCTGGCACCCCGAACGGGCGCCGATCTCCGCGCTCGGCTTCCTGTTCTTCGTCTATCTGGTCTGGCCCATGCTGGTGCCACTGGCCGCCCGTGGGCTGGAGTCGCGCCCCCGCCATCGGCTGACCCTGCTCGGACTCGGCCTGGCCGCCGGAGGGGCGGGCGCATTCGTCTTTCTGCCCTTGCTGCTCAACGCAGGATGGCTGGAGGTGAGCGTCGTTAAGCGCTCCATCCTCTACCACCCCCGCCTGCTCGTCGGTGAACAGTTCAGCGAATGGGCCTTTCGCATCGGCTACGCCCTGATCGTCACCCTGCCGCTTCTGACGTCCGCCCTCGCGAATGTACGCCTCTTCGGCGGGCTGGTGGCGCTCTCGCTGATCTTGAGCGCCCTGTATTTCGACCACGCCTTCACCTCGGTGTGGTGCTTCTTCGCCGCCCTGCTGTCCCTCTTCATCCTGCGGCTGGTTCGGCTCGATGCCCGCACGGTCCCGCCCGGGGTAAGATCAGCGCCTACCCACGCCCAGGAAGCAAGCCGCCCATGAACGCCGAACGCCCCTTCATTCCGCTCAATATCGCCGTCCTCACCGTCTCCGACACCCGCACCCTGGAGAATGACACCTCCGGGCAAACGCTGGTGGACCGGGTCGAGGCCGCCGGGCATCGCGTGCACGCCCGTCGCATCGTCAAGGACGACCTCTACGCCATCCGCGCCGTGGTGTCGGAGTGGATCGCGGATGCGGATGTGCAGGTCGTCATCTCCACCGGTGGCACCGGCTTCACCGGACGCGATGGCACCCCCGAGGCCATCCGGCCCCTGCTGGATAAGGAGATGGACGGCTTCGGCGAGCTGTTCCGCGCCCTCTCCTACCAGGACATCGGCACCTCGACCATCAACTCCCGCGCCACCGCCGGGGTCGCCAACGGCACCTTCGTCTTCGTCCTGCCCGGCTCCTCCGGCGCCTGCCGCGACGGCTGGGACAAGATCATCCAGCCTCAGCTGGACTACCGCACCCGGCCGTGCAACCTGGTGGAGCTGATGCCGAGGCTGCTGGAGCGCTGAGGAAACGCTGAATTTTTCTCCCCATCCCTGCGCCCCTGAGTCAGCCGCCCTCCCGCAACCGGCTCCAGGTCCGGTTACCCAAGGTAAGCACGGGCAGGAACAGGGGGGCAAGACTCAGCAGCAACCAGGGACTCAGTTCCTCCTCCGGCCACAGGGCGAGCATGCGCGCCATCAGGACGCCACCGGCCAGCAGCAACAACCCCAACATGCCAAGATAAAGCCAGCGCATGGGCGTAGCGGGGTGCCGCCAAGGCGCCAGCATGACCATGCCCAGCAGGCTGAGAAGGTAGAAACCCATGCACAGCCAGGCACCGAGCGGGTCGCCATGGGCATGGAGTGCCACGGCAAAGATCGGCATCCACAGGGTGGCGCCGACAAACCCACCGATCCAGCCCCAGCGGGCCCCACTTTCCGGTGTCGCCATTATCCAGCTCCTCACGGCCAAGCGAAGAAAAGCCTGGCCTGCTTGCCCCCCACAATCTTCACCTCACGGATCTGCGGAGCCAGCCCCGCAGTCGACGGGGCCGGTGACTTGAGGGGGGCGACCTCCACCGCGTAGGGTCCGTCCGGCAGCTGAACGTAGAACAGCGGCCCGTCCGATGGGGCCTCCAGCACGGTTTCCCCCTTCGCGTTGAACACGCGCACCTGCATGTCGCCCAGGTATTCGCCACTCTTGCGCGCCATCTCGATGCGCAGGGGGTAGTCCTTGGCCCAGCGCTCGAGTGCCGCGCGCTCGGCCAACCCCACCCCACCGCCGATGTAGCTGATGCCGTTCTGCAGCGAGGGGATGAGGATGACGCTGTCGATCTCCTCCTGCGTCGGCGGCTGCTTGTCGATGCGCTCATAGCCGGGGTCACGGGGCGACTGGGCCAAGGCCACTGGACCAAGGCCGAGGAGGAGGGGCAGGAGCAGGCGATGCATAGGCTCATCTCCATCAAGAACACTCACCAAGCCTAGGATAATCCACCCACTGTCCCTTGGTGAGCGGCAGGCGGTCATGCCGCAGGGCCTCGCGCAGGGCGTGTTGCCAGAAATGTACCGCCTCGGGATGCGCGGCATCCACCGGGTGCAGCCCCAAGCGCAGCAGGGGGTAGCGTTTGGGATGTGCCAGCACACGGCGCAGCAAACGTTCATTGAACAGGGCGGAGAGGTGTCTGCGCCAGGCGGAGCGCACGCTCCACACCAGGCTGGGGGCAGTCAGGCGGGTGCCCCCCGGCAAGAGGATGATCTCCCGCCGGGTCGTGGCATACGCATAGGGCCCCTCGCGCAACGCGGCGTGTGTGCCGGGCCCCATCAGCCAGGCCGGGGCGACGAAGCCCCGCGGCGCCCACCTCAGGGTACGAAGGCGTCGCCATCCCTCGTGCAGGCGCCGGGCGGCCTCATCCTTGGACAGGGCGTCGAATTCACCCTCGCTCGCGGTGTAGATGCGCCGCCTGAACCACTCACGTAGGCCGCGCGGCGACGGGGCTTCGTCGAGATGGACAAGGCCATGCGCCACCACCTCGTCCCCGCGGGCCAAACGCTGCTCGATGGCGGCGAGGAAGGACGGAAATTGCTCGATGCCCCCCTTGTGGTGATGATCCGCCACCACCAGCAGGGTGACGGGCACCGGGGCCACCTCCTCCAGGGCCGCGAGCAGACGCTCACAAGCCGGCCAGGTGTGGGGCGAGACATCGTGCAGCACCACGCTCACGGCCACCGGGCGCGTACTTGCCATCGACATGCTCAATCCTCCGGCAGGGAGCGGCCCGCCAGCAGGCCCTGGTAGAGCCGACGCTGGCGGGCGAAGACGGCCTCCCAGCGGTAATCGGCCTCCACCCGGGCGCGCGCTGCCCGCCCCATGGCATGCCAGTCGGACGCGAACAGCTGGCGGACGGCCTCGGCGAGTCCCACCGCATCGCGTGGCTCGGCCAGCAGGCCGACCTCCGGTGAGATGAGCTCGGGCAGCGCCCCACCACGTACGCCGACCACTGGCAGGCCCGAGGCCATGGCCTCGAGCACGATCAGGCCGAAGGTCTCCTGGTCTCCGGCGTGCACTAGGGCATCGGCGGAGGCCAGCAGGCGGGCCAGACGATCTCCGTCACAAAAGCGGCCCTGCACACTCACGTTGTCCAGGGTGACGGATGGCATGTCGGGGCCGATCAACAGGAGGTGATAGCCCGGCCCGAGCCGACGCATGGCAGCGAGCAGCACGTCGATGTTCTTCTCGCGCGCGTAGCGGCCGGCGAACACGAGCAGGCGGGTGGACTCCTTGAGGCCAAGTTCCGCGCGCAGGGCGGGATCGCGCCGCGCGGGGTCGAAGCGCCCGGCATCCACCCCCAGCGGCTGCCAGACCACCCGTGTCAGCCCCAGCCCACGCAGTCGCTCTGCCAACGCACGACTCGGGACCTGCACCACCGCGAAGGCTTCATACAAGCTGCGCAGATAGGAGCGCACCGGGGCCGCGGCCCAGTCCCCGCAACGTCGGCTGATCAGCCGCTCCACATCAGAGTGCACGAACACGGTTGCCGGGATGCCCAGGCGATCGGCCGCAGCCCATGCTGCCCCTGCCAGACGATAGGGGTCGCCCGCCTCGATCAGGTCGGGGGCCTGGTCAACCAAGGCCCCGACCCAGGGGGCACGCCGGAGAGGAAAGCGATAGCCATGGCTGAACGGCAGGCGGGGTGCGGGCAGGGTCAGGTGATCACCATGCCGGTGCGCCCGCCCGGCCGGGCTGAGCAGGGTGTGCCTATCCCCCTGCTGGCAGTACCAGCGCCGCTTGGCGTGCAGGTAGCGGCGAACGCCGCCCCCGTGGGGGGTATAGAACATGGTGATGTCGCAAACGTGCATGGCACACACCATGTGGGATGAACATGACAGTCCTGTTATAGCAGGGCCATGGCGATCTGCAGGCAGGCGGCGGCCATGAGCCCCGCGGCAAGGTCGTCCAGCATGATGCCAAGTCCGCCGTGGAAGCGGCGATCCAGCCAGCCGACCGGCCCTGGCTTGAGGATGTCGAACAAACGGAACAGCACGAAGCCGGCAAGGACCCAGGGCCACTCAAGCGGCAGGCCTGCCAGCGCGACCCACAGCCCCACCCATTCATCCCACACGATGCTGCCGGGATCATCGCGGCCCATCTTCCGCGCGGCCTCCCCACACAACCAGATGCCGGCGAGGGCGGCGAGCAGCACGACACCAAGGTAGAGCGGCAGGGCGAGCTTAGCCAGCACCAACCAGGGCAGCAGGGCCGCGAGGGTGCCGAAGGTGCCGGGCGCCTTGGGCACGAGCCCGCTGCCAAGACCGTGGGCCAGCAGCAGCACCGGATCGCGCAGGACGTGGCGGGCGTGGATCTCAGGCAAAGTGGTCATGCCCCTGGTGTGCAAGCGGAAACAAAGAACCGTCCGGGGCGAGCAGGCGCAGGCCCGGATCGGGGTCAATACGGCCGATCACCGTGACCGGGGCGGGCAGATCAGGCAGGCGACCGGCCTCGTCTGGCGGGAGGGTGAACAGCAGCTCATAGTCGTCCCCACCGGCGAGCTGATGGCGCCAGGACCTATCCTTGGGCAGGGCCTCGAGCACCGGCGAGGACGGCAGCCGGGCAAGCTCCACGGTTGCCCCCACCTTGCTTGCGGCGAGGATATGGCCCAGATCCTGCGCCAGGCCGTCGGAGATGTCGATGGCGCTCGTCGCCACCCCGCGCAGGGCAAGCCCGAGCGCCACGCGCGGCTCGGGGCGATGCAGGCGGGCGAGGGCCTGTGCGGCCGGCCCCTCCGACAGGAGGTGCTCACCGAGGCGGTGTGCCAGGCCGGCGGCGGCCTCGCCGGGGACCCCGCTGACGCAGATCCAATCGCCCGGCCGCGCCCCGGACCGGCGCAAGGCCTGGTCCGAAGGCAGCTCCCCCATGGCAGTCAGGCCAAAGGCGAGAGGCCCGCGGGTCGTGTCGCCCCCCGCGAGCACGGCCCCGTGCCGCTTTGCCTGCGCGAACAGGCCGTCAGCGAAGGCCGCGATCCAGCGCTCATCCACCGCAGGCAGGGTGAGGTTGAGGAACAGCCAGCGTGGCCGGGCCCCCATGGCTGCGAGGTCGCTGAGGTTGACGGCGGCGAGCTTGTAGCCGAGATCACGGGGATCATCATCGGGCAGGAAGTGTACCCCGCTGACCATCGTGTCCGTGGTCACCGCAAGCGTCATGCCGGGCGAAGGCTTAAGCAGGGCGCAGTCGTCCCCCACCCCGAGGATCAGACCTTCGGTGTGGGCAGGATGACTGAAATAGGCTTTAATCAGATCGAACTCACCCATACGCCCGGCCATGCGGAAATTACTCGCGCTTCTGTTGTTGCTCACCCTCGCGCCGGGCGCCCTTGCCTTCACCGTGCTGGAATACGTCGACCGCAATGGCAAGGTCTCGCTGATCACCTTGCAGGGTGGCTGGGCGCGCGGCCAGACCGAGAAGAGCGACTATACCTATGTCCTGGCCGATCTTACGGCCCCCCGCGTGTATTTCGTCGACATGGGCGAACGCACGCTCACCGATGCCACCCGGGTGTTCTTCGGCGGCGAACGCCTGTTCTTCAATCTGGAAAAGGCCGGCGCGGGACCGGAGGTTGCCGGCCGCCCCACCACCGAATACATCATCCGCGATGGCAACGACACCCTCTGCAGCCGGATCTTCATCTGGGATCGCCCCCCAGAGCGCGACCTGCAGCAACTGCAGGACTTCTTCGCCGCGATGCGGGTGAACCCACGCGAGATCATGCCGGGGCTGGGCACCCTGGCCCAAGGCCTGCTCTCGCCCTGCGCGCGCGCCGAGCTGGACGCCTTTGGCGCCCTGGCGCAGCGCGGCCTGCCGGTGATGCGCATCAACGCATGGAAGGAAACCACCTTCAGGGTCACCGAGGTGCGCCGGGAGGATGGCATCAAGGCCTGCATGCTCGCCCTGCCAAGATCCTATGCGGACATGCCACCGCCGGTCCTGGCGCTGAAAATCCTCAACCGCGCCCTATGGGGCGGGCGGCCGAAGCCGCCCACACCCCTTACGCTCGAGTGCCCGTGATCAGAACTTGGCCGCGGCGAACTCGGCGGCGCGCAACGTGGGCACCAGCTTGTCCAGCACCCCGTTCACGAAACCATGGCTGCCTTCGGCGCCGAACATCTTGGCCAGCTCGATGGCCTCGTTGATCACCACCCGGTAGGGCAGCTCGGGGCAGTCGCGCAGCTCGAAGGCCCCGATCCAGAGGATGGCATGTTCGATCGGATCGACCTCCGCCAGCGGCCGGCTGACCAGCGGTGCGATCAGGGCATCCAGTTCCGCCCGCGCCGCAAGAATCCCCTGCAGCAGGCGACGGAAGTGCTCCAGATCGGCCTTGAGGATGTCCGGCTCCTCCATGAACTGTGCCTCAAGCTCGAGGGCGGTGGTCGGATTGATTTGGGCCTGGTAGAGCGCCTGCACGGCCTTGCGCCGCGCGCGGCGGCGCGCGGCCATGCCCGGGGGGGCCGGACGGACGCGGGGACGAGAGGATGCGGATGAATCAGTCACGATCAAACCTTACAAAGAACGGATGCGCCTTGGACGCGGCGCGGAACCTGGAAAACGCAGCACTAAGCCCTCAGCTCAAGAGGGGCCCGGGGGCTTGGCCTTGCTTCGTAGGAGGCCCGCCCTCGGGCCGATGCCCCCACGCCCGTTCGCGGCGGGGGCGCCGCTCCTACGGCTCAAGCCCTCGGAAGGCCCAGCCCCCCCTCAGGCCTCGATCTGGTCAAGCAGATTGACCATCTCAATCGCGGTCATCGCGGCCTCGAAGCCCTTGTTGCCGGCCTTGGTGCCGGCGCGTTCGATCGCCTGCTCGATGGTGTCGGTGGTCAGCACGCCGAAGATGACCGGCAGACCGAAGTCCAGTCCGACACTGGCCAGGCCCTTGGCCGCCTCGCCCGCCACGTAGTCGAAATGGGCGGTGGAGCCGCGGATCACCGCACCAAGGGCGATGATGGCGTCGTAACGCTCGGCGGCCGCCAGCTTCTGGGCCACCAGCGGCAGCTCGTAGGCACCCGGCACGCGCACGATATGGATGTCCTCGTCCTTCACGCCATGGCGCTTAAGGCCGTCCAGCGCCCCCTGCAGCAGGGACTCGGTGATGAAGGCATTGAAGCGGGTGACGAGGATGGCGAAACGGCCACCGTCGATGTTCAGACCGCCCTCGATGGTGCGAATGGTGCTCATCGTAGTTCTCTTACTCGGAAACATAGTCGACCGCTTCCAGGCCAAAGCCTGCAAGGGCGTGGAAACGCTTGGGCGCCGAGAGCACGCGCATCTTGCGCACGCCAAGATCCAAGAGGATCTGCGCGCCGATGCCGTAGGTACGCTGCTCGTGCGAGGCGCCCTCCCCCGCACGGTCCTCGGCCCGGCCCCCCAGGCCCAGCATGCGGATGCGGCGCACCAGCTCGCGCGGCTCCTCCGTGGGGCGCAACAGCACCAGCACGCCGGCTCCGGCCTCGGCGATGCGCCGCAGGGCGTCGTCCAGCGGCCAGCCGCAGCCCGTCTCACCGTGCAGCACGTCGCATAAGGTGTTCTGCACCTGCACCCTCACCATGATCGGCTCGTCGGCCCGCGGCTGCCCCTTGACCAGCGCCAGGTGGACGAGGCCATCGACCCGGTCCTGGTAGGCGAACAGGCGGAACTCGCCGAAACGGGTCGGGAATGACGCCTCGGCCACCCGCTCGACGCTGTGCTCGTGCTTGAGACGATAGCGGATCAAATCCTCGATGGTACCGATCTTCAGGCCATGCTCGGCGGCAAACTTCTCAAGGTCCGGGCGGCGCGCCATGGTGCCGTCCTCGTTGAGGATCTCGACGATCACTGCCGCCGGCTCGAAACCCGCCAGCCGCGCGAGGTCGCAGCCCGCCTCGGTGTGGCCGGCCCGGGTCAGCACGCCGCCCGGACGGGCCATGAGCGGGAAGATGTGGCCGGGCTGGACCAGATCCTCCGGCTTCGCATCCTTCGCCACCGCAGCCTGCACGGTGCGCGCGCGGTCGGCGGCGGAGATGCCGGTGGTCACCCCCTCGGCGGCCTCGATGGAGACGGTGAAGTTGGTGCCGAAGTTCTCGCCGGTGCGGCTGACCATCAGCGGCAGGCGCAGGCGTTCGCAGCGCTCCTGGGTCAGGGTCAGGCAGATCAGCCCGCGGCCGTAGCGCGCCATGAAGTTGATGTCCTCGGGGCGCGCCTTCTCGGCGACCATCAACAGGTCGCCTTCGTTCTCGCGGTTCTCGTCATCCATGATGATGACCATGCGCCCGGCGCGGAGGTCGTCAAGGATTTCCTCGGTGCTATTGAGGTTCATGGATGCGCTGACAAAGAAAGGGATGGGCAACTTTATCACAGCCGGGCATGCCGTCACCCATCATTGATGCCGGTATTAACGCTGCCCAAAACCGCAGCGCAGCAAGAGTTCCTCACTCACCCCGCCGCCCCCCTTGACCGCACTCCCGCCCTGGAGCAGCCGTTCGAGGTAGCGGGCGATGACATCCACCTCCAGGTTCACCTTCACCCCCGGCTGCCAGGCTTTAGCGGTCGTCACGGCCAGGGTATGCGGCACCAGGTTCAGCTCGAAGCGTGCACCGTCGATAGCGTTCACGGTCAGACTGATGCCATCCACGGTGATGGACCCCTTGGCTGCGATGTAGCGCGCGAGTTCATCCGGTGCCCGCAGGCGGAAGCGGATTGAGCGGGCATCATCCCAGCGCGCCTCAACCTCCCCCACTCCATCGACATGACCGCTGACCAAGTGACCGCCGAGCGGGGTGGAAAGGGTCAGGGCCTTCTCCAGGTTGACCTCGGACCCGCTTCGCAAGCTGCCGAGGGTGCTGTGCGCCAGGGTTTCCCCCGACACATCCGCGGCGAAGCTGGTGGCCGTCAGCTCGACCACCGTCAGACACACGCCCTGCGTCGCGATGCTGTCGCCAAGCTGTACGCCGTGCAAAAAACCCGCATCCGCCGTAATGACCAAGCGGCGGTCGCCGCCCGCATCGCGCAGGGATTGCACCCTGCCGACCGCCTGGATGATGCCCGTGAACATCCCGCCTCCCTATTTGGAGCAATGAAACATCATTCTAGCCCGAGATGACCTCAGGGGGCTTGACTGCAGAAATAACATGATTAATATCGCGAATCGTTCTCATTAACAGAAATGGATTGAACATCATGTTTTCCCGCACCACCCTCGCTTCCGTGCTCTCCGCCACCGTTCTTCTGCCCCCCCTGACCTTCGCCGACGAAAACCTGCTCGGCTACACCATGGGCGCCGAGACCCTGCCCAAGGGCGCGGCGGAAGGCTATCTGTGGATCACCCACCACGGGGACAAGCGGCGCGGCAATTACGCGGCCCAGTACCTGCGGGCGGAATACGAGTACGGTGTCACCGACCGCACCTCCGCCTCGGTCTACCTCAACGGTTACCGCCACGACTATGACTGCGGCGCAGAGGGTTGCGCCGGGCCTCTGGATGCACCGGAGATCACCGGCAGCTTGAACAAGACCCAGTTCTCTGGCGTTTCGGCCGAGGTGAAGCACATGCTGCTCTCCCCCTACAAGGACGACCTGGGCGTCGCCCTGTACGGCGAGGTGACGTACGACACCGTGGACAGCATCACCGGTGAGAAAGGCCAAGGCTTCGAGTTGGAGGGCAAGGTCATCTTCCAGAAGCCCTACCTCGACGGCCAGCTGCAATGGCTCACCAACCTGGAGCTCGAAGCCGAGTCCTGGCGGCCGCGTGGCGGCGAGGGGACGGACTATGCCATCGCCCCGCGCCTGAGAAGCGGCGTGGCCTACCGCTTCGCGCCCAATTGGTTCGCGGGCGTCGAGGGCTGGGTGGATGTGGAGATGCTCAAACCTGCAGGGGGGGCCTGGGAGTTCGACCACTGGGATGCCTTCGCCGGGCCGAGCCTCCACTACGGCGGCAAGCGTTGGTGGGCCACCTTGACCTATGCCAACCAGCTCGCGGGCTCCGACGAGAGCAACGACAACCGCACCGGGCGCCACCTGGCCGACCACGAGAAATACGAGGTCCGCCTGAAGCTCGGTTACAACTTCTGAAGGCCCCATCATGCGTGAATTCGCCCCCCTCCTCATCCTCCCCGCGGCGGCCATGGTGGCCGGGCCGGCCCATGCCATCGAATACCTCACCACCGAGCAGGCGCAGAAGGCAATCTTTCCCGAGGCCGACCGCTTCGTCGCCACGCCGCTGCTGCTCTCCGAGCCGCAGCGCGAGGCCATCTCCGACCAGGCCGGCGTCAAACAGCGCTGGGAGCGGCAGGATGTCTGGCGCGCGGAGAAAAACGGCCAGTTGATCGGTTGGTTCATCGTCGACAACGTGGTCGGCAAGCACGAGTTCATCACCTATGCTGCGGGGCTCCTGCCAGAAGGCAAGGTGAAGGGCGTGGAGGTGATGGTGTTCAAGGAGACGCATGGCGACCAGATCCGCGAGGCCAGCTGGCGCAAGACCCTGGAGGGCAAGACCCTGGCCGACCCGTTCAAGCTGGATCAGGACGTGCCGAACATCAGCGGCGCCACCCTCTCCTGTCGCAATGTCATGCTGGGGGTGAAGCGCCTGCTGGTCATCCAAAAGCTGTTTCTTGCAACCCCCTGAGGTCAGACCCATGCAGGGCATCCGACGCATGCGGCCGCTGCTCGGCACCTTCGTCGAGATCCAAGCGCGCGCGCCCGCCCGCCTTGCCGAGACGGGCATCGAGGCGGCCTTTTCGGCCATCGACGCGGTGCAGCGGCAGATGAGCTTCTTCGATGCGGAGAGCGACCTCTCGCGCATCAACCTCTACGCCTGGAAACGGCCCGTGGCGGTCAGCCCCTCCACCTTCCGCGTCCTCTGTCTTGCTCGCCACGTGGCGCGTGATAGCCAGGGGCTGTTCGACTTCAGCGTCGGCGGACGGCTGGTGCGCACGGGGAGGCTTCCCGACCACGGCTTCCCCACGCTGGACGAAGAGGGCTGGGATGCCCTCGAACTGCTGCCCCGCCTGCGCGTGCGGCTCAAACGCCCGGTGGTGATCACCCTCGACGGCATCGCCAAGGGCTTTGCCGTGGATGCCGCCGTGCACGCCCTGCTGGCGCACGGCGTGACCCGGGGGGTGGTCAACGCCGGCGGCGATCTGCGCCTGTTCGGCCCCGACCCCGTACCGATCGCGGTGCGCGAGGCCAGCGGCGCAATCAGCCCCCTCGGTTCCTTCCACAACACGGCGATGGCGACCTCCGCGGTCGGCCTGTCACTGGAGGACCAGGGGCGATTCCCATCCTGCATCGTCACGCCTGCCGGCTGCGACGGCGCGGCTTGCCCGCATTTTTCCGCCTGCCCGAGGGCCTGGACGGTCATGGCAGGCGAGGCCTGGCGAGCGGACGCGCTGACCAAGGTCGCGGCGCTGGCGCCGGACGATGAACGGCACGCACGCATCGCGAAACTGGGCGGCCGGCTGATCGTTGCGGGAGAGGACGGCGGGGAACACTGATAGAATCCATCGCGGCGAGGCCCGTGCTCCTGACGTAGGAGGCCCGCCCCCGGGCCGATGGCCTCATGCCCCATCGCGGCAGGGGCGCCGCTCCTGCAAGCAAAAACGTAGGAGGCCCGCCCCGGGCCGATGGCCTCTTGCCCATCGCGGCGAGGGCGCGGCTCCTACAGGCAAAACGTAGGAGGCCCGCCCTCGGGCCGATAACCCCTGCCCCACCGCGGCGGGGGCGCTCCTACATCGTCTCCGGAGATTCATGTGAACGGTTATCCGGCGGGCTTCGTCCGCATCCTCTTCGCCACCCTCACCCTGCTGTTCGCCAGTGGCCTTGCGCTCGTGCCCAACGCGCTCGATACCCGGCTCGGCCTGGACCTCGGCCTGTGGTCGCTGGGCGGTCAACGCACCTGGGCCGCCGCCCTCCATGCCGCGAGCTTCTTCACCACGCTGATGCTGCTCGGCGCACTCTGGACGGTGCACATGCGGGCGGGCTGGGTACGGCGGGAGAATGTCTTCTCCGCCATCCTGCTGCTGGTGGCTTTTGGTCTATTGGTCGTCAGCGGGCTTGTGCTCTACTACGGCGACGAACTTATCGGGCAGGTTGCCCTCGGCATCCACCTGCTCGCGGGCTTTCTGTTGCCCGTGCTGCTGTTCGCCCACCTGATCGGTGCGGTCCAGGCCCAGCGCCGCTGCGGCCTGCGCCGGCCATAAAGCATGGACGGAGGCCTGCCCCGGACCGATCCGCCCATCGCGGCGAGGCGCCGCTCCCCCATGGGATGAGCGACGCCACAACCTTACCTCTCCAAGGCGAACGACAACGGCAGGGTGAAATCCCACTGCCGGCGCTCGATCCCGGCCGGGAAGGGCGGGAACGGAGCCGCCTGGCGCACGGCCTCGAGGGCTGCCTCATCGAGCAGCTCGCTGCCCGAGCTCTCCACCAGCCGCACCCCAGCCAGTCGGCCATCCGCCCCCACGGTGAAGGCCACCACCACCCGCCCCTCCAGCCCCAGGCGCCGTGCCATGCGCGGATAGTGCTTGTGCTCGTCGACCGCCTGGCGAATGCGGGCACGGTAGCCATCCTCCAACGCAGGATCAGGCGCCGGTGTCACCGGCTGCGCCGCGGGAGGCTGCACGACGGGCAGGGGGGCCGGTGACGGAGACGCGACGGGAGCCTCGGAAGCCACCGCAGACTCGACCGGCCGCGCCCGGGCTGGCTCGACGGCGGGCGCGGCCGGCTTGGGGGGCGCGGCCTTGGCGGGCCTCGGCTTCACGGGGATCGGCTTCGGCTCCGGACGCTCGATAGGGGGCTGCTCCGGAACTCCCTGCAAGGGGGGCGCCTCCTCTGCGGGCGCGGGTTCCGCCGGGGCGGGTCGCTCGACCGGAGCGGGGGCCTGGAACATCGCAAGCGTCAGTGGCACCGGCGTGGCCGGCGCGGGGGTGAGGCTGGAACGCTCCGTCAGCCACCAGGCGATGAGCGCGATCAGCACCCCGTGGATGAGCAGCGAGGCGATCCATGCCGGGCGTGCCCGGCCTTCCGCCCCCCTCACCCCTTGCGCACCGTGACGATGCTCACCCGCTCAAGATGGTATTTCTGCAGCAGGTCGAGCACCTGAACAAAATCGCTGAAGGGCACGCCGGCGTCCACGCGCAGGAGGATGGCCTGCTCGCGCGCAGCATGGGCGAGTTGCTGGTCCAGTTCGATCAGGTGCACGGGGGCCCCACCAAGGTAGACCTTGCGCGCCTCGTCGATGCTGATCTCCATCGGCTTCTCGCTGGCGGGCTGGGCAGCGTGCTCGGCCTCGGGAAGCTTGAGCGGGATGCGCCCCTGGGCGACGAAGGTGGCGGTGGTGAGGACGATGGCCAGGAGCACCAGCATGATGTCGATGAAGGGAATGACATTGATCTGGTCGAAGCGCTTCATCTCACAGGCCCTTGAGCGCCCGCCACTGGCCCATCAAGACCTCCACCCGCCGGGTCAGGCCGTTGTAGATCATGATCGAGGGGATGGCGACCAAGAGCCCCGCCGCGGTCGCCTTCAGTGCCAGCGCAAGGCCGAGCATGATGTGGTTCACGTCCACCTGGCCGCCTTGCCCCATCTCATAGAAGGTGATGAGGATGCCGAACACGGTGCCGAGCAAGCCGACGTAGGGGGCATTCGCGCCGACCGTGTAAATCCAGGTCAGGTTGCGGGTCAGCGCGATGTTGAGCGTGTCCGGATGGGTGAAGCCGGCCAGATCGACCCGCCGGTAATAGCTCCAGCGCTCGATCGCCATCGCCAGCATCATCACGCTCATCAGCCCAAGCAGGCCGAGGACGGCGAAATCGAGGGTGGTCTTGAGGGGTTCCAGCATCGGACGCTCCATCGGTCTGCAATCAGCGATCAGGGAAACTTATCACCAAACCCCTCCGAGCAGGCAAACCGCTCAGGCCGAAGGGTGGAGGATCAGGCGCAGGTCGCCCCCCACCCGGCGCACATCCTGCCAGTGCCAGCGCCGAGCCTGATCCAAGCGCGCAAGTTCCGGCAGGACCGCCAAGGGCTGGGCGGTATGCCCAAGGAGCGTGGGGGCAAGATAGAGGATCAGCTCATCGACAAGGCCCGCGGCGAGCAGGGCCCCGCCGAGACGCGCCCCGGCCTCGACCCAGACTTCGTTGATCTCGCGGCGGGCGAGATCGTGGAGGATCCTGTCAAGGTCGAGCCCCCTCTCCCCCGACCCCTGATCCCTCCTCTCTGTCCTTTCCGGCATCCCTGCCGGAAACCCCTTCGGGGTTCGGCCATCGAGAGCTCCCTCCAGGGGGGAGGGGGGCATCAGCGGCGCATCGAAGATCACCGCTCCCGCCTGCCCCAACTCAGCGCGTTTGGCGAAGTCCTGGCTTGCGGTGTAGATCCACAGCGGGCCCACCGGCATGGCGTTTGGCGGTACGCCCCCCTCTCCCCTGGAGGGAGAGGGGTCGGGGGAGAGGGGGAGAAACACACCACTCTGCGGAGTCATGCGTAATGTTCGATCCAGGATCACCCGCACCGGCTGGCGCACAGGCCCTTCAATGGCTAGTTCATCGGCGCTTAAACGCACATTCAGCCGGGCCTGATCGCGGAGCACCGTCTCCGCGCTGGAGAGGATGGCGGAGGACTGGGCACGCCAGAACTGTACATCCCGCCGGGCCTCGGGCCCCGTGATCCACTGACTGGCGCCGTTGGCCAAGGCCGTTCGGCCATCGAGCGAGGCTCCCCATTTGAGGCGCACGAAGGGGCGACCTTGGGTCATGCGCTGGATAAAGCCTTGATTCAGCGCACGCGCCTCATCCTCCAGCACCCCGCTGAGCACCTCGATGCCGGCGGCGCGCAGCATGGCCTCCCCGCCCCCAGCCACCTTGGGATTGGGATCGCGCATGGCCATCACCACGCGCGCCACCCCAGCCTCGATCAGGGCGTTCGAGCACGGCCCGGTCCGGCCATGGTGACAGCAGGGCTCGAGGGTGACGTAGGCCGTTGCACCGTGCGCGCGTGAGCCTGCCATGCGCAGGGCATGGACCTCGGCATGCGGCTCGCCGGCACGGGCGTGGAAGCCCTCGCCGACGATTCGACCTTCGCGTACGATCACACAGCCGACCCGGGGGTTGGGGTGGGTGGTGTAGAGACCGCGCCGGGCAAGCTCCAGCGCGCGGGCCATGTAGCGCACGTCATCCACGCTCATTCGCCATCATCCCGGCTTGCCATCGATGCGCGCACGAAGAAGCATCGGCGCGTAGACGGCGAGGAAGAGGATAAAGGCCACTCCCCAGAGCAGAGCCGCGAGCGGCGCGGCCCAGGCGAGGGCGGCAGGATCCAACACGGGGGCCAGCACCCGTAGTACAGCGCCGGCAAGCACGAGCAGGAAGGCCGGCAGCGTTCCGCGCGGGGCCGGGTAGACGGCCCGCCCGGTGTGGCCGAGCGTCACCCGCGCCATCATGCCGACCGTCGCCAGCCCCACCCCCCCGGCGAGCAAGGCATGGCGGGCTGCCCCGGCAAGCCCGGCGTGGTCCGCTGCCTGGCCCATGGCGACGAGCCCAAGCCCAAGGACCAGCCAGACCCCCGCCAGCCAAAGCACCCACAGCAGCGGCTCGCGCCACAGGCCCGGGGCATACCAGCGCCAAAGCACCCAGACCGCAAGCAGACCGAGCGCCGCCGCGAGCCCGGACTCGAGCCATGGCACGCCGAACACCCCGGCGAGCAGCAGCAGGGCATACAGCACGGCCCCCGTCCGGTAGGCGCGCGCGGGCACCCTGGCGGTGACCGGCACGTTCAGGCGCTTTTCGATGAAAAACGGCGCCACGCGCACCCCCATCACCAACAGCACCCCGATCACGGCCCCCTGCCCCAGCGCGACTCCCATGGCATGCCCCGCCGGCCACAGGCCGAGCATGGCGAGCCACCAGGCGAGGTTGGCGAGCGCCAGCAGAAGCAACAAAGACGGGAAGATCAGTCGGTTGGCGGGGTTGTGCCAGAGGGTGCGGGCAAGCACCACCGCAAGCAGCAGATCGAAGCCCACATCCGCCGCGGCAAGCAGGGGCAGGAGGTCGGGCGGCGCAAACGGCAGGAACAGCCGGGGCGCGGCCCACAAGGCGAGCATGGCGGCAAGTGGCAGGTCCTGCGGGGTACGCACCCCGGTCCAGTTCCGCGCCGCGGTCAGCAGGAAGCCTGCGATGACCGCCACCGCGTAGCCGAACAGCATTTCGTGACCATGCCAGGCATGGGTGAGCGGAAGCACGGCGAACGGCTGGGCCAGGGCAAGGCCCCACAGGGCCATGGCCAGCACCGCCCACAGGGCAGCGGCAAGAAAGAAGGGCCTAAAGCCCAGGTTGAACAGGGCAAAGCCGGTGGGCGGAGGGCTCCGTGGATCGAGGATCAACATCCCGCGCATCCCTCGCCGGTCACTGCCCCCGCGCCTCCTGCTGCAAGCGCTCGATCAGCTCGCGGAAGGCCGCGACGTCCTCGAAGCTCTTGTACACCGAGGCGAAGCGGATGTAGGCCACCTGGTCAAGCCTGCGCAGGGCCTCCATGACCATCTCGCCGACCACCCGCGCCTCGACTTCGCGCTCGCCGCGCTTCATCAGCTCGCGCTCGATGTGGGCGATGGCCTCCTCGACCCGCTCGGTGGGCACCGGGCGCTTTTCCAGCGCCCGCAACATGCCGCGGCGCAGCTTGTCCGCGGAGAACAGCTCGCGCGTGCCGTCGCGCTTGATGATGCGCGGAAGCTGCAGCTCGGCGGTCTCGAAGGTGGTGAAGCGCTCGCCGCAGGCGGGGCACTCCCGCCGACGACGAACCTGCGTGCCATCCTGCGTCAGGCGGGAATCCGCCACGCGGGTGTCTTCAGCGCCGCAGAAGGGGCATCTCATGACCCAAGCCCTCCATCCTTTGCCCTGCCATCAACGCCCCACGGCCTCCTTGTTGCGCTGGTATTCCTCGAGGGTCGTCCCCGCGGCCTCCAGGCAACGTGTGCGATCCACCTCATCCGGGATGTTTTGGCAGGCATGACGCTGGTAGGACTGCCCTCCGGCATAGCGCTGCTGCGGTGTGCATGCCATGCAGAGGACCCCCACCAGACCTGCGGCCACAAGGCGCAGCCCTGGCATCCCGTCCCCTCGCGTCCTGCCTTGGGCCATCTCAGGCATACACCGGCAGGCGCTTGCAGACCTCCAGCACCTTGCCCTTGACCGCCTCGACCGTGGCCGCCTCGCCGCGCGCGTCGATCACATCGCACATCCAGCCGGCCAGGGCCACGCACTCGGCCTCCTTGAAGCCGCGGGTGGTGATCGCCGGGGTGCCGATACGGATGCCGGAGGTGACGAACGGCGACTGCGGGTCGTTCGGCACGGCGTTCTTGTTGACGGTGATGTTGGCAGCGCCCAGCCAGGCGTCCACGTCCTTGCCGGTCAGACCCTGCTGGATGAAGCTGACCAGGAACAGGTGGTTGTCGGTGCCCTTGGAGACCACGTCGAAACCGCGGCCCATGAACACCTTCGCCATGGCCTGGGCGTTCTTCACCACCTGCTGCTGATAGGCCTTGAATTCAGGCTCCAGCGCCTCCTTGAAGGCCACGGCCTTGGCGGCGATGACGTGCTCCAGCGGGCCGCCCTGGATACCGGGGAAGATGGCGGAGTTGATCTTCTTCTCGATCTCCGGGTTGGCCTTGCCGAGGATGATGCCGCCGCGCGGGCCGCGCAGGGTCTTGTGGGTGGTGGAGGTGACCACGTCGGCATAAGGCACCGGGCTCGGGTAGACGCCTGCGGCGATCAGGCCGGCGACGTGCGCCATGTCGACCATCAGCAGGGCACCCACCTCGTCGGCGATGGCGCGGAAGCGGGCCCAGTCGACCACGCGGGAATAGGCCGAGAAGCCGGCGATGATCATCTTCGGCTTGTGCTCGCGGGCCAGGCTCTCGACCTGTTCGTAGTCGATCTCGCCGGTGGCCGGGTTCAGGCCGTATTGCACGGCGTGGTAGCTCTTGCCGGAGAAGTTGACCTTGGCGCCGTGGGTCAGGTGGCCGCCATGGGCCAGGGACATGCCCAGCACGGTGTCGCCCGGCTGCAGCAGGGCGAGGAACACCGCGCCGTTGGCCTGGCTGCCGGAGTGCGGCTGGACGTTGGCCCAGTCGGCGCCGAACAGCTGCTTGAGGCGATCCATGGCGAGCTGTTCGATCACGTCGACATACTCACAGCCACCGTAATAGCGCTTGCCGGGATAGCCTTCGGCGTACTTGTTGGTCAGCACCGACCCTTGCGCCTGCATGACACGCGGGCTGGTGTAGTTTTCCGAGGCAATCAGCTCGATGTGCTCCTCCTGACGCTGGCGTTCGTGCTCCATCGCCTGCCAAAGCTGATCGTCGTAGCCTGCAATCGTCATGTCTCGGGTAAACATTCGGCGCACCCCAATGCTGCAAAAGTTCTGAAAAAACGAATACCCGGCACGGGCCGGGTCGAAAACTTGGGGCGTAGTTTACCTCAAAAGCGGCACGCCCGGCATGGCCGGGCGTGCATAACAGCATGAAAGGACTGCATTCCTTGGCCGGGGCGCACCCGCATGACCCTGCGGATGCATCCACTGCGCGGAGAGATCACTTCCAGCCGATGAACTTGGCGGCCTGCTCGACCACCTCATCGCCGTACAGATCCATGAAGAAGTGGTCCGCCCCCTCGATGGTCACCGCCTGGATGCGCTTGCCATCCGCCACCTTGGCCATCTTCTCGGGCAGCCCCTTCACCGTGGTGTCGTTCGATCCCATGATGACCAGCACGGGCTTCTTGGTTTTGGCGAGCAGGGTCGGGGTGTCCATGCGCGGATCGTCCTTGTAGTAGCTGACCACGCTCTTGGCCGCCGCGCGGGTCTTCTCGCAATAGATGAAATCCATGTCGATGAGGGTGTCACCCTTCCCCTCCTTGACCAACTTCTCGGCCTTCTCAAGCAGCGGCTTGAGTTCGACCTTGTAGCGCGCCTTGTAGTCCTTGGCCAGGTACCCCGGCTCCCAGGTCTGCGGGGCGACGAGCACGGCGGAGGTGTAGACCGGGTCATCCTTCTCGGCCAGCGCCCAGGCGGTCTGATTGCCGCCGCGCGAGTGGCCCAGCAGGGCGATGCGGGTGGCCCCCTTGTCCTTCAGCCACGTGGTCCAGGCAGCGATCTCCTCGATCGCGTCGGTGTGATTGTGCACGTGGGGGGTCGGACAGTCATACATGCTCGAGGGGCGCGCATCCAGGCCATAGCTGAGGTTGATCGCCAGGCTGTTGTACCCCTTGGCCTTGAGTCCCTCCTGCAGGGCCTTGATCAGCTCCATGCCGTTGTGCGCCAGGGTGCCGTGGGTGATCAGCACCACGCCATCCTTCGGACTCTTGCCCGCGGCCAGTTCGAGGTTGGCGCGCAGGGTCAGGTCGCCGGCCTTCTGTGTGACTTCCTCTGCGGCGAGGGGAGCGGCAACGGCAACCAGGGCAGCGGCGATCAGGGTACGGAATGGACGAAACTTGGCGTGATGCAGAGTCATGGAGGGCTCTCCGGTGGATACAGCTTTTCAGCATGGCCCGGCGGTGGCGCGAGGAACAATCAAGGATCTTTTAATCTCCATCGAACGCCCTTATGAACATCCGGTCCTTGATGCCATTAAACTAGCGGCATCCCATCCCGAACCCCAAGGAACATCCCATGATTTCCCCTGAAGAACGCAGCCAACTGGCCAAGATCCTGCGCGAGCAATGGCCGAGCGAGACGATGAAGGCCAGCGAGTACGAGACTTTCCTGGAGTACTGCGAGCTGATCGAGGTCAAGCAGGGCGAGATCATCGCCGACATCGGCGAGGTGGGCGAGGCGCTCTACTTTGTGGTCGAGGGCGAAGTCTCGCTGGTCACCGGCAGCCCGGCCAGCGAGGTCGAGGTGGGCCGCATCCACGCCGGCGAATTGATGGGCGAGATGAGCTTCTTCGACCGCAAACCGCGCCAGGTGCGCCTGAAGGCCGCCACCCCGCGCGACCGCCTGCTCAAGCTGAGCCGGCCGATGTACAAGCGCCTGCGCATCGAGCACCCCTACATCGCGGTGAACCTGCTCGAATACGCCATCATCAGCCTGGATCACCTGTTCCGGCGCGCCAGCGAGGATGTCACCATCCTCAGTCACTACCTCTACGCCGGCAGCAAGTTCTGATCCTGCCTTACGCCAAGCCCGCCTGTGCCGCGGCCCGCTCGGCCAGGCGCAGGAGGGACTCCGGCGCGAGCAGCAGGGCATCGCCCGACGCCCCACGCAGGTAGGACTGAATCAAGTCCTTGGGGATGGCCCCCGGCGGCAGCTCGATGGCGTGCAGCGGCACGGCATCCTCCAACTCATAGCCGCGGATGTCGCTGATGTCATCCAGACGCAGCGCCAGCCGCGGGGTACGGCCATCGGAGGTGAGGTAGAGAAAGACCGTGTGCTGGGAAGAGCGCAGGCTCTCGCGGGCGAACTCGAAGGTGCGATGCAGGGCCTTGAGCGTGGTTTCGCGCTCAAGCCGCAGCCGCGCCATGGCATCGCCCCGCCCCTGCATCCGCTCCACTTCCAGGAGCTCATCGGCCAGGGCATGGATGCGCTGGTGCGGGGCATCGAAGTCCGGCCAGATGGTGCGCAGCGCATCATCCTCCGGCTGGTAGCTGTCATACCAGCGGCCAAAGGCACACTTGTGCGGGTTCTTTTCCTTGGTGAACGGCTGACCGGTGGCGAGGCTGTGCTCCAGGGCATCCAGCCAGTCGAGATGATCCTTCTCGCGCGCCTCCAGCATGGCGATCAGCTCGTCCTTGCGCTCTTCCTGGTTCTGGCGCCCCAACAGATGGGCGAAATCCAGGACCGGCACCACCGTGCCCTGATAGTCGATCAGACCGATGAACCCCGGCAGGGTGCTGGGGATCTGCCGCAGGCGCGAGGTGTCCTGGCTGATGGTCAGCACATGCGCCACCTCCAGGGCATAGGGCACACCCTCGATGGCGAAGGTGAAGACCTGAAGCGCCCCCTGCATACTCAGAAGATCGTTTTTCATGGATTGCCTATCCTCAGGTTCGTGGCGCGACCAAGGCGGAGAGGATGGTCTCCGCCATCTTCGGCAGGGGCACCACCCGCTCCGCCGCCCCCAGGCGGTAGGCCTCGCCCGGCATCCCCCACACCACCGAGGTGCGCTCATCCTGGATGAGGGTCACCGCCCCGGCCTGGCGCATGTGCAACAGCCCCTCAGCCCCGTCCTTGCCCATCCCGGTCATCAGCACCCCTACCGCTTTCTCGCCGCAGGCCTTGGCCACCGAGTCGAACAGCACGTCCACGCTCGGCTTGTGCTTGGACACCGGCGGGGCGTCGGAGAGGATGCAGCGCAGCACCCCGCCGCGATTGACCACCAGAAGATGCTGCGTCCCTGGGGCGACATAGGCATGGCCGGGCTTGATGATGTCGCCTTCCTCGGCCTCCTTGACCGTCAGGCGCGAGGCCTGGTTGAGCCGGTCGGCGAAGGTGGCGCTGAACGAGCCGGGGATGTGCTGGGTGATGACCACCCCCGGGATCTCCGGCGGCAGCCCCTCGAGCACGATGCGCACCGCCTCCGTCCCCCCGGTCGAGGCGCCGATGGCGATCACCCGGCTGGCATCGGCGAGCTTGCCGCTACTGGCGCTCAGGGGACGCCCGCCCATACCCCCGCTCAGGCGCTGCTGGGCCAGGCGGCGCACCGGGGCGCGGGCTGCGGCCTTGACCTTGAGGATGATCTCCTGCACGTAGTCCTGCACATTCAGCCCGCCCCCACTGGTCGGCTTGGCCACCACGTCGAAGGCGCCGAGCTCCAGGGCCTCCAGGGTCGCCTGCGCCCCCTGCGTGGTGTGGGTGGAGACCATCACCACCGGCATGGGGTGCAGGCGCATCAAGTTGCGCAGGAAGGTCAGCCCGTTCATGCCGGGCATCTCCACATCGAGGGTGATGACATCCGGCTCGTGCTGCTTGATCAGCTCCCGTGCCTCGTAGGCATCCTTGGCCATGCCGACCACCTGGATCGCGGGGTCCTCGCCCAGGGCACGGGCCAGGGCCTTGCGGATCAAGAGCGAGTCATCGACCACCAACACCCGCACCGGACGCTCTTCAGTCACCATCCCCCCTCTCCTCAAGCGCGCAGCCGGTAGATGGTGTTGCCCACCAGATCGAACCGATGGGTCAGTCCATCCAGAGTCTCCGAGTGGCCGATGAACAGGTAGCCGCGCGGGGCCAGCAGGCTGGCGAAGCGCTCCACCAGCCTTTTTTGCGTGGCCTGGTCGAAGTAGATCATCACATTGCGGCAGAAAATCACGTCAAAGGGCCCCTTCATCGGCCAGTCCTTGAGCAGATTGAGGGGCTTGAAGGCCACCATGCGCCTAAGCTCCGCATCCACCCGGACTTGACCTGCGTTGGCGCCGCGCCCACGGAGGAAGAAGCGCTGCAAACGCGCATCGGAAATACCCCGCAAGTTGTCTCTCCAATACACACCATGCTGCGCTGCCTGGATGACATTTGTATCTACGTCGGTCGCCAGGATGCGGATATCCCACTCAAGCCACGGCGGCACCTCCTCCTCCAGCACCATGGCAATCGAGTAGGGTTCCTCGCCGGTGGAGCAGCCTGCCGACCAGATGCGGATGCGCCGCTCGCGCTCCTTCTTGTGCAACAGCTCGGGGATGACCGTGCGGGCAAGGTACTCGAAGTGGTGCGGTTCGCGGAAGAAGCTGGTGAGGTTGGTGGTGACCGCATTGATGAGGTTGGTCAGCTCCTCCGCCTCATGGGTGCGCAGGTAGGCGCGGTATTCGGCGAAGGTGTTGAGACCCAGGGCACGCAGCCGGCGCGCCAGGCGCGAGTAGAGCATGTCGCGCTTGTTGTCGCTGACCACGATGCCGGTGTGATCGGTCACCAGGGCGCGCAGGAATTCGAAGTCCGCTTGGGTGAACTCGAACTCGCGTGCCGTCGTTCCATCGCTCATGAGACCCTCCTCAGCCGCTGGCCGGGCACAGCAAGTGCCCGGCCAGCGGCATAATCATCAGAACTGATCCCAGTCGGCATCATCTCTTGCCGAAATAGGCGCGGCCGACGCCGGGCGGGCCGAGGAAGCTGCGGAACGCGGGGACGGACTGCCCACAGCGACACCAGACACGGCGCGACGACGCACGCCAAACCCCGGCTCCTTCTCGACCTTGAAGAACTGGATCAGGCTCTGCAAGCCCTGGGCCTGCTCGTCCAGCGAGGCGCTGGCGGCCGCAGCCTCCTCCACCAAGGCAGCATTCTGCTGGGTCATCTCGTCGAGCTTCACCAGCGCCTTGTTGATCTGTTCGATACCGATCGCCTGCTCCTTGCCAGCGGTGGCGATCTGGGCAATGAGATCCCCTACCTCGGCGACGCTCTGGTTGATGTTGTCGAGCATCTTGCCGGTTTCGTCCACCAGGAGCGAGCCATCGGCCACCTTCTCCAGCGAGTCCTTGATCAGGCCCTTGATCTCCTTGGCGGCGGAGGCGGAGCGCTGGGCAAGGTTGCGCACCTCGGCGGCCACCACGGCAAAACCACGCCCCTGCTCACCGGCGCGGGCGGCCTCCACCGCGGCGTTGAGGGCCAACAGGTTGGTCTGGAAGGCGATCTCATCGATCACGCCGATGATGTCGGCGATCTTCTTGCTGGCGTTGTTGATCTCCTGCATCGCGCCGATGGCACGCTCGGCAATCTTACGCCCATCCACCGCCTGGGAACGGGTCTGGTTGGCCAGCTTGTCGGCACGGGCGGAGTTTTCCGCATTGTTCTTGACCGTGCCGGTGATCTCCTCCATCGCCGAAGCGGTGGATTCCAGGCTGGAGGCCTGCTGGTCGGTCCGCCGCGACAGGTCGTGGTTACCCTGGCGGATTTCACCAGAGGCAGTGGTGATGTTCTGCGCTGTGGCGCGGATCTCCATCGCCATCTGCTTGAGGTTTTCCATGGAGGCATTGAGGGACTCCTGCAGACGCGCGAACTCACCGCTGTACTGCCCACTCATGGTGTGCGTCAAATCGCCCTCGGCGAGGGCATTGATGGTGACCTGGGCGGCATGCACGGGGGCGGCCACCGCATCCATGAGGCGGTTGATGCCCTCCGAGAGGGTCTTGATCGAACCCTCGCTCATGGCCTGCGTGTCGATGCGACCATCCAACTCACCCTGCGCCGCCAGCCGGATCAGGCGCTGCACTTGCTCTTCCGCCAGGTGCTGCTCGGTGACATCCTGAAACTCCAGGCGGTTGCCCATATATTGCCCGCGCGGACCGCGGATGAGACCGACCGCCACACGGTAGTAACGCCCGCCAAAGCTGACCTCGAACACGTAGGGCATGCGGTTGGGCGAGGCAAAGACCTCACGCAAGGCCGGGTTGCCACGCAGCAGCCAGGTGCCCGGGGCCCCTAGCACCGCCTGCGGGTCGAGCTCGGGGAAGACCTCGCGCATCTCCGCGCCATAGCGGGTGAGCAAGGTCTGCATGGCCGGGTTGAGGTGGAAAACCTGGAAATGCTCATCCAGATACAGCAGGTTGGCCGAGGCGCCGTCGATGGAGGCGCGCAGGCGGGTAGTCAAATCCTCCAGGCGCACCTGCTCGGTGATATCGGAGGCCAGCTTGATGACCTTGAAGACCTTGCCCTCCAGGTCCTTGACGGGCACATAGTCGGCATCCAGGGTCACCGTGCGGCCATCGCGGGCGATGCGCTGGATGCGCCCAGATTGCGCCTCGCCTGCGCGCAGCTGGGCCCAGAAGTTGGCGTAGGCCGCACCCTGCGCCTCCTCCTTGGGCATAAAGATACGGTGGTGCTTGCCGCGCAGCTCCTCCAGGGTGTAGCCCATGACTTGCAGGAAGGCGCTGTTGGCGGTGAGGATAGTGCCATCCGGGGCGAACTCGATGCGCGCCATGAGCCGGTTGAGGGTGGTATCAAGGGCCTCCTTCTCCTGCCTAAACAGGGTCTGCTCGGTCTCGTCGAACCATTCCAGTACATTGCCAAGATATTCGCCCTGCGGACCTTCCACATAGTGGGCGACAAGGCGGAAGCTTAGGCCACGGCTATGGATGCGTCCGGTGTAAGGCAGGCGCAGCGGGTCGCGCAGCAGGGTACGCTGGTGCGCCGGGTTGCGGTGGAAGCTGTCCATGGAACTGCCCAGCACCCGTTCGGGATGGAAACCTGGGATCATCTCCCGCAACGCCTCGGCATGCTTTTTGTGCATGACGCGCATGGCATCATTGAGGTAGATGATGATGCCGTCGGCATCGGCAATGGCCGTCGGTGTATCGGATTCGGCCACGGCCACGCGCAAGGCCGCCATTTCAATGCCGGCATAGCGCTGCTGGAGGGCGGATTGGTCGGACTTGTGAGCGGTAGACATAGGCAAGTCTCCTTTTGTGTGCGGCGGCATGGTGGCCGGTCAGGACGAAACAGGGCCTGCTGCATCAACCAGCATCAAACTGGTATCGAGCAGGCGATCGAAATCGAGGATGGTGAGCAACTGCCCCTTGCTATCCACCAGGCCAAGGACAAAGCCCTCCAGGCCTTGGGCAGTCACTTCGGGGGGCGGCAGGATGGCCTGCGGGGCCAAGTCATGCACCTCGGCTACGGCATCCACCACCACGCCCATGATGCGATCGCGCTCGGGGCTTAGGACGCGCAAGACGATGACGACGGTTTGCGCGCCATAGGTCACTTCGGGCAGGCCCAGGCGCAAGCGCAGGTCGACCACCGGCACGACGGAGCCGCGCAGGTTCATGACCCCGCGCACAAACCCCGCGCTATTGGGGATGGGGGTGGTTGGGCCCCATTCGCGGATCTCCTGCACGCGCAGAATGTCCACGGCATATTCCTGCCCATGCAGGATGAAGCTTAGGTATTGCAGCACATCTCCCCGGACACCCCCCGGCGTGCTGACGTCAGGACGAAGCGCATTCATGCCAGACCTCCTCTGCGCCCTTCCAGACGGCGCCCAAGCTGGAAGATGCCGCCGATATCGAGAATCAGGGCCACGGTGCCATCACCGAGGATGGTGGAACCCGAAAGCCCCTCTACTTTGCGGAAGTGAGTCTCCAGGCTCTTGATCACCACTTGTTGCTGCCCCAACAGGTCGTCGATCATCAACCCCACCTGCACCCCATCGCCCTCCACTATGACCAGCAGCGGTCGCTCGCTGGCCTGGCCTTGGGGCAGGCGAAAGATCTCGTGCAGACGGATGACGGGGATGTATTGGTCGCGCAGCTTGTAGACCTCGGCTCGGCCCGCCACGCGTGCCAGGTTGTTAGGATTGAGTTGCAGCGATTCAACGATGGAAAGCAAGGGCAGGACGAAGATCTGCCCGCCCACGACGATCAGTTGACCATCCATGATCGAGAGGGTCAGCGGCAGGCGCAGGATGATGCGCGTGCCCCGTCCTTGCTCACTCTTGACCTCAAGCGAGCCGCCAAGCGCTTGGATGTTACTTTTGACCACATCCATACCCACGCCGCGGCCAGAGAGGTCGCTGACCTTCTCGGCGGTGGAAAAGCCAGGCAAGAAGATCAAGTCATAGATGCGCTCCTCGGGGAGGTTTTCCTCCGCGCCGATCAAGCCGCGCTCACGCGCCTTGGCCAGTACCCGCTCCTTGTCGATGCCACGACCATCATCAATGATCTCGATGACGATGCTGCCGCCCTTGTGATAGGCCTGCAAGATCAACTTGCCAACCTCAGGCTTACCCTGCGCACGCCGCACCTCGGGCGGCTCCAGACCGTGATCAAGGGCATTGCGCACCAGGTGAACGAGCGGGTCGCCGATCTTCTCCAGCACGGTCTTGTCCAGTTCGGTGTGCTCGCCAACGATCTGCAGCTCCACCTCCTTGCCCAGTTGCCTTGCGACGTCATGCACCATGCGCGGGAAGCGGTTGAAGGCCACCGAGATCGGCAGCATGCGGATGCGCATGACGTTTTCCTGCAGCTCGCGCGTGTTGCGCTCCAACTGCGCCAGGCCATCGCGCAGGCGCTGCAGCATGCCGATGTGGAAACCGTCGCGCTCGACCTCCTCGCTGAACTGGCCGAGCATGGACTGGGTGATGACCAGCTCGCCCACGAGGTCGATGATGGCATCCACCTTCTCGATCCCGACGCGGATGGAGCCACCCTCCTTCGCCGCAGCGCGGCCGCTGCCGCTTACCGGCGCGGCCGCCTCTTTGGGCGGCGTGGTCGCAGGCGTGGCGAGGGCGGGCGGGGAGATGGCCTCGGCCGCCGCAGGTGAAGGTGCGGGTGCCTGCTCCGGGGCTTCCTCCAGCGGCCAGTCCTGCACCTCGGCCTCGAACGCAGGCTCGGCCTGCGGCGGCACATCGCTGTCAGGTTGGTCCACGGCTTCGGCCGGCTGCGCGGAGCCGCCCTCCTCGTCCGAAAGGCTCATTGGCAGGGGCTCGATCGTCACCTCGGCCTGGTCCATGACCCAGGCGAAGATCTCCTCCACCGCCTCGCGCGGGATGTCGCCGTGGACGATGATCTCCCAGGCCAGGTACTCCTGGCGGGGGTTGAGGTCTTCCACCCGTGGCAGGGCGTCATCCAGCAGGCGAACCTCGACCTCCCCGAGACTGCGCACCTCGCGCAGGATGAACAGCGGCTCGGCCCCACCGGTGCCCAGGGTCTGGCGCGGGTTGTAGTAGATACGCCAGCCGGGGCCCAGCGGGCGGTGCGGGGCCGCGGTCTGGGCGGGGGGCGCAGACGGGGCGACCGGGGTGGCCGGAGTGGCCTCGGACCCGGGCACATCCGATTCGGCCACGTCCTCCGTGGCCTGCATCGCGGGCAACGGGGCCGTGCCCGATTCGGGCATGGCCGGCTCGGCCTCACCATTCATCAGCTGTTTCAGCAGGGCAAGCGATTGCTGCTTGGCGGCCTCGTTGGCCGGCCGCGCATCGCGTGCGGCGAGGAGCAGGTCGCGCATCACGTCCACCGCACCGAGCAGGGCCTTGACCGTGGCCTCGGTCATCGGCCGCTGGCCCTCACGGATGGCATCCAGCAGGGTTTCCAGCAGGTGGGTGTATTCGGCCACCTCACCAAGCCCCAGGGTCGCGGCCCCACCCTTGACCGAGTGGGCCACGCGGAAGATGGAGTGGATGCGCTCGGCGTCCGCCGCGCCCCCCGCCTCCAGGGCCAGCAGGTCACCCTCCATGTGATCGATCATCTCGAAGCTTTCTTCGAAGAACGGTCCAAGGAATTCTGCGAGATCCATGACTCACTCCTCCCCGGTCAACAGGGCGGCCATGCCCAGCACCTGCGCGGCCTCGCGCACCGCCGGGGTCAGTCCATGCCAGTGCACGACCTTGCCCAGGCGCTGGGCATCGCGGGCAAAGGCATAGAGCAGCTGCATGCCCGCGGTATCCACCTGCTCCAGGCGGGAGGCATCGATATCGATCACCTCGGGGCTATCCCCCAGCACCGCCTCGAGCTGAAGCGCCATGGAGGCGAGGTCCGCCACCAGCAGGTCTTCCGGTAACTGTAGATGATGCATGCCATGCTCCTGGCTGTCTGTTCCACCTGCGCCGCAGGTCATATCGGCCGTCTCATTCGGGTCTTGAGCCTCGGGCTCCTCGATCGACCCAAGCAGCGGCTCGTTGGGCTGTTCTGGCTCGCCATCCCTGGCGGCTACTTTTTTGTGCCCGGTTCATCCACCCGGGCCAGGTCGTACTGTTCTTCTCCCGGTGCCTCGACGGGCGTCAGCAGCCGGGCCTGGCGCCCAAGCTCGGCATCAAGCAGGGCATCGATGTCCAGGGCGTCCAGTTCATCACCCGCCGGTTCGGCCACGGCCGCCGTTTCCACCACCGGTTCCACCGGCACGGATAGATCCAGGCCCTGATCGTAGCCTTCCTTCGCGGCCGCAGGCACCGGGGCCTGCGGCTCGACCACCAACTCATCGGCATGAGGAGCCGGCGCGGGCGCCACACTGGCTGCCGTGCCGAGCACATCCTCCAGCAGGGCGTCGATGTCCGCCGCGGCCACGGGCTCGCTGCCTGCGGCCTCCGCCGCGGGCGCGGCGGTGGCGGCGGGTTCCGGTTCTGTCCCGACCACCACATCATCCGCGACGGCCAGATCCAGCAGCGCCTCATCCCCCTCCGGCTTGGCCGCTGGCGGTGGGCCGTCCGGCGGGGCTAGGGGCTCGGCGGCGTGGGCCGGCTCGATCCTGCTGACGGCGGCCGCCGCCATGCCCACGCCTCCCGCCTGCAACAGGGCCTGCAACAGCGCCTCGGCGGTAGGGGTGATCTCCTGCCCCCGTCCCCGGCCGTATTCCTGCACCAGGGTATTGATGGTGGCGAGCGCGGTGTCCAGGTGTTGCTGGGTCTGCATCCGCTGCTGCTCCAGCCCCTCGACCTTCGCCTGCAAGCCTGCCCGCTCCGCCTCCAAGGCCTGGATGACCTGGTCCTGCGTCAGGTCCTCCTCCGGCGCAGCGGGTGCCGCAGCGGCTTCGATGACCTGCCGCAGGCTCAGCAGGCGGGCCGGCAGGCCGGCCAGTCGTTCGGCATCCCGGGTGAGGTAGGCGCGGGCGAACTCGCCCAACAGCTCCCGCTCCTTCTGCACTACCTCGCCCTCGCCCGGCAGCCTAGCCGCCGCATCGCGCAGGGCTTCGGCCGCCTTCAGGCGTGCCCGCCCGCGCGCCCAGGCGAGTCCCGCCGCCACCAGGGCAGCCACACTGGTCACCGCGGCGATCTCGGCGGTGAGGATAAAGAGGCTGGTTTGAATCTCGGCGCTCATGATGTGGCAAACCCTTTCAGCACGTCAGCGATCTGCTGCTGCTTGCGACGGCGAACAAAACCCAGCAAGCCCCATGCCAAGAGACCGGCCAGCAGGTTGGTGCCGCCCACCACCCCGGCGATCACCGGCCAACCACCGCCCGGCCCCTGCCCCTCGGCGGCCTCCGGGGCCCCACCGGGCAGTGGGGCGAGTGGCCGGGCCGGGGCGGGCCAGGCGATGGGGCGGCCATTGACCAGACGGCCATCCAGCCTCAGCTTGAGGCTGCAGGCCTTGCCGGATTGCTCCGGGCTCAGATCGAGGACAAAGCCCTCGCCCTCGGCCACCAGCCCCACCGGGATGGGGCCGCCCGGTGGGCAGTCGAGCAGGCCGCTGATCGTTGCCTCGCTGGCGCGCACCCGGCTGGCATCGACCGAGGCCGTCACGCGGTAATGGCGTGCCGCGCCCTCGCCCACCGGTTCGATGCCGATCTGCATCAGCTCGGTGGGATCGACGTCAAAATCGTGGCGGATCAGGCGGGTGAAGGTCTTGGCGCTGGCCTCGAGCATGAGCAGCTGCGGTCCCGGGCGCAGGCCATCGCCCAGGCGCTGGTTGATCACCCCATCGCCTGCCACGAAGTCCCCGCCCCGCCCCTGGTCGGCAACAAAGCGTTCGCGTGGCGGCTCGCCGGCCGGGCCAGTGGCGAGCTTGAGCGAGACGGTGTTGTGGAAGCGTTCGTCCTTGAGCAGCTCGCCCTTCTCGGTGAACCACGCCGCCCAGTCCACCTGCTCGCCCAGGTACAGGGTGTTGGGCAGCGGCAGGCTGTTGAGGCGCAGGTCGGAGAGGATCAGCGCACGGTTGTCGGGATCGAGCGCGCCCTGGATGCGCCAGTGCCCAGGCAGGGGCCGGTCGATGGTGATCAGGTCGTGCCCTTCCTCCCGCGCCCAGCGCCAGCCGGGCAGCCTCGCCGCCTGGGCCTCGTCCACTGCCCGCCCATCGGGGGGCACGATGCGGGTGGGCGCCGCCTCGGGCGGGCGGAACACCAGCAGGGTGAGCTGGGCGACGGTGGCGTCCACGGTAAAGGCATTGTCCTTGAGCGGCAGGGCGTCGCGCGGGGCGCTCTTCTCGAACAGGCGCAGGAAGATGCGCTGCAGCTCGGCGGCATCGTCGGTGCGCGCGTACACCCCGTCGGTGCCGCGCGCCAGGGCCTGCAACAGGTCGTGGTCCGCCTCGGCGGAGAGGGCGATGGTGTGCAGCCGCGCACCGAGCTGCTGGGCCCGCGGCAGCAGGGTGTCGAGGATGGCCTGGCGCGCCTTGGGATTGACGCCCTCCTCCTTGCTGATGTCCACCATGCCGTCGGTCAGGAGGATGACATGCCGGCGCACCTGCTGCGCGGCCGCAGGCTCCCAGCCGGCAAGGGCCGCCTCCAGCGCCGCGCCAATGTTCGTAAACGGGGCCTCGGAGCTTATCCTGCCCGCGGCCGCCAAGGCGGCCTTGCGCCAGGCGTCCGTCACCGGCGCGGGCTTGAGCAGCTCGCGCACGTCCTCGCCAAAGAACCACAGCCCACCCTGCGCCTCCGGCGGCAGCAGACCGACCAGGAGGCGCAGGGCGGGGGCACGCAGGTTGCGCGGGTCGGTGCGCTTCATGCTGCCGGAGATGTCGATCAGCACCCGCACCTCGGGCGCGGGCAGGGGCTTGCCGGGTTCGGCCAGGGTTGCGGGCGGCAGGGGGGGCTCCTGAACGGTGTCCGCCCAGGCGGTCACGGAACCCAACGCCCCAAGCAGCGTCAAAAGAATGGCGAACCCGGCGACAAGAGACGCCCACGGCGATCGCATGCGCTGGTGATCACCGCTCGCGCAGGAGCGGCGCCCCCGCCGCGATAAGGCCCAGGAAAGGGTCATCGGCCCGAGGGCGGGCCTCCTACGCCGCCAAAACCTTGCTGGAAGCGGCTCCACCTTTTCCGCATAATCCCGCCCATCCTTTTTCCTCACAGCAAAGCTCGGCATGGCCCAGTACATCTTCACCATGAACGGCGTGGGCAAGGTCGTCCCGCCAAAGAAATACATTCTCAAGGACATCTACCTCAACTTCTTCCCCGGCGCCAAGATCGGCGTGCTGGGGTACAACGGCGCGGGCAAATCCACCCTGCTGCGCATCATGGCCGGGGTGGACAAGGACATCGTCGGCGAGGCCCGCCCGCAGCCCGGCATCAAGATCGGCTACCTGCCGCAGGAGCCGCAGCTCGATCCCAGCAAGGACGTGCGCGGCAACGTGATGGACGGCATCGGCGAGATCGCCCAGCTGCTCCAGCGTTTCAATGACATTAGCAATGAGTTTGCCAACCCCGACGCGGACTTCGACAAACTGCTCGCCGAACAGGCCGAACTGCAGGACAAGATCGACGCCGCCGGCGGCTGGGACCTGGACCGCAAGCTGGAGATCGCCGCGGATGCGCTGCGCCTGCCGCCCTGGGATGCGGACGTCACCAAGCTCTCCGGGGGCGAACGGCGCCGGGTGGCGCTCTGCCGCCTGCTGCTCTCCAACCCGGACATGCTGATCCTGGACGAGCCGACCAACCACCTGGATGCCGAGTCGGTGGCCTGGCTGGAGCGCTTCCTGCAGGAATACCCGGGCACCGTGGTCGCGGTCACCCACGACCGCTACTTCCTCGACAACGTGGCCGGCTGGATCCTGGAGCTCGACCGCGGCCAGGGTATCCCGTTCGAGGGCAACTACTCGCAGTGGCTGGAGGCGAAGGAGAAGCGCCTGGCGCAGGAAGAGAAGACCGAGTCCGCCCGTCGCAAGGCCATGGAGGCCGAGCTGGAGTGGGTGCGGCAGGGCGCCAAGGGCCGGCAGGCCAAGTCCAAGGCACGTCTGGCCCGCTTCGAGGAGATGCAGTCGGTCGAATTCCAGAAGCGCTCAGAGACCAACGAGCTGTACATCCCGCCCGGTCCGCGCCTGGGGGACAAGGTGATCGAGGTGGAGAACCTCTCCAAGTCGTTTGGTGACCGTGTGCTCTACCAGGGGCTGTCGTTCTCGGTACCCAAGGGCGCGGTGGTGGGCATCATCGGCCCGAACGGGGTGGGCAAGTCCACCCTGTTCAAGATGCTCACCGGGCAGGAAAAGCCGGATGGCGGCAGCATCACCCTGGGCGAGACCGTGCAGCTCGCCTACGTGGACCAGAGCCGCGATGCGCTGGATGGCAACAAGACCGTGTGGCAGGAGGTCTCTGACGGGCTGGACGTGATCCAGGTCGGCAAGTTCGAGATGCCGAGCCGCGCCTACCTTGGCCGCTTCAACTTCAAGGGCGACGCCCAGCAGAAGTTCATCAAGGACCTCTCCGGCGGTGAGCGCAACCGCGTGCACCTGGCCAAGCTGTTGAAGTCCGGCGGCAACGTGCTGCTGCTCGACGAGCCGACCAACGACCTGGACGTGGAAACCCTGCGTGCGCTGGAGCAGGCCATCCTCGACTTCCCCGGCTGCGTGCTGGTGATCTCGCACGACCGCTGGTTCCTGGACCGCATCGCCACCCACATCCTCGCCTTCGAGGACGACGGCGGCGTGACCTTCTTCCAGGGCAACTTCCAGGAATACGAGGCCGACCGCCACCGCCGCCTGGGCACCGATGCCGATCAGCCCAAGCGCCTGAAGTACAAGCGCCTGGAGCAGTGAAGGCTGACCGTGACCACCCCCTCCGCCGAGGGGGTTTTCGTTTCCGGTTGGCGCTGATCACGGCGTAGTATCATGCCTATGCGCAAGACTGCCATGAGGCACGTCCCCTCCCCCCCTGGCGGGGGAGGGTTAGGGAGAGGGGGATGCATTGCCATGCGTGATCACCCTCTCCCCCATCCCCTCCCCCATCAAGGGGGAGGGGAGCATGTTTTTCGAATGCGTCTCAACCCTCCATGACCGCCCCGTTGCCATGAACCGTTTCTCTGCACATCGCCAGTTGCGCCTCGGCCTGCTGCTGGCTGCAAGCCTGGCCTTGTCGGCCTGCGGCAGCTTCGGCTCGCGCACGGCAGGCAAGGAGCCCACGCCCCCCAACGACAGCCCGTTCCAGAAACCCTTCGCCGTGGATGCGCAAACCGCCTGCGCGGCCGCCAACCGGGCCCTGCTCGGCGATGGCTACCTCACCGACGCGCTGTCCGCCGACAAGATCAAGGGACGCAAGTCCTACCGGACCGACAGCGACCGCAGCACGGTGGTGGAGATGACCGTGGTCTGCCTGCCCGACCCGGATGGCGGCAGCACGCTGTATGCCAACGGTCTGCGCAGCACCTATGACCTGAAGAAGTCCGCCACCCCGGCCAGCATCGGGGTGAGCGTGATCGGCTCGGTCTCGCTCCCCATCGGCCAGAGCGCCGATTCGATGGTCAAGACCCTTGATGAGACCATCACCGAGCGCGAGTTCTACCGCAAGTTCTTCACCGCGGTGGAGTCCATCCTGCACAGCATGGGCGCGGAGGCCGGGGCCAAGGGCAAGACCCCGCCGGCCCCCCCCGCCCCGCCCGCAGCCCCCTGAATCGCTGCTTGTCAGGCATGAGGCCACCTGGAGGATGGATATGAATGCGCCACGACACATCCAGGCACGCGCCCTCCTCTTGGGCGACCGGCTCGACCTGCGCGCGCTGGAAGCGGCCGAGCGTCTGGCCAGCGCACCGTTGACCATCGCCGTCGGCGTGCGCGGCCGCGCCGTGCTGTTCCGCTACGGCGCGGTGGTGTTGTTCGAGGTGGAAGCCATGGAGGAGGCCGCCTTCCTCGCCCAGCTGCGCCCCTTCGTCAGCGAACCGCTGACCCAGCCGGAAATGGAGACGCTGACCCTGCGCATCGACCCACAGGCGAGTGAGGGCATGGACAAGGACATCCTCGTGCTGCATGACCTCAACGTAGAACGCCTGCAGGTGGTGGCCGACGTGCTGGCCAAGAGCAGCGTGCTCGGACTGTACGAAAAGCGGGTGGCAAGCAGCTTCGACCGCATCGAGCCGCTGGCCGAGGGCCTGCGCCAGCGCGGGCGGGGGGCACGGCGCGCGCGCGATCTGCTCAGCCACATCGGCGACACCCTGCTCACCCAACATCGCATGGTCGGCCGGGCGGAGATCATCGAGAAACCGGAACTGCTGTGGGAGCGGCCCGAGCTCGAAGCCCTGTTCCTGCGCCTGGAGGATGAGTTCGAACTGAAGGAGCGCGCCCATGCGCTGGAGCGCAAGCTCGAACTGATCGCGCGCACCGCCGAGACCCTGCTCGACCTGCTGCAGGCCCAGCGCAGCCTGCGGGTGGAGTGGTACATTACGATCCTGATCGTGATCGAGATCGGCTTCACCATTTACGACCTCTTCCTGCGCGGACACGGACCATGACCGACACACACGCGGCCCTCCTCGACGCCCTCATCCAACGCATCGAGAGCAAGGGGCTGAACCTGCCCACCCTGCCGGATGTCGCCCTTCAGGTGCGCGCCATCGCCGAGTCCCCGGACAGCACGGCCCAAGACCTGGCCCAGGCCATCGCCCGTGACCCCGCCATTGCCGCGCGTCTGGTGCAGATCGCCAACAGCCCGCTCTACCGCGGCCTCTCCGAGATCACCAGCCTGCCGCAGATCGTCACCCGCCTCGGGATGCGCACCATCAGCCAGCTGGTGGTGTCCATCTCCATGCAGCAGAGCTTCCGCGCCCACACGCCGATCATCCAGCAGCGCATGCGCAGGCACTGGGAGTTCAGCACCCAGGTGGCCGCACTCTCGCAGATGCTGGCCCGCCGCCAGCGCCACCTCGACCCCGACCAGGCCCTGCTCGCTGGCCTGACCCACGCCATCGGCGCCCTGCCGGTCTATGCCATTGCCGAGGACCTGCCGAAGCTTTTACACAACCCCGAGCTGTTGGACCAGCTGGCTGCCGAATTGCAGCCCCGCATCGGCGGACAGATCCTGCGCGCCTGGGACTTCCCTGATCCGCTGGTGCACGTGGTGCTCGAATGCCAAAACCTGCAGCGCGAGCACGACGGCCTGGCTGACTACACCGACGTGGTCATCGTGGCCATCCTTCAGGCGAGGAACGGGGAGGACAACCCCGAGGACAGCTGGATCGGCGTACCCGCCGCGGAAAAGCTGGGCGTGGATACCGGCGCTTCGCCGCTGGCCGACGAGCTGGACGAGATCCTGCGCGCCATGCTCGATTGAGCCCACCCCAAAAAAACCTGAATATCCCGAGCCCCGGGAACCCGCTACCCTTGAATCCGGAGGACCACCTCTCAGGGGAACAAGGGCACGTGAGCGAAAACCATCCCGCCATCGCCCCGGCCATCATCGAGCAACTGGCCAATCAGCTTCGTCTCGCCCTTGGCGGAGAGGCGCCCGATGTCCATGTCTCGCAGCAGCTGGTCCAGCGTTTTCCATCGCTCCAGGACCTCGTGCAACTGATCCATGAGGTGAGCGAACAGGCACGACGGCACAAGCAGGATGACGATGCCGAGGCGCCAGCCCTCCACGTCGAACCATCCCGCCTGCTCGAACAGGCCCAGGCCATGGCCCGCGCCAGCGAGGCCCATGCCCGCGCCGTGCTGGACATGGCGCTGGAGAGCATTGTCACCATCGACGACCAGGGCATCATCCAGTTCTTCAACCCGGCCAGCGAGCGCCTGTTCGGCTACCAGGCCCGTGAGGTGCTTGGCCGGAACGTCCACTGCCTGATGCCGGAACCCTACCGCAGCGCCCACGACGGCTACCTGCGACGTTACCTTGAAACCCGTGAACCCCACGTGATCGGCATCGGGCGCGCCATCGTCGCGCAGCGCAAGGACGGCAGCGTGTTTCCGGCAGAACTCGCGGTCAACGCCTACCGGGTGGACGAGCGCACCTTTTTCGTCGGCACCCTGCACGACATTTCCCGCCATGTCGCCGAAGAGCACCATCTTCGCCATGCTGCCACACACGACCCGCTGACCG
This sequence comes from Thiofaba sp. EF100, assembly GCF_039822285.1. Lineage (NCBI taxonomy): Bacteria > Pseudomonadati > Pseudomonadota > Gammaproteobacteria > Chromatiales > Halothiobacillaceae > Thiofaba > Thiofaba sp. EF100. The sequence goes on along the minus strand of NZ_JBAJEY010000006.1, from coordinate 72,817 downwards.
GCCTGCTCAACCGTCACGGCCTGCTGGAAGCCCTGCGTCAGGCCCTCGAGGAATCAGCGCGCGATCAAAGCGGCGTGGGCGTGATCTATGTCGACCTCGACCGGTTCAAGCCGGTGAACGACACCCTCGGGCACGCAGCGGGCGACGAATGCCTGCGCGCCGTGGCCCAGCGCCTGGCCCATGCAGTGCAGGCCGGCGACATCATTGCCCGGCTCGGTGGAGACGAATTCGTGGTCGCGGTCCGCGACCTGCGGGAGGCGATCGTGCTGGACAGGGTCGCGGCACGCATCCAGCAGGTCCTGGCGGCGCCCTTCGATCTGCTGCAGGGCCAGCAGGTCCGCCTGGGGGCCAGCCTCGGCCTCGCCCTGTCCCCGCGCGACGGCGCGTCGGTCGAGGACCTGCTGCACGCAGCGGACCAGGCCATGTATGCCAGTAAGCAGGCGGGCCGTTGAGTCTGTGAGTCAGGGCAGGAGGATCGGCTCGGGCTCCAGATCCACCCCGAAACGCTGGCGCACCGAGGCGCGGATCGCCTCGGCCAGCCGCCAAAGCTCAGCCCCTGTGGCCCGACCGTGATTGACCAGCACCAGAGCGTGCTTCGCGTACACCCCGGCATCGCCCTCGCGGCACCCCTTCCAGCCACACTGCTCGATCAGCCAGGCGGCGGAGAGTTTGGCGCGGCCATCGGGCTGCGGCCAGGCGGGCAGGCCAGGGTACGAAGCCCGCAGGACCTCGGCCTGCCCGGCCGGGACAAGCGGGTTCTTGAAGAAGCTGCCCGCGCTGCCAGGCTCGCCCGGCGCAAGGCCCGGCAATTTGGCGCGGCGCACGCTGCAGATGGCATCCGAGACGGCCAACGGGGTGGGCTCGACCTCTCCCAACGCCTCCCGCACCCCCGGATAGTCGAGTCTTGGCGTGAAGGTCTTGGGCAGACGGAAGGTGACCGCGGTGATCAGCCAGCGCCCGGTCTGCTGCTTGAACAGGCTGTCACGGTAGGTGAAGCGGCAGGCGGCACGGTCGAAACGGTGGAATTCGCCAGTGGTCAGATCCACCGCCTCGACGGCCGCGCACACCTCGGCAAGCTCCACCCCGTAGGCACCGATGTTCTGCACCGGCGCGGCCCCGACCGTGCCGGGGATGAGGGAGAGATTCTCCAGCCCCGGCCAGCCCTGCTCCACCGTCCAGCGCACAAAGTCGTGCCAGTTCTCGCCCGCCGCCGCGCGCACGAAGCGATGGCTATCATCCTCGCCCAAAAGCTCGAGCCCCCGCAGCGCCACCCGCACCACCATGCCGGGGAAGTCGGCGCGGAACAGGATATTGCTCCCGCCACCGAGGATGAGACGCGGTAACCCCTGCAACCGCGCATCGCCAAGGAAGGCAGGGATGTCCGCGAGCTGCTCGAGGGTGAGGAAGTAGCGCGCCCGCGCCTCGACACGGAAGGTGTTGTAGGCCAGCAGCGAGGCGTGTTGTTCGAGGTGCATGGTGGGTGGCAAGAGGAGGCAACGAAGGTTTTCTGGACACCCCTCTCCCTCAGGGAGAGGGGCTGGGGGTGAGGGCCAAACTCCCCCTCGGGGCCGCCCTGGGCGAGGGCGTGTAGACCGGGTGAAAAGGCCATGGAGGGCCTTTTCAGTCCCGCCGCGACAGGACGTCGCGTCGGGACGGCCCGGTCGGAGCGGCCTCGTCCAGGGTTTGCCCGAAGGGCCGGCCCCGTGGGGGCGTGTTCTTTTGGTGACTTTTCTTGCACGAGCAAGAAAAGTCACTCGCCCGCACACATAGGCGCATGCTCGAAGCCATAAGCATCGAGGCGGGCGAAATGAAACCTTCAAGGGGTGTTCAAAGGGATTTCAAATCACCGTCGGTGGTCTCGTTTCGCCCGCCTTTTAATGCATCGGCTTCGTGGATGCGCTCGTTATGGCGGGCGACCCGATTTCTTTGTTCGCGCAAAGAAATCGGGGAAAGAAACGCGCCCCCGCAAGGCCGCCCTTCGGGTTCCCGTGCTGCCGGGCCGTTCAAGGGGGCCGCTTTGACGCGGCATCCTGCCGCGGCAAAGCTGAACCGGCCCTCCTTGGCCGGTTCACCCCCTTGCCCAACCTGGCAGCACGGCGGCCTTGAGGGGGATGTTTTTCCCTCTCCCCCTACCCCTCTCCCAGAGGGAGAGGGGTGTCAGTTTCCCCAAGCCGCCTGCCTTCACTCCGGCCGCATGTGCGGGAACAGCAGCACGTCGCGGATCGACGGGGAGTCGGTCAGGAGCATGACCAGCCGGTCGATGCCGATACCCTCGCCCGCGGTTGGCGGCAGGCCGTGCTCGAGGGCGCGGATGTAGTCCGCGTCGAAGTGCATGGCCTCCTCGTCGCCTGCGTCCTTCTCCTCGACCTGCTTGCGGAAACGCTCGGCCTGGTCCTCCGCGTCGTTCAGCTCGGAGAAGCCATTGGCGATCTCGCGGCCGCCGACGAAGAACTCGAAGCGATCGGTCACGAACGGGTTGGCATCGTTGCGGCGGGCGAGCGGCGAGACCTCGGCCGGGTATTCGGTGATGAAGGTCGGGTTCTTCAACCGGTGCTCGGCGGTCTTCTCGAAGATCTCGATCTGCACCTTGCCGAGGCCATAGCTGTCCTTGAGCGGGATGCCGAGGCGGGTGGCGAGGGCGCGGCAGCGCTCCAGATCGTCGAGGTCGGCCTCGGTCACGCCCGGGTTGAAGTGCAGGATCGCCTCTTTGACCGTCATGCGCGCGAATTTTCCACCAAAGTCGTAGACCTCGCCCTGGTAGGGCACCTCGGTGGTGCCGAGCACGTGCAGGGCCAGGCCACGCAGCAGGTCTTCGGTCAGGTTCATCAGGTCATGGTAGTCGGCATAGGCCTGATAGAACTCGATCATGGTGAACTCGGGGTTGTGCCGGGTGGACAGCCCCTCGTTGCGGAAGTTGCGGTTGATCTCATAGACGCGCTCGAAGCCGCCCACCACCAGACGCTTGAGGTAGAGCTCCGGCGCGATGCGCAGGAACAGCTCCATGTCGAGCGTGTTGTGGAAGGTGACGAAGGGCTTGGCCGAGGCCCCGCCGGGGATGACGTGCATCATCGGAGTCTCGACCTCGAGGAAGCCGCGCGCGTCGAGGAAGTCACGGATGTATTTGATGATCTTGGTCCGGGTGCGGAAGGTCTCACGCACCGGCTCGTTCATGATCAGGTCGACATAACGCTGGCGGTAGCGCTGCTCGGTATCGGTCAGACCGTGGAACTTGTCCGGCAGCGGGCGCAGGCTCTTGGTCAGCAGGCGCACGGTATCCGCATGCACGGTCAGCTCGCCCTTCTGGGTCTTGAACAGCTTGCCCTCGAAACCGGCGATGTCGCCGATGTCCCAGCTCGTCAGCTCCTCGTAGGCCTCATCGCCGATGTCCTGGCGGCTGACATAGACCTGGATGCGGCCGGACATGTCGAGCACCGAGAGGAAGGTGGCCTTGCCCATCACCCGCTTGGCCATCACCCGCCCGGCGATGGCAGCACGGACGGTGTTGGCCTCGAACCACTCGCGCTCCTTCTCGCCGTATTCGGCATGCAGCTCGCCCGCCACCACATTGCGGCGGAAATCATTCGGGAAGGCCACGCCCTTCTCGCGGATGCGCGCGAGCTTGGCGCGGCGCTCGGCGATCAGGTGGCTTTCGTCGGTTTGCACTTGGCTTGCTTCAGTCATGGGGTCAATCCGCCTTGGGAAGCGCTAATCAAAAAACTCTCCCCTCCCCCTTGAGGGGGAGGGGTTGGGGGAGAGGGTGATAACCCGTTGAACTTCCCCCTCTCCCTAACCCTCCCCCACCAGGGGGAGGGGACGTGCCACATTCCTTGGTTCTCAGCATTTCCCTTGCTTGGGAACATGCTCATCGAAGCGCACGGTCGTCATGGGTTACAACCCGCTCTTCAGGCTGGCCTCGATAAAGCCATCCAGGTCACCATCCAGCACCGCCTGGGTGTTGCCGACCTCGTAGCCGGTGCGCAGGTCCTTGATGCGCGACTGGTCGAGCACGTAGGAGCGGATCTGGTTGCCCCAGGACACGTCGGACTTGGTGTCCTCCAGCGCCTGGGCGGCGGCGTTGCGCTTCTGCATTTCCAGCTCGTAGAGCTTGGCCTTCAGCATCTTCATCGCGCGGTCGCGGTTTTGGATCTGCGAACGCTCGGTCTGGCAGGCCACCACCACGCCGGTGGGGATGTGGGTGAAGCGCACCGCGGACTCGGTGCGGTTGACGTGCTGACCACCGGCACCGGAGGCACGGTACACGTCCACGCGCAGGTCGGCCGGGTTGATCTCGATCTCGAAGCTGTCATCCACCTCGGGCGAGACGAATACGGAGGCAAACGAGGTGTGGCGGCGGTTGCCGGAATCGAACGGCGACTTGCGCACCAGGCGGTGCACGCCGGTCTCGGTGCGCAGCCAGCCGAAGGCGTATTCCCCCTCGATGCGCACGGTGGCGGATTTGATGCCTGCCACCTCGCCCTCGGAGAGCTCCATGATCTCGGTCTTGAAGCCGCGCTTCTCGGCCCAGCGCAGGTACATGCGCAGCAACATGCTGGCCCAGTCCTGCGCCTCGGTGCCGCCCGCGCCGGCCTGGATGTCGAGGAAACAGTTGGCCGCGTCCATCTCGCCGGAGAACATACGGCGGAACTCCAGTTCCTCGACCTTGGCGCGCTGCTTGGCGACGTCGTCGGCGATGGATTGCACGCTCGCCTCGTCGCCCTCCTCGGCGGCCATCTCCAGCAGTTCCCCGGCATCGGCCAGGCTCGCAGTCAGCGACTGCAGGGTGCTGACCACGCCCTCGAGCTGGGCCCGTTCCTTGTTCAGCGCCTGGGCGCGCTCAGGGTCGTTCCAGATGTTCGGGTCTTCCAGCTCGCGCTGGACTTCTTCCAGACGTTCAGCCTTGTGATCGTAGTCAAAGATACCCCCTCAGGGCGTCCGTGCGCCCTTGGAGGTCTTTGATTTCATTCAGGATGGGATTGATTTCGAGCATGTTGTCTAAGACTTGTGGATGACGCCCAGGGTTCAACCGAAGGTGCACTGGTATTCGGTGGTGCCGTCAAGCACCTCGATGTCGAAATAACCGTTTTCCGGGACGTTGAAGCTCTGGCCGGCGCCATAGGTCGCCCATTCGCCTTCGCCGACCTTGACGCGGCACGAACCCGCGATGATTTCCATCAGCTCGGGCGCCTGCACGTTGAAGCGGAAGCTGCCCGGGAAGATCACACCCAGGGTGGCCTTCTGGCCGTCGGCCTTGGTGAAGCCGTGGCTGACCACCTTGCCGTCGAAATAGATGTTGGCCTTGCGGTTCAGGGTAACATTCTCAATGCGCTCGCTCATGGCGGACTCCGGCAAAAAATGCAAACCGTCAAGACTAGCCTGTTTGTTTGCCTACGGCTAGAGTTTCCACTCATGAAGATCGCCATGCCCGCCCTGCTCCGAACCCTCGCCCTGAGCCTCCTCCTGCCGTTCGCTCAGGCTGCCGGCGCGGCCCACCTTCCCCCCGAAGTGGAAGAGGTGCTGGCCCGCCACAAGGCTGACCGCGACAGCCTCTCCGTCTGGGTACAGGCGGTGGACAGCGACCGGCCCGTGCTGGCCTGGAACGCCGACCTGCCGCAAAACCCGGCCTCGGTCATGAAGCTGGTCACCACGGCTGTCGCGCTGGACGTGCTCGGCCCAGGCTACACCTGGCCGACCGAGACCTACGTCACCCAGCCGATCAACCAGGGTGTACTGCAGGGCGACCTGGTGCTCAAGGGTTACGGCAACCCGATGTTCCTGACCGAGGATCTCTGGGCCCTGCTGCAACGGCTGCGCGAGCGGGGCCTGCACACCATCCACGGCGATCTGGTGCTGGACAACACCTTCTTCAGCCTGCCCCCGGAAGACCCAGCGGCCTTCGACGGCCAGCCCTATTCCCCCTACAACGCCCTACCCGATGCCCTGCTGCTGAACCAGCGCGCGACCCGTCTCATCGTCCAGCCCGACCCGGCCACTCGGCGCCTGAACATCCTCACCGACCCGCCGGTGGCGGGGGTGCGGATCGAAAACCGGGTCAAGCCGGCCAAGGGCAAGGGCTGTCAGGACAACCTCACCCTGGATGTCCGTCCCTCGACGCAGGGGCCGGTCATCGAGTTTGCCGGCCAGTACGCGCCGGAGTGCGGCGGACGGGAGTTCTACCGGGTGGTGGCCGAACCGCAGGACATGCTGCTCGGGGCCTTCCGCGCCATGTGGAAGGAGCTGGGCGGCAGCTTCGATGGCGGGGGGCGGGTCGGGCCACTTCCGCCCCAGGCTGTGCTGTTCGACGTCTTCCTCTCACGCCCGCTGGCCGAGGTCATCATCCCGATGAACAAGCAGAGCAGCAACGTGATGGCCCGCCAGCTGCTGCTCTCTGTCGGCGCCGCCCAGTTCGGGCCACCCGCCACGCTCGAGAAGGGTTCGCGGGCGGTCGACTACTGGCTGGAGAGGCAGGGCTGGAAGTGGCCCGAGTTCGTGCTCGGCAACGGTTCGGGGCTGTCACGGGAGACACGCATCAACGCCCGCCACCTCGGCGACTTACTGATGAAGGTCTACCACGGACCGACCATGCTGGAGTTCACCACTTCGCTGCCGATCGTCGGGGTCGACGGGACCGTGCGCAAGCGGCTGCGCAACGAGGACATCAAGGGCCGCGCCCAATTCAAGACCGGCACGCTCAACGGGGTGCGCGCCATCGCGGGGTACATGCTCTCGCGTAACGGCCGCGCCTATGCGGTAGTCGTGCTCCACAACGAACCCGGGGTGCACAATGGCATCGGCAGCAGGGTGCAGGACGCCATCCTGAAGTGGGTTTACGAGCAGCCCTGACGCCCTCCCGGACTCAGCCTGCCGCCGCCGGCGCGGCCTCCACCTGCTCCAGCATCAGCTGCAGGCGGCGGTTGCCGCGAAACTCGTTCACATCCAGCTTGAAGGCCACCCGCCACCAGTCACCAGGTGGCAGGTCACTGGCCTGCGTGTTGAACAGCACCGCCTCGAACGGCGTGCCACCCGCGCGGTGCTCGAGCACGAAGCGCCAGTGGTTTCCCGCCGCCCCCATCGGCCGCCGCTCGCGCACGCGGAACACATCATCGAACAACGGCTCCGGCATGTGCTGTCCCCAGGGCTGGGCATAGCGCAGCAACTCGGCCAGCTCCAGCGTCATCTCACAAGGCTCCAGCGGCCCGTCGGTCAAAAGGATCCCCTGCCAGTCCTCGTCCGCCACCTTGCGCCGCACCACCTCATCGAAGGCCAGGGCGAAGTCCTTGAAATGCGGCTCGGGAAGCTGCAAACCCGCCGCCATGGCATGCCCGCCGAAGCGCTGGATCAGGCCAGGGTTTTGTGCATCCACCTCCTCCAGCGCATCGCGCAGGTGCAGGCCGGGGATGGAGCGTGCCGACCCCTTGATGCCACCGTTGCCATCCGGCGCAAAGGCGATCACCGGCCGGTGCAGGCGCTCCTTGATCCGCGAGGCGAGAATGCCGATCACCCCCTGATGCCAATCCGCATCGAACAGACACACCCCACGCGGCAGGCTGTCGGCATCCAGCCGCTCATGCAACTGCTTGAGGATGGCGAGCGCCTGCTGCTGCATCTCCGCCTCCACCGTCTGCCGCTGGGTGTTGAGCTGATGCAGCTCCTCCGCCAAGCGGCGCGCCACCTCGGGCTGCTCGGCCAACAGGCACTGGATGCCAATCGACATGTCTTCCATGCGCCCTGCCGCATTCAGGCGCGGGCCGACACCAAACCCCAGATCGCCCGCCACCACCCGGCGAAAATCCCGCCCACTGACCGCAAGCAGGGACAGAATGCCCGGCACCGCCTGCCCGGCGCGCATTCTTCTTAATCCCTGCTCCACCAGCACCCGGTTGTTGTGATCCAGCGGCACCACGTCCGCCACCGTGCCGAGCGCCACGAGATCGAGGTAACGCGCGAGGTTCGGTGCCTCCATGCCCCGCCGCTCGAACCAGCCACGCCGTCCAAGCTCCGCGCGCAGGGCCGAGAGGACATAAAACGCCACCCCCACTCCGGCGAGGTGCTTGCTCGGGAAGCCATCGCCCGGCAGGTTGGGATTCACCAGGGCATCCGCCAACGGCAACTCCGCCCCCGGCAGGTGATGATCGGTCACCACCACCCGCATCCCCGCATCCCTCGCCGCCTGCACCCCCGCCAGCGCCGTGACCCCGTTGTCCACCGTCAGCAAAAGCTCGGCACCAAGGGGGCGCACCGCCTCGACAATCTCCGGGGTCAGCCCGTAACCATCCTCGAAGCGGTTCGGCACCCGGTAATGCACATCCTTGGCCCCGAAGGCGCGCAGCACCCTCAGGCACAGTGCCGTACTCGTCGCCCCGTCGGCATCAAAGTCCCCCACCACCAACAGCCGCGCCTGCCCCTCGATGGCATCGGCAAGATGGCTTGCGGCCTGCTCGATCCCTGAAAGGGCCTTGGGCGAGTGCAGGCGGTTCAAGGCCAGCTCCAACTGATCCGGCGAGCTGATCCCGCGCGCCGCCAAGACCCGCGCCAGCACAGGGTGGACGGATGACAAGGCCGGGGGCACGGCCACCTCGCGGCGGCGGATCAGGCGGTGCGCACGCATGCTCAAACCCTCCCTGTACGCCGCCACACCCGCCAGCGGTGAATCGGTTTCAATATCCAGCGCTGATGAGTGGCGAACTCCAACACCGATGACTCGACGCCGCGCCAGACCAGCTTTCTCCACACCGGCGCAAACCACCGAGCCTCCAGCCCCTCGACCGTCGCCTGCCAGTCCTCCATATCCCCCGAAAGCCAGGGCCAGAGGGCCTCATCAAGCACGACCAGAACATCGCCGGAAGGTGGCAAGGGCAGTTCTGCAAAGGTTTCGGGCACCTCGTGCAACGGTAAGCCCGAGGCAAGGGCCAGGCCTCGGGCGAGGGGGTGGTTGGCAAAGACCACCATACCCCCCTCTCCCTTGATGGGAGAGGGGCTGGGGGTGAGGGTGAAGTCCGCAGGCAACCCTTGAATGGACCCCGCGCCCCAAGGCCAAAGATGGTTAATGATCGGCAGCCCCCTGGCCTCCCGCGCCTCATTCACGGGATGCGCATGCAGCAGCATCTGGATTTCTGTCAGCCAGGCGAGCCAGCGGGGGGCGTCCGCCCCGCCCGGCTTGAACAGGCCGGCGTCCCGGCGCAGGGCGCGGGTCAGGGGCGTGGTGACGAGGTCAAAGGCCTGTGGGGCTTGCAGGTACCAGCGCTCGGGGGCGGCGACGGTGAGGCGCCAGCCAAGCTCGCTGAAATGGGCCTCGACCGAGGCCGCCAGGGCCTGCGCCTCGTCCATGGACAGCCGCAGCGAGGGGCCGCCGAAGACGATGGCGTCGGTCATGCCGAGCTTGAGGTGGACGGGGTCGAGGCGCAGGACAAAGCCTTCGGGACGCTGGCCGGTCTCGCCCCACAGGCCGAGTGCGGCCCAGGGCAGGTCCTCGCCCTGATGACCAAATAGCCGCGCGAGGGCGCCTTCAAAGCCGAGGAGCTCGACCGGCAGGCGGTCGCCGCGGGCCAGCATGCGCCGCAGGGCGGGGGCATGGGGCTGAGGTGGGTTGGCCTCGGCGGACCACGGGCCCAAGAGTCCCGGCACGAAGAGGGTGAGGGCCGCCATCAGAGGGGAGAGGGATTGATCAGGCCCTCGAACGCCCAGCGCGAGCGCACCACCATGCCTGGTGTCTCATTGGATCGCTCCGCGGAATCCACAGGAGGGTGGCTTGGGAGGGTTTCCACGACGTGGCGCAGGCGCAGCATGGCAGCGTAGTCCACGCGGATGCGGTTGAGGACTTGGGGCGGCGCGTCCAGGGCCAGGGCGAGCGAGGCGCGCATCACCACGGCATGGCAGACGACCAGCACCCGCTGGCCTGCATGGCGCGCGGCCAACTCGTCCAGCGCCTCGCGCACCCGCTCCATGAAGGCGAGCACCGATTCGGAACCGTAGGGCATGCCGGTGACGATGTCGCGCTTGTAGGCGGCATAGGCCTCGGCCCAGTGGGTCTGCACTTCCTCATGGCTGAGGCCCTCCCACACGCCCAGGTTGATCTCGCGCAGGCGCGGCTCGATGACCAAGGGCAGCCCACTCTTCTCGGCATAGGCCTCGGCAAAGGTCCGGCAGCGCTGCAAAGGCGAGCTAATGACGATGTCCCATACCCCGCCCTCGACCGCCCGCCACATGGCGACCAGCCCTTCGGGGGTCAGGGGGTCGTCCACACCATCCCCACGATAGCGGGGGCCGCCCACGGGCTCGCCGTGACGCAACAAATCAAGCCTGGCCATCAGGCGATCCAGCCGCCCAGGGTCAGCAGGGCGATGATGGCGACGAGGGCAATCAGCGAGCGCAGCACCAGCCCACGTGCGGCGCGCACGATGCTGGCGTCGGCCTCGATGTCACCGGCCTCGCTGATCTCGGTGGTCACGCTGTACTCCTCGGTGCGCAGGGCAGCGCGCCCGACGCGCAGCAGGAGGTCGCGGTTGGCCTGCTCGAGTTCCAGCGCCCGGGAGGCGGCCGATGCCTCGCGCGGGGTATCGACGGACAGCTGCCCCCTCTGCCGCCAGGCATTCAGCCCTTCCTCGAAGCTGCCGGAAAGGATGTACATACCCGCGAGCAGGCGCGCAGGCAGCCAGTCCAGCGCGACGCGCAGCAAGCGTGCTGCCTCGCGCAGGCTCCCTGCCTCACTCTGCTGTTCGACGTGGGCGGTCAGCCGGTAGACCACCGCACCGAGGGGGCCGAGCAGGACAAACCACAGCAAGGGGGCGACCCAGCGCTCGTTGGCCTCGATCAGGAGGGTGTCGGCCACGGCTCGAACCTCGTCCTCGACCGCCTGAGGGGCCGCCCCCCCCAGCAGGTGTTCTGCATGGTGGCGAGCTGCACCGTCCTCCCCCTTCTCGCGCGCGGCAACATAGCCATCGACCGCCGGATCGACGCTCCCCGGCCGCAGGGCCAGGAACAGGACCAGCACGCTGAAGGCCAGCTCCAGAAGGCCCCAGAGCACGCCGTGCAGCAGCGACTGTACGGCCACGGCCAAAAGCGCCCAAGGGGCGACCAGCACGGTCAGGGCCAACCCGCCGGGCACGGTCAGGCGCCCGGCCAGGGCTCCGGCATAACGATCGAACCAGGCCAGCGAGCGGCGCTCGGCAAGCCGGGGGGCCAGGCGCTCGGCGAACAGGGCGATCAGGGTGGCAAGCAGAAGCATGGTGACAACCTTCCGGGATTCACGCGGTCATTATGACCAAGCGGGCCTCACTCGCCCAGCGCCGACCTTCCTGAACCATCACCCCATGCCGTGTAAGCGCATGCGCCAATCTCGGCCAGTCGAAGGCCGGACCGGGATCGGTCTTGCGCCCAGGGGCGATGTCTTCATGCCCGGCGATGGCGGTGAGGGTCGGATAAACCTTCTTCAGGGCATGGATGACCTCCGCCAGGCGCTCGTACTGGACTTCGGCATAAGGCTCTTCGTCCGTGCCCTCCAGTTCGATCCCAATGGAGAAGTCATTGCAACGCTCCCGCCCGCCGAACATCGAGGCACCGGCATGCCAGGCGCGCAGGTGAAAAGGGACGTACTGAGTGACGGCCCCATCCCGCCGGATGAGCAGGTGCGCCGATACCCGCAGATGAGCGATGGCGGCGAAGTAAGGATGGGCGGCCGGATCGAGCCGGCCAAGGAAAAGATCATCGATCCAAGGCCCACCGAACTCCCCCGGCGGCAAGGTGATGCCGTGGACCACGACCAGCTCCGGCCCCACCCCCGGCGGCCGCTCGTCGCAGTGGGGGGAGGGGAGCCTGTGGGCCGCCGGAAGCCAGCCGGCTTGAACAAGGAGGTCTGATGCAATCAAGGGGAGCGGGGCATGCGTGGTGCGAGTGGCAGGGATATGGGAAGAGGCCGAAGCCTTCACCCGGCCGCCAAGATTATCACGCCAGCGCCCGCACAAAACGGAACGGGGCAGGAGCCGTCTCCATGGCCCCTACCCCGCCCTCTTGCCGCGCGGTTCAGATGAGATAGGCGATCTCACCGAGCTTCTTCAGCACCTGGTTGAGGCTTGCCTTGTCATTGTCGATGACGCAGACCAGCCCCGCCCAGCCGCAGATCGAGCGCGTCTTGCCGCGCACGACCCACCCCAGTTGCGGGGTCCAGTCCCGAGCACAGCAGGTGGGCTTGAACATGCCGAAGACGTCCACCATGCCTTGGGTCATGCGCTTGTGGTCATAGGCGAAGCGCGCGAGCATCTGCAGGGTGGCCTTGTCCAGGGCTCCGTGGGCTTCCATCAGGTCGGCCGTGACGCAATCCTTGAATTGAGCCGTGGCGACGACACCGGGGAGTTCGAGCATTGGTTCCAGCATGTCATTTCTCCAACTCGACCAGCACCTTGTGGGCCGCCTCGTAATCGCCCCCCTTGTTGTCGAGCACGAAGGCGCGATCCCCGCGTGACACGACGGAGAGGTTCACCCCGACATAGACGAAGCCCTCGACCGGATAGAAACCGGTCACGTCACTGATCCCCTCCCAGCCGCGCGCCTCCATATTGGCGATGGCGCGGTTGGCGACACAGACGTGACCCAGAAGGTCGAGCGTCCCCTGGTCGAGCCGCCCCGGGTCACTGGTCACGCTGTCGATCAGCTTGCCGTCGGCGGAATAGGCGAAATAGGCCACGGCGCCCGGAACACGTGAGAGAATCTGTTCATTCATGGTGGATCTCCTTCCAGTCAGATCAGCACATCAGGGGCATCGGCCTGACGCTCGAGCATCAGCCGCAGGATGGGGGTCACGGAGGCCTTCTGGTGGTCGAGGATGCAAAAGGCGTTGGAAACCACGCATATGGTTCGCAGGGGGCCGCGGACAGCGAAGCCCTTGCCGCCTTCGAGCCCGCATTCAGTGACACCAGGAGAGCACACGGTGGTGAACATCTTCAGGATGTCCCCCTGCATGCGCATGGTCTCGAGCGTGGCGCGGGCCGCCGTGGCAATGGATTCGGCCTCAGCATCGCTCAACTGGCCGCGATAGACTTTCTGGTCCCCACGGTAGGTGAACCCTCCCGCCGCCACCACGCCCGGCAACTTGGCGAGTTCGTCAATCAGACTGTAATTGATGGTCATTGTCCCCTCCTTGCGCTGGAGCCTGTGTTCAGGAAGTTAGACGATGATCCGATGTCCGGATTAGAAAATTTCTTATGACCCATCAACACGATCTTCTCGCCACGCTGAACCCCACCCAGAGGGAGGCCGTGCTGCATGCCCACGGCCCCCTGCTCGTGCTGGCGGGCGCGGGTTCGGGCAAGACACGGGTCATCACCGCCAAGATTGCCCACCTGGTGCGCGGGCTGCAGGTACCGGCGCGGCATGTCTATGCCGTCACTTTCACCAACAAGGCGGCGCGGGAAATGCAGGAGCGGGTTGGCAAGATGCTCTCGGTCGAGGAGCGGCGGGGACTGCATGTCTCCACCTTCCATACCCTCGGTCTGACCATCCTCAAGCACGAGCACGCGGCCGCCGGACTGCGCCCCGGCTTTTCCATCCTCGATGCGGAGGACCAACTGGCCATGCTGCGCGAGCTCTCCAAGCTGCCGGACAAGGCCCAGGTGGAGGAGCTGCGCAACCGCATCAGCCTGTGGAAGAACGAGGGACTGTCCCCGCAGGAGGCCATGGCGGGCGCTGGGACCGACGAGGACCAGGATGCCGCCCGTCTGTATCAAGCCTACGAGCGCCAGCTGCGGGCCAGCAACGCCCTCGACTTCGATGACCTGATCGCCCTGCCGGTGCGCCTGTTCACCGAACACCCAGAGATTCGCGCCAAGTGGCGCCAGAAGGTGCGCTACCTGCTGGTGGACGAGGTTCAGGACACCAACGCCGCGCAGTACGCCCTGCTGCGCCACCTGCTGGACGTGAGCGCCAACCTCACTGCGGTGGGCGACGACCACCAGTCCGTCTATGCCTGGCGCGGCGCGCGGCCGGAAAACCTGAGCCTTCTTGCACAGGACTACCCCACGCTCAAAGTCATCAAGCTCGAACAGAACTACCGCTCAGTCAACACCGTGCTGAAGGCGGCCAACGCCCTCATCCGCCACAATAGCAAGCAGTTCGAGAAAAACCTGTGGAGCGCCCTCGGCGAGGGTGAGCCGCTGCGCGCCATCCTCTGCAAGGATGCCGACGACGAAGCCCTGCGCGTCGCGGTCGAGATCCTGCAACACAAATTCAGGCATCGCACCAACTTCGCCGATTACGCCGTTCTCTATCGCGGCAACCATCAGGCCCGCCTTCTGGAAGGCGCGCTGCGCCAGCACGCCATCCCCTACCACATCACCGGCGGACAATCGTTCTTCGAGCGCAGCGAGATCCGTGACCTGTCCGCCTACCTGCGCCTTTTGGCCAACCCGGACGACGACACCGCCTTTCTGCGCGTGGTCAACACCCCGCGCCGGGAGATCGGGGCAGGCACCTTGGAAAAACTTGGTGCCTACGCGCAGGGACGCAACCTGTCACTGGATGCCGCGAGCCGCGAATTCGGCCTGTCGCAGCAGCTCGGCGAGCGCTCCTTCGAGCGCCTGCAACGCTTCACCGCCTGGCTGGACGGCCTGCGCCAGGCCGCCGAGCACGCCCCGCTGGCCGCACTGCGCCAGCTGGTGCAGGACATCGGCTACGAGGACTGGCTGAAGGACACCTCCGACACGCCCAAGCAGGCCGAGCGCCGCTGGAAGAATGTCGAAGACTGGCTGGAATGGCTGGAAAAGCTGGCCTCAGGGGAGGATGCGCTCGACATCCAGGAGCTGGCCGGTCGTGCCAGCCTCATGGGCATCCTCGAGAGGCAGAACGAGAGTGATGCCGGCGACCAGGTGCGCCTGATGACCCTGCACGCCGCCAAGGGCCTGGAGTTCCCGCACGTGTTCATCATCGGCATGGAGGAGGAACTCCTGCCCCACCGCGAGAGCCTGGATCCGGAGAAACTGGAAGAGGAACGCCGGCTGGCTTACGTCGGCATCACCCGCGCGCAACAGAGCCTGACCTTCACCCTAACCCGCAAACGCAAACGCTACGGCGAATGGGTGGACAGCGAACCGAGCCGCTTCCTCGAGGAAATCCCACCCCATCTGCTGCGCTGGGAAGGCCGCGCGGATGCGAGCGACCCGGAGGAAAAAAAGACCAAGGGCCGCGCCCAGCTCGAAGGCCTGAAGGCGCTGCTCGGCGGGGGCTAGAGCCGTGTACCGACCAGGCACGGGGCCCCAGAAACGACGAACCCCGCACAAGGCGGGGCTCGCAGGCTGCGCCCCGAAGGGCGACTCCACGGCGAATCAGCGCTTGGAGAACTGGACCGCGCGGCGGGCCTTGCGCAGACCGACCTTCTTACGCTCGACTTCGCGGGCGTCACGGGTGACGAAGCCGGCCTTGCGCAGGGCGGGGCGCAGGGACTCGTCGTACTCCATCAGGGCGCGGGTGATGCCGTGACGGATCGCGCCGGCCTGGCCGCTGTTGCCGCCGCCGTCGACGTTCACCAGGATGTCGAACTTGTCGGACAGGCCGGTCAGTTCGAGCGGCTGGCGCACGATCATGCGGGCGGTCTGGCGACCGAAGTAGACATCCAGCGGGCGACCGTTGATGACGATGTTGCCGCTGCCCGGACGAACATAGACGCGGGCGCTGGAGGTCTTGCGGCGACCGGTACCGTAGTTCTGGTTCAGAGCCATGCCTGAAACTCCCGATTAAAGTTCGAGCGCGCGCGGCTGCTGAGCAACATGCGGATGCTCTTGACCGGCGTACACTTTGAGTTTGCTGAACATCTGACGGCCCAGCGGATTCTTGGGCAGCATGCCCTTGACGGCGATCTCGATGGTGCGCTGCGGGGCCTTGTCGATCAGCTTCTCAAAGCTGATGGACTTCAGGTTGCCGATGTAACCGGTGTGGTGGTGGTACATCTTGTCCTTGGCCTTGTTGCCGGTCACCTGCACCTTTTCGGCGTTGATGACGACGATGTAGTCACCGGTATCCACGTGCGGGGTGTACTCGGCCTTGTGCTTGCCACGCAGGCGCTTGGCGATTTCAGCAGCCAGACGACCCAGGGTCTTGCCACTGGCGTCAACGACGTACCAGTCGCGCTTGACCTCCGCCGGCTTCGCACTAAAGGTTTTCATTACAGTCTCTCCAAAGGAAGACGCTAGAGATATCAGAAGGTCGCGTACAATACATCATGACCCGGCGCATGACAAGCACCGCCCCGTTCAGGGTAGGTCGGCAGAGCGCACGTCACACTCATGGCAAAAAAATGGCGCGGACGGGCCGCGCCAAATAAACCACCAAAGGAAGATCGGAGCCATGCTCCGCACTGACCAAGAATCAGTAAACGCTAATATACTTACCAACCCCTAAGGGGTCAACGCTGTTTGTTCTGATCTTGCATAAAGGCTTTTTGTCCCGCACCTTTGCCTGCATGCACTCCAACCCCGCCCCTGAACACGACCTGAGCGCCACGCAGCAATGCGTGATGTGCGGCATGTGCGTGCCGCACTGCCCGACCTATGCCCTGACCCTCAACGAGGCAGACGGCCCGCGCGGTCGCATCGCCCTGATGCTCGGCATGCACCAGGGCCGCCTGGAGCCGGATGAGGCGACCATCGAACATCTCACCCGCTGCCTGAGCTGCCGGGCCTGCGAGCGCATCTGCCCCTCCAAGGTGCCCTACGGTCAGCTGATCGATGCCGCGCGGGCACGCATCGCCCCCCTCCACCCAGCCCCTCGCCGGATCACCTGGCTGCGCGATGGGTTGCTGCTGCGACCAGCCCGCTTGCTCCTCTTTGGCACATGGCTGCGCCTACTCCAGCGCCTGCACCTCGATCGCCTGCCTCTGCCGCGCCCCCTAGCCCGGCTCGCCCGCCTTGCCCCCCCCCTCGCCCCGGTCTTCCGTCCGCGGGCGGACTATCCGGCCACTGCCCCGCGTCGGGGGGCCGTCGGTCTGTTCCTCGGCTGCATGGGCCCGGTGTTCGAGGCGGAGAATCTGCGCGCGGCTATCCGCGTGCTGAATGCCTGGGGCTATGACGTGTCCATCCCTGAAAGCCAGGGCTGCTGCGGCGCCATGCACCAGCATGGCGGCGACCCCGCGCGCAGCCAGGCCATGGCCGCTGGCGTGGAAGCCACATTCCAGCCCCTAGGGTTGGATGCGGTGGTGGGGGTGAGCAGCGGGTGCATGGCCCAGCTTGCGGAACACACCGACCTGCCGGTGTTCGAGCTGAGCGACTTCCTCGTGCGCCATGTTCCATCCCCTCTTCCAGCCCTGCGCCCCATCGAGCGGCAGGTGGCCGTGCATCTGCCCTGCACCCAGCGCAATGTGCTGCGCCGGCCGGATAGCGCCTTGCATCTACTGCGCCTGATCCCCGGGCTTTCAGTGGTAGAACTGCCAGGCAACGACCGCTGCTGTGGTGCGGCGGGCACCCACATGCTCACCCACCCCGAGCAGGCCGATGCCCTGCGTGCGCCGAAGATCGAAGCCTTCCGCACGCTCGGGGCCGACCAGCTTTGCAGCACCAATGTCGGCTGTGCCATGCACCTCGGCGCAGGCCTGCGGGAAGCGGACCGGCGGGCCGAGGTGGTGCATCCGGTGCGTCTGCTGGCCGAGGCGCTGGTTGATCCAGGGGGCGTAGCGTAGGGTTCGAGCCGTAGAAGGCCCGCCCCGGGCCGATCATCGACTTAAAACACGCTGCGCGGTGCCAGTCAGGCCATGCGGGCTGCCTGGCCCCCAGATGTGGAAAGGCCCTCCGAGGAGGGCCATGAAACTGAGGCTGGACGGAGGCTCACCCCATGTCCGGCATATTGCGGCCGTAGAAGATCTCCTGCATCTCCTTGCGCAGCGATCGCTCGATTCCCGCCAGTTCCTCGGGCGCATAGTCCTCGCGCCCGTGGCCGAACAGGTAGTTGTCGAGGTCGAACTCCTTGAGCAGCATCTTGGTGTGGAAGATGTTCTCCTGGTACACGTTGACGTCGATCATGCGGTAGCGACGGCGCGTGTCCTCGGACATGAAGTTCTGGATCGAGTTGATGTTGTGGTCGATGAAGTGCTTCTTGCCATGCACGTCGCGGGTGAAGCCGCGCACCCGGTAGTCGATGGTGACGATGTCCGAGTCGAAGCTGTGGATCAGGTAGTTCAGCGCGCGCAGCGGTGAGATGCGCCCGCAGGTCGAGACCTCGATGTCCGCGCGGAAGGTGCTGATGCCGTTCTCCGGGTGGCTCTCCGGGTAGGTGTGGACGGTCAGGTGGCTCTTGTCGAGATGGCCGACCACGCTGCTGGCCACCTTGGTCCCGCCCAGGGGGCCCGGGGCCTCCACATTGCCGTTCTCCTTGTTCAGGATCTCCGCCGCGACTGGCTCCTCAGACACCAGGATGGTCACGCTTGCGCCCTGGGGATCGTAGTCCTGACGCGCGATGTTGAGGATGTTCGCACCGATCATCTCGGTGACGTCGGTGAGGATCTGAGTCAGGCGGTCGGCGTTGTAGACCTCGTCGATGTAGGCGATGTACTCGTCCACATGCCGACGGGTCTTGGCGTAGCAGATGTCGTAGATGGAGAAGCTGAGGGTCTTGCTCAGGTTGTTGAAGCCGTGCAGTTTCAGGCCCTTGTCCAATTCCTTCACCCTCCGGTCAACAGGGGTTGAAAAAGGGGGCGGATTCTAGGCCATCCGCCCCCGGGGTGGAACCCCCTATTCCTCAACAATTTCAAAGTCGTGCGTGATCTCGGCGGTCTTGTTGAGCATGTGCGAGACCGAACAGTACTTGTCCGCCGACAGGTTCACCGCCCGCTCGACCGCCTTCGGGTCCAGCCCCGCGCCCTTGACGATGAAGTGCACGTGGATCTTGGTGAACACCTTGGGGATGCTCTCGGCGCGCTCCGCGGTGACCTCGACGATGCAGTCACGCACCGGCTGGCGCTGCTTCTGCAGGATCATCACCACGTCGATGGAGGTGCAGCCGCCGAGGCCCACCAGGACCAGCTCGGTCGGGCGCGGACCGATGTTGCGGCCGCCGATGTCGGGCGCGCCGTCCATCACCAGGGCATGGCCGCTGCCGGTTTCGCCCATGAAGGCCATGCCGTCGACCCATTGCACACGCGCTTTCATTGTCAGGCTTCCTCGAAGAAAAGTTGGTGAAGTTTCGCCCCCGGATCGTCGGCACGCATGAAGGCCTCGCCGACCAGGAAGGCATGCACGCCGTGGCGGCGCATGAGAGCCACGTCGTCGCGGTTATGGATACCGCTCTCGGTGACCAGAAGCACTCCTGCAGGCAGCATGTCGAGCATGTTCAGGGTGGTGTCCAGGCTGACCTCGAAGGTACGCAGGCTACGGTTGTTGATACCGACAAGCCCCGCCCCGATCGAGAGTGCCAGCGCCATCTCCTCGCGGTCGTGCGTCTCGACCAGCACGTCCATGCCGAGCTCGAGCGCGAGGTTGTGCAGCTCGTGCAGGGTGGCGGCATCCAAGGCCGAGACGATCAAGAGGATGCAGTCCGCGCCGATCGCGCGGGCCTCGTAGACCTGGTAGGGGTCGATGATGAAGTCCTTGCGGATCACCGGAAGCGTACAGGCGGCACGCGCCTCCTGAAGGTAGACCTCGCTGCCCTGGAAGAAGTCGCGGTCGGTCAGCACCGACAGACAGGCCGCCCCGCCCCGGGCATAGCTTACGGCGATCTCGGCAGGCTGAAAGTCCTCGCGCAGCACGCCCTTGCTCGGGCTGGCCTTCTTCACCTCGGCGATCACCGCAGGCATCCCGCGGGCGATGCGGGCCTCGAGGGCGGCGCGGAAGCCGCGGGGCGTATCATCGCGCGCCTCGATGCGCTGGATCAGCTCGTGCACTGGGGTGCGCGCGCAGCGCTCGGCGATCTCCTCGCGCTTACGCTTGAGGATGGTCTGGAGGATGTCGGGCTTCTTACTCATGCGAAAGCCTGTTGGGTGAATGCAGCGTAGGCCGTAAGGCGTTCCCAGGCCGCGCCGCTCGTCTGGATCTCGAGCGCGCGCGCCACACCCTCCGCAAGAGAGGGCGCAAGGCCAGCAAGATAGATGGCCGCGCCGGCGTTGAAGGCCACGATGTCGCGCGCAGGACCGGGCTGGCCGGTCAGGGCCTCACGCACCTTCTCCAGGCTCTCGTGGGCGGAGGCCACGCGAAGCGTGTCCAGACTGGCGCTGGCGAGGCCGACATCCTCCGGCCGCAGGACGTAGTCGGTGACGACACCATCCTTCAGCTCGCTCACACGGGTCGGCGAGGCCACGCTGAATTCGTCCAGACCGTCTTCGGCATGCACCACCAGGGCGTGCTCGCTGCCGAGCGCCCGCAGCACCTCGGCCAGCGGCCGGCGCCAACGCTCGCTGTACACACCGAGCACCTGGCGCTTCGCTCCGGCCGGGTTGGCCAGCGGGCCGAGGACGTTGAACAGGGTACGCACACCCAGCTCGCGACGCGGGGCGATGACATGGCGCATGGCGCCGTGGTGCTGGGGCGCGAACATGAAACCGACACCAAGCGTGCACACCGCGCGGGCGATGACCTCGAACGGAGCATCCAGGCGGCAGCCCGCCACCTCGAGCAGGTCCGCGCTGCCGGTGGTGCTGGAGACCGAGCGGTTGCCGTGCTTGGCCACCTTGCCACCCGCCGCCGCCAGGACGAAGCAACTCGCGGTGGAGATATTGAAGGTGTGCGCCCCGTCTCCGCCGGTACCGACGATGTCGACCAGCGGTCCGCAAGGGATCTCGACCTTGGCGGCAAACTCGCGCATCACGGCTGCGGCGGCGGCCACCTCCTCGACCGTCTCCCCCTTGACCGCGAGCCCGATGAGCAGGCCGCCGATCTGCGCCGGGGTGGCCTCACCGCTCATCAAGAGGCGCATGACGGCGGCCATTTCGTCGTGGCGCAGGTCGCGCCGCTCGAGCAGCGCGCGGAAGGCGGTGGTCATGTCCATGAAGGATCCTGGATAGGAAGGCGGCGGTCCGCGATAAAGGGACCGATTTTGAAAGCAGCGCGAGGACGGGTCAACCCGCGTGGCCGCGCGCCCGCAGCAGGTTCCACGCCAGCCACAGGGCGAGGGAGCTCGCCGCGATGGCAAGCTGCCCCCAGGCTAGCGCGAGGGTGCTGACAGAAAGCACGGCGACCACGAAGGCCGCGATCAGGCCATTCGAGCCCATCTGCATGAAGCCCTGCACCGCCGAGGCCATGCCGCGCCGCGCTGGGAACAGTTCCAGCCCCATCAGGCTGAGCGAGGGCATGGCGAGCGACATGCCCAGCGCGTACAGCGCCACCGGCGCGATGAGAGCCACGGCACCCGGTTCGCCCGCCTGGTTGACCAGCACGTTGAGCACGGCGGCACCGAGCAGCACGGCCAGGCCGAGGGAGGCCGCACGCCGGGGGGCGAGACGGTGCGCCAAGCGGCCGGCGAGGAAGCTTCCGCCGACGATGCCGGCCACCACCGGCAGGAACAGGCGCCAGAAATCGTGTTCACCGAAACCGAGGTGACGATAGATCAGCTCCGGGGCGGAGGCGATGTAGAGGAACAAGCCGCCGAAATTGAGGCCGAACATCAGCGCAAGCAGCAGGAAGGGCGGATGACGCAGCATCGCCCCGTAGGCCTTCGCCACAGACCACGGATGGATCGGTTGGCGCCGCTCGCGCGGCAGGCTCTCCGGCAGCCAGGCCGCATGCAGGGCGAGGATCAGCAGCCCGAGCCCGGCAAGGAACAGGAACACCGCCCGCCAGCCGAACCAGCCCTCCAGCCAACCGCCGACGATCGGCGCCACGCCCGGGGCGACGGCAAAGAATAGCGTGACATGGGCCAGCACCCGTTGCGCCTCGACCCCCTCGAACAAGTCACGCACCAGGGCGCGGCCGATCACCATCCCAGCGCCGGCCGCCATCCCCTGCCCCGCGCGCATCAGCACCAGGGTGTCGATGTCCTCGGCCAGCGCACAGCCGAATGAAGCCAGGGCGTAGCCCAACAGGGCCACCAGCACCACACGCCGCCGGCCGAGCGCGTCCGACAACGGACCGTAGACCAGCATCATCGCGCCGAAGGCCCACAGGTAGTCGCTCAGCGTGCGCTGCATGTCCGCCGGACCGGCGCCAAGGTCGGCGGCGATCGCTGGGAAGGATGGCAGGTAGGTGTCGAGCGTGAACGGCGCCAGCATCGCCAACGCCGCCACGAGGAAAGACACCCGCAGCGGATGCGGCGGGCGGTGGGCAGGCATCAGGCGGCCTGGGCGCGGCGCCCGCCCCGCATGGCGAGGAAGTTGCGCAGCATGTCATGACCATGTTCGGTCAGGATCGACTCGGGGTGGAACTGCACGCCCTCGATGGTGTATTCGCGGTGCTGCACGCCCATGATCTCCTCGAACGAGCCGTCCGGATTCGTGGTCCAGGCGGTGATCTCGAGGCATTCCGGCAAGCTCTCGCGCTCGATCACCAGCGAGTGGTAGCGCGTCGCCTCGAACGGGTTCGGCAGGCCGGCGAACACGCCCTTGCCCTCGTGGAACACCTGCGAGGTCTTGCCGTGCATGATCTGCTTGGCGCGGATGATGTTGCCGCCGAAGGCCTGGCCGATGGCCTGGTGACCGAGGCACACACCGAAGATCGGCAGCTTGCCGGCGAAATGGCGGATCGCGGCCACCGAGATGCCGGCCTCGCTCGGACTGCAGGGGCCGGGAGAGATCATCAGGTGGCTGGGCGCCATGCGCTCGATGTCCTCCAGGGTGATGGCGTCATTGCGATGCACCTCCACCTCGGCCCCAAGCTCGCCCAGGTACTGGACGAGGTTGTAGGTGAAGGAATCGTAGTTGTCGATCATCAAAAGCATCATCAAACCCCTGCCGGCGATGATCCGGCGCATGTCACGGGCCCTGCGGCCCTCAAGCTGGGACCACCTCGTCCCGCCCAAGTTCGGAGGAATAGCGCACCCAGCGGTTCTTGCCGGCCCGCTTGGCCGCGTACATCGCCTGGTCGGCCAGGCGCATGCAGGCATCCAGGTCGCCAGTATCCCATGGACAAACGGCGATGCCGATGCTCACCCCGATCTCCGCAGGAGCCCCGGCAAGATCCATGGGGTGGCGCAGGGCATGGATGATGCGTTCCGCGACCTCTTCCCCCGCCTGCACATCGTCCTGCTCGACGCGCAGGATCGCCACGAATTCATCCCCGCCCAGACGGCTGAGGATATCCACCTCGCGCACGCACTGGCGCAGCCGTGTCGCCGTTTCCCGCAGGACGCGGTCCCCCGCTTCGTGCCCCAATACGTCGTTGACCTGCTTGAAACCGTCCAGATCCATGTAGAGCAAGACGAGCGACGTGCGATGACGATGCGACCACGCCATGGCGTCATGCATCTTCTCCTCCAGCAGCGCCCGGTTCGGCAGGCCGGTGAGAGGATCATGGTAGGCCAGCTCGCGAATCCGCTCCTCCAGGGCCTTGCGCTCGCTGATGTCGCGGAAGACGAGCACCACGCCAGCCATCCCGTCTTCCCGCAGCGGGCTGATACTGCACTCAGCGGGGAACGCCGTACCATCGCGGCGCAGGAACAGGGTCTCGATCATCGGCCCCTCCCCGGCGAGCTGAAGCAGCGCATCGAGGGATGCCAGACCGGCCAGCGGCCGTTGCCTGTCGATCAGCTCCCCCAGCGTTCGCCCCTGCAGCGCCTCCAGCGGCCACCCCGTCAGGCTGGATGCCGCCTGGTTGGCGAACGTTACCCGCAGCCCGCCATCGAGCCCCAGGATCCCCTCAGCCGCCGAATTGAGGATGCCATCCAGCCGGCGCCCGAGAACGTCCAGGGCATGCGTCCGTTCACGCACCGTCTCCTCAAGGCGACGGTAACCATAACGGAAGCCCAGGAACAGGAACAGCTCAAGCATGAGGAAGCCCCCGGCCGCGATCGCGATATTGCGCCAATTGTCATGCTCCAGGGCCAGGACCCGCTCGCTGACATCCGTCCAGGTCACAAAACCGCCCACGGCCTTGGGGGGATCGTCGGGATCGGGGGCGAACTCATGCAAGGGAAAGCGGGTCACGGCCAGCATCCGCCCCCCCACCGGCACGAGGTAGGTCTGCAGCCCCTCGGCGGGGGAATAGCGGTCGCGAAAGACCGGCTGGCGCATGAGCTCATAGATGCCGGGGCCGGAGGTCGCCTCGACCAGGCATTCACACACCGAGGGCACGTCCTCGACGGCACGGCTGATGAATTCGCGCCACATCCGCTCGTCCACGTACTCGCGCTTGAGCAGGATGGCGATGTCCTGATGATGTCCGCGCTTGAGCTGCTGCAACAGGATGGCGAAGGAGGTACCGGCCTCGATGGCGCCGACATACACCTGCTCCCCCGTCACCGGATCGCGCGCCCAAACGGGCACCACGCCGCGCAACCCGGAGGCCACGCGCCCGAGTTCGAAACCGGCATGCGATCGCTGGGTGACGTTGGTGGCGACGACGAGCGGCCGGACATCATCCAGGCGGTCACCAAAGCGGTCAGGCTGATGGACGCGCAGAAAGCTGACCGCCCCTGGCGGGAGGTGGAAATGCAGCTGCCGCACGCCGAAATCCCGTTGCATGCGCTCCCAGGCCGGCGCCACCTCCTCCAGGAGTTCGTCCCGAGCGCGCGCGGCACCGGCTCCCCCTGGGCCGCCCCCCTCCGCCTCCACCATTTTCTTGCCGCGCAGATAGGCCTGCTGCACCCGCTCATCCCCCGCGATGAGGGTGGCCAGTTGCAGCATGTTGGTCAGACTGGCGTGCAGGCCAGTCTCCACCGCCGCGCGGACCGCCTCTCCTTCCAGGGCGAGGGCCTGCTCGAGATTGCGCTCGGCATTGCGCTGGTTGACGACGACCAGCACCACGTCGAGCGCCAGGGCAATCAGCGAGATGAGCAGGAAGAGCTTGAGGCGCAGCTGCATGGTGAAGACTTACGGTGCAAGACCGGCCTCAGGCGATCCCTGCCTCAATCCGGGGCCGCCAAGCCCGCCTCGGCCAGGGCCACGGCGCGGAAGATGGCGCGACCCTTGTTCATGGTCTCCTTCCACTCGAGCTCCGGCACCGAGTCGTACACCACCCCGGCCCCGGCCTGGATGTGCAGCTCGCCGTTCTTGATCACCGCGGTGCGGATGGCGATGGCGGTGTCCATCGCCCCGTTCCAGCCGAGGTAGCCGACCGCCCCCGCATAGACGCCGCGCTTGACCGGCTCCAGCTCGTCGATGATCTCCATCGCCCGCACCTTGGGGGCGCCAGACACGGTACCGGCCGGGAAGGTGGCGCGCAGCACGTCCATGGCGGACAGGCCGGGGCGCAGCCTGCCCGTGACATTGGAAACGATGTGCATGACGTGCGAGTAACGCTCGATGACCATCTTCTCGGTCAGGCGCACGCTGCCGGTCTCGCACACCCGGCCAATGTCGTTGCGGCCGAGGTCGATCAGCATCAGATGCTCGGCGCGCTCCTTCGGGTCGGCCAAAAGTTCGACCTCGAAGGCGCGATCCTCATCCTCCGTGCGTCCGCGGCGGCGGGTCCCCGCGATGGGGCGCACGGTGACCTCGTCATGCTCCAGGCGCACGAGGATCTCGGGCGAGGAGCCGACGACCGCCATATCCCCCAGGTCGAGGTGGAACATGTAGGGCGAGGGGTTGAGCCCGCGCAGGGCACGGTAGAGGTCGAGCGGACGGGCGGTCAAGGGGATGGTCAGGCGCTGGGAGAGCACGACCTGCATCACATCCCCGGCGGCGATGTACTCCTTGGCCTTGAGCACCGCCTGCTTGAAGCCCTCCTCGGTGAACCCGGAGACGAAGTCGGCCTCGCTCACCTGGCGCGGGGCGTGGGCCGGACGCGGATGGGCCAGCGGCTCGCGCAGGCGCGCCTCAAGCTGATCCAGACGCGCTTCGGCCGCCGCAAGCTGCCCCGGATGGGCATGGACAATGAGCTGCATGCGCCCGCGCAGGTTGTCGAACACCACCAGCTCGTCGGAGAGCATGAACAGGATGTCCGGCGCCTGGATGGGATCCGGTTTCTCGACCCCCGCCAGGCGCGGTTCGATGTAACGGATGGTGTCGTAGCCGAAATAGCCGACCAGCCCGCCGGCAAAGCGCGGCAGTCCCGCAAGCTCGGGCACCCGGAAGCGCTTCTGGAAGGCCTCGATGAAGGCCAGCGGGTCGCGCACCTCGGCCTCCTCCACCACTCGCCCC
The DNA here is from genome assembly GCF_039822285.1 of Thiofaba sp. EF100. NCBI lineage: Bacteria > Pseudomonadati > Pseudomonadota > Gammaproteobacteria > Chromatiales > Halothiobacillaceae > Thiofaba > Thiofaba sp. EF100. The sequence continues at coordinate 46,626 of NZ_JBAJEY010000006.1, read as the reverse complement.
TCCTCCTCCACGGTCACCGCATGACCGCGCACCCTGAGCACGGTACGGGCCGGCAGGCCGATGATGGAGTAGCGCCCCCATTTCTCGCCGCCCTGCACGGACTCGAACAGGTAGCTGTACGGGGCGTTGGCGAGCTTGAGGTAGGTGGAGAGAGGCGTGTCGAGATCGGCGAGGACCTCGCGCACCACGGGGATGCGGTTGTAGCCCTCGCGGCAGAGTTGTTCGAACTGTTCAGGACGCATGACGGAATCTCGGGAAAACGGGCAGACGGAGGATCAGGCGGCTCACGCGCCGCGCCATCGCGTCCCCTGCCAGGTCTCCCGGAAGCGTTTCATGAAGGCTTCACCAAGTCCTTCAGCTCCACCATGGAGTCGATGACCGCATCCGGATGGTAATTGCGGATGTCTTCGCCATGGTTGTAGCCGTAGCTCATGCAGACGATGTTGAACCCCGCGGCGCGCGCGGCCTTCACATCGGAGATGGAGTCCCCCACCATCAGAGCCTCGTGCGGGGCGCAGTGGAACCAGCCGGCGGCGTAGAACAGCGGGCCCGGGTCCGGCTTCTTGACCGGCAGGGTGTCGCCGGAGATCACCGTCTCGAACGCATCAAAGACGCCGAGATCCTTCAGCAGCGGCACGGTGAAGCGCTCGGCCTTGTTGGTCACGCAGCCCATGCGCAGGCCCAGGGACTTCACGTGCTCCAGCCCCTCCTTGACCCCCGGAAAGAGGAAGGAGCGTCCAGAGGTGTTGTCGAGGTACAGCTGATTGAAGATCGGCATGGCCCGAGCAAACAGGACCGCATCGGGCTTGCCGTTCAGGTCGTTGGTCAGCGCACGCTCGACCAGCCGCTCGACGCCGTTACCGACCCAGTTGCGCACGGCCGCTTCGCCGCGCACGGGCATGTCGAGGAGCTTCATCATCTCGTCCACGCAGTAGGCGAGATCGGGCACGCTGTCGATCAGGGTGCCGTCCAGGTCGAACAGCACCATCTTCGGGGCAAAAGTCTTCATGCCTTAGCCACCGACCTTGGCCAGCTCATCGCGCATGGCCTTGATCACGGAGTCATAGCGGTGCGGATCGCTGTCCTTGGCGGCGCCGAAGATCGCGGAGCCGGCGACGAAGGTATCCACGCCGGCCTCGGCCACCTCGCGGATGTTGGCCGGGCCCACGCCGCCGTCGATCTCCAGGCGGCAGTCATAGCCGCCCGCGTCGATCATGGCGCGGACCTTGCGGGCCTTGTCCAGCACGTAGGGGATGAACTTCTGACCACCGAAGCCCGGGTTGACCGACATCAGCAGGACCATATCCAGCTTGGGCAGGGTGTACTCCAGTACATCCAGCGGGGTCGCCGGGTTGAACACAAGGCCCGCCTTGCAGCCGGAGTCCTTGATCAGACCGATGGTGCGGTCGATGTGCTCGGAGGCCTCCGGGTGGAAGGTGATGTAGGTGGCGCCGGCCTTGGCGAAATCGGGGATGATGCGGTCCACCGGCTTGACCATCAGATGCACGTCGATCGGCGCGGTCACGCCGTGCTTGCGCAGGGCCTCGCACACCAGCGGGCCGATGGTCAGGTTCGGCACGTAGTGGTTGTCCATCACATCGAAGTGAACGATATCGGCACCGGCGGCCAGCACGTTATCGACTTCCTCGCCCAGCTTGGCGAAGTTGGCGGAGAGGATGGACGGGGCGATAAGGAACTTCGACATGGGAGGACTCCGGAAATGGTCAAAAGATTGGGCAAATGTACCCCAACCGCCCCCCGAATTCACCTTGGGTACGTGCGGGAAGAGAAGTTGGCCGTCCGTGGCCGGTCATCCGTACGGCTGCGCGGCTTCCGCCACCCGCTACTTTCTCGGCAGGGTGGCGATGAAGGCCAGAAGATCCTCAAGCTGCTGCTCGTTCAGGCTTTTCGCCATCTCCACCATCACCTTGTGCCCCATACCTGCGCGGTAGTTCTGCATCATGGCGGCATAGGCCTCGCTGGACTTGGAGGTGAGGTTGGGGAACATGGGCGGCACGCCTTGCCCTTGCCCCCCGTGGCAGAGGGCGCAGTGGGCCTTGTAAAGGGTCTTGCCTGATTCGAGGTTGCCCTCCGCCAGCGCGGCGACGGGCATGAGAAGGGTCAGGAACAGGAGGTTTCGTACCATGCGTGCAACCCCATGCATGATGAATAAAGGGCACCTCGAAAAACCTACTGCGCAGACGGATTGCTGCGTCGCTTCCTCGCTCACCCCTCGCCTATCGACTTGATATGTCTCGGGGATTCGCTGCGGGGCTCCTTGCACTCCGCCTGCTCGTGACGGTTTTTCGAGGCGCCCTAAATCCATTTCAGCATAAAGTGGCCTGATGGGGCAAAAAGGCAGGAGCCCATCCAATGGATGGGCTCCAAATAGAGAGCCCCGCACGGGGCGGGGCTCGGAAGGGACAGGACGTCCGGGATGATTACATCATGCCCATGTCGCCCATGCCGCCGGCGGCCGGGGCTGCGGCCTCCTTCTTCGGCAGCTCGGCCACCATGCACTCGGTGGTCAGCAGCAGGCCGGCCACGGAGGCCGCGTTCTGCAGGGCGGAACGGGTGACCTTGGTCGGGTCCAGGATGCCCATTTCCATCATGTCACCGTATTCGCCGGTGGCGGCGTTGTAACCGAAGTTACCGCTGCCCTCGGAGACCTTGTTCAGGATCACGGAGGGCTCATCGCCGGCGTTGGAGACGATGGTGCGCAGCGGCTCTTCCATGGCGCGGATGGCGATGCTGATACCCACATCCTGGTCGTGGTTGGCGCCGGTCAGGCCCTTGATGGCCTTGATCGCGCGCACCAGGGCCACACCACCGCCCGGAACCACGCCTTCCTCGACCGCCGCACGGGTGGCGTGCAGGGCGTCGTCGACGCGGTCCTTCTTCTCCTTCATCTCGACCTCGGTGGCGGCACCGACCTTGATCACAGCCACGCCACCGGCCAGCTTGGCGATGCGCTCCTGGAGCTTCTCGCGGTCGTAGTCGGAGGTGGTGGTCTCGACCTGGGCACGGATCTGGGCCACGCGGCCGTCGATCTCATCCTTGGAGCCCGCGCCATCGACGATGGTGGTGTTGTCCTTGGTGACGACCACCTTCTTCGCCTGGCCCATTTCGTTCAGGCTGACCTTCTCAAGGGTCAAACCGACCTCTTCAGAAACCACCATACCACCGGTGAGGACGGCGATGTCCTGGAGCATGGCCTTGCGACGGTCGCCGAAGCCCGGGGCCTTGACGGCGGTGACCTTGAGGATGCCACGCATGTTGTTGATGACCAGGGTGGCCAGGGCCTCGCCCTCGATGTCCTCGGCGATGATCAGCATCGGACGGCCGGCCTTGGCGACGGCCTCGAGCGCCGGCAGCAGGTCACGGATGTTGGAGACCTTCTTGTCGGTGATGAGGATGTACGGGTTCTCGAGAACGGCCTGCATGTTCTGCTGGTCGTTGACGAAGTACGGCGAGAGGTAGCCGCGGTCGAACTGCATGCCCTCGACCACGTCCAGCTCGTTCTCAAGGCCCGAGCCTTCCTCGACGGTGATCACGCCTTCCTTGCCCACCTTGTCCATCGCCTGGGCGATGATGGAGCCGATGGCCTCATCGGAGTTGGCGGAGATGGTGGCGACCTGGGCGATGGACTTGTTGTCGGTGCAGGGCTTGGAGATCTTCTTCAGCTCCTCGACGGCCGCGGCCACAGCCTTGTCGATGCCACGCTTGAGGTCCATCGGGTTCATGCCGGCGGCCACGGCCTTCATGCCCTCGCGCACGATGGCCTGGGCCAGTACGGTCGCGGTGGTGGTACCGTCACCGGCCACGTCAGCGGTCTGGGAAGAAACTTCCTTGACCATCTGCGCGCCCATGTTCTCGAACTTGTCCTCGAGCTCGATCTCCTTGGCGACGGACACGCCGTCCTTGGTTACGGTCGGGGCGCCGAATGACTTCTCCAGCACCACGTTGCGGCCCTTCGGGCCGAGGGTGACCTTGACCGCGTTGGCCAGGATGTTGACACCGTTCACCATGCGGGCGCGGGCATCCGCGCCGAAACGTACGTCTTTGGCTGCCATGGAATGAAACTCCTAAAAATGGGGAATAGAGGATTGCAGTCTGGAATTACTTCTCGATCACGGCGAGGATGTCGTCCTCGCTCATCATCAGCAGCTCTTCGCCGTCGACCTTGACCTTGGTGCCGGCATATTGGCCAAACAGGACCTGATCGCCGACTTTCACGCCGATCGGACGAAGCTCGCCCTTGTCGTTGCTCTTGCCCGGGCCGGCGGCGATCACTTCACCGCGGTTCGGCTTCTCCGCCGCGCTGCCCGGCAGGACGATGCCGCTGGCAGTGGTGAGCTCTTCCTCGACACGCTTGATCAGGACACGATCATGCAAAGGACGGATCTTCATGGTTCACACTCTCTTGGCATACGTTGGGTTGGTGGTTGAGCATCGAGAGGCATTGTTAGCACTCGATGCAGGCGAGTGCCAATCATAAGGACAGCCCCCCGCAGGTCAAGACCCCGCGAGGATGATCTTTGATCAAGCGGCGACGACCGGCCGGAGCAGGGTGCCAGCCAGCACCACGCGGTTGCGCCCCTCCGTCCGCGCCTGATCGACCGCCGCACAGGCGCGAGCCAGAAGCGCATCGAAGTCCGTGTCGATATCCGGGCTGAAGGTGGCCACGCCGACGCTCGCGGTGACCTGCATGCCGAACGGCCACAGGCCTTCGATGGCCGCGCGGAAGCGCTCACTCACATGCAGCGCATCGCCGACGGTGCAGTGCGGCAGGGCCAGCGCGAAGCGTGTATCGCCGACGCGGGTCACGAGGTCACTCTCCCGCACCCCCTTGAGCAGGGTGGCCGCCACCGAGCGCAGTACTTCGTCGCCCGCCTCATGGCCGTACTGGATGTTGATGTCGCCCAGCCAGTCGAGGTCCAGCAGGAGCAGGCTGAACGCCCCGCCGCCGCGACGCGCCATGGCGAGGTACTTGGCGCCAAGCGAGAACAGCATGCGCCGGTTGTGCAGCCCGGTCAGCGGATCAGTCACCTCGAGCAGGTTGAGGCGTGCGCGCTGGGCCTCGACCCGCGCCGCGAGACCCGTGGCGATGATGAGATTGCGAGCCCGCACCAGCAGCTCTTCCTCCACCACCGGCTTGGTGACGTAGTCGTTCACCCCCAGGCGGAACAGCTCACGCCTGCGCGCGGCATCATCGAAGCCGGTCATGGCCAGGATGGGCAGACTGAAGTCCGCAAAACCGGACTGACGCAGCTGGCCGACCAGGGCCATGCCGCTCATCGCCCCCTCGAGCACCAGATCCGTGATGAGCAGGTCATAGCGCCGGACGCGCACCCGCTCCAGGGCCTCTTCGGCCCGTTTCACCCAGTCCACCAACAGCCCGTGCGCCATCAGCATACGGGTGATGACATGGGCCGCGGTGCGCGAATCCTCCACCAGCAGGATGCGCTTGCCGTAGATATGCTGGCCACGCGGATCGCGGCGCTCGGCATCACGGGTGAGGAGGTAGGCGAGCAACTTTTCCGGCTGCGAGGACGGGATGACCTCGGTGATGCCCAGCGTGAACAGGGCTTCGTGTTCCGTCGCATCACCGGTGGAGGTCAGCAACAGGAGGGGCGCCCCCTCGGGCAGTTCGACGCGCAACCCGCCCACCAGTGAGGCCAGGGAGGGATCGTCGGCCGCGAAGGCCAGGCAGCAGACGTCGATGCGATGCTCGCGCGCTAGGGCCACCGCCTCGCGCTCCGTGACACAATCGAGCGACTGCAAGCCGGCCTGCTGACAGATGCGCTCCAGCCCGTCCCGCGCCTGGATGTCCGCGGTGATGATCAGGGCCAGACGCCCTCCGCCGGCGTCCGGGCCGGACTGCGGCTCACTGGCCCCCTGGACCATGACGTCATGCTTGCTCATTCACTGACTCCTCGATTCGTCGGGCGCGCATGATCACCCGGTTCCTTCCCAGGCGCTTGGCGTCATACAGCGCCTTGTCGGCGCGACCGAACAGGCTGTCCAGCGATTCCGGGTCCCCGGGATCGAAACAGGCCACACCGATGCTGATCGTCAGACGCACCCCGCTGGCGTCCAGCTGCTCGCAGTCCCTGCGGATCTTCTCGGCCTTGGCCAGCGCATCCTCCGCACCGCAGTTGGGCATGAGGAGGACGAACTCCTCGCCGCCGAAGCGGGCCACCAGATCCCCCTTGCGCGAGGATGCGCGCAGCACATCGCCCACGGCGCGCAGGACCCTGTCGCCAAGGGCATGGCCGTGCTGGTCGTTGACCTGCTTGAAGTGATCGATGTCCGCGACCAGCATGCACAGGACCCGTCCCTCGCGCTCCGCGCGGGCGAGATAGCGCGTGGCGAGCTCGAAAAAGAGGTGCCGATTGCCAAGACCGGTGAGCTGGTCGGTGGTGGCCAGCTCGCGCATCCTCCGCTCCTGCTCCTCGACCCGCTCGAACAGCTTGCGGGCGGTAAGAAGATTATGCACTCGCGCAAGAAACTCGGCCTCGACCAGCGGCTTGGGGACATAATCATTCACCCCGGCGCGGAACAGCTCAGTCTTGCGCGTCGGGTCGTCGAACGAGGTCATGACCAGGATCGGCAGCTTCATGTAGCTCTGGCCATGTTGGCGCAGGTAACGCACCAGGGACAGGCCGCTCTCCCCACCCTCGAGCACGAGGTCGGTGATCACCATGTGGTAGGCCCGTTCGGCAAACAGCCGGCGCGCCTCCGCCACCGACCCGACGCTGTCCACCTCGATGCCACAGCGTTGCAGCATGTCAGTCACCATGTGCACGAAGGTGCGCGAATCCTCGACCAGCAGGATGCGCTCCCCCGCCAGGTCGTGGCAGTACATCCGACCGAGGAAGTCCTGCAGGTAGGCTAGCAGGTCACCAAGCCGGGCACGCTGGAACACATCCGTGATGCCCGCGCGAAAGGCCTCCTGCACCAGCGCATCGTTGCCATCGGAGGTCACCAGCAGCAGCGGCACCCCCTTGGCGACATGGGGGCGGAGGGCCTGGGCCAGTTGCAGGCCGGTCATGTCGGGAAGACGATACCCCACCAGGCCGATGTCGATGGCCTCACCGCGCGCGAGTTCCAGCGCCTCCTCCCCGGAGGTGGCCATCCTGGCCTCGAGCCCCGCGTCCTCCACCATCCGCCGCAGCATGGTGCGCGAAGTGCCGCCGGGGTCGACGATCAATGCCTTGGGTTTCTGCGTGCTACCGGCCGACATTCCCTGCAACCCGTGGAAAATTCGGGTAAGTATATGCCTCCTTTACAAATTGTTTCAAAAGGGCTACCCCTGCCCTTTGAAACTCGCCTCGTCGCGGCACATGACCGATACCCCCCAATAGAATCAATTACTTACCGTGATTGCTTCTCGAGCAAGCCACCCATGGCTTACGTTCTCGGGCTGTCTCTAAAGATTATTGAAGCAGCCGGCTCAGCCCCAGATGGGACACATGTGCGCTTATAGGGGATAAATAGACTCGCCATGGTCACGCATCCCGCGAATCATGGACAATGCATTCCATGACCACGCACTGCATCGTCATCAGCACCTTCCCGGATCGCGCTACGGCCCTGGCGGCCGCCCGCGCCCTGCTGGAGGCACGCCTCGCCGCCTGTGCCCAGGTCAGCGCCCCGCTCACCTCGATCTATCCCTGGCAGGGCACCCTGCAGGAGGACGAGGAATGTGAACTGCGCCTGAAGACACGCCGCGCGCTCGGCCCGCGCATCGAAACCCTGCTGCGCGAGTGGCATCCGTATGAACTTCCGCAGATCCTGTATGTTCCCATGGAAGGATCTAGCGACTACATCGACTGGGTGGATTCATGCCTCGTATCCTGAGCCTCCTTCTGGCCCTGCTGGCCTTTGCCAACCCCGCCTTGGCCTCCGACCCCGAACTGCTCGAGCCCGAGCAGGCCTTCGCCTTCTCCGCCCGTGCGGAGAGCGCCAGCCGCCTGGTCGGCCACTTCGCTATCGCCCCGGGCTACAAGCTGTACCGCGACAAGATCCGCTTCGAGGTCGAAGGCGCCCCAGCCGTGCAGGCTGAGCTGCCACCGGGCGAGCCGGTGAAGGACCCCTTCCTCGGCGAGGTGCAGGTCTACCACGGGGCGCTGGACATCCCGCTCAAGCTCACCGGGGAGCATCTGGGCGGCAAGACCGTGACCCTCACCGCCCACAGCCAGGGCTGCTTTGAGGGCGGCGTGTGCTACCCGCCGATCGCGCAGCAGGTGCAGCTGACCCTGCCCGCCACGGGCATCCAGGGCCTGAAGGATCTGGCGAAGCAGATCGAGGGTGACCAGCCCGCCACCGAGGGCGAGCCACTCGACCCCGAGCAGGCCTTCCGCTTCTCCAGCGAGATCGATGGCACCACGGTACGCCTGCGCTGGGACATCGCCCCGCATCACTACCTCTACCGCGACAAGCTCTCCATCGTCGCCATCGAGCCGAAGGGTGCCCTTGGGCAGCCGGTCATCCCCGCGGGCGAGGAAAAGAACGACCCCTTCCTTGGCCAGGTGCGCATCTTCCACAACGTGCTGGAGGTCAGCGTGCCGGTGCAGGGTGTGGCCGCGGGCCAGAAGCTTGGGCTGAACGTCACCTACCAGGGCTGCGCCGAGGCCGGCATCTGCTACCCGCCGATGGAACAGCGCGTTGAGCTGACCGTGGGAGACACCGCGGGAACCACCACCTCGCCGCCCCCCGCGGCGCCGGCCGGCGTGGCCCTGAGCGAGCAGGATGCCATCGCCGAGAAGCTCAGGAGCGGCAGCACCTGGCTCGCCATCGGCCTGTTCTTCCTCGCGGGGCTCGGGCTGGCCCTCACCCCCTGTGTATTCCCGATGATCCCCATCCTCTCCGGCATCATCGCCGGCCAGGGGACCCAGCTCACCACCCGCCGCGCCTTCGTCCTCTCGCTGGTCTACGTGCTGGCGATGGCGGTCACCTACACCATCGCGGGCGTGCTCGCGGGCCTGTTCGGCAGCAACCTGCAGGCCGCATTCCAGAACCCGTGGATCCTCGGCACCTTCGCCCTGGTCTTCGTCGGACTCGCCCTGTCGATGTTCGGATTCTTCGAACTGCAGCTGCCCTCCAGCCTGCAGAGCAAGATCTCCGAACTCTCCGGCCGCCAGCGGAGCGGCAGCTTTACCGGCGTCGCCATCATGGGCCTGCTCTCCGCCCTGATCGTCGGCCCCTGCGTCGCCCCGCCGCTCGCCGGCGCCCTGATCTACATCGGCCAGACCGGCGACGCCGTGCTCGGCGGCGCGGCGCTGTTCGCCCTCTCCATCGGCATGGGCCTGCCGCTGATCGCGGTCGGCACCCTGGGCGGCAAGGTTCTGCCGCGTGCCGGGGCGTGGATGGATACCGTCAAGGCGGTGTTCGGCGTGCTCATGCTGGGCGTGGCGATCTGGCTGCTCGCGCGCGTGCTGCCGGACGCCGTCACCCTGTTCCTGTGGGCCATGCTGTTCATCGCCTCCGGCATCTACCTTGGCGCCCTGGAGCCGGTGAGTCACCCGAGCTACCAGACCTACCACGCCAGCCGCGAACTGACCGGCCACATGGAGCCGGTCGGCCAGGAAAAACGCGGCTGGACAAGGCTGTGGAAGGCGTTGGGCCTGGTCCTGCTCGCCTGGGGCCTGCTGATGCTGGTCGGCGTGGCCACCGGGCAGGGCACCCCGTTGCAGCCGCTGCGCGGCCTCGCTGGCGGCGGCACGGCCCAGGCCGCCGCCGCACCCGCCGGCCTGGTGTTCCAGCGCATCAGCGATGAAGCCGCGCTCGAGCGCGCCTTGGCCGAGGCGCGGGCCGCCGGCAAACCGGTGATGCTCGACTTTTATGCCGACTGGTGCGTCAGCTGCAAGGAGATGGAGCACAACACCTTCCCTGATCCTGCCGTACAACAGGCGGTGGCCGGGGCGGTCCTGCTGCAGGCCGATGTGACCCGCAACAGCGCCGAAGACAAGGCCCTGCTCAAGCGCTTCGGCCTGATCGGCCCGCCCGCCATCCTGTTCTTCGCCAAGGACGGCGTGGAGGTGCGCGCCAGCCGCGTGGTCGGCTACAAACCGCCCGCCGAGTTTGCCCCGCTCGCCCGTAGGGCCTTGGGCACATGATGCGGCATCGCCTCCTGCCTGCCCTGCTCGCCGCCGGGCTTATCGGCGGCTGCGGCGACGACACCCCGCGCACCCCCGAGCAGGCGGCGCACAAGGTAGTCGCCGAGGCGGCCCGCCCGGTGATCGGTACCCCCGTGCCTGACTTCACGCTTCCAAGCCTCACCGGCGGCACCCCTCTCTCTCAGGCGCAACTGCTGGGCAAGACCACCCTGGTCAACTTCTGGGCCCCATGGTGTCCACCCTGCGTGCAGGAGCTCCCCGAGCTCGCCCGAGTGCACGCCGCCCTTCAGCCTAAAAACGGGCAGGTCATCGGCATCGCCCTTGCCGGGGCAGAGGAGGTGCAAGCCTTCCTCGCCCAGCACCCGCTCCCCTTCCCCATCCTGCTGGGCGACCACGAGGGGCGCGAGCTCGCCCGCAAGCTCGGCAATGCCCATGCCGTTTTGCCCTATTCGGTCGTGATCGACGCAGAAGGCGTCATCCGCGCGGTCCACGCCGGCCGGCTGGACGAGGCCAGGGCTCGCGCCCTGCTCGAACCCGCCCTCCGCCATTGATGATGGTCATTTCCTGACCGTTCGCCGCCGTTCTGGACATTTCCTCGCACTGACCGCAGAATCCCCCCATTCAAGACAAGGCACGGAGCCGATGGCCAACCTGCTGCTCCTCAATGGGCCCAACCTCAACCTGCTGGGCGTGCGCGAACCGGACAAATACGGCCGCACCACGCTGGACGACATCGTCCGCGACCTGCAAGCCTTCGCCGAGGCCGAGGGGCACCGGCTCGACCATGTGCAGAGCAATGCCGAGCACGTCCTGATCGAGCGCATCCACGCCGCCCGGCTGGATGGCACGGGGTTCATCATCATCAACCCGGCCGCCTTCACCCATACCAGCGTCGCCCTGCGCGACGCCCTGCTCGCGGCCGGCCTGCCGTTCATCGAGGTCCATCTTTCGAACGTCCATGCGCGGGAACCCTTCCGCCATCATTCCTATTTCTCCGACATCGCCGTGGGCGTGATTGCCGGCCTGGGCGCGCAAGGGTATGAACTCGCCCTGCGCGCCGCGCTCGCGCGCCTGGCAAGCCCCACGCACTGAACCGAGGCAAGACTCATGGATATCCGCACCATCAAGAAACTGATCGAACTGTTGGACAGCTCCGGCGTCGCCGAGATCGAAGTCAAGGAGGGCGAATCCTCCGTGCGCATCAGCCGCATGCCGACCCACATGCCGGCCATGCCCCAAATGGTGATGAGCGCGCCGATGGCCGCGCCGGCCCCGGCCGCAGCGACCGCCCCGCAGACTGCGGCCGCAGCGCCCGCCAAAGCCGAGGAAGGACTGTCCGGCCACGTGATCAAGTCGCCGATGGTCGGCACGTTCTACCGTGCGGCCTCCCCGGACGCCAAGCCGTTCGTGGAAGTCGGCCAGCACGTCAAGGCGGGCGATACGGTCTGCATCATCGAGGCGATGAAGATGTTCAACCAGATCGAGGCCGACAAGTCCGGCGTGGTCAAGGCCATCCTGTGCGAGAACGGCCAGCCGGTCGAATTCGACCAGCCGCTCGTCATCATCGAGTAAGGCGTCCGCCATGCTGAACAAGGTCCTCATCGCCAACCGTGGCGAGATCGCGCTGCGCATCCTGCGCGCCTGCCGCGAGCTCGGCATCAAGACCGTGGCGGTGCACTCCACCGCTGACCGCGACCTCAAGCACGTGCGCCTGGCCGACGAATCGGTCTGCATCGGTCCGGCCAAGTCCGCCGACAGCTACCTCAACATCCCGGCCCTGATCGCCGCCGCCGAGGTCACCGACGCGGTCGCCATCCATCCGGGCTACGGCTTCCTGTCCGAGAACGCGGACTTCGCCGAACGCGTGGAGCAGAGCGGCTTCATCTTCATCGGCCCGAAGCCGGAGAACATCCGCCTGATGGGCGACAAGGTCTCGGCCAAGGACGCCATGAAGGCCGCCGGCGTGCCCTGCGTGCCAGGCTCCGACGGCGCCCTGGGCGACAACGCCGACGAGAACCTGCGCCTGGGCCGCGAGGTGGGCTACCCGGTCATCATCAAGGCCGCCGGCGGTGGCGGCGGGCGCGGCATGCGGGTGGTGCACACCGAGGCCCACCTGCTCTCCGCCATCGAGATGACCCGCGCCGAGGCCCTGGCCGCGTTCGGCAACCCGAACGTGTACATGGAGAAATTCCTCGAGCACCCGCGCCACATCGAGATCCAGGTCCTGGCCGACACCCACGGCAACGCCATCCACCTGGGCGAGCGCGACTGCTCCATGCAGCGCCGTCACCAGAAGGTGATCGAGGAGGCCCCCGCCCCCGGCCTGACCGCCGAAGAGCGGCGCGAGATCGGCGAACGCTGCGCCAAGGCCTGCATCGACATCGGCTACCGCGGCGCGGGCACCTTCGAATTCCTGTACGAGAACGGGCGCTTCTACTTCATCGAGATGAACACCCGCGTGCAGGTCGAGCACCCGGTGACCGAGATGATCACCGGGGTCGACATCGTCAAGGAACAGATCCGCATCGCCGCCGGCCTTCCCCTGTCCATCCGTCAGGAGGACGTGCAGATCCGCGGTCATGCCATCGAGTGCCGCATCAACGCCGAGGACCCGACCAACTTCGTCCCGAGCCCCGGCAAGATCACCGCCTTCCACGCCCCCGGGGGCCTGGGCGTACGCTGGGACTCGCACATCTACGCCGGTTACAGCGTGCCACCCTATTACGATTCGATGATCGGCAAGCTGATCTGCCACGCCGAGGACCGCGCCACGGCCATCGCCCGCATGAGCGGCGCGCTGTCCGAACTGGTGGTGGAGGGGATCAAGACCAACACCGCACTGCACCGCGAGCTGATGAGCGACGGTGCGTTTCAGCAGGGCGGGACGGACATCCACTACCTGCACAAGAAGCTGGGGCTGTAAGCGTCATCCCGGCTTTACCCATCCGCCCAACGGTGCCCCCTCTCCCTCTGGGAGAGGGGCGGGGGGTGAGGGAAAATCCCCCCTCAAGGTGTGAGTTCACGGGATAGTTTGCATAGCATGTGATGTGGGATGATCTGGGATGAAGTGCATTCTGGTGCGGGTTTGATGGGTGTCAAAGCGCGCGGATGATCTGACAGGCGGAAAATGTCATTTTGCAAGGCCGGGCAGTGATCCGGCCTTTTTTGCGCGATAGTTTGCACGAAATCATGGGGCGCGGCGGCCGATCCAGGCGAGGCGGCCGATGATGTTGAGGTGGTCGTCTGGATTGATGACAAGCTCTCGATAAGCTGGGTTGTCGCTCCTTATGTATAAGGTGCCGTTCAAGGCGCGCTGGATGCGCTTTGCCGCGAGTCCGCCATCTTGCTCGATCACGTAGATGCCGTCCTGACGTGGCGTGGTGATGCGCAGGTCGATCAGGAGCGTGTCGCCACTGTGGATGGTTGGCTCCATGCTGTCACCGCGGGCGGTGATGACGGCCAGGTGATCCGGGTCGAGCCCTTCTTTCTTCAGCCAATCGCGGCGAAAGGCCAGCATGCTGCTGATGCTCGCCTCCAGATTCCATATCCCATGCCCGCAGCTTGCCTCGATGTCGTAGTACGGCACCATGGCAAAGGCCTCCTTGCAGGTCTCATCGCATCTTGCTGTGCCTTCTTGTGGTGCATGTGCTGGCTCGGCACGCATCATCGGGCCTTCGCCAAAAGCAATCCAATCAAGGCTAACACCAGTCCGAGCGGCAAGACCGATAACGGCATCGAAAGGAGGCATGCCGCCGGCTATGTAGCGCTGAATGGATGGCACAGAGACTCCAGCCGCCATGGCAGCCTCTGATCGATCGCCTATCAAATCCGCAACGACTCTGATGCGGCTTCCAAGTTCTGATCTCAAACTTGGAAGTTGCTTCCGAGTTTCACGGTCATCTTCCATCTTTGCATCTCATTGAATTGACAAGAAAAAAGTCACTCTTGATAGATGATGTATCAAGGATGAACTTGGAAGCCTTAGGGTGCTTGCAAAGACTCATTTATGAGGCTAATATTTGAGCCACGTATAGCAAGCATGTCTAAATTTACATGGCACACGAACACACCACGACCGACTGGCACAGGGCCGACATCCTGGCGGCGCTCAAGAAGAACGGGTGGAGCCTGGCATCACTGTCCAGGCACTGTGGATATGCCACGCGCACCGCGCTCTATCAGGCGCTGCTGCGCAAGTGGCCCAAGGGCGAGGCCATCATTGCTGAGGCGATCGGCGTTGCTCCAGAAGTGATATGGCCCACGCGCTATCTAAACAAGTTTAAACGCGAAGTTGAGCCGCGCAACGTAAAAAAGCGCAAGGCGGCATGACATGAAGCGCGTCAAAGATACTTTCACGCTCGATCTTTTTGATGTGCCAGAGCCTGCGCCCGAGCTGCCAGGGACGATGGACTACCGCCCGCAGGTTGCGCACATGGTGAGTGAAATACTGCGCGGCGCGGCGATTGACCGCTATGAGGTGGCGGCGCGTGTCAGCCGACTGACGGGCAAGGATTTGAGCAAGAACATGCTCGATGCCTATGCCTCCGATGCACGGGAAGATCACAACCTGCCGTTCTACCTTGCGCCGGCACTGGAGGCTGTGTGCGAGAGCCATGTGCTGACCGCCTGGTTGGCGGATATCCGCGGCGGCCGCCTGCTGATTGGCCGCGAAGCCCTCACTGCCGAGCTTGGGCGCCTCGAGCGCCAGCGCGATGAGGCGGCACGCAGGATCAGGCAACTCAAGAGCCTGATGGGGGAGATCGATCATGACTGATTGGTTTACCGCCAAGGATATTGCCGGGCTCCCTGGTCTTCCTGGGACAGATCGCGCAATTCGTGACATAGCCAAGCGCGATGCCTGGAAAGCCAGAAAAAGGTCTGGTCGCGGTGGCGGCCTTGAGTACCACATCACCAGCTTCCCACCCGAGACACGCGCGGCGCTGATTGCGCGGCGGGCAGTGGTGGAGGTTGCGCCTTCGAGCGGAACGAAGGCCGTGGCCGTGCGCCATGACCAGGTCACGGACGATCAGCGGCTCACGGCGGCGGCGCGAGCCATGCTGTGCCGCGCCATCGAGCGCATGGCCGCTGATGGTGATATGAGTGCCACGGCCGCGGCCAGGCATCTGGCCGAGCTTCTGCGCCTTGGGCAGGCCGATGAGCGCCTGATGGAGGCCGCCCGCCAGGCGAACGACCGGCCGCGCGATGGGCATGTGATCGCGCCGCGCACGCTGGTGCTGTGGATGGGCACCTTCAAGAAGGCGGGCGAGGCTGGGCTGATCCCTGGGCGCCGCCAGAAGGTGCTCGACATACCCGCCTGGGCCGGGGCTTTTCTTACCCATTACCAGAAGCCGACCAAGCCGTCGGTGGAGGATGCTTACCGTGCCTTCAAGGCCGGTTTGAAGGGGGAGGCGCCGAGCATCCATCAGGTGCGGCGCTTCCTGGCCAGGCTCGCCCCGGAGGCCCGCGAGCAGGGCCGCATGGGGCCACGCGAGCTGAAAAACCTGCTCCCCTTCCGCCGCCGCAGCTTCGAGCATCTGCAGCCCAACGACATCTGGACGGCGGACGGGCATACCTTCGATGCCGAGGTGCAGCATCCGCTCTATCCGGGGCGGGTGTTCCGCCCGGAGATCACCACCTATGCCGACATCCGCACCCGCCGCATCGTGGGCTGGAGCGTGGAGCTGGCCGAGTCGGCGCTGGCCGTGCTGGATGGTCTGCGCCTTGGTGTGGCGGCCTGCGGCATCCCGGCGGTGCTGTATGTGGACAATGGGCGCGGCTACAAAAACCAGGCCGTGCAAGGCGCGCTGGATCGGCTCGGCATCGAGCTGAGGCACTCGATTCCGTACAACTCGCAGGCGCGCGGGGTGATCGAGCGCATCCATCAGACGGTATGGGTGCGCCTGGCCAGGCAGCTTCCAAGCTTCATCGGCGCGGGCATGGATGCCGAGGCCAAGAGCCGCGTCCACAAGATCAGCCGCCGCGAGCTGGCACTGGCCGGACGGGCGCGGCACATCATCGGCTGGGCCGAGTTTGTGGACCTCTGCCAGCAGGCGGTGGCGCACTACAACGCGGAGCCCCATTCGAGCCTGGGCGGGCTGAGCCCGGATCAGGTATGGGCGCAGTACGAGGCGAGCGGCTGGGCGCCGGAGACGATCGATGCCGAGATGCTCGGCATGATGCTGCGCCCACGCCTGATGCGCACCACGCATCGCGGCGAGGTGCGGCTGTTCAACCTGCGCTATTACGCGCCCGAGCTGGCGATGCTCGAGGGCGACGAGCGGCAGGTGGAGGTGGCCTACGACATCCGCGATGGCTCGCGGGTGTGGGTGCACGACCGCGAAGGCCGGCTGCTGGCCGTGGCCGTGCGCGATGGCAACGCTTCGCCCTACATGCCCGACAGCGTGCTCGATATTGGCCGCGAGAAGCGCCGCCAGGCGCAGGTGCGGCGCAAGGTCGAGCAGATCGAGCGCCTCACCGGGGCCACGGTCACGGGCATCCAGCTGGAGCATCAGGTCGGGCAGGTGCTGGATGGGCTCTTCACCCCGGCCGTACCTGAAATCGATGAGGCGACCGAGCTTGCCCGCGCACGCGGCCGCGCGGAGCTTGCGCGAATGCAGGCGGCCGAGGCCGTGGAGCCGGCCGTGACCACCATCACCGATCCGCTGGACCTGTACCGCCTGAGTAAACGCGACCCTGACGCGCTGAACGATGTGCAGCGCGATTACCTGAGTCGCCTGTTTGAGACCTCCCCGGCCTTCCGTCTGCGTGTGCAGATTCTGGAGGGTGGGGATTTTGAGGCCGCGCCCGGGTGGAGCCGGGCGGGTTGATCCATCCATGGACGCCATCCATGGCTGATTCGTGCACAGAGGAGCATAGCACAGATGAGACATCGTTTTGCAATCACCAGCAACGTCGAAAAGTTTTTGGGCGGCGTTCAGGTTGTCGATGAGCGCGGCGCTTCCGAGGCCAGCATGCTGCTGGTCACGGGCGACCCCGGCTATGGCAAGACCTCCACGGTGCAGTGGTGGGCGGCCCAGCATGGGGCCGTGTACCTGCGCGCCAAGGCCAGCTACACCCCGCACTGGATGCTGACCGAGCTGGTACGCGAGCTTGGCCACGCCCCGGCGCGCCGCAGCGAGGACCTGTTTGCCCAGGCGATGGGCGTGCTGGCCCGCGACCCGCGCCCGCTGGTGATCGATGAGGTGGAGCATGCGCTGCATGACTCGCGCGTGCTGGAGTCCGTCCGCGATCTGACCGACATGACCGAGGTGACCACGGTGCTGGTCGGCATGGAGCATGTTCAGGCCAAGATCGCGCGGTTTGCGCAGATTTCGAGCCGCATTGCCGCCGTGGTCCACTTCAGCGCCGCCACGGTCGAGGATGTCCGCGTCTGCTGTGACACCGTGTGCGAGGTGGGCGTCGCGGATGACCTGGTGGCGGAGATTCACCGCCAGGCCGCCGGGCGTCTGCGCGAGGTGATGAATGCCATCGCGCAGGTCGAGCGCGTGGGCAAGGCCAGTGGCGCCAAGCTGGTCGAGCTTTCGATGATCGGCAAGCAGCGGCTGGTGCATGACTGGCAGCGCCGCGCAAGCGTGACCGTGCGGGGGCGGGTGTGATGCGCCACCACATTGCCACGCGCCTTTTGACCGCCATGGGCGAGTTGGCCGCGCGCGGGGAAGACTGCGGCACCGTGGAGCGCCTGGCCGAGATGGCGGGGCTGACCGGGGCGCAGGTGTCGGACGCCTGCCAGGTGCTGCGCCGTAACGGCCTGGCGCGCCATGTGCGGCATCACTGCTATGCCCTGACCGAGGCCGGGCGGAAGGCCGCCGCCGAGGGGGTGGATGTGTTCCGCGGGCCGCGCGGGCCCATCGGCCCCACTGCCCCGCGCCGGGACAGCCTGATGCAGCGCGCCTGGGCCGCCATGCGGGTGATGCGCAAGTTCGACCTTGCCAGGTTGACCGTGATGGCGAGCCGCGATGAGCGCTGGGCCTACAAGGCCATTACCAAATACTGCGCGGTTTTACGCGAAACCGGATACCTGATCCGCATCGATGCGCAAGGCTCGACACGCGGCCGCCGCGGGGCGAGCTCGCGCTATGTGCTGATGCGTGATACCGGCCCCTATGCACCCCGCTGGAGAAAGCCGAAAGGGGAGGTTTTCGACCCGAATACCCAGACGGCGTATCCGATTAAACCGGAGGGCGTCGAATGAGCGCATGGATTGAGCTTTTACGCGAGGCCTGCCAGGCCTCAAGCCAAAAGGCCGTGGCCAAGAATATCGGCTATTCACCAGCAGCCATTTCCCAGGTGCTTTCCGGTACCTATAAGGGGGATTTAAAGCGCATTCAGGCGGCCGTTGAAGGCGCCTTGATGCACCACACGGTCGAGTGCCCGGTGCTTGGCACCGTCCAACGCCAAACCTGCATTGCCCATCAGCGCACTGAGCTGATCCCCACCAACCCGATGCGGGTGCGCCTGTGGCGCGCCTGCCGCGCCTGCCCGAACAACATGAATCAGGAGGACTGACATGCACGTCGCCACTCAACACCACCACGCACGCGCCCATCGCCGCCCGGTGCTGAACGAGGAGGTTCAACGCCGCCTGCGCTGCCTGCGCGAGGCCATCGAGCTGCTCAATGGCCTGAGCCTGACCGTGCTGGAGGTGGATGCCAACCGCCCCATGCCGGTGATCACCATCCAGGTCAGCCCGCGCAACAGGGAGCTCGGCACGGCCTATGCCTACGCCTACATGGGCGGGCCGCATGGCCGGGTGCGGCGCATGCAGGTGCAGCGCTGCGGCTGCCGAATCGAGTGGGAGGTGCAGGGCCACTGATGCGAAACAGGGCGGCCGCCCCTCCACGCGGCATGCCCTGTCGCCCGGGTGTGGTGATCCGGGCCTGATGAGCAGCCAAGAGGAAACCCATGAAACGAAAACCCCTACCCCACGGCGTGGTCGTGGACAAACGGACCGGCGAGGCCAGCCCCGCGCCCGAGCGCGTGGTGGAGCTTGTGCTGGACGGGCTGAAGGCGGAAGCCGAGGCCAAGCCGCGGACCCGCCGGGTCAGCGAGATCAAGACCGAGCTCAAGCAGCTGGTTCCGCCGGAGACCGTGATCAGCGTGGATGACCTGGCCGAGGCGCAGGTGATCCTGCGGCAGCAGGTCGTCGTGAGCGATGAAGCCGCGCTGAAGGCGGCGCTGGGCAAGCGCTTTGCCGACCTTGTGGACATCAGGGTCGAGTACCAGCCCACCGAGAAGCTGATCGCCATGGCCGCCGACGCCGATCATCCGCTGGCGGAGACCCTGCGCGCCTGCCTGGAGATCAAGGAATCCGTGTCCATCACCTTCAAAGACCTGTCTGCCAAGAAGCGAGGAAAAGCCGCATGAATCCACTGATCGATGCCATGACATCCGTCTCGTCCATCACCCGCGCCCGTGCCCGGGATGAGATCAGCCGCTTTGGCCAGGCCGTGGCCATCGTGCTGGCCGAGTATGGCGAATGCCGCATCCCTGGGGTGGGGGTGCTGAAGATCGTTGAGCGCGCCGAGCGCAAGGGCCGCAACCCCAAGACCGGCGAGGCGATCGTCATTCCGGCGCGCAAGGCGCTGGCCTTCAAGCCCGCCGCCCAGCTCAAGCGCGCCATCGACTGACGTTTGCCCAAGCCCGGGGTGCCTCGGGCTTGATCAAGCGAAGCGTGAGGACGTGACATGAAAGCCGCCAAGCTCGAAACATCAAGCCGCCTCCAGCGCGTACTGGCCTTGCTTAGGCAAGGCGGGTGGTACACGACGATGGAGATCGTTCAGGGTGCCAAGGTCTGCGCGGTGAACTCGATCATCGCCGAGCTGCGCGCCAATGGCGTGCCGGTGCGCTCCCGACTGGAGGTGGTGCCCAACCCGTCGGGGGCGCCGGGCGGAGTGCGGCTGTGGTCCTACAGCCTGGAGGATGGCGATGCGTGAGCGCAGGCAGGCCCTGATCCAGAAGATCCACATCGCCAAGGGGCAGCTGGGCATGGCGGATGACGACTACCGCGCCATCCTGCGCCGGCATGGAGCGGAAAGCAGCAAGGACATGAGCGTGGCGCAGCTGGTAAGCGTGCTCAACGAGCTGATCGACAAGGGCTGGCGACCGGCCGCGCCCAAAAGCGCGGGGCGCGAGCCCAAGGTACGGTCAGGACGCAAGGCCCAGCTTGCCAAGATCGAGGCCCTGCTGGCCGACAAGGCCAGCCGCCAAGGTCATGCCGTGCCGTGGAGTTATGCCGAGGCCATTGCCAAACGGGTGTGCGGGGTGGAACGGCTGGAATGGTGCGATGCACGGCAGCTTGCCAAGGTGATTGCGGCGTTGCAATACGACAAGCGGAGGTAATCGATGAATCGCAAGGAGATTATGTTGGCACTCCGCCAGCGCCGCCAATCGATGAAACTGACCAGCGAAGAAGTGGCCGTCATCAGTGGATACCACCGCAATAGCATCCTGATGTATGAAAACATGCGGCGGGCCATACCGCTGCATGCGGCCTGCGATATTGCCGAGGCGCTAGGGCTTGAGCTTGTCTTACGTGATCGGGCCACAGGGGATGAGGTGCGCCCATGAGGTTGCGCTGCCCGGTGTGCCATGCCGAAGCCGCCCTGGAAGCCTGGGTGGAGGATGAGGCCGCGCGCGAGCTGTTCGGCCTTCTGGCTGGACTTCCCGCCGGGCTTGGGCGCGCGATGGTCCAGTATCTCGGCCTGTGGCGGCCGGCCAAGCGCGCGCTGGCATGGGATCGGGCCTTGCGCATCGCGCGTGAGGCCACCGCGCTGGCCGCGCCCGATGTGTTGGAACGCGCGCTGGTCATCACCATCGAGGCCATGCGCAGCAAGCGCGATGCGGGCGATGTCCGCCCACTGGACAGCCATGCCTATCTGATCAAGGTGATCGAGAGCGTGGCCGCGCGTGGCGAGGCCGCGCCCATCCCGCGCATAGAGCGGGCGGCCGTGCCATCCTCACGCACCGCCCAGGCCATGGCTGGCTTCCTTGGGGTGATGCCCGATGGCTGAGCCATGGTTTGAGCAGTCCATTGCCGTGGGCCTGGTTCGCCTGGCGGCCCTGCAGCTGCCAGGCACCCCTCCGGATGCGCAGACCGCGGCCGCCTGCCGGGCGGTGTGGGTGGATGCGCTCTGGTATGGCCGGGTGTGGATCGAGGCGGTCGATACGGCGCGCCTTGAAACCGCCTTTCGCCTCCTGTCAGGCCGCGTGACCCGCTGGCCCGCGCCGGCGCAGCTGCTCGAAGTGCTGCCCATGCGCGAGCCCATGCAAGCCCTGCCTAAATCCGTGCGCTCAGACGAGGCGCGCGCCCAGGCCATGGTTTCGATCAGTGAATTGATGCTAAAACTCAAGGCTGGGGCATGATGGATAATCGGTTTTTTGACCTGATCGAGTCGCACGATTTGCCGGCCACGGCACGGCAGATCGTGGCCCTGATCGGCCTGCCGGATACCATCCTGCTGGTGGAAAAGCTGGGCGGAACAACCTTTCCCATGCCCGTGGGTAAAAATGCCATGGGCGAGTTGCGGTTCACGATGCTGGCTGAAAAGGTCGGCGTCGATATCGCCAAAAAGCTCTGCGAGCACTATGCAAGGGAAAAGCTCTATATTCCG
The DNA here is from genome assembly GCF_039822285.1 of Thiofaba sp. EF100. Taxonomy (NCBI): domain Bacteria; kingdom Pseudomonadati; phylum Pseudomonadota; class Gammaproteobacteria; order Chromatiales; family Halothiobacillaceae; genus Thiofaba; species Thiofaba sp. EF100. Next base: position 24,875 of record NZ_JBAJEY010000006.1, on the reverse strand, counting down.
CGCTGTGCCGAGGCCTTGCTGCGTGCCAGGAATCGAATCATCCATCAGCAGTTTGATGAGATGATCAAGCGCGGGATGAGCGCCAATCATGCCATCGCTATGATGGCTCCAATGCATAAACTCTCGGATCGGCATATCTGGAATATTCTTAAAATCCATCCTGATTCCTACCGAGAGCGGGATGCGGCTCAACAAACATTACCTCTCTACTGAAGCCTTTCATGCTGTCTGATGATGCTACGCCCCGGAAAATCCGGGGCGTGTGCATTTTTGGAAGCGCGCCCTTGAAAACCCGCCTGCTTGCCGCCTCCCTGACCCTTTCGGCCCTGGGCCTGGCCGGCATGGCCGTGCATGAGGGCTACCGCTCGCGCGCCTATGACGATGGCGTGGGGGTGCAGACCGTCGGCTTTGGCACCACCACCCGCGCCGATGGCAGCCCGGTGAAGGCGGGTGATACCACCACGCCGGAACGGGCGGTGGTGCGCTTGGCGGTGGATGCCGAGGCCATCCAGCAGCGCATGCGCGCCTGCATCGGCGATGTGCCGCTCTACCCGCATGAGTGGGATGCCTTCGTGAGCCTGGCCTACAACATCGGGCCGAGCGCATTTTGCCGATCAACCCTGGTCAAGCGCCTGCGGGAGACCCTCACCCCAACCCACTCCCAGGGGGAGAGGGAGCGGCTGTATGCCGCCGCGTGCGATGAGATGCTGCGCTGGACCAAAGCCGGCGGGCGCGAGTTGCCCGGCCTCGTCAAGCGGCGGCAGGCCGAACATCGCCTGTGCCGCGAAGGGGCACCGATGGTCGAGGCGGCCCGATGAATCCGCTGGTCGAGGTGATGGGCGCGGGGCTGGTGCTGGTCGCACTGGTCGGCGGCGGCTATCTCAAAGGCCGGGCGGATGCGGAGGCGGCAGCCAAGACCGAGCGCCTGGCCGCGGTGGAGCGCGCCATTGCCCAGGCGGTCGAGCAGGCGGCCATCGATGCCGAGATTCTGCGTGCCCATGCCGCGCGCCAGCAGGCGATGCAGGGGCGCGCGCAGCAGCTCATGAAGACGGTGGTGAAGCATGTGGAGAAACCTGTCTATCGCGACTGCCGCCTTGATGCTTGCGGCCTGTGCCTCGCCCATGCCGCAGCTCGAGGCGCGGATGGCGCGGCCTGCCCCTGTGCCCCTGATGACGCCCTGCCCGGCGCCGGTGGCGCCGGAGGACGCGAGCCTGGGCAGCCTGTTGTCGGCCTACGTGGAGACGGCATCCCGCCTGCATGCCTGTATGGAGCAGTGCCATGCCCTGACGGTGTGGTTGAGGAGTGAGACGGATGGGCGACTGGATCGATAAGGCGCAGGCCGTGGAGACGCTGTTTCAGGCGCAAGCCTTGAGCACACGCGCCCCGGAGGGGCCGCCGGCCTGTGGCGAGTGCTACTACTGTGGCGCGCCGCTCAAGGATGGCCGCCGCTGGTGTGATGCCCACTGCCGGGATGACTGGCAGCGCGAGCAGGACGCCATCGCGCGGGAAGGCGGGGTGCGGTCATGGTGACGGAGGCCGTCATCCCGGGCTGGATCGTCCCGCTGGCCGTGCTTTTGGTCAGCGGCATGATCGGCGCGGCCGTGTGGACGGTGCGCACGATGGCCATACGCCTGATCAGCGAGCTGGACCGGCGGCTGGCGCGCATCGATGAGGTGGCGGCGGAGGTCACCCGGGTGGATGCCGACCTCAAGAAGCTCATGATCGAGCTGCCCATGCACTACCAGCGGCGCGAGGATGCCATCCGCGAGACGACCGTGGTGCTTGCGCGCATCGATGCCGTGGGCGCGCGGATCGATCAGTTCGTGCGCCGCGAGGATCACATCCGCGCCGAGGCCCTGGTCAACGCCAAGCTCGACGCTCTCACCAACATCATCATGGGGAAAGGTCATGAAAACCATTGAGCAATCGGAACGCGAGACCGCACGCTGGATCGTCCTCTCCGCGCTCTATCACGGCGCGGGTATCCCGGTCGCCGAGCGCCTGGTGTTGTCCGTCCTCGAGGCGGTACCCATCAAGGCCACGGCCTCGGATGTGCGCACGCACCTGCACTTCCTGGAGTCCGCGGGCATGGCGCACGTCAAACGCCTGCCGGATGGCGGGTGGGTGGCGGAGATCACCAAGGCGGGCATGGATGTGGTGGAGTACACGGCCGACTGCCCGGCGGGTATTGCGCGGCCGGTGAAATATTGGTGAGTCCCATGCCGCCCCGCGACCGCATCAGTCAACTTCCGCCCGAGGTGCGCGAGGCCATCGACCGCCTGCTGATCGAGCGTGGATTCTCCGGCTATGACCAGCTCGAGAAGATGATCCTCGAGGCCCACGGCGTGGCCATCAGCCGCAGTGCCATCGCGCGCTATGGGCAGAAGCTCCAGGAGCGCCTCCAGGACATTCGCGATAGCACCGAGGCTGCGCTTCTGCTCGCCAAGGCCGCGCCGGATGAGGCCGATCATCGCAGCGCGGCGGTGCTCTCGATGCTCCAGACCAGCCTGTTCGACGCCATGCTGGCCCTCCGCGAGGCCGAGGACATGGAGCCGGCGGATCGGGTCCGGCTGCTGGCCCATGCCGCGCGTGCGATTGCCGAAGCGAGCCGCGCGAGCATCGGGCAGAAGAAATGGGCTGAGGAGGTGCGGGCGAAGCTCGACGAGGTGGAGCGCGCCGCATCGAAGGCTGGCCGGCGGCTCGATGCGGAGACGCTCAAGGCCGTGCGGGAGGCGTTGTATGGCAGCTGAGCGCGCCACGGAAATCACCACCAAGTTTCATCCAGTCCGAGCGCAGCGCGGACAGATCACTGCGCCCCGGAGCCTTGACCTTGGCCGCGGCCTCGGCAATCCGCTCTGCGCCGGACGAAAAACCAAGCCCCATGCCTTGCGGCATGGCTTGGATCACGCGGCGAATGATGACGTTCTTCATGTTGCTGAGGCTAGCACATGAGTTCGCCCATCCTCTACCCCTACCAGCAGCGCTATCTGCGCGATGCTGCACGCTTCAAGGCGGGGATGTGGAGCCGCCAGACCGGCAAGACCTTCACCACCACCCTGGAGGCCGTGCTGGACGTGCTCGAGGCCGAGGCCGAGGGGCGCGTGGCGCGCTGGACGATCCTCTCGGTCTCCCGCGACCGCGCGCTGGATGCGATGGACAACGGCGTGAAGCTGCATTTAAGGGCCTTCAAACAGGCGTTTGAGGCCCTCGACCTACCCTTTGAGCATGATGAGCTGGCGCACGTGGTCAAGCTGCCTGGCGGAAGCTACATCCGGGCGATTGCCAGCAAGCCGTCCACCGCGCGCGGCATGTCCGACAACCTGATCCTCGACGAGTTCGCCCATCATCAGGACAACCGCGCCATCTGGACAGCGCTCTTGCCGGTCGTCTCCAAGCCCGGCCTGAAGCTGCGCGTGATCAGCACGCCCAACGGCGTGGGCGACAAGTTCCACGAGATCATGACCGCGCAGGAGAGCATCTTCAGCCGCCATGTGGTGACCATCCATGATGCGGTTCGTGACGGCCTGCCGCGCGACGTGGAGGAGCTGAGGCGGGCGATGAACGACCCGGAGGCCTGGGCACAGGAATTCGAGTGTCAGTTCGTCGATGCGGCATCATCCTGGCTGCCCTATGAGCTGATCGCGGCCTGTGAGGTGCCCGAGCCTGGCCCCTACGACGGCGGGCCGTGCTTTGTCGGTATGGACTTCGCCGCGCGTGGTGACCTCACGGTGATCGCCGTGCTCGAGGAGGTGGGCGATGTGCTGCACTGCCGCGAGATCATCGAGCTGCGGCGGACCCGCTTTGCCGAGCAGCTCGCGGAGCTCGACCGCATCATGAGTCAGTACCGCGTGACCCGCGCCGCCCTCGACCAGACCGGCTTGGGCGAAATGTCGGTGCAGGAGGCCAAGCGCCGCCACGGCATGCTGCGCATCGAGGGCGTGCTGTTCTCGGCCGCGCGCAAGTTGGACCTGGCCACCGCGCTCAAGCAGCGGTTCGAGGATCGCGCCATCCGCATCCCGGCCCGGCCGGAGCTGCGGGCCGACCTGCACAGCGTCAAGCGCGAGATGGGCGCGACCGGCGCGCCGCGCCTTACGGCCGAGCGCAATGGCAACGGCCACGCCGACCGTTTCTGGGCGCTGGCCCTGGCCTGCGGCGCGGCAGACACACGCGGGCGGCTGGTGATCGGGCCGTTCGAGGCCGCGACGCCAGAGTCCATGACAGGCCGCGCCCCCTCCATCACCCGTGATCTCTCGACACGCGAGGTTGGCCTATGGTAAGCCCACGCATCCTTGGCCCCGATGGCCAGCCCATCAAGCCCGCCGAGCTGGCCCGCGAGCCACAGACGGCGCGCCTGTCTGGCCTGCGCAGTGAGTTTCAGGACCACCCCACGCGCGGGCTGACCCCGGCCAAGCTCGCGCGCCTGTACGAGGAGGCCGAACAGGGTGACCTGACCGCCCAGGCGCGCCTGGCGGAGGACATGGAGGAAAAGGACGCGCATATCTTCGCGGAACTCTCGAAGCGCCGCCTGGCCCTGTTGACCGCCGACTGGATGCTGGTCCCCCCCGCCGGGGCCTCGGCCGCCGAGAAGGCCGAGTGCGCCGAGCTTGAGGCCATCCTGCGCGAGGAGCTGGACTTCGACCAGCTGATCCTCGACCTGGGCCAGGCCATCCTGCCGGGCTATACCTGCATCGAGCTCGAGTGGAAACAGAGCGAGGGACAGTGGCGCTGCATGCCGCATGCCCGCCCATCCGACTGGTTCATGGTCGCGGAGGATGACCGCAGCACGCTGCGCCTGCGCACCGAGGCGCAGGGCGGAGAGGCGCTGCGGCCATGGGGCTGGATCGTCCATCATCACCCGGCCAAGTCCGGCTACCTGACCCGCGCTGGACTGGTGCGCGTGCTGGGCTGGCCCTTCCTGTTCCGCAACCTGACCGCGCGTGATTTGGCAGAGTTCCTGGAAATCTACGGCCTGCCGCTGCGCCTGGGGCGCTATCCGTCCGGGGCGACGGATGAGGAGAAGGCGACCCTGATGCAGGCCGTGGTCAACATCGGCCACGCGGCCGCGGGCATCCTTCCGGAGGGCATGGCCATCGAGTTCCAGCAGGCCGCCAGCGGGGCCGCCGATCCGTTCATGGCGATGATCAGTTGGGCAGAGGAGGCCATCAGCAAGGCGGTGCTGGGCGGCACGCTGACCACCAGCGTGGATGGCAAGGGCAGCTATGCGGCGGCCAAGACCCATAACGAGGTGCGCCGCGACATCCTCGCGGCCGACCTACGCCTGATCGCCCGCAGCCTGACCCGCGACCTCATCACCCCGCTGGCCCGCCTCAATACCCGCCTGCAACGCCTGCCCAGGCTGGTGTTCGATACCGGGGAGGCCGAGGACCTGGCGGCCATGGCCGACGCCCTGCCCAAGCTGGTGCAGACCGGGCTGCGCATCCCCGCGCGCTGGGTGCATGAAAAGCTGCGCATCCCGGAGGCCGAGGCGGATGAGCCGGTGCTGGAGCCGGCCGGGGCGACGAGCGCCACGGCCGCGCGGCGCATGGGCTGCGCCTGCGATGGCTGCCGTGGGGTGGCCCTGAAGGCCGATCCGGCCGCGCCGCGCGATGTACAGGATGCGCTCGATACGCTGGAGCCGCCCGGCCTGCATGATCAGGCCCAGGCGATGATCCGCCCGCTGCTGGCCGCCCTGCGTGAGGGGATGAGCCCGGAGCAAGCGCTGGAGGCCGTGGCCCAGGCCTATCCGGCCATGGATGCCGACCTTCTGACCGAGGCGCTGGCCCGCGCCATGTTTGCGCTGGAGCTTGCCGGGCGGCTGGAGGCGCAGGGTGAAGCCTGAGATCGACCTTGGCTATGCCATCGGCCTGCCGCCGGAGGAGGCCATCCGCTACTTCGAGGGTAAGGGGCTGGTCACCACCGGCGACTGGCGTGAGCTGTGGCAGGCGCAGCATGCCAAGGCCTTCACCGTGGCGCGGCTTGCCAAGCTGGACATCCTCCACGACATCTACAGCGCGCTCCAAGCGGCCCTGAAGGAGGGGCGCACCGAGCAGGCGTTCATCAAGGGCTTGACCCCGATCCTCCAGGCCAAGGGCTGGTGGGGCCAGGCCATCGACAAGGCCACCGGCGAGGTGCTGGAGACCTACGACCCCGCCACCGGCCGCCCGGTCGAGTGGGGCAGCCCGCGCCGCCTCAAGCTCATCTACCGTCAGAACATGCAGACGGCCTACATGGCCGGACGCTACAAGGCGCAGGTCGAGCTGGCCCGGCGCGGCGCGCGCCCCTATTGGCAGTATGTCGCGGTGCGTGACTCACGCACCCGCCCGACCCATGCCGCCCTGCATGGCCGCGTGTGGCGCGCGGATGATCCGATCTGGGATCACCTCTACCCACCCAACGGCTGGAACTGCCGCTGCCGCGTGCGCGCGCTCTCCGAGTATCGCCTGGCCCGCGAAGGGCTGAAGGTCGAGTCCAGCGAAGGGATGCTGGTCACGCGCGAGGTGCAGGCGGGCAAGCGGCCGGATGGCTCGCCCGACCTGCGCGAGGTGACCGGCATCAAGATCATTGGCCGCGACGGACGCGAGAGCGTGATGCTGCCGGACGCGGGGTGGAGCTATAACCCTGGCAAGGCGGGAGCCGCATGGCGCGGGCTTTTGGATGCCGCTGAGGCCAAGATTGAAGCCTACGCTGCCGCAGTGGGCGCGGCCTCGCGCGAAGATTTGCATGACCTTGTGCTTAAAGGCTGGTCGATATGGATCGAGGATGCCCTTCAAGGCGTTGCGCGTGATCGCCTTGGCTGGCTTGGCGTGATCGGCACGCGTGATCTGGCATACCTTATGGATGCCGGTATCGTTCCTCAAAGCGCCGAGGTCATGGTCCGGCCAGGCATCGTAAATGGCCCCAAGGCGCGGCGGCACAGTGACGCTGGCAACGCATTGACCGAGGCGCAATGGCGCGCGCTTCCGCATCTATGGCAGCAGGCGATGGCGCTTGTTATTGATCTCAAAAGCGGCAAGCCGCTGTGGATTCTCCATGGCGCTGATGGCGCTGATGGCCGTGCGCCGCAGCTGGCTGTGGAAGTTGATTTCGTGACGGGTAAACCGAAGCGCGCGACCAATGCTGCCGTGTCGGCCTACACCATCACGCTGGAAGAAATGAAAAACAGGCTTAAGGCGGGCAGCGTGAAATTGCTGTTTGGCGGTCTTGGATGATGGAGGGGCGGGGACCTCCCTCATCGATCTGCGACGGCTGCCGCAACCTCGTGGACACCCCATTGCCACGACTCATCATCCAAGCTCAATGGCAAGTATAGCCCGTCCGCTCGCGGGCATGGACTGACATCACATGATCAAAATCGACTACGACGACCGCGACGTGCTCGACGCCATCCAGGCGCTCGCCCGCCGCACCTCCGACCTCTCCCAGGCCATGCAGGACATCGCTGGCGTGCTGGCCGATGCCGTCGAGCGCGCCTTCGACCAGGAGCATGACCCGGCCACTGGCATGCCTTGGGCGCCGCTGGCCCCGCGCACCATCAAGGCGCGCGGTGGCGATGCCCACCCCATCCTGCAGCGCTCGGGGCAGCTTGCCTCCAGCATCGTGACCGAGCATGGCAAGGACTACGCCATCGTGGGCAGCAATAAACGCTATGCCGCCATCCATCAGTTCGGCGGGCAGGCCGGGCGCAAGCGTAAGGCCATCATCCCCGCGCGGCCCTATCTTGGCCTGGGCGAGGAGGACAAGGGCGAGATCATGGACATCGTGCGCGGCTACCTTGGCGGAGCGCTGTCCAAGCGATAGCCTTTTTAGGGCGCTTTGCGCGTCCTGCCCATCCCATCCCATAGCCATCACCATGCCAGCGCCTCACACGCCGTTTTAAAGCGGTTTTAAACGGGGTGCTGCCGCCCTACTGAAATCGTTCATCACGCCAGCGTGTTCATGCGGCCTGATCATGGGCCGCATGAACACGCGCATCGCCTGTCTCACTGCCGATCTTCTGCCCCAGGATGGCGCGGCCCCGTCCGCCATCCAGCTTTTACCTGCGGGCGAGTTTCGCGCCATCGATGGCCGCCCGCAGGACGTACCCGCCTGGCGGCTGGATGGCGCGCAGGCCCAACGCCTGATCGCGGCGGCCGCCGCACGCGCCAACCCCTACGTCATCGACTACGAGCATCAGACCCTGCGCGCCGAACAGAACGGCCAGCCAGCCCCGGCGGCAGGGTGGTTCAAGGCGCTGGAATGGCGGGACTCCGGCCTCTGGGCCGTGGGCGTGGAATGGACCGAGCGCGCCCGCGCCATGATCGCATCGCGCGAGTACCGCTTTATCTCCCCCGTGTTCAGCTACGACCGGCAGGGGCGCGTGCAGCGCCTGCTGCATGCCGCGCTGACCAATGACCCCGCGCTCGACGGCATGGCCGCCGTGGCCGCGCTCTCCCATCACATCCCACAGGAGCCTGATATGACCCCGGAGACCCTTGCGCTCCTGGGGCTGGCCGATGATGCCGCCCCGGAGGCCATCCATGCCGCTATCGCCGCCCTCAAGGCCAAGGCCGATGAGGCCGAGGCCCACGTGGCCGCCCTCAAGGCGCAGACCGCCCCGCTCGACGTGGTCAAGGGCCTGCAAGAGCAGGTCGCCGCGCTGAGTGCGCAGGTGATGAGTTATGAGATCGATGCCCTGATCGGCCCCGCCTTGGCGGATGGCCGCCTGATCCAGGCCATGGAGCCGTGGGCGCGTGACCTGGGTAAGACCGATCTGGCCGCGCTCAAGCGCTTCCTCGAGACCGCCCCGTCCATCGCCGCGCTCAAGGGCATCCAGACCGAGGGCAAGGCCTTGGAGGCCAAGCCTTCGCTCTCTGAGGAGGAGCTGGCCGCCTGCCGTCTGCTTGGGCAGTCGCCCGATGAATACCTGGCCTTCAAGACCCGTTTGAATAAGGAGTGATCCCATGGCCATCGTCACCCCGCAGCTTCTGACCGCCCTGCAAACGGGCTTCCGCAAGGAATACCAGGCGGCCTTCGAGGCCGCCGTGCCGGAGGCGCAATACGCCAAGCTCGCCACCATCGTCCCTTCCACCACGCGCAGCAACACCTACGGCTGGCTGGGCGACTTCCCGGACTTCCGCGAGTGGATCGGTGATCGCGTCATCAAGGACATGGCCGCGCATGGCTATGCCATCGACAACAAGGACTTCGAGAGCACGGTGGGCGTCAAGCGCACCGACATCGAGGACGACCAGGTCGGCATCTATGCCCCGATGATGGCGCACATGGGCCGCACCGCAGCGCTGTTCCCGGATCGCCTGGTGTTCGACCTGCTCAAGGCCGGTGCCAGCACCACCTGCTATGACGGGCAGAACTTCTTCGACACCGACCACCCGGTCTATCCGAACGTGGATGGCAGCGGTACGGCGCAACTGGTCAGCAATATGGACGTGCCGGCCAGCAACCCTGGCCCGGCCTGGTATCTGCTCGATACCCGCAACGTGCTCAAGCCGATCATCTATCAGGAGCGCAAGCGCCCCGAGTTCGTCGCCATGACCAAGAGCGATGATGAGGTGGTGTTCACCAGCAACATCTACCGCTATGGCGTGGATATGCGCTGCAACGTGGGCTTTGGCTTCTGGCAGCAGGCCTTCATGAGCCGCCAGCCGCTGGATGCCGAGCACTTCAACGCCGCCTATGCGCGCATGATGCGCTTCACCGCCGATGGCGGCCGCCCGCTTGGGATTAAGCCCAACGTGCTGGTGGTCCCCCCTGAGCTGCGCGCCGCCGCCCTCGACATCGCCATGGCCGAACGCCTGGCGAACGGTCAGACCAACACCAACCGCGGTCTGGTCGAGGTCATCGTCTCCGAACGTCTGTGAGGCACATGATGGCCCGTCGCCAACCCACTCCATCGGCCCACGGCACGGAGGCCGTTACCCCGCGCACGCATCGCCTGAGCGTGCGGGTCTCGCCGGAGGCCGCCCGCCGCTGGCGGGCCGGGCTCTGCTTTGATGCCGCGCCGCGCATCGTCGAGGTCAGTGATGACCAGCTCGCGGCCATCGAGGCCGACCGCATGCTGATCGTGGAGCGGCTATGAGCTACTGCGCCCTGACCGACCTGATCGCCCGCTATGGCGAGGACGAGATCATGGCCCTGGTGGATCGCGACCGCACCGGCACGCCGGATGCCGCCCTGGTGGAGGGCGTGCTGGCGGATGTGGATGCGCTGATCGATGCCCATCTGGCCGGGCGCTACGCCCTGCCACTGGCCCAGGTGCCGCGCGTGATCGTGCGCATCGCCTGCGAGCTTGCGCGTGAGGCGCTGATGATGGCCCACGGCGCGCGCCTGACCGACCACGCCCCGGAGCGCGTGGCGGCGCAAGGCGCGCGCTCCATGCTCAAGGACATCGCCAGTGGACGCATGCACATCGGCCTGCCGACCCCGGCATCGAGCGCAGGCGGCGTGCGGATGGACAGCGGCGGCCGGGTCTGGGGACGGGCTGAGGCTGAGGGGTATCTGTGATGTTGAGCCTGCTAACTCAGATCAAGACAAGGCTTGATTCGCTAATAACAAAGCCTGAGTCCATGCGGCATGTCATTAAGCCTGGGCAGGCGTCTGCAGTGTTTTATATGTCGCGGCATTTGGTCTCCATTGCCGCTATCCCAGGCCAAGGCGGGAGCCTCTTGGTGGAGTACACCCTCTCCCCACGCCAGCTCATTGAGCAAGATCAGGCGCTTTGGCACGCCTGGCCCGCGGGCAGCGTGACCGAGCCGACCGTGGATGCCCTGCTCACCCCGGTGGTCGCCGTGCGGGGCACGGCACAGGGCGCGGACGGATTCATCGAGATCGTGGAGTAAGTCATGCTGTTCAAATACACCACCACGGCATCGCCTGTCGCGCTGGATGTGGTCAAGGACCTCGTGGCCATCATGACGGGCGCGACCGATCCAGGGATGCTGTCAAGCTCATGTGACAAGCAAGCCAGTCAGCTGCTGGATGCCAGCCACCCCAGTGCGTGGACCAAGATTGATGAGCCGCCATCGCTCACCGGTGTGAGCGGCATGAGATACATCGCGGTGCTGCAAAGCCCACTGCTTGCCGATGGCAACAGCCGTGCCTTTGTGCCATGGATGTTCTCCAGTTCGACGCTGTACGTCTATCACCCGGCGGATGGCTGGAATGCCAGCACTCGGCAACTGATGGACACCACAGGGGCCGAGTTCAATCACAGCTTTGATTCCACGTTGAAGAACACGGTCATCACTGCGAATGCGGTGCAGGACTTCTACGTGTTCGTCAAGAACACCACCATCGTGGTGAGCAAGCGCTCAGCCGATGCGGCCAACTACCCGCCGCTCTTTTGTGCCGAGTTCCAGAACATCGGCCATCCCAAATCAATCACCGATCTTTTGCCCTTTGTCACGGGCGGCGTGTATGCCAAAAGCTCCGCCGGCCTATCGTTTCCCACCTGGATTACGCCGGCTCGCTCCATGCTCCAGAGCGAGACCAGCAAGAAGCGCATCTGGGGGAACAACCAATACGGCAATAACGGCTACATCGCGCCGCCTGTCGGATGGGAGGCTGCATCCAACACCAATGCTGGCGGCTCAAGCATGAAGGTCTTCATGACCTCGCAGGATGCCGAGGCCAAGGCCCCGTTCTATCCGCTCTGGGTCTGGATAGGCGCCTGGGGCGTCTTTGGTCCGCTGAAGGACTTCCCGCTCTACATGCTGCCGTGGGGATTCACCGCATCGGTGGGCGACACCATCACCGGACCGGATGGCACCTACATGGTCTTTGGCTGCGGCAACACCAGCAGCCGCAAGACTGTCATGCAAATCGGGGCCTGATCCATGGCAGTCTTGACTACGCCAGGCGCCATCATCAACACACAGCCCATCGGCCCGCTGGCCATGATGAGTGCCAAACCCGAGCTCCGCCTTGGCGCCATGGGACATCGTGTTGATGTCTGTGTCATGACGGATGCGCCTGCGGCACCGCCGCCTGCCCAGCCTCCATCCGCGCCTGCGCCACGCCGTGGGGTCTGGGCTTCAAGATGGGGGGCGCGGTGATGCATCTCGAAGCCGCCCTGATCCATCGCCTGAAGGATCGCCTGCCCGCGCATGTGCGCGTGCTTTCTGCGGCGGACCTCGATGGCGTGGCCGAAGGCAGTCAACCGACCCCTGCGGTGCACGTCATCTATTACGGTGATCGCCCGCTGGAGGTCAATTCCAATGGCCATACCGCGCGCATCGAACAGACCTGGCTGGTCGTTGCCGCCGTGCGCAATGTGCGCGGGCCGCGCACGGGCCAGGATGCCCGCGAAGATGGTCTGGTCCTGATGGGGCAGGTGCGTCATGCGCTGATGGGATGGCTGCCGGAAGGGGCCAGCACGCCGCTCAAGCTCGCTGCCGCCCCGCGCCCGGGCTACAGCGCGGGCTTTCAGTACCTTCCGACGGCCTTCACCGTGGAAACCATCATCCATGGAGACCCGGCATGAAGCTCAAGCTGATCCAGCCACACACCCATGCAGGCCGCCGCCATGCCGCTGGCGAGAAGCTCGATGTTCCGCCCAGCCTGGCCACATGGCTGATCGAGCAAGGCATAGCCAGTCATCCGGGTAGCAATCCTCACAGGCGGCCTGCCACTAAGGCCCCTTCATCCATTCCGTCATCGACCACTGACTGACCCAAAGGAGATCCATCATGGCGTATTTCTCAGGCCAAGGCCGCATCTACATCGGTGAGCGCGATGCACAGGGCAACCCCAAGATGCTGTTGCCGGTGGGCAACGTGCCCAAGCTGTCCGTCAACCTCTCGGTCGAGACGTTGGAGCATAAGGAATCGCAGACCGGGCAGCGCCTGACCGACCTCACCATCATCAAAGAAAAGAAGGGCGAGTTTTCCTGCACCCTCGAGGAGATGCTCAAGGTCAACATGGAGTTGGCACTCTATGGCCGCAGCCTGACCCAGGAAGCAGGGAGTGTGACCGATGAAGCGCTCCCGACCCCGGCGGTGGCCGGCGGCATGGCCGTGCTGGCCCATCAGAATGTCAGCAACGTGCTGATCACCGATAGCAGTGCCACGCCCAAGACCCTGCCGAGCGCCCAATACCGCGTGAATGGCGCGCATGGCTCCATCGTCTTCTTGGATACCACCACCGGCGGCCCGTACCAGGAGCCCTTCAAGGCCAGTTATACCCATGATGAGGCGACGGTCACGAGCATGTTCACCTTGCCGCTGCCTGAGCGATGGGTGCGCTTCGAGGGCCTGAACACGGCCGATGGCAATCGCCCGGTGGTGATCGACCTCTACCGCGTGGCCATCAACCCGGCCAAAGAGCTGTCCATCATCACCGACGAGCTTTTGCAGTTTGAGCTCTCTGGCAACGTGCTGGCGGACCTGACCAAGCCGCAGGACTCCGCGCTGGGCCAGTTCGGCCGCATCGTGTTCGTGTGAGGGCGCCATGACCAAGACCGTGACCATTGATGGCCGCGCCATCACCGTCGCCCCCATCAAGATCAGGCAGCTGCCCGCCTTTGTGCGGGCGGTGGAGCCCATCGCCAAGGCCCTTGCCCAAGGCGATGTGCTCGCAGCCTTGGCCCAGCATGCCGAGGCTCTGATCGAAGCCGTCTGCATCGGCGCCGGCATCGAGCGGGCCTGGCTGGAGGAGCGCGAGGCCGATGTGCTGGTGGCCCTGGCGGCCGAAGTGATCGAGGTCAACGCCGATTTTTTCGTCCAGCGCATCCTGCCGACCATCGAGCGAGCGTGGATGACGATTTCGAGCATGCACTTGTCCGCGGCATCGACGCCCTCATCGGCGCAGGCTACCGCCTGACCGAGGTGATGGACATGAGCCTGTCCGAATACCGCGCCTTCCATCGCGCAGCGAGCACGCGCAAGGCAGATGAGTCGCGGCTGGCCATGCTCATCGCCCGCTCAGCCATGGCCGAAGATAAGGCCTGGAAGCAGCTTTACACCGCCATGAATGCATCATGAACGGTGATTTGAATCTCGCACTCAAGATCACCGCCAAGGATGAGACCGGCGGGGCCATCGAGCGCATCCGCCAATCCGTGGACAAGGTGCGTGGGGCCACCCAAGGGCTTGGGCAGGCTGCCATGGAGTCGGGCGGGAAGATCAGGCGCGGCATGGAGGATGGTGCCGCGGGCACCAAGCGCCTGGATGAAGCCATCGGCAGGGCCAGCAACCAGCTGCGCCTGTTCGCCACCGGGCTGATGAGCCTTGGCGCGGCGACAAGCCTTACCCGTGCGGCCGATCAGTGGAGCACGCTCCAGGGCCGCCTCAAGCTCGCCACCCAGACGCAGGCCGAGTACAACACCGCGGCCGAGCAGACCTTCGCCATCGCCCAGCGCACCAATACCGGCCTTGAGGCCACGGTCAGCCTGTATGGCAAGCTGCAAGGCGCTGTGCGTGGCCTGGGCGGCACCCAGCGGGAAGCACTGGCCCTGACCGAGGCCATCGGCCAGTCCTTCACCATCAGCGGCACCGAGGCAGGCGCAGCCTCGGGGGCCATCCTCCAGCTCGGGCAAGCCCTGGCCTCAGGTGTGCTGCGCGGGGATGAGTTCAACTCCGTGATGGAGGCCAGCCCGCGCCTGATGCAGGCCATTGCCGATGGGATGGGCGTGCCCATCGGTGCGCTGCGCAAGATGGCCGAAGAGGGCAAGCTGACCGCGGAGGCCGTAGTCCAGGCCCTGCTGTCGCAAAAGGACAAGCTCGCGGCCGAGTATGCTCAGATGCCGCAGACCATCAGCGGCGCCTTCCAGCAGCTCAAGAATGCCTTCGTGCGCTATGTGGGGGATATCGACCAGGCCACCGGCGCCTCAGGCAAGCTGGCCTCGGCCATCATCGCCCTATCGCAGCACCTTGATGTAGTGGCCAAGGTCATCGGTGCCGTGCTGGTGGTCCTCGGCGGGGCATGGGTGGCGCGCATGGCCGCGGCCATCAGCGCAGCGGGCGGGCTGGTGGAGGTGCTTGGCAAGCTGCGCGGCGGTCTTCTTGGGCTTGCCGCCTTTGCCGGCGTCGACCTATTCACAAGCCTGACCCAGCAATGGGAAGGCTTCAAGCAATCGCTCGCGGATGGGCGCGCCGCAGAGATCGCGGAAAACCGCCTGCGCACCATCGAGATGATCACCAAGCGCGTGGCCGATGGCACCGCCAGCGCCGCTGATGTCCAGTTTCTTGCCCTGCTCAAGGGCAAGCAGGCCTGGGATGAGTTCACCGCGCGCCTGCCCTTCACCGCCGATCAACTGCGTCTGGTCGAAGGCGCCGCCAAAACCCTGGCCGACCAGATCGACCAGCGCCTGAGTGCCGCTATTGCCAGCGCGGGTGATGTCCTCAAAAGCCTGGGCGAGGATGGCAAGACCAGTCTTCAGGCCCTGCAACAAGGCCTCCAGCAGCAACTTTCCGCGCTTGATCAGCACTATGCCGAGCGCCGGCAGCTCTTGGAAAACAGCCAGGCCAGCGAGCGGGAGAAAATCCTCGAAGGCGCCAACATCGAGCGCGAGGCCGCCGCCGCGCGCATGCAAGCCATGCGCGAATGGGCTGCGCAGAGCGAGCAGGTGGTCAGCCAGGTCTATGGCCGCATGGCCGAACTCGCACGCGCCGCCGGTCAGGACACCACCGAGATCGAACGCCAGGGCCTCGATGCCCGCCTGCAAATCTACGGCCAGCTCGAAACCGCCTACCGGCAGACCATCGATCAGATGATTGCCGAAGAGCAGCGCCTGCTGGCCGCCGCACGCGCGGCGGATGAGCAGCGCGCCATGCTCAAGATGAGCGTGGAGGACCGCATCCGCGCCCTGCGGCAAAAGGCCATGGATGACTACGCGGCCTATCAGGACCGCCTGCGGCAGATCGATGAAAAGAACGCCGCAGCACGCGCCGCGCTTGAGCAGGGCAACTACCAGCAGGCCCAACGGCTGGCCGAGCAGGCCATGGCCATCGCCGAGCGCAATGCCACGGAAGTCACGCGCAAGGTCGCGGATGGCACCAAGTCCGTCACCCAAGTCTTGGTCAGTGAACAGCAGGCGGTCGAGACCTCCGCCGCCAAGATCGCCGAGTCCTACAAGATCGTCGATGCCGCCCTCAAGGGCGTGGCGGATAGCTCGCGCGATGCGGCGGGCAACCTCAATGCCGGCTTCGGCGAAGCCTCGGCGCGCATGGCGCAATTGCGGCGCGATATCGAGGAGATTCAGGCCAAGCGCGATGTCGCCATCAACCTCAAGTTCCAGGGCGATATGGAGGCCGCCGCGGGGCTGATCCGCCAGATCGAGCAGCTGCGTGCCCTCAAGGACGTAGCCCTGACCGTACAGAGTAATGCCCAGGCGGTGCAGCGCGACCTCGAGGCCCTGGTCAAGAGCACCAAGGATATCGACAACCAGGAGGCCAAGCTCAACGTCAAGGCCGATGCCGACAGCCTGCGCGCAAGCCTGCGCGAGCTGGTGGCCGCTGTGGGCCAAGGCAAGGAGTACGGCATCAAACTGCCTGCCGAGGTGGACATGCAGGTCGCGGAGGGCACGCTGCTGATGCTGTCCAAGAACATGGACCAGCAGCTGCAAAACCCGCGCAAGGTCAACCTCGATCCGGCCGAGGCCGAGGCCATCCTGGCCCGCCTCAAGCAGCCGAGCGAGTCCACCCACACTGTCCGGCCCGATACGGGGGCGGCCCAGGCCGCGATCGATGCGCTCAGGCAGCCCACCTCCAGCACCCACACCGTCTACGTCCAGACCGTGCAGACGCGCGCCATGGGCGGCCCCATCCTCGCCTTTGCGCGCGGCGGCATGCTGCCGCGGTTCAGACGCATCACCCCCGGCCCCGTGCATGGGCCGGGCACATCCACCAGTGACTCGATTCCTGCCTTTCTCTCGGCCGGTGAGTACGTGATCCGGGCCGCCAGCGTGCGCAAATACGGCCAGGCGCTTTTGGCCGCCATCAACCAAGGACTTTTGCCGCGTGAGGCCATCCCGCGTTTTGCTGGCGGCGGATTTTTAGGCGATGCCGGGCGCGATGTCTTCAGCAACCTGCCTGACTATCTCGCCATTGGCCCAAGAAACACCAGCACCCCGCTGAATGTGACCGTCCAGATGCCGCGCGATTATGTGCGCGTGGAGGCCAGCATTCAGGGCCGCCATGCCACCCTGTTTGGCGCACGCGACCAGGTCAATGCCTTTGCCCAGGCCATGCGTGAACTCTCGAGGGGGGCGTGATGAAGCAGGCCATTCCCATCAAATTTTTCACATGCACATGGGAAAAAGCCGAACGCGAAGCGCGGCAGCGGCATGGCTGTGACTTATGGGTATTGGACTGGCCCGCCGTTGATCAAGATTGGGTGCTTGGAGCGCCATCATACGGCAACAGGGTCAGCGAGCTGGCGCGCAGCTATTACTATCAGGTCGTCCGCAAGATCGACGATGCTATGAGGCAGGCGTACAGCCAGTGCGTAGAGAGTCATTACGCATCGCCGTCAAGCAAGGGCCAAGGCTTGCGTATCGCCGTCTCCACTCGCCTCGGACGTGGCGCGGCAATGCGCGTTGGCAGTCCAGGGTCAAAAGGTATCGCTGCGCGCCTCTCCGTTCCTTTCTCAGCCAATGCAACATCGCAGCCGCCCACGCCTTGTCCGATGCTGCCACGCGAGCTTTTTTCCGAACCCATCGACTTCGACTACACGATCCATTTGTCTGGTGGCGGCAATATCCGATGGGAGCTGACGCAGTGGAAGACCGAGCAGGCACCTTATTTTGCACTCTATGACCGTACCTTGTGGATAGCTGGGGTCCAAGGCTTGGAGCATGAGACGAGTGGGCAAGTGCGTCTCGTCTTTGAGCAAGTCGTCGACCTCTGGGTGCGTTTCGCTCAACGGCCGATTCCTGATTCTGCAGCGGATCGCATCGATCCTGCACAGCCGCTTACATACCAGCTCAGCGAAAGTCCTGGCTTTTTCGGCATCGCCGCTGTGGTCGAGGTGATGCACATGGAATCAGGGCAGATTGCCAGCAGAAACATCATTCCAATGCTTAAAGCAGGAAAGATGTCTGACAACCTGTGGCCTATCAGCTGGAATAAGATGTCTATTGATGATGACGGTGTGATTCGACATGGCAACGTCGATTTTAATTTCTCGATCTTAACGCCAAGTCATGAATGGTTCGAGCCGAAAAGTTATGGCACATATCATCTGCGCGTCATCCTGCTGGCCTATGGCTACCAGACCGGACCGCGCTATTGCCTGGCCAGTGTATCTGGCGTCGCAGGCAAGCTGCGCATGTCGATGCAGCCTATATCGCTATCGTACATGCCATCGCTGATCAGCTACACCCCAGGGTTGACGAAGGGCGTCATTCCTCCGCTCGAGGTGATATTCACGCGCAGCCCTGCGCTCAGAGCGGGTATCGAATTCGATGCCGTTTTCGATATGAAGAATCTCACCACATTCCGTTTTGTGGTCAAGGTGGGAAATACATTCGATTTCGCCGTCGGGCTTGTAGTGCAGGCCGCATCATGGCAGGCGTGGGTGCATCTTGAGCCTGGCGAGACGAAACACCTTGCCGGATGCGTGTCGATTTCAGGGATGAACTATGCGAGTACGTTTACTTTTGAGCAGTTGCATCCACAGTTACAGAGCTCAGTTTGGCAGACGGGAGGCGGCCAATACTCGATTATGTTCAGCCTTGCCCTCACCGCCCCTGACCATCCTGAAACGACGCCAGCCAACATGCCTGCGTTGAAAGCCACAAAGAACTGGACATGGAATATAGCGAGCTTCGATCCGCAATATGGACCAATGTGGGGCGCCATCAAGAAATATGCGGCTGATGGACGTTATGACTACGAGGGCTCTATGGGGGGCTTTGATATCTACAACGATGGAGTTAGTTTCCTCAATCGCTCAATCAGCAAGCCAAGCCATCAACCACTCATCGATCCGTCAACCTACTTTGTGACGGGCTATCAGACGTACACAGCCATAACCATCGATGGATGGTGGCAGCGTCCTTGGCCCAAATATTCGGGGTGGGGACCTTACGGGCCGCCCATCCGTGTCAATGCCGAAAAGTTGAGCTGGAATGGCTCGGAGAACGTATGGGCGCCTGTGGAGGCCGTGTCGATCACCCTCACGCGCGCGATGCTGCAGCAGGTCGCGGCATTGCTAGGCATCACTGAATACGTGGTGATGGATGGAGATGACCTCCGCTGGTGCGTCCCCAACCCGCCATCATCTCAGAATAATTCTTGGTCTTGGTACGACGTCTTGTGGATCGACCGATTCTACAAACGAGATGGAACGCTGATCGATGATGCGGCCATGCGCGCAGCATTCCAAGCCGTCATCGATAGCAACGCAGCAAGCTGGCCAAACTACAGGAACATCGTCATCCATCCTGATGTGCGCTTCGGAACTTTCCTCGGCACTGGCACGCATGAGGTGGGTGATTGCCTGCTTGGGCTCAATGGCGACATGGTTGAGGTGAGCAGCCTCGCGGCGCTCAGCTCAGTCAGTACACGCTTTCTGTACTACATCCGCCCCGAGTTTCGGTAGGAAGAAGCATGATCATCCTGGACGGCATTCCTCTACCGCCTGGCCTCATATGGACAGACGAGTTTGCATCCAATCAGGTCGCGCAGTCCGTGCAGCGTGCTCTCGACGGCTCCATGGTGGTGTTCTACGGCCCATTGCAGGCCGGACTGCCCATCACACTGGAATCCGAACCGGACTCGGGTTGGTTCACTCGCGCCCAGATCGAAGCTCTGGCCTTGCGCGCTGCCAGCCCAGGAGGCATCTACACACTCACCCTGCGTGGCCAGGCCTATCAGGTGATGTTCCGCCACCATGACGCCCCGGCCTTCGAAGCCAGGCCGCTGGTGCCGGTGGCCACCCCGAAACCCGGCGATTTCTACCTTGCCACCCTGAAGCTCATGACTGTTTGAGAGGAACCCATGCCCATTCTCGATCACGAAATCGTCTGGCGGCCTGCGGCCATGATGTCCGATGTCACCCCCGCCCAGAATGGCGGCCGGATGGCCGGATCGCTCTTGGTCTCCGGCGTGAAGAACAACCTCTTCCCTGATGTTTCGCAGTCCGAGCGACTGGCCGGCAGCACGAAGTGGCGCAAGGCCTTCATCCACGTCGCGAGCAACCAGGACACGGCGCTGCTCAATGTGCGCCTGTTCCTCGATGCCCTCACGCCCGCAGGCGATTTCGTGGTGTTCTATCCGGGCACGCAGACCGACACCGAGCAGCAAGTCGCCGGACGGCCCTATGGCATCGGCGCGCTCTACGAGGCCGCCCCATCCGGCGCCACGCAGATCAAGGTGGCCTGCGAGCACCCGTCCGAATACGCCACCTTGCAACCCTTCCGCATCGGCGACCGGCTGCGGGTCTCGGATCGCCCAAGCACGGGCGGCGCAGGCAATGAGGAATGGGTGACGATCAGCGCCGTGAGCTACGGGCCGGATTTCGCCACCATCGACGTCTCTCCAGCGCTCACCAATAACTACGCCATGGCAACCACGCTGGTCTCCAGTGTCTTCGAGTTGCCGCGCGTATCAGGGGCGGTGACAGACATCACGGTCAACAGCGCATCCGGTACGCTCGATGCCGCGACCGTCGGGAACGTCGTGGCCCACAACAAGGGGGCGGTGGAAGAGGCCTGGACCTTGACCTTCACGAGCCCAACAGCCTTCACGGTGTCGGGTACCACGACCGGCCCATTAGGCAGCCCAGGCTCGATCAGCGCCGACTATGCACCTATCAATCCTGCGACAGGCACGCCGTTCTTCACCATCAAATCCATCGCCTGGGGCGGCACCTTCGCAGCCAATGACAAGGTGACCTTCACCACGCACCCCGCCGCGATTCCCATCTGGTATCGACGCCAGGTGCCAGCGGGCACGTTCAGCCTGGCCAACGACTACTGCTCGCTGGCGATCCATGGGGAGAGCGCGTGATGGCGCGTGTTGGCTTTAAGAAGACCTACCCAGCCGGCGCCTTCGACGCGGCTGCCATGCAGACCCTGTTCGGGCACATAAAGACCTATGTGACAAATGCCGGATTCAACATCCTGCTCGACACCGCGAATGGCATTGATTTCATCCGCGCAGGCTTGAGTGCAGGCACAGCTCATGATGACGCCCCTCATTGGGCATTCAGCATGCAGGATGGTGGCAGTGTGTCGATCTTTGCGCATCCGGTCTATGGAGCCAATTACCTCGATGCCCATGCCTATGCCAATGCCAGTCTCATCTTGAGTCCAGACTTGGTAACCCCGCCATCACCCAAGATCACGATCTTATTCGCAGCGGATGGAGAGGCAGGGTGGTGGTGGATGCATGGCACGGAGGAGGACCAGACAAGTAGCACAGGCGTAAAAATGCGTTTCACAGCTGCCGGGGTAACATCTCGTAGATACCCATCCGATACCCATCAAGGGCTGTGTGCCCGCTATGGCATCTGGAAGGCCTGGGGCGCTTGGTATCCGCCCTATGCGAAGAACGAATATGGAGTCATCAATCCATCGCCATGGACTGGGACCTGGTCGCCCTTCGGTGAGGGCTGGAGCTTCAACGGCCGGCGCCATGTCGGTTCCCCATTGCCAAGAATGGCCGTGCCGCAATTCCCGAATCGGGACACAGGCATCAGCGCCTGCATCCTCGGCGAGTTCAACGAGATATTGATCCTCACCGATGGCTATGCGCAGGAAGAAGTCGTCATGCCAGGCTGGATCGCGATGACCGGGAGCGAGAAGGATCAGCCCTACGCCGTGCCTGCCCCTGAGCGCTTCGACGTGCTATGACCCTGGGGCTATCGCTTGCCATCACCTTCGGCGCGGGCATCCATGTCGACGCCGGCCCGCCCATCATCAAGCGCCGCTTCAAGGCGGCTTGGGGCACGACCGAAGTGTTCGTGGCCCATGTCACGGCATGGGAACTGGCCCGTGAGCGCGCATGGCGGCACCAGGCGAGCTGGTCGCTCCGCTTTGCGCAGCATCACCAGTCCCCTTACGGACTTCGGCTCGAGGGCGGTCTACGACACCCTTACGGGGACATGCGCTATCACCGCAGGATGCATGTGGCACGGTGGGGAGACATGCATCAGTCCAAGGCTCGACACGTCTACGCCTACTGGCTCACCCAGCGCGTGGCAGCCAGGCATGTGCATGCCTACGATGTGACCGATGTCGACCGCATAGTCCGCAGGCTCATGGCCTCATGGGCCATCCTCGAGGATGGCAGGCTTCAGGCGGTGGTGAATACGCCGGAGATGACATGGCAGGGCCGGAAGATCGGGATCATCGAGGCCGCGCTCTCCTGCGACGAAGATAGCCCCGTCTGGATCGCGCGGGTGGAGATCGCCAACCTCTCAGACTTTGCTGCCATCAGCATCGGCGATGCGATCTCCCTTGACCTCGGCCTGGAAACCTTCGCACTGATCGTCGACGGCAAAACGCTTTCGCGTCCAGCAGTCGGCGAGCGGCGGATGGAACTGACGGCCATCTCGCCCGTGGCAAGGTTGGATGCGCCATTCGCCGGAACGATCCGCTTCTTCGAGTCCAAAGCGATTCAAGCGCGTGCGGCGGTGGAGGCGCTGGTCGGCCCGGTGGACTGGCAACTCCCAGACTGGATCATCCCAGCAGGCCGCCTCGCCTTTGAGAACACCACGCCGCTGGCCGCCGCGCGCGCCATCGTCGGCGCCATCGGTGGGCTGATCGAATCCGCGCCGGATGGCACCATCATCTGCCGCCGTCGGCACCCGGTCAGCATCCCGCAATATGGCACGGCCGCCGTCATGCATAGCCTGTTCGATGCGGATGTGATCGCATCGCAGGCGAGCATCGCGCCCATGCGCGGCTTCAACCGGGTGACCATCGCCAACGAAGATGGCGGATCGAGCGCATCCCTTGATCGGCTGGAATATGTGCGTGATGAGGATGATGCCAACCGCGGCACCGTGCGTGCCTATCTCGCCACCGCGCGGCCGGTGCAGCTCGCCCACACCGGCCACCCGGATACGGTCATTGCAAGCCTTGGTTCAGTCACGCGCATGGAGGTCGAGACCGTCGAGTTCATCGACGGGCGGGCAAGCACGCGGTATCCGGTGACCGCCATTGTGGATCGCGCATGGCAGCATGTCGATCTTGGCGATGTGACGGCTTCCGGTCAGGAACTCACGGCGGCCACCCGCGGATACAGCCTGCTGCGCATCACCTATACCACCACGTCGCTCGAATGGCGCGTCGCACTCCCCATGGATGAGGAAGTGCAGTTCGTCCTCATCGATATCTAAAGGAGACACCTCGATGGCCCAGGCCACCATCCGCGTTCAGTTCGGCAATCCCGATGGATCAGGAGCAGACGGCCACCTCTCCGCCGAGATCGATACCCGACCCGATGGGCTCAACGGCGGCAAGAGTTCCTTCAACCCTGGCGAGACCGTCTACATCCTCGTCTACAAGTCCGACAACGTCGCCATCACAGGAACATCATGCTCGGCGGGCTCGCTCTCTGAGCGCGGCAGCACCGTGGTGAAGGTGGAGGATGAGTTGATGTTTGAGGATGATGACACGGCGCAGCTCTCCAAGCCGGCACGCTCCGGCCTCTCGCAGGCGGTCTGGTATGGACGCAGCCTTGGCGGCCTCTCGCTACAGCCCGACAAGGTCACGGTGAAGGCATCGAGCAAGGGGGTGGCGGTGGCCAAGGTCACCTATGATGCCCAGGCCTTGGTCTATGCCCTAGCGTCGCCGTCCACGCTCAACGGCGAGACGGATTTCTCAATCCTGGCCCTGATCAAGGGGGTGGCATCGTGATTATCGAAGTCTACCGTGGCGATGGCGCACGCGAAGGGGCCCCCATCGTCGAGCCGCTGCTATCCGATGATGCACTCATCCATCGCGGGACGGCCGAGATGGACGCCCATGCGCACGCCTTCAACCGCATCGAGATGGCGGTGGTTTTCCGGCCCGGGATCAGGCTTGGGCAGATCGTCGAGGCGACCGACCCATCCACGGCAAGCCCCTACCGCGCCAAGGTGACGGGCATCCAGATCACGGTGTCGGAGGCGGCCATCGATACCCAACTCACCCTGGAGCAGCCGCGATGAGCTTTGCCCTCAAGAGCCTGTCCGATCTTTTACGGCAAGAGCGCATGCTCTATGGAGTTGTGGTGGCCGTTCATGGTGAGATGGTGCATGTCGCCACGCCAAGGGGCGGTGTTCATGCGCGTGCCATGGATCATCTCCAGGCCGGCGACCGCGTCAAGATTGAGGGTGGCCTTGCAACCAAGGCCCCGGTCGGTGAGCGTGTCTATTCAGTCTAACGGCCGATCATTCACGCCGCGGACCACGATGCCCAAGCGCTGAGCCACAATCCCACGAATCTCAGGATTCATACGCATGATTTCTTCGCGCTGTCGCCACAGAGGCATGGGGATGAGCCTGCGGACTTGCGCCTCAATCAAGAGCATGCGCGCTTCTTGAGCCTTCTCTCGCAGGGTGCGCAGCTGCTGAAGGCGCATATCCTGAATGCGATCCTGCATACACCTCTCAGCCTTCACAGGATCCGGACGGTACTGATCGCAATAGTCAGCTGGGTCCCAAGTTTGGGCGCCAGCCATAACGCAGTTGCACCACATGGTGGACAGGAGAACTGCAGAGCGCATATTGCCTCATCCTTGCGTTTGTTCAGGCTGTTCTTAGCATGCTTAATTCAGCCCTTCAATGCCGCTTTAATGTGTGCAAACTATCGCGCTAAACTGCGCAAACTATCGCGCGCCTTTACACAAGGCCGCCGTGATGCCAGGTTGGGCAAGGGGGTGAACCGGCCAAGGAAGGCCGGTTCAGCTTTGCCGGGGCAGGATGCCCCGTCAAAGCGGCCCCCTTGAACG
>NZ_JBAJEY010000005.1:0-216735 GCF_039822285.1 Thiofaba sp. EF100 | reverse complement strand
AGGATCAGAAATTCTTGAGCCTTTTACAACCGTCCGTGAAAACGGGGTAGAACCCTCCCCCTCCACTGCGCGCATTGACCTGTTCGAGAAACGGTTCAACTACGCCCGCCTCTCAGGGCTGAAAGAGTACCTCGTGATCAATCCCGACCGCCGCAGGGTCGAGGTCTTCCGCTACCCCGGAGCGACCCATGAGCTCTACCTTCAGGGGCGGTTTTATCTCGCCTGTCTTGAGATGGAGCTTGAGGTCGAAAGTCTCTTTGCTGACTTGAGCGAAACACCGTAGCCCGGATAGAGCGCGAGCGGAATACGGGATGTGACAATTACCACCACACCACGCGACCATAGCGGTACTCAGTGATCATGTTTTGATCGGTAATCACCTCAAGCGGCCGCCCTGCAAGTCTCTCCTCATCCTCGACGTCAATCCACCCCTTGGACAGCAAGGTGCTGACCGCTTCTGATGCGTGCGCGCTGTCATGCGCGCGATTGATCTGAAGGTTGGAAAGCACCTCGCTCAGACGATTCCGTGCAAGGATAGGATCGGGGGTGGTGAAGTTATGGTCGCTAGCGTAGACGAAATTGCTGTCTTTCCACCGATAGGCAAACGAAAACACTGCGGCAGCTGTTTTAAGTGCGTCGGGTGAGCCGGTAGCATTGAATGCGAGAATACCGCCAGGTTCGAGGTGGGTGCGAGCTAAATTGAGGAAGTCTGATGAAAGTAGGTTTGTTATCAAGGCGCGCCAGTGAAATGTTGTATTCATGACGATAAGGTCGAAACGCTCGGCTTCGTTTCGGCGCAGCCAGCGGCGACCGTCATCGATGTGAATATGCACACGCGAGTCACGCAAAATGGGTGCCACTTCTGGGCGTCCGCGTATGAGTGTGATATAGCCTGGATTGATTTCGATGACATCGATACGCTCGACGGACGGAAAGGCCGCGAGCACACGCGTCCACGAGCCGCCGGATAAACCAATAACCAGTATCTTGCGTGGTTGTGGGTGCAAGGCGGCTAGCAGGTATACGCGGTCGATTCTGTTGCTGTTATCGATAAGGCCGATATTGATCTTGCCGTCGTAAATGTTGCCGCCATAGACGGCCTCATCGGTGTCAGGGCGGACTAGGGTATGAATGATGCCGTGCCTGTTCTCAAGTAAGAATCCGATTGACTGTCCGGGCGAGGGGGCGGCAAGAGCTTCCAGCAGTGCGGTCTGCCGGGGCATCAGGACCGTTGTGGACAGCACGGCTAGCCCCGACAGGGCCAGCGTTAGGCGCCATGAGAATTGGGGGGCCATCATGCCCCCAGTAGCGAGCATGATGGCCCCAAGTGCGAGCATCAGTGACTGGCTCGTCATCAGATCAAGCCACCAGAATCCAATAAGCAAAGGGGCTAGGGTTGCGCCGACGATGTTGGCGAAATAGACCCGCGCGATGGAGCGGCCAGTGTCCGCGCTACCGAGGTGCCCCCCCAAGTGGTGAACGACTGGAAAGAGGGCAGCTTTGCTGGCGGCTGTGGCAATAATGAGGCAGCTCATGAGTGGCGTGAGAAAAAGCCCGCCAGCCGCCTGCATGACCAACCAGGGGGTGGCGAGGTCGATGATTCCAGAGAGAACCAGACTGCGTGCACCAAAGGTGCGGATGGCTGTCAGCAAACGGTTTTCGCAGGCGCGCTTCCCGGCGAGCGACCCAAGAACGATGCCGAAGAGAAAGAGACTCAAGACGAGGGCGAAGGTCTGTGGCGAATTGCCATTGGCGAATCCGGCAATCCGCACCCAAAGAATCTCCTGACCGAGGCTGGCAAAACCGACCAAAGCCGACGTCAGCCAGGCAAGCGTAGTCATCCTCATGGGGCTACCTTGCTTTGATTTGGATAGGTGAGGAGAAGTACGGATACCCCAGCGGCGACGGAGAGATTGCCCAACGCAGCGAGGCGAATGGCCGTGTCCAGCGTGAGCCAGTAGAACAGGGCGAAGCCGGCGAGCAGTGCCCCAATGGTCGCACCAAGAGTATTGCTCGCATAAAGTGCGCCGGTTGCCTTGCCGATGTTCGTCCAGCGCCGGGCGAGGTCGGTCACCAGGATCGGCAGCGTGGCTCCCATCAGTAGCGTCGGGAGCAAAACAAGGGCAAAGTTCACTGCTGCGATGGCAGGCAGCGGGGCGTGAATCATGGCCTCCCCTGCCCAGCGCAGCAACTCTGGACTGAGGAATCCGAATACCCCCACGCCCCCCTCGGCAAGGGCGAAGAGCAGCAATGTGCGGGAGGGGTGACGGTCGGACAGCCAACCTCCCGCCAGCGCGCCGACGCCAAGGCCAAGCATGAAGGCGGCGACCACGATGGTTACAGACTCCAGGTCGGCGCCGAATGATGCAAACAGGATGCGCTGCCAGGCGACCTGATAGACCAGCGCGCAAGCGCCAGAAATCAGGAACAACGCGCCCATGGCTGCGATCAGGGCATCTTGAGTTTGCCGCATGGCTCCATCCTCATGGCATGGTCAAAATCAGGTACCGCCAAGGTCCAGCGTGGGCCTGGTGCGAAAGCCTCCGAGACCCAGCTCAGTCTATGATCATGAGCTGGATGCTCGATGTGCGCGATATCCGCCAAGGCGTGGAACACGCCCGCTGAATAAAGTGGTGCATCGATCCGCTCCTGCAGGCGCTTCATGATATCCGGGTGCGCGTTCCTATAGCTGTTGGAAAACCATGCGAGAGCGCTGACCCGGAAATCGGCTTCATTGTCGTGGCCATGTCCGCTCGTCGTGCATGCGCCTTGAGGAATGTTCTCTCCATGGTCGGAGACATAGGTCAGCGCTGCGTAGCTGTTGGGACGTGCTTGCAGCTGCTGGATGAGCTTCGAAAGGATGTGATCGGTAAATAAGATCGTGTTGTCGTAAGTATTGGTCACTGTTTCCGCGCGCTCATCGGAAGGATCCTGCTTCTGCGAGGGGCGGAACTGGTCATAAGTTTCCGGATAACGCTGGGCATAGGCCTTATGACTGCCGAGGAGATGGACGACGAAAAACTTGCGCTGTTCCGGCTCCTGAAGGAAACGCTCGAAAATGGGCAACAAGGCATCGTCGTGGTTCCCCTGTTGCGTGTAGTCGACACCGTTGGTGTAGAGCACTTTGTCGGCCTCGTAGGCGTGCACGGCGATGATGGAGTCATGCAGCCCAAGTGGGGCTTGATTGGAGATCCAGTAGGTTTTGAATCCTGCTTGCTTAAAAAGGCTCACCACAGAGGCCTGGCCGAGGGGGGCGCGATGGGTGAAAGGATCCTGCTTGCCGGTCAGAATGATGGGTACGGCGAGGCGGGTGGCGGAGAAGGGTGATACCACATTGCGGAAGCTCACCAGGTTTTCTGTTGCCGCAAGCTTGGGGGTGGTATTGCGCTCATACCCATTGATGCCCCAATGCGCGGGGCTGGATGATTCACCGATCACCAGTACGTAAACCTCGTCAGCATCCACTTCAAGGGTGCGCTGGGGATGGAAGTCCCAGTACTTGATCTGCTCGCCGGCTGCGCGCAGCCGGACGCGCTCGGCAAGGTAATCGCGAACGCGGAAAATTACCCCCAACGGGTAGCTATCACTCAAGGTGGCGCCGAGCGGTGAGGCCAGCTCGGTGGTCATGAGCGACTCCAGGGAGGTTTGCGCAGCCTGTGCGTCGAAGACTGGCTTCTTCTGGGCCCAGTCCCACTCCAGCCAGGCGTACTGGACCATGGGCACCAGGCTTGCAAGCGCAAGCCATCGCAAATAACGGGAGGGAGGGATGGTCGGTGTTTTACTCGCTAGCCTCAGCGTGGTGAAGAACAGGACGAAACCGCTGGCTGAGCAGGCAAGCATGGGCAGTAGGCCCAGGTATTCGATGGCCTCAATGGGATTCGACTCACTAACCACGGCGAGAATATGCGGTGTCGTGGGTTGTCCGAATTCGATGATGTAGGAAAGCTCGAAGGGCAGAAGGAGGTAGAAGGGGCTGAGTAGCCTTAAGACCCAGGCCGGGCGCCGAGTCCAGGCAAGCAGCGCTGTAACGAGGGCGAGGGAGGCCGGCAAGCTGCGGATGATTGCATCGACAGGGTCATCGGCGATCGCACAGAACACCAGGTTGGGGGTTAAAAGCAACGCCAACCAGAGCAGTGCCGTTTTCATGGCATCTCAATCACGAAAAAACCCCGCCGAAGCGGGGTTGTCGAAGGTTAAAGCTGCATCGACAGGGGTTAGACGCGGCACTCGGCCGGAACGTACTTGTTGTTTGCGGCGGAACTCACGGCGCACGTCCAGTTGACCACTCCGTTCGCGGTCAGGGTGGGGGTAAGGGTAAGGACTACGCCTTTTGCAGCAGTTGTGCCAGTGAGTGTGATTGCACCAGTAGTGTCATTGCAAGCAAGGGACAGGAGGCTCTTCAGACCATCTCCTGATCCAATGGTGGTAACCCCCCGGCAGCTTCCTGCCTGAATTGCGCCGAGGTTGGCAATATTCTCACCTACAGTGGCTTTAGCAGCTGCGCCGCCAGCCATAAGCTCGGATACACGAGCACGCACGGTGTAATCCTGATAAGCCGGCAGGGCGATGGCCGCCAAAATACCAATGATCGCAACCACGATCATCAGTTCGATCAGGGTGAAGCCTTGTTGGGCCTTTTTCATCATGTTCATGGTGTGCCTCCGTTGGGATGGTTTGGGTTGGCATGAGGAATCATGCACAAGCCATGCCAAGTGTGGTGGTTCTGTTTGACGGTTTGATGAAGGGTGCATGGGACTGGGGTTTGGAGCGCTGGGGCGTGTGCGCTGTGTAGGTGCGCGGTGAGGTGGATGTGACAGGGTTTGTCAGAATTTGACCATGACTTTGTCATGGTTTGACGGAGCGCCGTGAGCGGGCCTTGGCCGACGCGCCTGATTCGCCCTTGTAGGAGAGGCGTGTCGCCGCGACAGGCGTGCCACACAGGTGTCGGCCCGAGGGCGGGCCTCCTACGGGGGGCGTGTCCGTGCGAGGGTTCCCGGATTCCGGCCTGTGGCTTTTCCTTCGAGTGACGTTAGGTGTTGCTCAGGGTGATGGTGTTGAACTCGGAGGCAAAATCGCCCCGTGCTGGGGTGAGGTGGAGGTGTTGCTGGCACATACGGACGAGTCTTCCGGCCGTGGCGTAAAGGACAGGGGCCAAGGCGTGTAAGGCGTTGAAGTGTTCAGCAATCTGTTCGTAATCGGTTTCGTAGTCGTGGGCGGCGAGATTACGCGCGGTGCGAAGGAGTTGCCACTGTTCAATCGAATCAATGACCCGCTGTTTTTCGAACCAGGCGAGCACTTGAAGGAAGGTGTCGGTGGGCTCGCCCATGAGCAAAGCGGTATGGCGCATGGCGGAGGCAAGGATGTCCTGAAGCTTGGCGAAGCGCTCGTTCATGGCGGCCAGAGTCTCAAACCATTCGGCGTTTTTCTTTTGGGCTTCCAGGAGGGGTGCGGTCAAAGGCCAGGGAAGCCGTTGCTCCGTGGCATGAAGGTAATAGGTGCTGCGTTGGATGGCGTCGAGCAGTTGGGCAAGGTGGGTGCGTTGAGCCTGGAGGATGGCTTGGGTCATTGCAGTTCAACCCCTTGGAGTCTGGCGAGCTGCTGAAAAGGCGTGGCGGGACGATCAAGCGGGTGAATGACAAGATCGACCGGTCGGCCCAGGGCGCTTTCGAGAGCGAGCTTGAGTTGTGCGCGTTGGAGGAGCGGGGGCATGGTGGGGGGTTCGAGCAGGAGGTCGATATCCCCACCGTGCCGCTGGTCGTCAAGCTGTGAGCCGAAGAGGATGGTGCGGGTTTCCGGTCCAAGGCGGCTATGGACGGATTGGAGAATGAGTTCGCGTTGCTGTTGGGTCAGGCGCATGGGGGGATGGCCTTTGATGGAGTGAGCTCGGCGGCATGAATGATGGGTGATTACAAGTGTAGCCCGGATGGAGCGCAGCAAAATCTGGGGAAGGCGTGGTCCAAGGGAAGATGCCCCCGGACCCGGCCTTTGGCCTTCATCCGGGCTACGCTGGCTAGGGATGGGGTGATGTGTTTGGGGGCTTGCGCATGAGAAAGTCGACGACGAACCGAAACTCGCCGCGCTGGATGAGGCCGTGCAGGCGCGCCAGGTCAATGTTCATGTAGTCGTGGACGATGCGGTTGCGCAGACCCACGAGCGCGTTCCAGGTGTTCAGGTCTTCAGCGGGAATCATCCCGGCCTCGGCAAGGGCGGCAAATGCATCGTAGGCGGACACAGGCACGGCGCGTCCTGATGCCTTGAGCCATTGCTTGGCCTTGCCGATGGCGTTTTCGATCAGCACTTGCAGGGCGTGCAGGATGCCGCTTTCCTCCAGCAGCGTGAGTTGGCGCCCAGAGTTCAGCAGGGCTCGGGCCTGTTCGAGGATGGTGGCCTGGCGCTCGGCCTGGCGTTCGGTCTCGGCTTGGTAGAGGTCAAGCCGCATGCTCGCGCTCCCAGTAGAAGTCTTCCAGCTCTCGCCAGGTACGGCGCAGGAAACGGGCCCAGGCGGGGTGGTCTTCGCCCCATAGGGGGATGCCTTCCTCGGCCACGGCCGCCCGCATGGCAAGGTTGGCCTGGGCCAGGTCAATGAGGTCGATGCGATCCTCGGGCAGGCTCAAGGCCTGGGCCAGGGCGCGGCGCAGGGTTTCGGTGCGGGCGATGCGCGTGAGCCAGTCAAGACCTGGCGCCCAGCTTAAAGCGATATCCCAGTCGCTGTCGGGGCGCGCACGCCCTTGAGCACGGCTGCCCACCAGGACGGCGAAGTCCAGTCCCTCGTGCTGGGCGAGGACCTGTTGGATGGCTTCCAGAGGAATGTCGTGATGTGCTGTCACGCCGTACGCTCCCTTCCATCAAGCGGCTTGGCACCGGGGTGTGTCGGGGCCGGCCTGAAAGGGGATCAGTCCGGAGGCGACGGCATCCAGGATGACGATCTCGACCACGGAGCCGTCCTCGGCATAGCTGATATGGATATTCCAGTCTTGGGATGTTTCGCGCACGATGGGTTTGTCGGAAAAGTGCAGAACAAGGATGTCATCCTGCGGATGGTAAACGGCTTGCATGCTTAGGGCTCCCAGGTGAAGTGGTGCATGACGGTCTTGACGATCAGGGCGTTTTCAAGCGCGACGGCGGCACAGATTAGATTGTCCGTCCGGCCTGGAATGCTTTTGGCAATCCAAAGGCGCCTCTCATCCTTGTAACGCTCTTCACCCGTTTCGATCAGCTCCAACAAGAGTGCGTCGCTGATGCATCTCTCCTGCATGCGTTGGCGAGCATGCAGGGTGACGATGATGATGCGACCGAAGCGTAAGCTGAGCATGGTGGGATTTGACGGCCCGGATAAAACAAGTGTAGGGCACCTCGAAAAACCTACTGAGTGCGAAGCTGGCAAAGCCCGCTCACCCCTCGCCTATCGATCGGATAGGTGTCGGGGGTTCGCTGCGGGGCGCCTTGCACTCCGCCCGCTCGTGACGATTTTTCGAGGTGCCCAATGGCCTATTCTGGTCTTGATGTGTGCCACGCGAGGTGATCAGGCAGCGACCTTGACGGGCTCTATTTTGGCGGAAGGCTTCTGCGAAGCCATCCATAGATCGTAGTCCATTTGCTGTCCAAGCCAGAGCTCGGCGCGGCCGCCATGCTCTGGGGTGAGCCAAGCTTCAAGGCGTAGGGCCAGTTCAGGGGTGATGCCGGCACGGCCGTGCAATACCCGTGAAAGCTGCACACGGGAGATGCCGAGCTGTCGCGCGGCTTCGGTCACGCTCAGGCCAAGCGCAGGCAGGATGTCTTCACGCAGAGTTTCTCCCGGATGAGGGGGGGCATGCATGCGCGACATGGTGTTGGCCTCGTGCTAAGTCAATGATAGTCCTGATAATCGATCAAGATGACGTCCTCTCCTTCGAAGGCAAAGGTGAGTCTCCAGTTGCCACTTACCCAGACCGACCAGTGCCCATCGAGGTCCCCGCTCAGGGGGTGGAGCTTCCAGCCGGGGACGTTCATGTCTTCAGGGCGACAGGCGCGTTGCAGGCGGGCCAGTTGCCGGGCGAGCTTGGGCGCATGCGCCGGCTGGATGCCCGCCTTGGAGCCGGTTTCAAAGAACTGCTGCAATCCCTTGTGGCGGAAGCTCTTGATCATGAAGTGAGTGTATCGTTCGAAGATACATCCCGCAATCAAGTGGGCCTCAAAGCCCCAACGTCTCCCACAGCGCATCCACCCGCCGCTTCACCGCTTCATCCATGACGATCGGCCGCCCCCATTCGCGCATGGTTTCGCCCGGCCATTTGCTGGTGGCATCCAGGCCCATCTTGCCGCCAAGTCCCGAGGTGGGGGAGGCGAAGTCGAGGTAGTCGATGGGGGTGTGGTCGATGAGTACGGTGTCGCGCACCGGATCCATGCGGGTGGTGATGGCCCAGATCACATCCTGCCAGTTGCGCGCGTCGATGTCCTCGTCCACCACGATGACGAACTTGGTGTACATGAACTGGCGCAAGAAGCTCCACACCCCGAGCATGACGCGCTTGGCATGGCCAGGGTACTGCTTTTTGATGCTGACCACCGCGAGGCGGTAGGAGCAGCCTTCGGGCGGCAGGTAGAAGTCCACGATCTCCGGAAACTGCTTCTGGATCAGCGGCACGAATACCTCGTTGAGGGCAAGGCCCAAAATCGCTGGCTCATCCGGCGGGCGGCCGGTGTACGTGCTGTGATAGATCGGCTCGCGGCGGTGGGTGATGCGCTCGATGGTGAAGACGGGGAAGTCGTCCACCTCGTTGTAGTAGCCGGTGTGGTCGCCAAAGGGGCCTTCAGGGGCCATCTCGCTGGGGTGGATCACGCCCTCGAGCACGATCTCGCTGCTGGCCGGGACGGTGAGCTCGCTGCCGAGGCACTTGACCAGCTCGGTGCGCGCGCCGCGCAAGAGCCCCGCGAAGGCGTGTTCGGAGAGGGTGTCCGGCACCGGGGTGACGGCGCCGAGGATGGTGGCGGGGTCGGCGCCGATGGCCACGGCGACGGGGAAGGACTGGCCGGGGTGAGTGCGCTGCCAGTCTTGATAGTCCAGTGCCCCGCCGCGGTGGGCGAGCCAGCGCATGATGACCTTGTTGGGGCCGATGACCTGCATGCGGTAGATGCCCATGTTCTGCCTGGGCTTGTTCGGGCCCTGGGTGTGCACCAGGCCCCAGGTGATCAAGGGCCCCGCGTCCTCCGGCCAGCAGGTCTGGATGGGAAAGCGCCCAAGATCGACCTCCTTTCCTTCGAGCACGACGTCCTGACAGGGGGCGCGGCGCACGGTCTTGGGCGCCATGTCCAGCACCTTCTTGAAGATCGGCAGCTGCTGCCAGGCGTCCTTGAGCCCCTTGGGCGGCTCGGGCTCCTTGAGGAAGGCGAGCAGACGGCCGATCTCGCGCAGGTCCTCAAGCGACTGCCCCCCCATGCCCAGCGCCACACGCTCGACGGTGCCAAACAGGTTGGCGAGCACGGGGATGCTGTGCCCCTTGGGGTTTTCAAACAGCAGGGCCGGGCCGCCCTGGCGCAGCACGCGGTCAGCGATCTCGGTCATTTCAAGCCGGGGGTCGACCTCGGCCTGGATGCGTCTGAGCAGGCCGCGGGTTTCGAGGTCGGCGATAAAGGCGCGCAGGTCGGAGTGGGGCATCAGCTTGGGAGGACGTCTTCGTAAAGGGTTTCGATGGGCAGTCTAAGCCCCACTGAGGCCAATTCGACCTCCTCGCCAGGCCCAAAGGGGTAGAGCACCCAGTGATCCGTGGCGTCCTTGCGGAAGACGTCCACCGAGTAACGCTCAGAATCAATGAGCACGTATTCCTGAAGGCTGGGAAGACGGCGGTAGGCAGCAAATTTCTGGCCGCGATCATAGGCGGCGGTGGAGGGGGAGAGGACCTCGATCACGAGAATCGGCGAGGTTTTATAGTCCTTGCGCGCGGCGTCTTCGGGCGCACAGGTGACGAACACGTCGGGGTAGAAGAAGGTGTCCGCCGCCTCGACCTTGAGCTTCATGTCGCTGATGAAGGTGCGGCAGGGGGTGCCGCGCAGGTGAGTGCGCAGCAATGCAAAGGCATTGCTATTGACCAGGACATGACTTTCTCCTGCGGCAGAGTCCATCCCTGGCCTCTGCCCTACGGGGAACGCTTCGCGTTCCAACAGCGCTCCCGGCGCTGTTGTTCCCGCCATGGCGTAGGCAATGCCATCCGCAAATTCATGTTTGATGTCCTGGGTTGCCTCCCAGGCCAGGAAGTCTTCGGCACTAAAGTGCAGCTTTTCGGCGGCGGTCATGGAAGGCTCCTTGCATGGTCTATGTTGCCCCGGATTTCGCTTGCGTTCCATCCGTACTACGTGGGTTTCACCCTCTCCCCCAGCCCCCTCCCCCTTCGAGGGGGAGGGGAGTGCGCCGCGATCGAGCGCGGGGACATCGGCCCGGGGGCGGGCCTCCTACACTGTGCCCTGGTCGAGCCCCTTGAGGGCGTGCTCCAGGGCTTGCTCCCGGTGGCCTTCCCGTTCCAGCGCCCGGGCGAGCAGGGCGTGGGCCTCGGTGCTGGGGGCCCGGGCCAGCGCGGCCTCGGCGTGGCTGCGGGCTTTGCCCCAGAGGTCGAGTGTCCAGGCCTGGCGGGCGGCGAAGAGGTGCAGTGGGGCGGCGAGGGGTGAGTCTTCGCCGTGGCGCTGGAGGAGGGCCTCGGTGGCCTCCAGGGCGGACTTGGGTTGGGTTGGTTGCAGCTGGGGCAGCACGCTTGCCAGGCGTGTGCTCGGGCGCTCGCGCAGGGCCTTGAGCAGAAGCTCGCAGGCGGCCTGGGGGTGGCCCGCGGCGGCGAGGGCCAGAGCGTAGGCGGCAAACAGGCGCTCGCGGCCGCGCAGGCTGCGGCGGATGTCGTGCCAGAAGGCGTCGATGGCCTCGCGCCCTTGGGGGATGAGTTGGGCCAGGCGGCCCTCGACGGCCTCTTCCTCGAGTTCCAGCAGGCGCTCCTCCGGCAGGGCGCGCAGGCGGGTGAGTTCGGGCAGGCGTTGCAGCACGGCGTCCCATTCGCCCCGGCGGCGGTGCAGTTCGGTCAACAGGCGCAGTACATGTGGTTGACGCGGGGCCTCGGCGTGCAGGGCCTGCAACAGGCTCAAGGCGCCCTCGTCACGTCCTTCGTGCAGCAGCATCTCGGCCTGGAGCAGGCGCAGCGCCGCGGTGGCCTCGGGGTAACGCTGTTCGGCCAGGCGCAGGGTGTCGTCGCGGCGCGCGCTGGCACCCTGCCGGTGGGCGGCGAGGGCGGTGCCGATGAGCCAGACGAGTCCGCCCTGGGCATCCTCACCATGACGCTTGAACAGCTGTTCTGCGTCGCGCCACGCCCCTTCAATCAGGCTGATGACGCCTTGGGTGAGGTCGCGCAGGGCACGTTCCTGGCGGCGGCGGGCCTGGCGCTGGCGAAGTAGCGTGGGGGCGCGCAGGAGCAGGCTCAGCAGGCGCAGGATGAGTCCGATCAACAGCATGACCATGACCGCGATGCCGAGCAGGGCAATGAGCGAGGTCTGCACCTGCCAGTCGCCCCAGTGGAGGGTGGCCTGGCCAGGGTCGCGCCAGGCCAGCAGGGCGATGGCGCCGGCGCCGAGGACGACGAGCAGGAGGGCGATGAACAGGCGGCGCATGGGTCAGTTCCCCTGGAGGGTGGTGGCCTCGCCGGCCGCGCGCAGGGCGCGCAGGGCGGTGAAGGCCGGGGTCAGGTCGACCATGGTCGGGGCGGGGCGGGCCAGCTCGGTGGTGATGTCGGCCAGCTCGTCCAGCGCGCCGAGGGCGCGGGTGTCGTGCCCATCGAGGCGGGCGCTGGCAGCCTCCGCTGCCTGACGCACGAGCTCGAGGGCCTGGGGGGTGTCACGCGCAAGCAGGGCGCGGCGGGCCTGGAGCAGTTTGTTCGCGGCCTCGAGCAGGGCCTGATCGCGCTCGGCGGCCGGAGCGGTCTTGCGCTCGATGTGCAGCCAGCCGCCCACCCAGGCCTTGGCGCGCGGCCACCAGCCTTCGGCGGGGGCGTTTTCGGCGTGCTCGGCCGAAGGCTTGATGCGCGGTAGTTCGGGCAGGGTCTCGGCCAACTGGGTGAGGCGCAGGGCGAGGCCTTCGCGATCCAGATGCGCACCGTTCAGGCCGGAGGCGATCTGTTGCAGCGCCTCGCGCAGGGGCAGGACCTCGCCGCCGAGCGGGGCGGCGGTGCGGTCAGCCTCCTGCAGCAGCAGGCGGGCGGTGGCGGTGTCGTCGAGCAGGCGCAGGCGGGTCTGTGCGGCGGTGAGCAGGCGCTCGATCTCGCCCAGACGCCACAGCCGCTCGTCGCGTCCGGTGAGGGCGCGCAGGGCGTCGAGGGCCTGCTGCTGGGTGGCAAGTTCGGCACGCAGGGCCTCGAGGCGCTGGGTGGTGTCCTGGGTGAGGCTCTGCTGCTGGGCCTCGAGCGACTGGCGGAGGCTGTCCAGCTCCTTGCGTAAGAGGCCTAAGGCGTCGAGTGAGGCGCGTTGGGCCAGTTGCTCGTTCATGCCTCGCTCGAGGTCGGCGATGCGGGCTTCGAGCGTCTGGTGCTGTTGCCAGGCGTAGAACCCCGCACCGCCTGCGCCGGCCAGGGCGAGGAGGGCGACCAGCAGGGCGAGGCCCGCGCCGCGGGGGCGGGGCGGTTTTTCCGCACCGGGCGACGCGGGTGTGGCGGTGTCGGTGTCCGGGGTGCTGGGTTGCTCCATCATGGCGGGACGCTCCGGGGGTGGCGAGTATGGAAAAGCCTGCGATAGGGCAGGTTTCCCCCCCTAGTGGGGGAGGGTTAGGGAGAGGGGGTAACGACTTATCACCCTCTCCCCCCAGCCCCTCCCCCTCGAGGGGGAGGGGAGAATCATGATGTTCAGCGCTTGTTTTGGGCAAGGCCGAGGAGCGCGGTGAGGAGCGCGTCGTCGGCAGGGCTGTCTACGATGATGCCACGAAGCAGGCCGAACGCGCGCCCCGTCTCGGCGATACGGGGGTGGCCGAAGACGAAAATCTGCTCTCGCAGCCAGTCCAAGGAGGCTTGGTCACGGGCGGCGTTCACCAGCACCTGCAAAGCCTCCGAAGAGGTGATGACGAAGGTGACGGCCCCCCTCCGGCGCAAGGCGGTCAGGTCCGGCGGAAGGGGGAGGCGGCGGTAAACCACGGCGTGGTCTACCTGGGCGCCGCGCGCGGCGAGGGTGTCGGCCAACAGCGTGCGCCCCCCCTCGCCGCGCACGATCAGGATGCGTTGGCCGCGTACCGCGCACAGCTCGGGGAGGGCGAGCAGGGCCTCGCTGTTCGCCCCGTCGCTGGGTACGAGGACATCGCCAAAGCCCGCTGCGTGCAGGGCACGCGCCGTGCCCTGACCGACGCAGGCCAGGCGCACGCCGGGCGGCCAGTGGGCCCGGGAGAGGATCTGCAGCGCCATGCGCGCGGCATTGGGGCTGATGAAGGCGATGAGGTCAGCCGCCTGGCATTGGCGTTTCAGCGCATCGGGGCTGATGGGGGTGGCCGGCGGGGCGATCTTGAGCAGGGGCAGGGGGATGGCCTCGCCACCCAGGGCCTGGATGCGCTTGAGCAGGGGCGCGGCCTGGCCGACCGGGCGGGTGATGGCGATGTGCTGGCCGGCGAGTGTCACCCCCTCTCCCCGGCCCTCCCCCACCAGGGGGGAGGGGGGCTGGCCGAGCGTTTGACCGGACATCACGCTCCAGCCCGTGCCTAACCCGCGTCGATCCCCACCGCGGCCAGGATCGCATCCGCCCCCTGGGCAAGCAGA
Organism: Thiofaba sp. EF100; assembly: GCF_039822285.1. Lineage (NCBI taxonomy): Bacteria > Pseudomonadati > Pseudomonadota > Gammaproteobacteria > Chromatiales > Halothiobacillaceae > Thiofaba > Thiofaba sp. EF100. Next base: position 202,996 of record NZ_JBAJEY010000005.1, on the reverse strand, counting down.
TCCTCCGCCACCCGAACGCCCAGGGCCTGGGCCTCGGATCGGTGGGCGCGGCCCTCGGCGCGCAGCAGCTGCTGGCCATCCAGCGAGCCGACCAGCCCGCGCAGCCAGAGCATGTCGCCCTCCAGCACGGCGAAGCCCCCGATCGGCACCTGGCAGCCGCCGTTGAGGCGGGTGTTCATGGCGCGCTCGGCCATCACGCAATCAAAGGTGTCCGGGCAGTTGAGCGGGGCGATGAGGGCCTCGATGGCCGCATCACCCTGGCGGCACTCGATGCCGACCGCGCCCTGGCCGATGGCGGGCAGGCTGACCTCTGGCGGCAGGGCTAGGCGGATGCGCTCGGCAAAGCCGAGCCGCTTGAGGCCGGCGCAGGCGAGGATGATGGCGTCGTACTGTCCCGCATCCAGCTTGGCGAGGCGGGAGTTGACGTTGCCGCGCAGGACCTCGACCTTGAGGTGCGGGAAGCGCTGCAACAGCTGCATCTGCCGGCGCAGGCTGGAGGTGCCTACCACCGCGCCCGCGGGCAGCTCCTCGGGGCTTGCGTAAACATTGGATACAAAGGCATCGCGCGGGTCCTCGCGCGCAAGGATCACCGACAGGTGCAGCCCCTCCGGGAAGGCCATGGGCACATCCTTCATCGAGTGCACGGCGATGTCCGCCCGACCCTCCAGCATGCCGACCTCCAGCTCCTTGACGAACAGGCCCTTGCCGCCGATCTTGGCGAGCGGGCTGTCGAGCAGCTGGTCGCCCTGGGTGGTGAGCTTCAGGTACTCGACCGCAAGGCCCGGGTGCAGCGCCGTCAGGCGGCGCGCCACGTCTTCGGTCTGCCACATGGCGAGCGGGCTCTTGCGGGTGGCGATGCGGAGGGTTTGCATGGTCATGTCGAAATCGGGTCTCATGGAAGCCTGTCATCCTATGCCGGAGCCTTTGCGCGTGCCAAGCATCCTCCTCCGTCTGTGCCTCGTCCTGCTGCTGGGGCTGGCCCCTCTGGCCCATGCCGTCGAGGTCCCCCCGCTGACGAACCTGCGCGCCGACCTCGCCGAGGCGGGGCAGCACAGGCTGCCCGTCCTCCTGCTGTTTCACACCCATGGCTGCGGCTATTGCCATTATGTGATCGAGGATCATCTCAAGCCCATGATCATGAGCGGGCAGTACCGGCAGCGGGTGCTGATCCGTCAGCTGGAGGCCCATGGTGGCGAGCTTGTGGATGCGGATGGGCGGATGATCGAGCCCGCCGCGCTCATGCGCCGCTACAAGGTGCGTTTCTTTCCCACCCTGATGCTGCTGGGGCCGGAGGGGGAGGTGCTGGCCGAGCCCCTGGTGGGCGTGGCCAACATCGACCTGTACGGCACCCAGCTTGAGAGCGCGCTACAGAAGGCCGAGGCGCGGCTTCGGTAGGAGGCCCGCCCCCGGGTCGATGAACCTGCGCTCATTCGCGCCGGGGGCGGCGCTCCTACATGGGTGGCCGCTCCATCCAGGCTATCCGCGCGGGTATACTTGCCGCCATCCTCAAGCCTTCCGGGAAACCAGTCATGAGCCTTGCCGACGATCTGACCAACGACACCACCAAGGAGATGTGGGGCGGCCGTTTCACCGAGCCGGTGGACGAGTTCGTCAAGGCCTTCACCGCCTCCGTGACCTTCGATGCGCGCATGTACCGGCAGGACATCGCCGGTTCCAAGGCGCACGCCCGCATGCTGGCCAAGGTGGGGGTGCTGACGGCCGAGGAGTGCGAGCGCATCGTCAAGGGGCTGGACGACATCCTGTTCGACATCGAGCGGGGTGACTTCGCCTGGTCGGTGGACCTCGAAGACGTGCACATGAACATCGAAGCCCGCCTGACCGAGCGCATCGGCGAGGCGGGCAAGAAGCTGCACACCGGCCGTTCGCGCAACGACCAGGTGGCGACCGACATGCGCCTCTACCTGCGCGACGAGATCGACGGTCTCACCGGGCAGATCCGTGCGGTGCAGAAGGCGCTGGTGGAGCTGGCCGAGCGCGAGGCGGACACCATCCTGCCGGGCTTCACCCACCTTCAGGTGGCACAGCCGATCAGCTTCGGCCACCACATGCTGGCCTGGTTCGAGATGCTCGACCGCGACCACGACCGCCTGCTCGACTGCCGCAAGCGGGTGAACGTGATGCCGCTCGGCTCCGCCGCCCTCGCCGGCACCAGCTATCCGCTGGATCGGGCCTACACCGCTGAACTGCTGGGCTTCGAGCGCCCCTCGCGCAACTCGCTCGATGCTGTCTCCGACCGCGACTTCATCATCGAATTCCTGTCCGCGGCGAGCCTGATCATGGTCCACCTCTCGCGCATGGCGGAGGAGCTGATCCTCTGGTCGTCCGCCCAGTTCGGCTTTGTGGACCTGCCGGATCGCTTCTGCACCGGCAGCTCGATCATGCCGCAGAAGAAGAACCCGGACGTGCCGGAACTGGTGCGCGGCAAGAGCGGGCGCGTGGTCGGTGCCCTGGTCAGCCTCCTGATGCTGATGAAGAGCCAGCCGTTGGCCTACAACAAGGACAACCAGGAGGACAAGGAGCCGCTGTTCGATGCCGTGGATACCCTGAAGGGCTCCCTGCGGGCCTTTGCCGACATGCTCCCGCACCTGATCGTGGACCGCGCGCGCATGCGCGCCGCCGCCCTGCGCGGCTTCTCCACCGCCACGGATCTTGCCGACTATCTGGTGCGTAAGGGGCTGCCCTTCCGCGATGCCCATGAAGTGGTGGGCAAGGCCGTGCGCTTCGGCGTGGAGACTGGGCGCGACCTGTCCGAGATGTCGCTCGATGAGCTCCAGCGCTTCGATGCCCGCATCGAGGCGGACGTGTTCGAGGTGCTGACCCTGGAAGGCTCGGTGGCGGCGCGCGACATCGAGGGCGGCACCGCGCCGAACCAGGTGCGCCGCCAGGTGGCGGCGGCGCGGGCGCGTCTGGGGTTCTGATCGTCTGGGTCGAGCCACACCGCCCCTGCCGCGCGGTGCGGGGTGCCCACGCCGGGATTAACGCATGGCGAGGAAGCCGTCTGTCTTCCGGCGCTGGCTGCTGCGCGGCCTGCTGGTCCTGTTCTTGCTGTTCCTGCTGCTGCAGGGCTGGTATTTCGCCCACATCGTGGCCTGGCGCTGGGTCGATCCCGGCTCCACGGCCTTCATGGACGCCCGTCTCGCACAACTTCGCGAGACCACGCCCGAGGCCCGCCTGCGCCAGCAGTGGGTGGACGATGCGGCCATCTCGCCCCACCTCAAGCGCGCCGTCCTCGCCGCCGAGGATGCGAAGTTCCTCGAACATGAGGGGTTCGACTGGGAAGGCATGCAGAACGCGCTGGAGAAGAACCTGCGTCGGGGGCGGGTGGTGGCGGGCGGCTCCACCATCAGCCAGCAGCTCGCCAAAAACCTCTTTCTCTCGAGCGAGCGCTCCTTCGTCCGCAAGGGCCAGGAGGCCCTCATCACCCTCATGCTGGAGGGCGTGCTGCCCAAGCGGCGCATCCTCGAGCTGTATCTGAACCTGATCGAGTGGGGCGATGGCGTGTTTGGCGCGGAGGCGGCGGCGCGGCACTACTTCGGGGTGCCGGCCGCGCAGCTCTCGCCTTCGCAGGCGGCCTGGCTGGCCGCCATCGTGCCCAATCCGCGCTACTACGATGGTGGGCCCGCCACGGCCGCGCTGAAGAGGCGCCTTGAGCGTATCCAGCGGGACATGGGGGCGGTGAAGGTGCCTTAGGCGGCGACGAGCCCCCTACGACGGATCCAGCAGCCTGATCCAGCGTTGCCGGAGGTTGAGCGGCAGTCTCATCGCCTCGAACAGAGGCTCCACCTGCCCCGGCCTGGGCCGCTGCCAGTGGGTGCGCACCGCGCTCCCCAGCGGCACGTCACACACGATGCCGGTCAGCCGGCGCGCCAGGCGTACGGTCTCCTCGTGCTCAAGCATCAGCCGTTGCGCCCGCGGCGCGCCGCGGAATTTCTGCGCGCCGATGGCGTGCAGGTTGGTGAGTACCCCGTCCAGGCTGCCCCATTTGCGCAGCATGCGCGCGGCGGTGGTGCGGCCGATGCCGGGCACGCCGGGGATGTTGTCGACCGCATCGCCGGTGATGGCGAGCAGGTCGGCGATGAGTCTGGGCGGCACGCCCCACACACGCTCCACGCCGCGCGCATCCAGCACCTCGGTGCGGCCGTGGTTCCACCAGCGATCTTGCCCCTCGAGCAGCTGGGCGAGGTCCTTGTCGGCGGTGAGCAGGGTGATGGCCAGGCCTTCCGCGCGAAGCCTCGCGGCCAGGGTGCCGATCACATCGTCCGCTTCAAAGCGGTCGGAGGTATGCACCGGCAGGCCGATGCCCTCGGCCAGGGCTCGGCACAATTCGAACTGCGGGCGCAGATCCTCGGGCGGGGGCGGGCGGTGGGCTTTGTAGTGCGGGTAGATCTCGCGCCGGTAGGGGCGCTCCTGGGGGACGTCGAAGGCGAGCACGACCCGGTCGGTGCCCACGTCCTCCAGCACCCGCAGCAGGAATTCCGCGTAGCCGTGCACCGCGTTGAGCGCCCGGCCCTCGGCATCGCGCAGGCCCACGGGCTGCGCATGCCAGGCGCGGAAGACGTAGATATTGCTGTCGATCAGGTAGGCCCGGCCGCCCGGCCGGGTCGTGGGAGGGACGGCGTCAGGCACGGGGATAAGGCGTGTAGGGCCGGCGGGCCACCCCCTCGCGTGCGGCGGCCTCGGCCACGGCGCGCGGCAGGCGCTCGATCAGGCGCGGGTCGAAGGGCTTGGGCAGGATGTAGTCCGGGCCGAAGCTCATCGACTCGACGCCGTAGGCGGCCAGCACCTCCTCCGGCACCGGCTCACGCGCAAGCTCGGCCAGGGCCTGCACGCAGGCGATCTTCATGCCCTCGGTGATGCGGCTGGCGCGGCAGTCCAGCGCGCCGCGGAAGATGTAGGGGAAGGCCAGCACGTTGTTGACCTGGTTGGGGTAGTCGCTGCGGCCGGTGGCCATGATCAGGTCGCCGCGCACATGGTGGGCCAGTTCGGGCTTGATCTCAGGGTCCGGGTTGGCGAGGGCGAACACCACCGGGTTTTCGGCCATGCTGGCGAGCATCTCGGGGGTGAGCAGGTTCGGTGCGGACAGGCCGATGAACACGTCCGCCCCGCGACAGGCGTCGACCAGGGTGCGGTCGTCGGTCTCGACCGCGAACTGGGCGTGGTGTGGTGGCAGGTCGACAAGACCCGTGTGCAGTACGCCCACGCGGTCCACGGCACGGATGTTCTCGCGCTTCGCCCCCATGGCGATGAGCAGCTTGAGGGCCGCGGTGCCCGCCGCGCCCACGCCGACCAGCACGATGCGGGCGTTGGCGAGGTGCTTGCCCTGGATGTCGAGGGCATTGAGCAGGGCGGCGGCGATGATGATGGCGGTGCCGTGCTGGTCGTCGTGGAACACCGGGATGTCGAGCGCCTCGATCAGCGCCTCCTCGATGGCGAAGCAGTGCGGCGCGGCGATGTCCTCGAGGTTGATGCCGCCGAAGGTCGGGGCGATGGCCTTGACCACGTCGATGAAGTGCTCGGGGGAGTGCTTCTCGACCTCGATGTCGAACACGTCGATGTTGGCGAAGCGCTTGAACAGCACGCCCTTGCCCTCCATCACCGGCTTGGAGGCCAGCGGGCCGAGGTTGCCAAGGCCGAGGATGGCGGTGCCGTCCGAGATGACCGCCACGAGGTTGCCCTTGCCGGTATAGGCGTAGGCATCGTCGGCGTCCTGCGCGATGGCGCGCACCGGCTCGGCCACGCCGGGCGAGTAGGCCAGGGCGAGGTCGCGGGCGGTGGCGGTGGGCTTGGTGATCGCGGTGGCGATCTTGCCAGGCTGCGGGGTGCGGTGATAGTCGAGGGCGGCTTGTTTGAGGTCGGACATGGGGGTTCAGTCGAGAATGCGTAGCATGGACGGATGGGTGAGGCGGATGCGTGGCTCCTTGTCGCCGGGGCGGGTCAGCCAGCCGCGCACCTCGACACGCTTGCCCTGCAGGCGCTGGATGTCGAGCCCTTCGAACCAGGGCAGCAGGTCATGGTCGACGCGCAGGGCGACCCCACCCTCGAGGTTGATCCATTGGGCGTGGCGACTGCCGCCGACGCGCTCGACCCGGCCCTGCAGCAACATGTAGCCCTGCGCATCGGCGGGAAGTCTGCGTGAGTCGATCGGCGTGCGGTAGGGCGGAAGGGCCCACAGGCCGCGCCCGGCCGCGCGTGCCGTATTCTCCACCCGGGCCAGGCAGGCCTGGTCCCAGAGGTTGGGGGGGATCGCGACGCGTGTGGCGAGTCCTTCGGCCAGCAGGCGCGCCTCGATGCTCTCCCCGTCGGGCAGGTAGACATGGGCGAGGAGGCGGCCGTAGTGGTCGCGGGGCTCCTCGCCCAGGCGCAGGCCGAGGCGTCCGTCGGCCTCCCGCACCAGCCTCTGCAGCAGCGCGTGTGCCTCCTCGGCCAGGGGCTCGGCGGGGCGGCCGTCATGCGCCACTTCCGGGGTGTTGATGCCGATCAGGCGCACCCGGCGGCCATCGGACAGGCGCAGGGTGTCGCCATCCGGCATGCTGGCCACGCGCACCTGCTCGTCGATGTGGTCGGCCGGGCAGAGTGGAGCGGCGAGGCTAGGGATGGCGCAAAGCAAAAGGGCGCCCGCGAGGGACGCCCTTAGGAGGCCGGTCAGCCCGGTCATTACATGCCGTAGCGCTTGCGGAACTTGTCCACCTGCTTGGCGGTGGCGATGTTCTGCTGCTGGCCGGTGAAGAACGGATGGGACTTGTAGGAGACCTCCACTTTCACCAGCGGGTACTCATTGCCGTCTTCCCACTTGATCGTCTCTTTGGTGGCGATGGTGGAACGGGTGATGAAGCTGAAGCCGCTGGCCAGGTCTTGGAAGACCACCGGGCGATAATTCGGATGGATATCGGGTTTCATGGTGTCTAACCTTGCAGTTCACCGACCCGGCACGGTGCCAGGACTGGTGGGAAAACGTGCATTATTCATGCACCCGCCAGGCTTGGCAAGTAGGAGGGCGCGGGGCGCCCTCAGGCCGCCACGCAGGCGGGGGGCTCGAGGGCCAGGGTGAGCCGCCGTGCCGCCTCGGCCTCGCCCAGGGTCTTCACCAGATAGCGGACTTGCTCGCGGGCGTCGCTGCGGAGCAGCTTCAGGGTCTCCTCCAGATGCAGTTCCGAGAGCTCGTGGGCAATGGTCTCGGGGAGATCATGGGTCAGGCGCGCGCAGGCCTGATGGGCGGCGTCCCATACCAGCTCGGCAAGGCCTTGGGCGTTGTATTCGGCGTGAGCGATGAAACGGGCGAGGGTGTCGTTCATGGTCGTATCCACTCCACGGTGAATGGGTGTCTGGGCGACTCCTGTCACGGGAAACGCGATGCGCTTGTTACAAGAATATTACCTGAGCGAAAAAAAATGCTACTGCTTTGGGATCATTTTTTTCTATCGGGCAGAAAGTGCTGCATCAGGTCGTTGAGATAGCGCCAGCCGTGGGCGCTCGGCGCGATGCGCTGCACGTCCCAGTCGATCAGCCCTGCCGCCTCGGCTTGCTGGAGCGCATTCTGGATCAGGCCGAGCGGGATGCCGGCCCGCTCCTGGAACAGGTGCGGGGCGAAGCCCTCCTTCAGGCGCAGGGCGTTGAGCATGAATTCGAAGGCGGCCTCACGCGGCTTGATGGCCTCCTCCTCGAAGGCGGCCGGGGTGCCGGCCAGGGCCTGGTAGTCACGTGGGTTCTTCACCCGGGCGCGGCGCAGGATGCGCTGTTCGGCCGGCAGGGTCAGCTTGCCGTGCGCGCCCGCGCCGATACCGACGTAGTCGCCGAACTCCCAGTAGTTGAGGTTGTGCGCGCAGCGGAAGCCTTCCTTGGCATAGGCCGAAACCTCGTACTGGAGGTAGCCCCCCTGCGCGAGCAGGGCTTGGCCGGCCTCCTCGATGTCGGCCAGCAGTTCGTCGTCCGGCAGTTGCGGCGGGCGGGCGTGGAACAGGGTATTGGGTTCGAGGGTGAGCTGGTAGTAGGAGATGTGGCTGGGGGCGAGGGCGATGGCCTGGGCGACGTCCGCCCTGCCGACCTCGACCGTCTGCCCTGGCAGGCCGTGCATCAGATCGAGGTTGAAGTCGGAAAAGCCTGCGGCATGCGCGGCCTCGGCGGCGGCGATGGCCTCGCGCCCGCCGTGGATGCGGCCCAGGGCCGCAAGCTGGGCGTCCTGGAAGCTCTGCACGCCAATCGACAGGCGGTTGATGCCGAGCGCGCGGAACTCGCGGAATTTGCCGGCCTCGACCGTGCCGGGGTTGGCCTCCAGGGTGATCTCGATCTCGGGCAGGAGTTTGAGGCGCGCGCGTAGGCCTGAGAACAGCGCATCGAGGGCTTCGGGCGAGAATAGGCTGGGCGTGCCGCCGCCGATGAAAATGCTGACGATGGGGCGGCCCCAGATCAGCGGCAGCTCCTGTTCGAGGTCGCGCAGCAGGGCCTCCACGTACTCGGTCTCGGGCAGCGCGCCAGGCACCTGGTGCGAATTGAAATCGCAGTAGGGGCACTTGCGCACGCACCAGGGGAGGTGGATGTAGAGCGCGAGGGGGGGGAGGCTGGTGAAGTTGTACATCGCTGGGTGGGGTCGAGCTCGTCTTCGCGCGCCTCGCGGATGGTGCGCGCTGCATGGGCCTTGGATGGGGAGGGGCGCGTTTCGTTCGCGGGTGGGGTCAGCGACGTCGGCCGAGCTGTTCCAGCAGGGCACGCATGGCCTGGCCGCGGTGGCTGAGGGTGTTCTTGGTGGCGGCGTCCAGCTCGGCCGAGCTGCATTCGTGGGTCGGCACCCAGAACAGCGGGTCGTAGCCGAAGCCCCGCTCGCCGCGCGGGGCCTCGAGGATCCTGCCCTCCCAGGTCCCCTGGGCGACCAGCGGGGTTGGATCCTCGGCGTGACGAAGGTAGGCGATCACGCACTGGAAGCGTGCGGTGCGCGCCTCCCAGGGGATGCCTTGCAAGGCGTCGAGCAGTTTGTCGTTGTTCGCTGCATCGCCCTTGCCCAGGCCCGCGTAGCGTGCGGAGTAGATGCCGGGGGCGCCGTTCAGGACGTCGACCTCAAGGCCTGAGTCGTCGGCGATGGCCGCAAGGCCCGTGTGCCGTGCGGCGTTGCGTGCCTTGAGGATGGCGTTCTCGATGAAGGAGAGGCCGGTCTCTTCGGCCTCCGGCACGGCGAAGTCCGACTGCGGGCGGATCTGCAGGCCGAGCCCCTCGAGCAGGCCGGCGAATTCGCGAACCTTGCCGGCGTTGCCGGTGGCCAATACGATCGTCTGGGTCATGCTGGAAATCATGCGTTAAACCGCGGATAAATCATAGATTGAGCGCACAGAGGCCCCGCTGTCGCGGTGGCGGCCCTTCAGGGCAATCGCATGAAGGCGTGGAGCGATCGCGCAAGGTGAGGATCCAGCGTGCGAAGGGGGGCACCCTTGCTCTCGTTGGCTGTAGGAGGCCCGCCCTCGGGCCGATAGCCCGTTCAGGGCTGCCTTATCGCGGCGGGGGCGCCGCTCCTACGCGAGCGGCCAGATCGATGAAATAGGTTCATGCAATTGCCACGGGCGGCCCTTGAAGGCTTACGCATTCTCCGCTAACATGCGCGACCTTATTTTGTTCCGCCACGCCGTCGCTCGCGACGTTGTTCAGAGATTTCGTACCATGAAAATTCTGTCCTCTCTCAAGTCCGCCAAGACCCGTCACAAGGATTGCCAGGTTGTGCGCCGTCGCGGCAAGGTCTACGTGATCTGCAAGAGCAACCCGCGCTTCAAGGCGCGCCAGCGCTGATCGTTGCGGCGCGCTGCCCCAAGCCGGGCGTGGCGCGCAGAGTGCACCGACGGTGCGCTCCAGGCAAAGTTCTTCCTTGACCCGCCCACGGGGGCATCCGTCCGGATGTCGTGGGCGGGTTTTGTCGTTTTTGTTTAGCCCCTGAGCCGTGGCTTTCAAGGACTATTACGCCCTCCTGGGCATTCCCCCGGGGGCCTCGCACGAGGCGGTGCGTCTGGCCTATCGCAGGCTCGCGCGTCAGTATCACCCGGACCTCAACCGGGAGGCGGGCGCCGAGGAGCGCTTCAAGGCCATCAATGAGGCCCACGATGTGCTGTCCGACCCTGCGAAACGGGCCGCCTATGACCAGATGCGCCAGCAGGTGCAGGCGCGCTCCGACCTCGGCTCCGCCTCGCGGCGCGGCTTCGAGGATCTGCTTGCCAGCTTCGCGTCACTCAAGGACAAGGCCCTCGATCCGGGGTGGCGGGAGATGCTGCGCGGGTTCTTCACCGACGCCGGCCTGGCTGGACGGGGAGGGCGGTCAGGGCGGGGCGAGGATCAGCATGCCACCCTGCGGCTGACGCTTGTCGACATGGCGCGTGGTGCGCACCGGGAATGCACGGTGCGCATCGAGGGGCGGGCCGAGGATGGTACGCCGTGCCCGCTGGAAAAACGGGTGAAGGTGCGCATCCCGGCCGGCATCACCCCCGGCAAGCGCATCCGCCTGGCGGGCATGGGGGGGGAGGGCGAGCCGGCGGGCGACCTGTTCCTTACGGTCGAACTTGAACCGGACCCCCATTTCACCCTGGACGGACGCAACGTCATCCTGCGCCTGCCCCTGGCGCCGTGGGAGGCTGCGCTGGGGGCGACGCTGCGGGTGCCGACCCCGCACGGGGCGGTCCAGCTCAAGGTGCCGGCCGGCAGCCAGTCCGGTCGGCGCCTGCGGCTGGCGGGCAAGGGGCTGCCGGGACAGCCGGCGGGCGACCTCCTAGTGGAGTTGCAGATCCATGTCCCCCCCGCCCATACACCGGAGGCGCGGGCCTTGTATGAGGACATGGCGGCGAGTCTGCCCTTCAATCCGCGTGCGGGGATGGAGTAGGGGGCTGGGCCAGAAGCGCGGCGAACGCATCGAACGGCATGGGGCGGGCGAAGAGGAAGCCTTGCCCCTCGTCGCAGCCAAGCTCCAGCAGGAGGCGACGTTGCGCTTCGGTCTCCACGCCCTCGGCGATGACCTTCAACCCCAAGGCGTGCCCCATGCTCACGATGGCCGTGACGATCTGTCGGTCCGCCTCGTCCTCGACCATGTCGCGGACGAAGGCCTGGTCGATCTTGAGGCGATGCACAGCGAAGCGCTTGAGGTAGGCCAGGTTGGAATAGCCTGTGCCGAAATCGTCCACCGCGAAATGAACGCCTTGGGCCCCGAGTTTCCGCAGGGCGTCCTCGGCCGAATGCTTCTCGCTCATGAGGGCGCTTTCGGTGATCTCCAGTTCGACGCATTCCGCACGCAGTCCCTGGCGCTCGATGATGGAAACGAGGTCCTCCATGGTCTCGTGGCCCATCTGGCGCGGGGAGACGTTGACGCTGATCCGGAAGCGGCCCGGTTCGATGCGTCCGCACAGGCGCATGGCATGACGCGCGGCCTCCTCCAGCACCCAGCGTCCAAGCTCCATGATCAGGCCACTTTCCTCGGCCACGGGGATGAACCGGGCCGGGGGAATGTCGCCAAGTTCCGGGTGGCGCCAGCGGGCCAGGACCTCGACGCCGATGATCGCCCCGTCGGCGAGGCGGACCTGGGGCTGCCAGGCGAGGTGCAGGCCGCCTTCGCCTGGGGGCGCGGCCAGGCTCGTGCGCAGGGCGTTCTCCACGCGCAGCCTTTCGGTGAGGCGACGGTTGAGCTCGGGGCTGAAGAAGGAGTAGCGGCCGCCGCCCTCCTTCTTGGCCGCGTACATGGCGGCGTCGGCGTGGCTCACCAGCGCCTCCGCGTTCTCCCCATCGAGCGGGAAGCGGGTGATGCCGACGGAGGCCGAGAGGTGGACGTCCTGTCCGTCCACATGGAGGGGGGCCTGGAAGGCGTGGACGATCTTGCGCGCGGCCACGGCGGCCTCCCAGTCCTCCGTGGTCTCGTGCAGGATGAGGGTGAATTCGTCGCCTCCCCAGCGCGCCACCGTGTCCGAGGCGCGAACCAGATTCTGCAGTCGCCGCGCGGCCTCGGTCAGGAGGCGGTCGCCGAAGCCGTGGCCCTGGGTGTCGTTGATCACCTTGAAGCGGTCCAGGTCGAGGACCAGCAAGGTGAACCCGCCCTGCTCGCGACGGGCGTGGGCGATGGTCTGCTCAAGGCGGTCATAGAACAGCTGGCGGTTGGGCAGGTGGGTCAGGGCATCGTGGTAGGCCAGGTCATGCAGGCGTTTCTGTACTTCCTTGTGCTGGCTGATGTCGGAGAACACGCCGACATAGTGGGTGATCTTGCCTGAGTCGTCGCGGATGGCGTTGATGTGCAGCCATTCGGGATAGGTTTCCCCGTTCTTGCGCCGGTTCCAGATCTCGCCGCTCCAACCGCCCGTATCCTGGATGGTATGCCACATGGCGGTGTAGAAGTCCCGGTCGTGGTGACCGGAGGCGAGCAGGTGCGGCGTCTTGCCGATCACCTCGTCCAGGGCGTAGCCGGTGGTGGCACTGAAGGCGCGGTTGACTAGGATGATGTGCGTTTGCGCATCGGTGACCATGATGCCTTCGCTGGTGGCGTCGAACACCGCCGTGGCGATACGCCGGTTTTCGAGCTCGACCTCCAGGCGCTGGATGAGCGAGGCGCGCTCCTCGTTCAGTCGGTGCTCGGCGGCGGACAGGGCCGCGAACAGGCTTGCCCGGGAGACGGCCCCGAGGAAGCCCCCTGCCTTGTCCTGCACGGGAAGAAAATCGTCCTTGACCTCCTGCAGCCGTGCAATGGCGGTTTCGAGGTCGGTTTCTTCATCCAGGGGGCGCGCCTGACGCAGGACGACGAGGTCGGCGAAGATGCGCCCCGGGAAGAGGGCGGCCTGCTTGGCCGAAACGAGACCCTGGTAGCGGGTTTCGTCGAAGACGGCAAAGACCTCCGCCGGGCTGTCCGCCTGGATGACGTCGCGGTAGCGCTGGTCGGACTCGACGCACAGCAATCGCGGGGTCAGGGCGTCACGCAGGGGCAGCTTGGAGCTCATGGGGTCTTGCTCTCGATCTGCACCTCCAGGTCAAGCTGCAGGTGAAGGATCTCCTCGGGGCCCATCAGGGGGCGAATCTCGCGCAACACGAAGGCCACCAGGTCGCGCGGCTGAATCTTGCGCAGGATCGCGGTTCGGATCAAAAGGTCGCCGATGATTTCGTCATCTTCGACCGGGACGTGTTCGAACGGGGTGCTGCTGAGCAGCGACAGCGCCTTCCCCACCGCGACCGGGCCGATGGGGGATTCGCGCCCAAGGACCAGCCCATCCTCGATGGGGGGCAGGATGAACTCGCCAAGACGGACCCGCAGGATGTGGGAATGGCTGTGCTTGATCATGATGCTGGCCCTCCTGGGCGTCGGGGCGCCGGTATGTTTGTTGCTCTCGGCGGGGCGCTGGACCGCCTTGCTGGGGTGACTTCCGAAATCTTGAGCGAGTCAGGATCAACGCGCAAGAAAGCTGGTTCCCTCGGGGGGGATTCGCTATCTTTGCCCGATTCCGTATCAGCGATGACCGACATGAGTTCAGAGGACGTCCAAACCCTGCGCCAGCCGCGCCAGATAGCCCGCCTGCTCGAGCAGTTGCATGCCGAGCGCGGCCAGCTCACGCTGGTGGCGGATGGTGGGCGGCTGGAGAAGGTGGCGAACCTGCTCTTGGTCGATCCCGGGCGCCGGGTCTTGGTGATCGATGCCTTCAATGGCGCCGAGGCGGCGGTCTTCGAGCGTGCGGGCGACATTCTGGTGAAGGCCGTGATTGAGCGCATCCAGACGTGGTTCAACCTGCCCGGGGTGACGCGCCTGCATGAGCGCGGCGACTATTACTATCACCTGCCCTTCCCGGATGTGATCCACCGCCTGCAGCGCCGGGGGGCGTTCCGCGTGCGTCCCCCCGCCGGGGTCCAGGCGCAGGCGCTGATGCAGGCCCCGGGCCGGGGGCGCGCCCTGCGCGGACTCATCCACGATATCTCGGCGACCGGTGTCTGCTTCCGCTTCCCGCGGGAGGAGATGGAGCACTTCGCGGTGGGGGTGTGCTTCGATCATGTGCAGATCGTCTGCGACTGCCGGCTCGATGTGCATGTGCGGGTGGAGGTGATCAATCTCCGTGAGGATGGTGAGCAGAGCATCCTGGTCGGCATGCGCTTCGTCGACCTGCCCCCGGACGCGGAGCGTGCCATCGACCGGGCGGTTCAGGCCATCCAGCGGGAGATGCTGGTCATGCCCTGAGGCCCAGGGGCGGCGCGATGGGCTGTAGGAGGCCCGCCCCCGGGCCGATGCCCCGGCCTCCGATCGCGGCGGGGGCGCCGCTCCTACGCAGGATGTGCCCCGGGGTCACCCCAGTGGCGAGGCGAAGATCTCGCTGACCAGGCGATGCACCCCGCCCGGCGGAAGCAGCACGCGATCCTCCCCGGCATTGGTGGTCTCCACGCACAGCATGTGACGGTACTCGTCCGCGCGCATGTCCGGGAATGCGCCGGCCTTCGTCTCCCACGGGTTCCACACCACCGTCGAACGGCTGCCCTCCTTGCGCACGTGCAGGCGGCGGTGCAGCACCGGGTCTTCGACGATGACCTCGGCCAAGGTGTCGAGGTAGATGCGGTCGGTTTCGCCCGTCAGGCGCAGGGCCTGTTCGTGCTGGACGTCGCGGATCATGTCGCGGGTCTTGTCGAGGAAGGGGGTGTCGACCAGGCCCAGGATGGCCGCCTCGCGGATGTCGCCCACCCGCAGGTAGGTGTGCAGCCCCTGGGTGATCTCGCACGGCGCATCGCCGCGATGCTCGGTGGTGAGGGTCAGGCGCAGGCTCGCCCCCAAACGGACCTCGAGGCTCAGGCGAAAGTCCTGCGGCCAGAAGCTCCGAGTGGCCTCCGAGGGCAAAAGCTCGAGTGTCAGCCAGACCTCGCCGGTCTCGAGCCCGCCGTTCGCCACCTGCCACATGAGGTTGCGGGCGAAACCGTGCGCCGGCCGGCCATCGGTCGTGGCGCCGAACCACGGCCAGCAGACCGGCACGCCGCCGCGCACGCTCTTGCCGGTGAGAAAGGTCGCCTCATCGCTCACCCAGATCACCGGGCCGAAGCCGGCGGGCTGATAGTGGACGACCTGCGCCCCCTGCAGCAGCACGCGCGCCTCCGCCCCCTCGGCGCGCAGCACCGCCTGGGTCAGGCCGCCAGGACCGGTGATGAAGTGCAGGGCATCGCCCTGGCCGAAGGATGCGTTCAGGGCGTCGATGGTGCTCATGGCGGTCTCCTGGTGAAGCTTGCCCTCATCTTACAGGAGGGCGAGCCGCCGGGAGAGCGGTCAGACGCGGATGACGGAGTTCTCGCCGGTGCCGAAGGGGTTGGGGATGTAGGCATCGGCGGCATCGTCGTTGGCGTACCGCTCGCCGCCGAGCTGGTAGAGGAACTGGTACTCGCGCCCCGGTTCGAGCTCGACCTCGACGCTCCAGCTGCCGTCCTTGCGCTGCTTCATGGGCATGGCGTCGGCATCCCAGCCGTTGAAGTCGCCGATCAGGCTGACCTTCTCTGCGCCATCGTGGCGCAGGGGGGGAAGGGTGAAGGTGGCTTTGCAGATGGGGCGGGTCTTGAGGTACTTCTTGGCAAGGCTCATGGCGAATCCTCCAGGTCGATCGGGCGACCTTACTCAAACCCAAGTCTGTGACAGGGGCATGAACAGGGTACCTCGAGAAACCTACTGCGCGGGCAGATTGCTGCGTCGCATCCTAACGCGAAGCTGGCGAAGCCCGCTCACCCCTCGCCTATCTATGTTGATATGTCTCGGGGATTCGCTGCGGGGCTCCTTGCACTCTGTCCGCTCGTGACGGTTTCTCGAGGTACCCAACGGTCGCAAAATATCCCTATAGACCATGGGCCCGGTGTTGTCAGCCTCGATCCTTCTCCCGCAGCAAGCCGAGCAACCGCCCCTCCTGGATCATGCAGCCGAGGCCGAACAGCAGGAGGATGAGCAGCAGCAGGGCGATGAGGCCGAACATCAGTGGCGTCAGCATGGCCAGCACTGACAGGGTGGAGGAATCGACTGCATTCTGTTCGAGCTGGCGCAGCAGGTGCAGCGGGTTGGTCATCAGCGGGTGCTGCACCACCAGCCACACCAGGGCGGCAAGCCACACCACGAGGCCGCCCAGGATCAGCTTGCGGCCGAGGGCGACCTGGCGCAGGCGGCGTTCGATCCAGTCCGGCGGGCATTGCTGGCTCACGCTCAGCCCCCCGTGACTGGTGGGAAGAAGGCGACCTCGTCCCCGTCCCTGACCGTGGCATCACGGGCCACGTACTCGTGGTTGACCGCCACCAGGGTATTGGCCGGCATGTCGAAGTCGGTGGCGGCGGCCCACACGTCGGCAATCGTGGCGAGGCCCGCGGCTGGAAGGGTCATGTCGGCCTTGCCCACGCGCTCGCGCAGGCTGGCAAAGAATTTCACCGAAATCATGCTTCAGAGGTCCTAATTTGACTGTGTCACAGGTTGAGGGGAGAGAAGGCAAACCCGAGGTTGTTCCATATCCCTTGCGGCGTACCGCCGCGATCCGAGGTGCCCCCTCTCCCTAACCCTCCCCCCGAGGGGGGAGGGGACATGCGATCTTCGGGCTGCGTACCCGGTTGGGGCATGTCTTTCTCCCCTCCCCCTCGAGGGGGGAGGGGCTGGGGGAGAGGGTGAAACCCACATCGCCCGGATCAGGCTCCATCACCTCGAGGCCAAGTCAGAGTCACCCCTCACTTATGACGCAGTCAAAACTAAATATCAGCCCTGCGCCAAAAGGTTGCGCAGGTCGATGACCGCGGCATTGGCGCGCGAGACATAGGATGCCATCACCAGCGAGTGGTTGGCGACAAAGCCGAAGCCGCTGCCGTTGAGGATGACGGGGCTCCAGACCGTGGCCTGGCTGGCCTCCAGTTCGCGGATGATCTGCCTGAGGCTGACCAGCGCGTTCTTCTTCTCCAGCACCGTGGCGAAATCGACCTCCGCCGCGCGCAGAAAGTGCAGCAGGGCCCAGGTGGCGCCGCGCGCCTCGAAGAACACGTCATCCACCTGGTACCAGGGGGTGCGCACCATCAGCTGGCCGGGGGTGGCGGTGGACTGGCGCGCGGCCTCATCGCCCGAGAGGTCGGTGTTCACCCGCACCTGGCCGACGCTGGCGGAGAGACGTTGCGACAGGGAGCCGAGGCGCTTCTCCACCATCCCCAGCCAGTCGCGCAGGTTGTCCGCGCGGGCGTAGAACTGGGCGTCCGTGGCATCCCCATCGCCCAGGCGCAGGTCGTAACGCTCCAGGGCGCGGATGGCCTTGCGGTACTCGCCCTCGGTCGAGGGCAGCATCCACGAGGCGTTGTCGAAGTTGAACAGCGGCTCGGCGATGATCAGGTCCCGATCCTCCACCGACTGCGACTGCGAACGGGAGAAGTCGTTACGCAGCGCGCGCGCGAGGTCGCGCACCTGCACCAGCACGCCGAATTCCCAGTTGGGCATGTTGTCGATCAGCACGCCGGGCGGGGTGATGTCGTTGGAGAGGTAGCCGCCCGGCTTGTCGAGCAGGGTGCGGGCGACCTCGATCAGGGTGCCGGTCATGACCTGGCCGGTGACCGGCGCCTGCTGGCTCGAGGCCATGTGCGCGCGGGCGGCCTCGTTTACGTCGAATTCCGCCGGGGCCATGCTCCAGCGGATGGCGAGCACGGTCACCACCACCACGTAGGTCGCCCCAAGCAGACCGGCGCTCCACAGCAAGCCGCGCTCACGCATGGTGCGCGGGTGGTAGAGGCGGGCGGTGGTCTTGGCCCCGTGCAGCAGGCGGTCAAAGAGGTCGCGCAGATTCATGGCCGTGTCCGTCAGCGGCGAAGGATGCAGCTATCATGAGGGGAGAAATATGCCGTCCGCAAGGGCAGGGGAGGGGGGATGATCAAGCGCGTGTTACTGGGGGTGTTGGGCGTGGTGGTGCTCGCCATCGCGGGACTCGCCGTGTTCGTCGCCACCTTCGATGCCAACCGCTACAAGCCCGAGATCGAGGCGCTCGCCAAGCAGCATCTTGGCCGCGAGCTGCATCTCGGCGGCGAGCTGAGCCTCAGCCTGTGGCCGGTGCTCGGCCTGCACGCCGAGAGGGTGAGTCTTGGCAACGCGGAAGGCTTCACCGATCCCTGGTTCGCCGAGGCCGAGAGCCTGGTGCTCGGCGTCCAGCCGCTGCCCTTGCTCGAGCGGCGGCTGGAGGTGAATGAGGTGGCCGTAAACGGCCTAAAACTGTTCCTCGAGCGCCGCAAGGATGGCCGCACCAACTGGCAGCTGGTCCCGCAGGCCCCCGCGCCGCAGCCTGCGGCCGCAACGCCGGCCCCGGCCGGTGGCACGCCGACCGGCTTCGGCCTGCTGCTGGGCGGGCTTAGCCTGAAACAGGCCGAGGTCAGCTTCCGCGATGGCACCACCGGCGAGGTCTGGCGCATCGCCCCGCTCGAGCTGACCACTGGCCGCCTTGAGCCGGGCAAGCCCTTCGACCTGAGCCTTGAGGCGGGCATTCGCCAGGTGGATAAAAAACTTGAAGGACAGCTGCGCCTTGCCGGGCGGATGAAGGTCGATCCTGACCAGCCTGCCCTCGAGGTGAGCGGCCTTCGCCTCGAGGGCGAGGGGGCGCACCTGCCGGGGGGGATCGGCCGGCTGGTGTTCAAGGCCCGCTCCGAGCGGCTGGGCGTCGCGGATGAAAACCTTGCGCTGACCGGCGAGCCCCTCGCGCTCGAGGTGCGCCTGACCAACGGCCCGGCCCCGCTCGAGCTTTTGGATGCGAAACTGAACCTGGGGCTTTCGGGCGAACTCGCGCCCCTACGCCTCACGCTGGCGTCGCTTGCGGGCGAGCTGCACGCTGAAGGCGCGGGCCTCGGCGGCAAGGGTGTGAATGCCCGGCTGACAGGCGAGGGGGCGCTGGATGGGGCCGCGGGCACCGCTCAGCTCACGCGCCTTGCCGTCGACGCCGAGGGCCTGCGCGCAAGCCTTGCCGGCCGGCTCGAGGGGCTCAAGGCCACCCCGCACTTTGCCGGCCATCTGGATGTGGCCGACTTCAATCCGCGTGCCTGGCTCGCCGCGCATGGGCGCCCCCTCGCCGGGCTGCCTGAGGGTACCCTGGTCCAGGCCGGGGCGAAGGCGGACGTGGTCTTCAGCGACGGCAGCCTGCGCCTGAACGCACTGGAAGCGCGGGTGGATGAGACCCGCGCCCAGGGCAGCGTCGGGGCAGGCAAGGGCGGGCTCAGCGCCGATCTCGCCCTCGACCGGCTGAATGTCGACCGCTACCTGCCGCCCAAGCCGCAGGCCGCCCCGACCCCGCCCAAGGAGGGCGGTGGCAGCCCCGCGCCGGGGCCGGGGGCCGATACGCCGATTGATCTGCCGGTAGCTTGGCTTCGCGACTTGAGCGGCCAGGCGAACCTGCGCGTGGCGCACCTGACCGTGCAGCGCGTCGACGTGCGCGAGCTGCGGCTGGCCGGCAAGGCCCGGGGCGGAGATCTTGCCATCGACACCTTGAGCGGGCGGGCCTTCGATGGTCAGTTCGAGACCCGCGGTGGGCTGGACGTGCGCGGTCAGACCCCGCTGTGGCGGGCGGCGGGTCGGGCCTCGGGGGTGGATGTGGGCGCTATCCTGCGCCAGTTTGCCGAAAGCGATCGCCTGAGTGGCCACGGCGAACTGAACTTCGACCTGCGCACGCGCGGCGCTTCGGTGAACGCCCTCAAGGCCGGGCTCGACGGCACGGCGCGCGCGCGTTTCTTTGACGGGGCCCTCAAGGGGGTGAACATCGGCCAGCTGTTGCGCCGCGCGGATGCCGCCCTCAAGGGCCAGCCCGCCCCGCCGCCCGAGCCTGCGCAGACCGATTTCACCGAACTCTCCGGCAGCGCGACCATCGCCAACGGGGTGATCCACAACCCGGACCTCGACGGCAAGTCGCCGCTCTTACGCGTGCAGGGCGCCGGGGTCATCGACCTGCCCAAAAACGGCATCGACTACGGCCTGACCGTGACCGTGGTGCAGACCGCCACCGGGCAGGGGGGCAAGGAGTTGGCCAACCTGCGCGGGGTGCCCATTCCGCTCAAGATCAGCGGCTCGCTCAGCGACCCCTCCTACAGCGTGGATCTTGGCAAGGTGGTGGAAGAGCGGGCGAAGAAGGAGGTTGAGAAGCGCGTGGGCGAGGAGCTGCAGAAGCGACTCGGCGTACCGGCCCCGTCCGGTTCGACACCGCAGGAGCCAGCCCAGCCGGCCCCCGCGGTCCCGCCCGTGCAGGACCTGCTGAAGGGGTTGATCGGGCGCTGATGGATACCTTTGCCAGCCGCCTTCTCAGCTGGTGGGATACGCACGGCCGTCATGACCTGCCCTGGCAGCATCCGCGCGAGCCTTGGCGGGTGTGGGTGGCCGAGGTGATGCTGCAGCAGACCCAGGTGGCGACGGTCATCCCCTATTTCGCCCGCTTCATGGCGCGCTTTCCGGACATCGCCACGCTGGCCGCGGCCGATGAGGATGAGGTGCTGGCCCACTGGGCCGGGCTGGGCTACTACCGCCGCGCCCGTTTCCTGCACGCCGCCGCGCGCCATGTGGTCGAGCACCATGGGGGCCGGTTCCCGCAGAATCTCGAGGCCGCCATGGCCCTGCCGGGGCTCGGCCGCTCCACCGCCGCGGCCATCCTCGCCCAGGCCTATGGCCTGCCGCATGCCATCCTCGATGGCAACGTGAAGCGGGTGCTGGCGCGCTATCACGGCATCGAGGGTTGGCCGGGCGAGGGGCTTGTGGAGCGCGCGCTCTGGCACAAGGCCGAGGCGCACACCCCGCGTGAGCGGGTGGCCGACTACACCCAGGCGATCATGGACCTCGGCGCCACCGTCTGCAGCCCGAAGAACCCGGCCTGTGGACGCTGCCCGCAGCAGGTGGACTGCGCTGCCCTGCAAGCAGGACGGGTGGATGAGCTGCCCACCCCGCGCCCGCGCAAGGTCCTGCCGGTGCGGCGCACGGTGATGCTGCTGATCGAGGGCGAGGCGGGCGTACTGCTCGAACGCCGCCCGCCGGTCGGCGTCTGGCCCGGACTGTACAGCCTGCCCGAGTGTTCGGCGGAGGATGCCGCGGACTGCCCAGAGCGGCTCGGGCTCGTGTTTGGCGAGTCGCTGCCGGTGCTGCGCCACACCTTCAGCCACTATCACCTGGACATCGAGCCGCGCCGGGCGCGCCTGAAAGACCCTGTCGTCCGGGTCATGGATGAGGGGGGGCGGCTCTGGTATAACCCCGCTCATCCCCCGCCCGGCCTCCCCGCGCCGGTGCAGCGAATCATCCAGCAATACTGCAAGAGGAAACCCACATGACCCGCATGGTGCATTGCGCCCGTCTGAAGCAGGAGGCCGAGGGCCTCGACCGCCCGCCGTACTTCGGTGAACTCGGGCAGCGCATCTTCGACAACGTCAGCAAGCAGGCCTGGCAGGAATGGCTGCGTCACCAGACCATGCTGATCAACGAGTACCGTCTCACCCCGGTCGATCCCAAGGCGCGCAAATTCCTCGAGCAGGAGATGGAGAAGTTCTTCTTCGGCGAGGGCTCGGCCAAGCCGGAAGGGTATGTCGCACCCGAGTAACCCCTCTCTGGGTGTCATCGAGGCGTAACGCAAACTTCATCATTGACGCCTAGCCTTGGCGGCTCAGTTTTCCATGCGGGGGCGCATAGCCATCCCCGCCATCCTCCACGGAGAGCGAGACCGCCATGCTGCACGCCAGCACCCCTCCGCCGATCACGCGCCCGGCGTCCCTGCCGCGCTGCGCGCTGGACCTCAAGCTGGACGTCCCCACGGCCTGCCCCGCGCAGCATAACGAGGACGTCATGCATCTCTTCCACGAGCATGCCGAACTCATCGGACTGCCGGTGGTGGAGGCGGACCAGCCGCTTGGCATCATCAATCGCAACATCTTCATGAACGAGATGGCGCGGCCCTTCGTGCGCGAGATCTACGGGCGCAAGAGCTGCATCGCGTTCATGGACAAGCGCCCGCTCACCGTCGAGGCGCATACGCCGATTCAAGAGCTCAGCTTCCAGGTCCTGGCGGCCGGCAGCAAGGCGCTCTCCGACGGCTTCATCATCGTCGATAACGGACGCTACCTCGGCGCCGCGACAGGTTTCGACCTGGTGAGTGCGGTGACCAACCTGCAGGCGGAGAAGAACCGCCTGGTGATGGAGAGCATCGACTACGCGAGCGTGATCCAGAAATCCTTCCTGCGCCCCTCGCGCCTGGAACTGGCCGCCACCCTGCCCGACCATCTGCTGCACTGGGAGCCGCGCGACGTGGTCGGGGGGGACTTCTTCGTCTTCCGCAGCTTTGCGGACGGCTTCTTCGCCGCGGTCATCGACTGCACCGGCCATGGCGTGCCGGGGGCCTTCATGACCCTGATCACGGCCTCCTATCTTGACCGCCTGCTGGCGCACGGCGATCCGCGCGATCCGGCGCGGGTGCTGGGCGAGATGAACCGCATGGTCAAGGCATCCCTGGCCCAGGATGGCGAAGATGGGGAGGGGTCGGACGATGGCATGGACGCCGCCTTCCTCTGGTTCGACCATGCCACTCGCAGCCTGACCTGGGCGGGGGCCAAGACCCCCCTGTTCGTGCTGGCGCCCGGGGCCGTGGATGTGGCGCAGCTCGATGGCGATCGCATGGGGGTCGGCTACCGCACTACGCCGATGGCGCACGCCTGGACCAACCGGGCCCAGGTGCTCGAGCCCGGGACTGGTGTGTTCATCACCACCGATGGCGTGATCGACCAGGTAGGCGGCCCCAAGCGCATCGCCTTCGGCAAGAGGCGCCTGCGCGGGATGCTGCTCGAGCACCGCGCGCTACCGCTCGCTGAGCAGGGCGAACGCATCATGCGGGCCTTCCGCGACTACCAGGGTGAACAGCCACGGCGCGACGACGTCACCTTGTTCGGTTTCCGGATCTGACTCCGGTTTTAACGCTGATTTTCGAGCTTCAGGGTCATGCAATTGGACGTCTTTAACGCATTTCGCGACTGTGCCCTGCGCGAAGGGGTGCAGTTCTATTTCAACGGCTATCTCTCACATAACGTCATCGGCGCGATGGGTGACACCCTGCGCCATCGTCTCGAGGCCCAGGGGACCAAGGGCACGGTCACCCGCCGGGTGTTTTCCACCTTCGTCGAGATGGCGCAGAACATCCTCAACTATGGTGCCGATGCCGCGCCCGTGGCAGGGAATGGCAGGATCGGGCAAGGCGCGGTGGCGATCGGCCAGCTCGGGGATCACTTCTACATCATCTGCGGCAATCACATCGAGCGCGAGCATGTCGAGCGGGTGCGGGAGAAGCTCGATGCCATCCGCGCCATGTCGGCCGACGAGATCAAGCAGGCCTACCGGCAGCAGCTGCGCAACGAGGAGGAGGATCACCTCAGCAAGGGGGCCGGGCTCGGTTTCCTGACCGTGGCGCGCGACTCGAGCGCCCCCATCGAATATTGCTTCGTCGAGGATGAGGACGGCCAGGGTCAGGTCGGCTTCTACCTTAAGGCCACCATCTGACGGAGGAGGATTCCCATGCAAGACCTGTATATCCCCGCCACCGCCACCTCGCCCGAGGTGGACTTCCGCTTTTCCGCAGACCGCCTGTCGTTGGTCGGCGAGTCCTATCCCGAGAACGCCGCCGCCTTCTACGGGCCGGTGCTTGATGCCCTGCGCGCCTACCTCGCGCAGGCCTGCGGGCGGGACATCGAGGTCAATGTCGAGCTCAAGTACTTCAACAGCAGCAGTACCAAGGTGTTGTTCAACATCTTCGAACTGCTGCACGCGGCGACCGGCGCCAACGACGTGCGGCTGCACTGGTACTACGACGAGGAGGACGACACCATCCTCGAGTTCGGCAATGACCTGCACGAGGATTTCCCGGAGATCCGCTATATCCCGATGGCCGTGGCTTGAGTCTGCGCGCCCATGCAGAGGGAAGGCTTCAGCCTGTTCGAGTCCGAGGAGGACCTGCTGGACCGCGTCCTGCACGTGCTCGGCGAGGGCTCGGCCTCGGCCGAGACCCTGCGCGCAGAACTCGCCCTGCTCGCCCAAGGCTACCGCCGGCTGTTCCGCGAGACCCAGCGCCTGATCAAGCTGAGTGACCGCAAGGAAGAGGAGCTCAACCGGCTCAACCGCGAGCTGGCCGCTCTAAGCGCAAGACTGGAGCATCAGGCGACCCACGATGCGCTGACCGGCATCCTCAACAAGGGGGCCCTCACCCGCTATCTGGTCGAGGAGCAGGAAGCGGTGGCCTACGGTCTGCTCCTGTTCGACATCGACCACTTCAAGCAGGTCAACGACCGCCACGGGCACCCGGTGGGCGATGCCGTCCTGCAGTCCTTGGTCGCGCGTATCCAGGGTAAGCTCCCTGCGGAGGTGCGCTTCGGCCGCTTCGGTGGCGAGGAGTTCGCCATCGTCCTGCCCCATGGCATG
Source organism: Thiofaba sp. EF100 (assembly GCF_039822285.1). Taxonomy (NCBI): domain Bacteria; kingdom Pseudomonadati; phylum Pseudomonadota; class Gammaproteobacteria; order Chromatiales; family Halothiobacillaceae; genus Thiofaba; species Thiofaba sp. EF100. The sequence continues at coordinate 178,605 of NZ_JBAJEY010000005.1, read as the reverse complement.
TCCGACACCCTGCATCCGCTGGCCGAGCGCCTGCGTGAGGTCGTCGCGGCCGAACCCTTCGTGGCGGAAGGTCGGACGATCCCCGTCACCATCAGCCTCGGCGCCACGCTCGCCGCGCCCGGCGAGCCCTTCTCCTCGGTCTATTCGCGGGCCGATGACGCCCTCTACCGCGCCAAACAGGGCGGCCGCAACCGGGTCGAGATCGCCTGATCCCGGCGTGTCGCGCAGCGCGGCGGCGGGCCATGTCCTATAACAACTCTTGAGCCTTCATGGCCCGTCCAGGGGTGGGGTGAGGGCGCATCGTGGAGGACAGGGCATGGTGGGGACTGCGCTGACGGCAAAGGTCCGGGGCGATGCGGTACGCGCCCTGGAGGAGCGCCTGCTGGCGCAGGGCAAGCTTTCACGCGCCGATCTCGAGCGAGCCAGGATGCTGGCCGAGGAGGGGGAGGGGGGACTGGTCCCCGCTCTGCTCAGGCTGGGGCTCGTCTCCGAGCAGGGCGTGGCCGAGGCTCTGGCCGAAGTGCTGGGCCTGCCCATGGCGAATCCGGTCGACTATCCCGCCGCGCCTGTCATGGAGGAGCAGCTCTCCCCGCGCTTTTTGCGCCAGTACAAGGTGGTGCCGCTGGCGGCCGGGGCCGAGCGCGTCGAGGTGGCCTTGGCCAATCCGCTGGACGACTATGTCATCCGGGCCATCGAGCTCTTCTCCGGCAAGGCCGTGTCCTGCCGGATCGGCCTGCCGGCCGAGATCGACGCGGCGCTCGACCGGCTCTATGCCGGTGGGCGGACTGAGATGGATCAGATCGTCGGCGATATTGTCCCCGCCAGTGACGGCGAGCGGGAGGAGGACGTCGCCCACCTCAAGGATATGGCCAGCGAGGCCCCGGTCATCCGCTTGGTCAGCCTGATCATCCAGCGGGCCGTGGAACAGGGGGCCTCGGACATCCACATCGAGCCGTTCGAGAACGAGCTCAAGGTGCGCTATCGGGTGGATGGCCTGCTGCACGAGGTGGAGGCCCCCCCGCCCCGCCTCTTCCCGGCCGTGGTATCGCGCATCAAGATCATGGCCCGGCTGGACATCGCTGAGCGCCGCCTGCCGCAGGACGGCCGTATCCGCATGCGGGTGCAGGGGAGGGAGCTCGACCTGCGTGTCTCCACCTTCCCGACCATGCACGGTGAGAGCGTGGTCATGCGCCTGCTCTACAAGGACGGTGCGGTGGGCGATTTCGCCGAGCTCGGCTTCAGCGAGCGTACGTTGGCCGACTTCATGGCCTGCCTGAAGCAGCCCTACGGCATCCTGCTGGTCACTGGACCGACCGGCTCGGGCAAAACCACCACCCTTTACGCCGCCCTGCGCGTGCTCAACGATCCGACGCGCAAGATCCTCACCGTTGAGGACCCGGTCGAGTACCAGATCCCCGGCGTGAACCAGATGCAGGTCAAGCCGCAGATCGGCCTCACCTTCGCCCGTGCCCTGCGCTCCATGGTGCGGCAGGATCCGGACGTCATCATGATCGGCGAGATGCGCGACCTGGAAACCGCCGAGATCGGCGTGCAGTCCGCCCTCACCGGCCATCTGGTGCTCTCCACCCTGCACACCAACGATGCCCCGAGCAGCATCACCCGCCTGCTGGACATGGGCGTGGCGGGCTATCTCGTGACGTCCGTGGTCAATGGCGTGCTGGCGCAGCGCCTGGTGCGCCGCTTGTGTCCCGCGTGCCGCGAGGCCTACCGCCCCCTGCCCGAACTGGTGCGCCGCACCCGGCTGGACAAGGTGGCGGGACGGGAGGACGTGACCCTCTACCGCCCGGTGGGCTGCGAGGCCTGCATGGGCACCGGCTACCACGGCCGGATCGCGATCATGGAGATGCTGGTGATGACCGATCCCCTGCGCCGCCTGGTGCTGGAGGAGGCCGATGCGCGGAGGCTTGCGCAGGCGGCCATCGAGGGCGGCATGACCTCGCTCTACGAGGATGGATTGGCCAAGGCCCTGGCCGGCGTCACCAGCATCGAGGAGGTGCTGCGGGTGAGCCAGGATCAGGGGGACTGACATGCCGGCCTTCCGCTACAAGGCGGTGAGCGCCTCCGGCGAGGTGCTGGAGGGCGAGATGGCCGCCGCCTCGCGCGAGGCGGCCATCGCTCGCCTGCAGGGGCTTGGCCACATACCCTTGCACGTCGAGGAGGCCGTTGGGACGCGGCGCTGGGCGTGGGGACGCCGTCGTCGGCTCGACACTGCCCGCTTCACCCGTGACCTGTCCACCCTGCTCCGCGCCGGGGTGCCACTGGACCGTGCGCTGGAGATGCTGATGGAGCTGGCCGAGGATGAGCCGGGGCGGCGGCTGCTCGCTGGCTTGCTCGACGACGTGCGCGGTGGAAGCGCCCTGGCGGATGCGATGGAGGCGCGGCCGGAGGTATTCGGTCGTTTCCAGGTCAGCATGGTGCGCGCCGCCGAGGCGGGCGGAGCGCTGGAGACGGTGCTCGAGCGCCTGGCTGACTTCATCGAGCAGTTCCAGGAGCTCAAGGCCAGCGTCCAGGCGGCCCTGATCTATCCGGCGATCCTGGTGGCCGTGACCCTGCTCTCCCTGCTGGTCCTGCTGGTCTATGTCATCCCGCAATTCGCCACGCTGTTCGAAGGGGTTGGCCGGTCCCTCCCCCTGCCGACGCGGGTGGTGATGGGCGTGGCCGGGTTTGTGCGCGATTGGGGCTGGCTGCTGTTGGCGCTGCCGCTGCTGGCCATCCCGTGGCTGCGGGCGGCGCTGCGGGGCACGGCCTTCCGCCGGCGATGGGACGGCTGGCTGCTAGGTATGCCGCTGCTGGGTGAGCTGGTGCTCAAGATCCAGACCTCGGTCTTCGCCCGCACCCTGGGCACTCTCATCTCCAGCGGCGTGCCATTGCTGTCCGCGCTGCGCATCGTGCGCGACACCCTGACCAACAGCGTGCTCGCAGAGGCCGTGGACCGGGTGATCGACAGCGCGCGCGAGGGCGGCGGCCTGGCGGCCCCCATCCGCGCTTCCCACCGTTTCCCGCCGCTGGTTGCGCACCTCATCGGCGTGGGGGAGGAGAGCGGCCGGCTGGATGCCATGCTGGTCCAACTGGCCGAGGTCTACGATCGCGAGACCCGCCTGGCCATCCGGCGTCTGCTCGCCCTGCTGGAGCCTGTTCTCATCATCGGTCTGGGGTTGGTCGTGGGCGGGATCATCATGTCCATCCTGGTCGCCATCCTGGGCATCAACGAGCTGGCCTTCTAGGCCGGCAGAGGGAAAAGACATGTTCATCACAAGAGATCAGGCAGCGCATCACCAAGTCCCCCGGGCGAGGCGCTGGGCGGGCTTCACCCTGATCGAGCTGCTGGTCGTGCTCGTGATCCTGGGCCTGCTGGCGGGGCTGGTTGGGCCGCAGGTGCTGAAGTACGTGGGGCGCTCGAAGTCGGATACCGCCCGCCTGCAGATCGCCCAACTGGGGGCGGCGCTGGATCTCTACCTGGTGGACATCGGCCGCTACCCGACCACCGACGAAGGGCTCGGAGCCCTGGTGTCCGCCCCTAGCGGCGTGCGCAACTGGAACGGGCCTTACCTCAAGAAAGGTTTTGTGCCCAAGGACCCCTGGGGGCACGACTACACCTACCGTGCCCCCGGCCAGCACGGCCCCTACGACCTGTTCAGCCTGGGGGCGGATAACCGCCAGGGCGGCACGGGCGAGGATGCCGACGTGAACAGCTGGGAGTAGCTCATGCGCACTTCTCCGGCAGGGAAGGGGTTTACCCTGATCGAGCTGCTCGTGGTCATGCTCATCGCCGGCCTCGTCCTTACCGTGACGCCCCCCCTGCTCACCGCTGCGTTGCCCGGGCTCCAGGCACGCTCCTCAGCGCAGCAGCTCGCGGCCGGACTGCGCATGGCGCGCGGCCAGGCCATGGCTGGAGGCGGTGAGGCCGTGCTCGTGCTCGACCTCGCGCGTCACAGCTTCCGCGTTGGTAGCCGCCCCGAGGTGCGCCTGGGGCGGTCGCTGGAGTTGCGTCTGGACACCGCCGCGTCGGAGCTGGAGGGCGAGCAGCGCGGAGGCATCCGCTTCTTCGGCGACGGCAGCTCCACCGGCGGACGCATCACCCTGCGCGCCGGCAAGCATGCCTGGCAGGTGGATGTGGATTGGCTGACCGGGCGGGTGACGGTCGATGAGGCGGTCTAGCCATGGTCCTGGCCCTGGCCCGGTGCGGGGATTCTCCCTGCTCGAGGTGGTCGTGGCTTTCTCCATCCTTGCCCTGGCCATGGGCGTGCTGATGGCCCTGTTTTCCCAAGGGCTGAGCAACGCGCGGGTGGCGCGGGACTACAGTCGCGCGCTCCAGCTTGCCCAGTCGCGCCTGGCCGAGGTCGGCGTGACCTCGCCCTTGCGTTCCGGTGCGGAAGACGGGGTCTCCGGCGGCCTGGCCTGGCGGGTGGAGGCAGTCGAGCGGCCCCGCGAGGGCAAGTCCCCCGTGCGGGCCTATGAGGTGACGGTGGAGGTCGAGGCGGACGCGGGGCGCCGCGTGACGCTACGCTCCCTGCGCCTGGTCGGGAGCGGGCGATGAAGGTGTCGGGCTTCACCCTGATCGAGATGCTCATCGCCGTGAGCCTGACCGCGGTGATCGCCCTCCTGGCCTATTCCGGCCTGAACCTGGGCAGCATGGGGTGGTCGCGGGCAGCGCGGGTGACGGCCGAAAGCGACGAGGCGCGTGTGGCTTGGGCCTTCGTCCGCGCCCATGTGTCCGAGGCCCGCCCCCTGCGCGGGGTGGACGATGACGAGGGGGGCATCGAGTTCGAGGGGCTGCCCGACCGCCTGCGCTTCGTTGCCCCCGCCCCGAGGCAGCGGGCCGCTCCCGGCGGGCTGTATACCTATGTGCTGGAACTGCGCGATGGCGCCCTGTGGCTGGACTGGGGCTTGTATCTTCCCGACCGCGAAGGTCCGCGCCTGGAGCCGCCGCGACGGCTGGTCGATGGGGTGGAGAGCCTGCGCGGTTTCGCCTACTTCGGCGTGCGGCGCGAGGGCGAGGGTGCGGCCTGGCACGCGCGCTGGGATCGTTCTGACGCCCTGCCTGAGCTTGTGCGCATCGAGCTCTCGGTGGCGGGTGTCGACTGGCCGGAGTGGGTGATCCCCCTGCAAGGGGGACGCGGGCCATGAGGCGGCGCCGTGGCATGGCCCTGATCCTGGTGCTGTGGGTGCTCGCCCTGCTCGGTACCCTGGCGATGGGAACGACGGCGCTCAACCAATCCGAGATCCTGCTGACGCGCAATGCCCTGGACGCCGCCCGCCTGCGAGCGGCCGCCGAGGCCGGTGTGGCCCTCGCCGTGCAGGGGCTGCTCCAGCCGGACCCAGTCTTGCGCTGGCGGGCGGATGGCACGCCCTACGAGGGCCGCTTCGATGGCGTGCACCTGCGGCTGGCCGTGCTGGACGAAACCGGTCGCATCGATCTCAACGAGGCCGATGAAGACCTCCTCGGCGCCGCCCTGAGCCGGGCGGGTGTGGAGCCCGGCCAGCGGGATGCTCTGCTGGCTGCTATCTTGGATTTCAAGGACGAGGACGGCGAGCGGCGGCCCGGCGGCCTTGAGGACGACGACTACCGTGCCTTGGGGCTGCCCTACGGGGCCAAGGACGCCCCCTTCGAGGATCTGGACGAGCTGTTGCTGGTGCCTGGCATGACGCAGGAGCTCGCCCAGCGTCTGCGGTCCCTGCTGACGGTCCATCCCGGGCATGGGGGGGTGAACCTGTGGGTGGCAGAGCCGGAGGTCTTGTTCGCCTTGCCCGGCGCTACGGTGGAGGAGATGGATGCCTTTCTCCGCGCCCGGGCGCTGGCGGCCCTCGACCCCGCGCTTCCGCCGCCGCCCGCGCCCCTGGGCATTGACCGGCGTTTCCTGACTCAGCGGACCAGCGAATTTTTCGTCGTCCGTGTCGAGGCCGCCCTGGCGGAAGGGCCGCTGATGCGCGTCGAGGCCGTGATCCGGCTGCACGCCCTCTCGGGTGGGGGGGCGGGACGTCTCTACGAGGTCCTGGGGTGGGAGGAGGGGGCGCATTTCGTACTGGCCCGGTGGGAGGCCGAAACATGATGACCGCAGTCGTCAAGAGCAGGGGGGCACTCGGTGCTGTGCGCCAGGTCCTGCACTGGTGGGGCCGGGAACTGAGATCCCTCCTCACCGTGCCCCCCTTCAGCCTGCTGTTCGGCCATGACGACCGGGTCATCATCGATCTGGAGGCCGAGCGGCTAGCCCTCACCAAGTGCCACGGCGGTGAGGACACCCCGCTCGGCGTCTTCCCTTTTCAGGGCCGCCTGGATGCAGCGGCGCTGGACGTGCTGCGTGGTCAGGTGAGGCGCGGCACGGAGGCGGTGATCCGCCTGCCGCGCGAACAACTCCTTTGCCGCAATCTCAGTCTGCCGCTGGAGGCGGAGCCCAATCTGCGCGAGGTGTTGGGGTACGAGATGGACCGGCAGACCCCCTTCCGCGCCGATCAGGTGTACTACGACTACCAGGTGCTGGAGCGGCGGGATGGCGATCGCCGCCTGGTGGTGCAGATGCTGGTCGCGCCCCAGGCCTCGCTGGCCCCCCTGCTGCACACCCTCGAGGGGCAGGGCCTCGTGCCGTCGATGATCACCGTGGCTGAACAAGGGGCGCCATACTGCGACATCGCCGCCATCAACCTGCTGCCCGCATCCCTGCGCAGGCGGCCCGCCGGGGTGTGGGGGCGCGTCAATGGCGCCCTTGCCCTGTCCGCCCTTGTCCTGCTGGCCCTTGCCGCCGTGCTCCCCCTCCAGCGCCAGCAGGTCGTCATCGAAGATTTGGAGGGGCGCCTCGCGGCCCTCGCCCCGCAGGTGCAGTCTGCGGGCACGATGCGCGCTGCCATCGACGAGATGCGTGAGGAGCTGGCGCTGTTCGTGACGCAGAAGCGGCAATCCCCGGTCGCCATCGACGTGCTCGAGGAGGTCAGTCGCATCCTGCCGGACGATACCTGGCTGGTACGCCTGGAGCTCCATGGTCGCCGGCTGCGCCTGCAGGGTTTCACTGTCGAGGCACCGGCCCTCATCGGCCTGCTCGAGGCCTCGCCGCTCCTGGCCAACGTCACCTTCACCTCGCCGGTGGTGCGCGATCCCCGTTATGGCCGTTTCCAGTTCAGCATCGAGGCCGACGTGGTCGGCGGGAGGGGCGGCTGATGCGTACCCTCCGTCCCGCCGAGAGCCGCGCCCTGGCCCTCGTCCTGCTGGCGCTCGTGCTGGCCGGTCTTTACGTCGTGCTCGTCCAGCCCTTGGTCGCTGCCTACCGGGACAATCGCGAACGCATCGACGAGCTTGCCCTGCGTCTTGCCCACAGCCAACGGCTGGCCATGGAGCAACCCGCGCTCGAGGCCGAGCATGCCCGTCTGCTCCGCAGCCGGCCCGCCGGAGGGTATTACCTCACCAGCCAGAGCGAGGCCCTGGCGACAGCCGAGCTGCAGGGCTACGTGAAGCGGCTCATCGAATCCTCCGGCGGCGGCCTGGTCAGCATCCAGCTCATCCCCCCGTCCTCCGCCGATGCCCGCCGCAGGATCAAGGCCCAGGTGCGCATGCAGGGCAACATGGCGGTCGTGCGTGCAGTGCTGCACGGTCTGGAGTCGGGCAGTCCGTGGCTGCTGGTGGACGATGTCGATCTGATGCAGGGGCGCGTCCAAGGGGTTCGCCGGACTGCAGCGACCGAAGGCGCCGGCCAGCTGGAGGTGAGCTTCAACCTGACCGGATTCATGCGGGGGGCCGGGTCATGAATCTTTTTCGCCGACGCCAGGACCTGCTCGGCCCCCTCCTGCTCATGCTCAATGCGGGACTGGCCTTCGTCCTGTGGTGGGAGTGGGGGGCCACCGCCCCGGACATCCCCGCCCCGCTCGGCAGGCCATCCCCGGCGCGCGAGGACCCACCCGCGGCCCAGTTCGCCCTGCCGCCGCTGGAGAGCTACGCCCAGACGGTCGCGCGCCCCCTGTTCAACATGAGCCGGCGCCCCGAGGAGGAGGATGCGGGCGTGAAGACAGCGGAGGGGGTCTTCACCCTGACCGGGGTGGTCATCACCGCATCCGGAAGGCGCGAGGCCCTGCTGGTGCCCCGCGGTGGCCGGGGAGTGACGCGCGGAGGGGTGGGGGACTGGGTGGATGGCTGGCGGATCGAGCTCATCGAGCCCGAACGGGTGGTGCTCAGGCGAGGGCCGAAGGAAATGCCGCTGGTACTGGAACGCCCCTCCAAGGGGGGGGCGCAACCCGGCTCGACGGCCCCACTCCCTCCGCCCAAAACACCGTTGGCCGCGCCGGCGGGCGGATAGAAGATCCAACGATGAGGCGCCAGGAACATTCGGGCGTTGCGGAACACGATCAAGGCACTGGGAGAGGACATCATGCATCACCTGGAAACCCGTCGCCCCCTGCTGGGGCTGGCCATTGCCCTTGCGCTGGGAGGGTGCAGCACCGCTTCTAGGCAACTTCACCTGCCGGAGTCGCTCGTCTCCTCCGCGCCCCCCCTCGAGGCACCCGCGCCCGTGCTCGAGGATCGCCCAGCAAGCCCCCCGCCCAAGGATGGGGTCTACAAAGGCACGGGGCAGTTCGTGCGCAGCCCGGTGACCCGCGTGCCGGATGCCGGCGCGCCGGGCGTGGGCGAGGTCACCCTGAACTTCGAGAACACCGACGTGCACGAGGTGGTCAAGGTCGTCATTGGCGACCTGCTCAAGCAGAACTATGCCATCGATCCGGCGGTGAAGGGCAGCATCTCGGTGCAGACCAGCCGTCCCATCCGCACCGAGGCCCTGCTGCCGTTGATGGAGAACCTCCTGCGCATGAATGGCGCCGCGCTGGTGCGCAACGGCGAGGGCTACCGTATCGTCCCCCTGACCGGGGCCATGCGCGGGGCCACGCCCTCGATGGACAGGCGTCTGCCAACGGGCTTCCGGGTGCAGGTGGTGCCACTGCGTTACATCGCGGTGCAGGAGATGCAGAAGATCCTCGAACCCTTCGTCAGCGACGGCGGGCTGATGAAAGTGGACGAGCGGCGCAACCTGATCATCCTGGCCGGCTCCAGCGGCGAGCTCCAAGGCTGGCTGGACACCATCGACACCTTCGACGTGGATTGGCTCAAGGGCTATTCGGTCGGGATCTTCCCGCTGGAGAACGCCGACGCCAAGACCGTGGCCGCCGAGCTGCAGAAGATCATCGGCGGGGAAGGCAAGGACAGCATGATCCGCCTGGAACCGATGGAGCGCCTCAACGCCATCCTCGTGGTCACGCCCCAGCCCGCCTACCTGGATCAGATGAAGACCTGGGTGGATCGCCTGGACCGCGCCGGAGGCGGCCCCGGCAGCCGCCTCTACGTCTACCAGGCGAAGAACCGCAAGGCCTCCGAACTGGCCGACGTGCTCGGCGAGCTGTTCTTCGGCCGCAAGCGCGCCAGGACCGAGCCGGTCCGCCTCGCCCCAGGCCTTGAGCCCGCGCGTCTCACCACCGCCCAGTTCCTCCAGCCACCTGGTCTGCGGGATACGGCTCGGCGGGAGATACTCCCGTCGCCTTACAGCACGCCTGGCCTGAGCGGCGCGGGGCAGACCCCGGCCACGTCGCAGCAGCCCCTGAATCCGCCAGGCGGGGGGGAGAATGCGTTGACCGTGGTGGAGGGCGCGGGGGTGCGGGTGGTGGCCGACGAGGCCAACAATTCCATCCTCGTTTATGCCTCGGCTGAGGACTACCGGGTCATCGAACAGGCCCTCAAACGCCTGGATGTCGAGCCCCAGCAGGTGCTGGTGGAGGCCTCCATCATCGAGGTCAGCCTGACCGACGAGCTCAAGTACGGGCTCGAGTGGTTCTTCAAGAACCGGGGGATCGTCAATAACCGCACCGGGCAGGCCCTGCTCGACCTGAACAAGGCCGCCAGCGGCCCCGAATCCCTCGCCACCATCATTCCCGGCTTTTCCTACAGCCTGGTCAATGCGGCCGGGGAGATCACCGCCGTGCTCAACGCCCTGGCCCAGGAATCCAAGGTCAACGTGCTCTCCAGTCCTTCGCTGATGGTGCTCGACAACCGCACGGCGGAGATCAGGGTGGGAGACCAGGTGCCGGTCATCCTCTCCAACCAGGAGAGCTACAGCGGTCTGAGCCTGTTGCAGGCCTACCAGTACCGCGACACCGGGGTGCGGCTCAAGGTGACGCCACGGGTCAACAGTGGTGGCCTGGTGACCCTGGACATCGTGCAGGAGGTCACCGACATCGGTGGCAAGGACCCCGACACCAAGCAATACACCTTCCTCCAGCGCTCCATTGAGAGCGTGGTGGCGGTGCAGGGCGGGCAGACCATCGTGCTCGGCGGCCTGATCCTGGAGAACCGCACCGATGCCGAACGGGGCATCCCGGGCGTGTACAAGGTGCCGGTGTTCGGCAAGCTGTTCGGGGCCACGGAGGAGAGCACCAAGCGCACCGAGCTTTTGGTCATGCTCACCCCGCGCGTGGTGCGCAACCAGAAGGAGGCCGCCGAGGTGACCGAGGAGTTCCGCCAGCGTCTGAGGAGCCTGCAGCCTGCGCCCAAGCCTGCCACCACCAGCGAAAAGGCGCCGGAAGGCAGCTGATCCGTCCTGATCTTCGCATCCCGCTCAAGCCGCTCCGTGAATCTCACGGGGCTTTCCATTGGGTACGACTCGGGATCACCCGGCGAACCTTTGAAACCGCCTGGAAGGGGACTGCATTTTTCTGGACAAACACAAGAGAAGGGCGATGGTTGCCCATCGCCCTCGGGTGGCCGGCCCCTGCAGGCCGGCTTGATGTGCCCGCCGGTTATGGCGTTGTCGGGCAGGCGTTGGTCGAGGTCTGCTTGACGTTGACGATGTCGCAGGTCACCTCATCGCCGGGCTGGAGGTTGCCGAGATTGAGGGACGGCGTGGTGTTGGCGTCATAGACCCCGCGGGTGCCGTTGTTGCACATGATGGTGGTGAGGTAGGTGCCCGCACCACGCTCTTCGCTCACCGTGGCCGGGAAGTTGCCGTTCACCGGTTCAATGTTTACGGCCGTGCCCGCGCTGACCGGGCTTCCGTTCACCTTCAGGGTGAAGCCGGTGGAGGACGGGGTGCAGCTGGTGCCGTCGCAGATGGCCTTGTTGACCTTCACGCGCGGCTTGCGGACGTTGCTGATCGAGCACTCGTAGTCCTGAATGGCACTGGTGGTCACCTGGCCACTCGCGTTGCAGCTGCCGCCGATGGCAGTGACCCAGTCGGAGGCGCTGCTGCCGCTGATGGCCTCGCTCACCGTATGGCTGGCGCCCAGGGCGACGTAGTGCTGGCCGGTATTGCCACCGGGCTGGCTGACGGTGGCCTTGGTGTCCCCGTCGATCTTCAGGGCGAAGGTGCTCGCCTCGGTCTTGCAACTGTTCACCGTTTTGCTGACCTTCAGCTTGGGCTGGGTGTTGTAGAAGGTGCAGGTGACGTCGTCGCTGATGCCGAGCTCCAGGCTGACGGAGTTGGGCAGGTAAGTCCCCGTTACCGGCGCGCCCCCGGCGTACACACAGCTGGCGTCGATGCTCGAGCCGAAGCCGGCGGCATCCGTTTCGGTGATGGTGATCGGGCCGGTGCTGATGTCCTCGAAGGTCTTGGAGGCCGATCCGGAACCACCGCTGATCGTCGGACTGAGGGTGAAGTTGCCAAGCGCCCCGCTGGCATAGCTGAAGGTCGGGGTGCCGTCCTGGCCGGTGGCCTGCTTGACGACGGTGAGCTGGCCGCAGACCTCGAACGAACCGAGCACGAAGTCCTTCAACTCGGCGGTGAACGACTGCGATGAACGGGTCTTGACCGTCACGCTGCTGATGCAGGGGATGACGCCGGTACCGCCGAGCAGCTGCGAGACATTCATCCCCCCCTCGGTGAAGCCATTGCGGAGGATGAGGTTGGTCGGCTGCCCCAGTTTGTCGAAGTTCTGCCATGGACCGCCATCGATCGTGCCATTGTTGTTGAAGGCGCAGATCGTGCCGGCCGGGTAGCTGCCCGCGGGGTTGCAGCCCTCGCCGTCCAGGGCGTGCACGGTGGTCCACGAGCCGGTCAGGGCATCGCCTTTCCAGACGTGGATCTCGACCGAGCCCACGTCACCCCCCTTGGTGAAGTCCATGCTGACCAGGATATCCCCCTCCGTTCGCCCGCCGCTGAATTTGCAGGTGGCGTTCTTCGGGCAGCCCTGCCAGGTCGGGTCTTCCAGCATGGCAGGAGGGACGGGCATGCCATTGATGGTCAAGGCGATGTCCGACTGGTTGAATTCGATGTCGATGTGGCTGTCGCCGTCGTTGGCGATGCGCTCGAAGCCGCCGTAGATCAGCAGTTCGTTCGCCGCGTTGCGCCTGGCCATGAAGTAGCCGTTGGAGACGTCGTCCTTGGAAGGGACGCTGCCACCTTTCCAGGCGTAGCTGCTGATCGGATCGCTGTTCTTGTTGGTGCCGGCGAAGACGGTCCGGTCGCCAATGATCTTCGGGGTGAGGTTGATGTTCTCGCCGGCGAGGTCGTCGCGGACGAAGGTGGCGATGATCGCGCCGTAATCCTTGTAATCGGGAATGCCGTTGGCGGGGTTAACGTCCAGGTAACCGTGGTTCGCGCCGAACAGGTCGGCCCAGTCGGGGCCGGCTTTGCTCGAGTCGCCGAGGATGTTCGCACGGCCGAAGTCAGCCCCATCGTTGACCGTATCCTCGTTGGCGCCGAGCTCCAGCATGCCAGCGGTGGGGTCATCGACAGGGATAGGTGGGGCGGCTTGGGCTCCCCAGGGCGAAAATGCCCCCATGAGGCCTGCCGCCAGGGCGAGTGCCCGTTTCATTGTCAGGATGTTCATCTTCGTTCCCTCCGTTGGTAGGGCTTGAGTCCGGCGTGTTGACTGGACGACGCCGGGCAGTTGGGAGCAAGGGCCGGCGGCGCTTTTTACGCCACCTTCGTGAAGATGTATTAGGTGGCGATGGGGGAATCGGCCATGGTTCATTCGTACTACCCGAGGGGCGGCGCGAATGGTGTGGAAAGAAAATGGCGCCGTTGCCGGCGCCATTGGATGATTGTCCGCGGTCCAGGTGGCTGAGGCGAACCCCAGCCAGCGGGCCTTAGTAGGGGCAACCCAGCTCGTTGGCGTCGGACAACTTCTTGAGGGCCGACGATACCGTTTCAGGCCCTGGAATCAGGCCCACCGCATCCCAGTAAAGCTCTTTCACGCCCTGTACCGAATAGGGGTAGTTGATCGAGTCGGCGCTAGCCAAGGCGGCTGCCGTGTGGCGGTTGAGGGCCTTGAGGCCGCCACCGCCGAGGTTCACCGCATCCATCAGGGTGACGCTGTCCTCGAGGCCGGACTGGGCCGAGGTCACGTTGACGGGATTGCCCATGTGGGTGCCGTCGAGGGCTACGTTGAAGGCCATCGGGTACTTGATGGTGGCGGTCTTGTCATCCGAGCCCATGCCATCCCAGTACTCGGGGTGGTTCTTCCAGAAGCCCGGGGTGCAACCCTGGTCGCCCGAGTAGGCCTCGCAGGTGGCGCTGGCGGTGCGGGTGATCTGGTTCGGGAAGCCGGCCACCTGGTAGGTTGCGCTCACATTGTTGGTGACCGGGCCCGCAGCCATGGGGTAATAGGTCGCATTGACCACCGTGGCCGCGGCCCCCGTGACCAGTGTGGCCGGGAAGGCGGCGCCAGCGGTGGGCGCCTTGTCGTCGGTCACGCTCACCTTGTTCAGGTTCGGGCTGTCGCTCGAGCCGGTATTCTGCAGGGTGTAGGTGAAGGTCAGTGGATCACCCACTTTGACCCGTGCGGGGGCACAGCTCTTGCTCAAGCTGAAGTCCGGCTGGAACAGGTTTACCGAGTGGCCAGCCTGGTGGCTGATGTCGTTCGGGAAGCCGTCCGGATGGTAGTGCACGGTCACCGTATTGTTGTACGGGTCGGATGCGCCGGCCGGGATGGTGTGCTTCACGCTGAAACTGCAACTTGCGCCGCTCGCCAACGTGCCACAGTTATTGGCCGAGGCCGTCGCGGTCAGGGTGCCCAGTTTGTCGTCGCTGACACTGTCCAATTTGAGCGCCGGGCTGTCCGATGAGCCGCTGTTGGTGATGGTGAAGTTGTAGGTCACCTGATCGCCGACCTTGGAGAGGGCATTGCCGGTCTTACTGACGGTGACGGCTGGCTGGAACAGGTTCACCGAATGATCGTCGCTGGCGATGATGTCGTTCGGGAAGCCGTCCGGGTGGTAGTGCACGGTCACCGTGTTGTTGTACGGGTCGGAGGCCCCCTGCGGGATGGTGTGCTTCACGCTAAAGCTGCAGCTCGCGCCGCTCGCCAGTGTGCCGCAGTTATTGGCCGAGGCCGTCGCGGTCAGGGTGCCCAGTTTGTCGTCGCTGACGCTGTCCAGCTTGAGCGCCGGGCTGTCTGAGGAGCTGGTGTTTTGGATGGTGAAGCTGTAGGTCACCTCATCACCGATCTTGGACAGGGTGTTGCCGGTCTTGGTGACGGCGACGGCCGGCTGGAACAGGTTGACCGCGTGGTCGTTGCTGGAGATCACCTCGTCACCCTGGAGGTCCGCCTGGGCGTCGTAGATCACGGTAACAGTGTTGGGCAGCGGGTCCGGATCGCCCGCGGCCACGCGCCGCCACGCCGTGATGCCGCAGGTGGCTTTGGGGGCCAAGGAGGTCCCGCAGGTGTTCGATTCGACGCAGGATTGGCCTTGGGTGAGGTTGCTCTTGTCGCCGCCCGGGCAGTTGCCGTTGGCGTTGGTCAAGGTGCCCAGGAGGGTGTCAACGATGCTCTGCTTGTAGAGCGTTACGACGCCGGTGTTCTCGATCTGGATGTTGTAGGAGGCCAGATCGCCGACCTTGGAGAGCGTCGAGCCGCTCTTGTCGGCGCTGATGCCGCACAGCGGCACGGAGCCGATCAGGAAGTCCTTCAGCTCGGCGGTGTAAGACTGGCCGGAGGTGCGCGTCTCGAACAGGAAGTCCGACAGGCAACCCACGCTCTGCCCGTTCATGCGCAGCACGGCGCTGAGGTTGAGGATGCCCTCGGCGAAGGCCGTGGCGGGGAAGTAGGCGCTGTAGGGGTTGGCGGTCTTGTCGTTCTTGGCGATGTAGGGCCAAGGGGCCTTCTCGGGGCCGTTGTTGTTGGAGATGGCGCAGCCGAGGAAGTTGTCAGTGGACGTCGAGCAACGCAACCCCTGGCCGGTGAACAGCTCCTGCAGGGTCCCTCCGCCCGCGTTGCCACCGGTGCCCACCCAGCGGGCCACGGAGAAGGTGACATCCGCGCCGCCGTTGGTGAATTCGGCCACCACCAGGATGTCGCCAACGGCGCGGCCGTTGACGAACGAGTTGCCGCTGATCTGGAGCTTGTTGCGGGTGAACCAGCCGCCCCAGGAGGCGGAGCCGTTCTCGGCATGCAGGTCGCCGCCCATGACAACAATCAGGTCGCCGGGGAGGTGCTGCAGGTTGCCTCCGTTGGAAGGGACAGGGTTGTTGAGAGAGTCAAGCACGTCGGTGACCGGGCCATCGTAGACATAGAAGGCCGCGTAGCCGTTGGTGATCTGGTTCTTATCCGGGATGCCCCCGGTGATGACCTTGCAGCCTGACAGGTCCAGGACGTCCTTGCATTGGGTGCCGAAGGCCGGGTCGTCCTGTACACGGGTGAAGGGCACGCCGGGCAGGCCGGGGAAGTCGGGGACGAACACCCGCACCGCAGCCTTGCCGTTGTAGGTGCCCGGGGCCTTGTTGTACTCGGTGTTGACGAAGGCCCAGTCTTCGGGCCCCCCTGGGGGGTAATCCATGGCATCCGCGTTGTTGGGGTTGCCGTTCTCCGAGGTCGTTTCGTGCAGCTCGAAAATGCTGGAGAAGCCCCCCGCGCTGGCCGTGACTGGCGCGCCGATGGCTGCGGCGATGGCCACCGCCAGCACATAGGTGGGGGCCTTTCTGAAGGGCATGGGTGTGTTCATCGCGTTCCTCCCGCGGCATGGCCGCCTGAAAAGATGCATGGGCAGCAGGGTTTTTGCCCGCCACAACCCATTTGTAGACCACGGGTGGGAGGGCGCCATAGTCCATCCGTACTAGTTGCGGGAGGGGGAAAGGATGGCGGGGTCAGTGGCGGTAGGCGGTGCTTCCGGCCCGCGCGGCCCTGACCAGCAGGCCGAGCTGCAGCATGCCGGTGAGGCCCAGCTTGCGGTAGATGTTGCGCAGGTGGTTGCGCACGGTGTTCTCGGAGATGTCTAGGCGGCGGGCGATGGATTTGTAGCACAGCCCATCGCTCACCAGATTGGCCACCTCGCGCTCGCGTTCGCTGAGCACATCGAGTCCGGTCTTCCCCCCGTCGGCCAACGATGAAGGGGGGCTGGTGTCGTTGGACACCAGCTGGAAGATGATGGCCTCCAGCACCCGCCGCTCGGCCCACAGCCCGTCCTCGCTCATCAGGCGCACGGCGCGGCGCACGAGGGAGGCCTCCGCGCCGCGGTGGAGGTGGCCGTGTGCCCCGGCCTTGATGGCTGCGACGGCCTCTTCGAGCGAGTCATCGGCGGTGACCGCCATGACCCTCAGGTCGGGATAGGTCTGGTGAATCTGACCAAGGCCCCGGGGGCCGCCAATCAGGTCGAGGTCCAGTAGCAGGCTGATCGGACGGTGATTGCGGATCGCTATCTCGAGCTCACGCACGCTGGCGGCGGTGCGTGGCTCGGCCAGCGGCGCGAGCGCCTCCACCCATCGCCGGAGCAGGTGTGGGTCGGCCGTGGCGACGACGATCGGTCCGAGGGTGCGATCGATGTCCATGGGGGAGGCCGCTCTCCTGCAAGGATGGTCATGGGGATGAGGCAAGCGATCTGCACGCTCTGATCACCCTCAATTCATAGCACAACCTCCGGGATGTGGGCTGGCCTCAGCCGCCCCGGCACTTGGGGGAGGCCTCAACCGTGCCACCCCGCGCAGCCCACTCCTCGGGAGTGAGGGTGTGGAGGGTGATGGCATGCACCGGTCCGGCCAGCTCCTCGGCCAGTGCCTTGTTGACCGCGCGGTGGCGGGCCACGAGCCCCTGGCCCTCGAAGGCGTGGCTGACGAGGGTGATGTGGAAGTGGGAGTTTTCCGCCTTCATCGCATGGCGGTGGCTCTCGTTGACGATAGCCAGGTGTACTGGCAAAAAGCGGGCTTCCAGCTTGGCCTGGATGGTTTCTTGTATGCTCATGTTCCGCTCATTCCGAAGGTTGGGGTAAGAATGGACAGCGCGTTCGGCTGGTTGTTGCTGGTGTTCGTCGCTGCCCTTCCACTTGGCTGGCAGCTGCTGGAGATGCGCCGCGCGGCTCGGGCAAAGGGGCGGCCCGCGCCGGAGCATGCGGAGGTCCCGCGCGAGGGGCTGGCCTTATTCTATTTCCACAGCCCGTTGTGCGGGCCATGCCGGCGCATGACACCAGAGATGCGCGCCTGGGCGGAGGAGGATGAACGGGTGCGGGTGATCGACATCGGCATCAAAGCGGATCTCGCGCGCGCCTTCGGCGTGCGTGTCACGCCGACCGTGGTGATCGTGCGGGATGGCCGCATCGATGCCGTGCTGCTCGGTGCGCGGACGCGTGCCCGGCTGGAGCAGTCCTGCCGCTGAACTGCGGCAGGAAAGCAACAGTCGGCCCGGAACTTCCCTGCGGTATGGCAGCCTAATCTTTCGTAAAATTTTTCTGCCCCCTCTTTCGGAGTACGACACGATGAAGATGCTCTCCGCCATGCTCCTGGGCGCCGGGATGCTGGTCGCCCTGCCCAGCCACGCCGACAGCGGCCAACTCATGCTCGGCGCAGGCCTGGGGGGCGCGCTGGGCGCGGTGGTTGGGCACCAGATCGGTGGTCATGACGGTGCCATTGTCGGCGGGGCGCTGGGCGCTGCGACCGGTGCGGCCGTCGCCTATGACAGCTATGGCCGGCCGGTGCGCTATGTGGAGCGCTACGAGCGTTATCCCGAACCCTACTATGGGCGCGGGCCGGTGACTTATGTCTACGTGGATGATGAGCGCGGCTATGGTCATCGCCACCACCATCACCACCGGCACCATCATGGCTACCGGGATTCCGGCGCGGTGATCATCGTGCGCTGATCCCTGCGCGCTGCCCCGGCAAGGGGCCGCTTCGGGAGGCGCTGAACAAATGATTCTCCCTCTCCCCCTTCAAGGGGAGAGGATAACCCGTTCAAACTCCATCCCCCTCTCCCTAACCCTCCCCCACCAGGGGGGAGGGGACGTGCCGCATTCCAGGTCTTTCGGCGTCTCCCCTGGTGCGGCCCTTTCTTATGTGTGGCGTCGGATGACCTCCAGAAACGCCTCACCATAGGCATCGAGTTTGCGTTGCCCCACCCCCGGCAGTTCGGCCAGGGTGGACAGGCTGTGCGGCCGGGCCTCCATCATCGCCATCAGGGTGGCGTCGTGGAAGATGACGTAGGGCGGCACGCCCTGTTCCTGCGCGAGCTCGCGCCGCCTGGCGCGCAGGGCGTCCCACAGCGCGTGGTCGGCCCCGGGGGGCAGGGTACGGCCGTGGGCAGCGTGTTTCGCGCTGCGCGCGGGTCGGACATCCTTGCGCAACCACAGCGGCTCGTCGCCGCGCAGCACCGGGCGGCAGGCCTCGGTCAGGCGCAGGCCGCCGTGCCCCTCCAGATCCACCGCCAGTAGCCCGCGCGCGATCAGCTGGCGGAACAGGCCGCGCCAGCCGGCGGCGTTCAGCTCGGTGCCAATGCCGAAGGTGCTGATCCGATCATGGCCGTTGCGCTGGATGCGCTCGTCCGTCTTGCCCAGCAGTACATCCACGAGATAGGTCACGCCGAAGCGCTGGCCGGTGCGGTGCACGCAGGAGAGGGCCTTCTGCGCCGGGATGGTGGCATCCCAGGTGGCGGGCGGGGCAAGGCAGGTGTCGCAGTTGCCGCAGGGCTCGCTCAAGGGCTCGCCGAAGTAGGCGAGCAGGGCCTGGCGGCGGCAGGTGGTGAGCTCGCACAGGCCGAGCATGGCATCCAGCTTGTGGCGCTCGACCCGCTTGTGCTCATCGCCCGCCTCGGAGGCCTCCAGCATCTGCCGCAGGGTGATGACATCCTGCAGGCCGTAGCTCATCCAGGCGTCGGCGGGCAGGCCGTCGCGCCCGGCGCGGCCGGTCTCCTGGTAGTAGGCCTCGATGCTCTTGGGCAGGTTGAGGTGGGCGACGAAGCGCACGTTCGGTTTGTCGATCCCCATGCCGAAGGCGATGGTGGCCACCATCACCAACCCTTCCTCGTTGAGGAAGCGGGCCTGATGCCGCTCGCGGACCTCGGCTGGAAGGCCGGCGTGGTAGGGCAGGGCGGGGAGACCACGGGCCACCAGCCAGTCGGCCACCTCCTCGACCTTCTTGCGCGAGAGGCAGTAGACGATGCCCGCCTCGCCCGCGTGTTCCTCGCGGATGAAGCGCAGCAGGGCCTCGCGCGCGTTGCCGTCGCCCTGGGCGATGCGGTAGCGGATGTTGGGCCGGTCGAAGCTCGAGATGAATACCCGCGCGCCCGTGAGCCCCAGGCGGGTGATGATCTCGCGCCGGGTGGGCTCGTCCGCGGTGGCGGTGAGGGCGATGCGCGGCACCTGCGGGAAGCGCTCGTGCAGGATGGAGAGCTGGATGTACTCCGGGCGGAAGTCGTGCCCCCATTGCGAGACGCAGTGCGCCTCGTCGATGGCGAACAGGGCGAGCGGGGTCTGCGCCAGCAACTCCAGCGTCCGCCCGTTCAACAGCCGCTCGGGGGCGACGTAGAGCAGGTCGAGCTCGCCCATCAGGAGCTGTTGCTCAATCGCGCGTGCTTCACTGGGCGCGAGGGTGGAGTTCAGGTAGGCCGCACGTACGCCGGCCTGGCGCAGGGCGGCTACCTGGTCCTGCATCAGCGCGATCAGGGGGGAGATCACGATGCCGGTGCCGGGGCGGGCGATGGCGGGGATCTGGTAGCACAGCGACTTGCCGCCGCCGGTCGGCATCAGCACCAGCGCATCCTCCCCCGCCATCAGGGTGGCAATGACCTCGTCCTGCGGTGCGCGAAAGCGCTCGTAGCCGAAGGTGTCACGCAGGATGTCGAGGGGCTGGAGGGCGTTCATGGACGGGCGTATTGCTGCAGGAAGCGGTCGAGCTGGTTGGCGAAGGCCTGCCGGTCAGCCTGGCTGAGCGGGGCGTGACCGCCGGTGTGGACGCCCGCGTCGCGGAGTTGTTCCAGCATGTCACGGACGCGCAGGCGCTCGCGGATGGTGCCGCTATCGTAGCGTTCGCCACGCGGATTGATGGCGTGACCGCCCTTCGCCAGCACCTCCCCGGCCAGCGGGATGTCGGCGGTGACGACGAGATCGCCCGCCTGTACCCGGCGCACGATCTCCGCGTCAGCCTCGTCGAACCCTCCGGGTACCACCAGGGCACGGATGTAGGGCGAGCGCGGCACGCGCAGTGGCTGGTTGGCTACCAGCACCAGCGGCAGCTTCACCCGTTCGGCGGCGCGGTAGAGGATGTCCTTGATGGCGTTGGGACAGGCGTCGGCATCGACCCAGAGGTGCATAAGGTGACTCGGCATGGTGAAAAAACAACCAAGGGGCCCCTCGAGAACGCCCACTCTGTGGCCCGGCTGCATTGAAATGGTAAATTAATCACGCCTCCACCTCAGCAGAGACCAAACCATGAACATCCTGACCGTATCCGCGCTGGCCCTGGGCGCAGGCCTTTCTTCCGCCGTGTGGGCGGGGACCGGCGAGACCATGCTGGGGGCGGGGGTCGGTGGCGCGCTCGGGGCAGTGGTCGGCGAGCAGGTCGGCGGCCAGACTGGGGCGATCGTCGGTGCCGGTGTGGGCGCGGCGGCAGGCGCGGCGCTGACCACGGACGGCCACGATGGCCGCCGGGTCGTGGTGCGCGAGCCAGTCTGTGTCGGCCCGCACGACAACGGCCTGCACCGCGGTCATCACAAGCACAAGCACCATCACGACGACTGAGCCGTCGCGCTAGAGCGCGGGCGATGAAAACGAGGAGGCCGCGCAAGGCGGCCTCCTCGGCGGCGCGAGGGCAGTCGTCAGACCTTGCGGTAGACCTCCGCGCCAGTTTTGACGAACTGCACGGCCTTCTCCTCCATCCCCTTCTTCAGTGCCTCCTGCTCGTCCACGCCGAGGCTCGCGGCATAGTCGCGCACGTCCTGGGTGATCTTCATCGAGCAGAAGTGCGGGCCGCACATGGAGCAGAAGTGGGCCACCTTGGCGTTCTCCTGCGGCAGGGTCTCGTCGTGGTACTCGCGGGCGCGGTCCGGGTCGAGGCCGAGGTTGAACTGGTCCTCCCAGCGGAACTCGAAGCGTGCCTTGGACAGGGCGTTGTCGCGGATCTGTGCGCCGGGGAAGCCCTTGGCAAGGTCGGCGGCGTGGGCGGCGAGCTTGTAGGTGATGATGCCCTCGCGCACGTCCGCCTTGTTCGGCAGGCCGAGGTGCTCCTTCGGGGTGACGTAGCAGAGCATGGCGGTGCCGAACCAGCCGATCTGCGCCGCGCCGATACCGGAGGTGATGTGGTCGTAGCCGGGGGCGATGTCGGTGACCAGGGGGCCGAGGGTGTAGAAGGGGGCCTCGAAGCAGTCTTCCAGCTCCTTGTCCATGTTCTCCTTGATCATCTGCATCGGCACGTGGCCGGGGCCCTCGATCATCACCTGCACATCGTGTTCCCAGGCCTTCTTGGTCAGCTCCCCCAGGGTCTCCAGCTCGCCGAACTGGGCCGCGTCGTTGGCGTCCATGATCGAGCCGGGGCGCAGGCCGTCGCCCAGGGAGAAGCTCACGTCATACGCCTTCATGATCTCGCAGATCTCGTCGAAGTGCGTGTAGAGGAAGTTCTCCTTGTGGTGTGCCAGGCACCACTTGGCCATGATCGAGCCGCCGCGGCTGACGATGCCGGTGACGCGGTTGGCGGTCAGCGGCACGTAGCGCAACAGCACCCCGGCGTGGATGGTGAAGTAGTCCACGCCCTGCTCGGCCTGTTCGATCAGGGTGTCGCGGAACAGCTCCCAGGTCAGTTCCTCGGCCTTGCCCTTGACCTTCTCCAGCGCCTGGTAGATCGGTACGGTCCCGACCGGGACCGGGCAGTTGCGGATGATCCACTCGCGGGTCTCGTGGATGTGCTTGCCGGTGGAGAGGTCCATCAGCGTGTCGCCGCCCCAGCGGGTGGACCAGACCATCTTCTCCACCTCCTCGGCGATGGAGGAGGTGGTGGCGGAGTTGCCGATGTTGGTGTTGATCTTCACCCGGAAGTTGCGGCCGATGATCATCGGCTCAAGCTCGGTGTGGTTGATGTTGGCCGGGATGATGGCGCGCCCGCGGGCGATCTCCTGGCGCACGAATTCGGGGGTGATCTCATCGGGGATCTTGGCGCCAAAGCTCATCCCCGGGTGCTGGCGCAGCAAATCCTTGTAGCGTGGGTCCTCGCGCAGCTCCTGCAGGCGCAGGTTCTCGCGGATGGCGACGAACTCCATCTCCGGGGTGATGATGCCGCGGCGGGCGTAGTGCATCTGGGTGACGTTGCACCCGGCCTTGGCGCGGCGCGGCGGGCGGATGTGCTCGAAGCGCAGGTGGGCGGTCTTGGGGTCCTGGGCGCGGGCGCGGCCGAACTCGGAGGTGGGGCCATCCAGCAGCTCGGTGTCACCGCGCGCCTCGATCCAGCCGCGCCGCACCTCGGGCAGCCCCTTGAGCAGGTCGATGGAAACGCTCGGGTCGGTGTACGGGCCCGAGGTGTCGTAGACATAGATCGGCGGATTCGGCTCCAGCCCGCCGTTGATGCGGGTCGGGGTCTGGCTGATCTCGCGCATCGGCACGCGGATGTCCGGGGTCGAGCCCTCGACAAAGATCTTGCGCGAGCCGCTGAAGGGCTTGGTGACCTCAGCGGAAAGCTGGGCGGATTTCTTGAAGATGTCTTCGGCGACGGCGGCCATGCGCGTGTCCTCATGAATGGGGCGCAGGGCAGCGGACGGGATGAGGCGTGCGCGGCTTCCCTACGCCGGTGTGATCCGGATCAGGTTCGAAGGGTCTCTCTCAGCGCCACAGGCTTAGCCGTGGCGCACCCCTAGCCAATGGCAGTCACGTTAGCGGAGGGGGGGGCGGGATGCAAGCAAAAAGGCGCCAAGCCCTTGAATTTTTGGGGTAGGCCAGTCAGTCAAGGCGCGCCTTCAGGGCCTCGCAGACGGTTTCGAGGATGCGGATGCGACCGTAGCGTTTGTCCTCGGTGGGGATGAGGTGCCAGGGGGCCTCGGGGCTGTCGGTGCGGAGCACCATCTCGTTGACCGCCTGTTCGTAGAGCGGGCGTTTTTCGCGGTTGCGCCAGTCCTCGGGGGTGATCTTGTACTGCTTCCAGGGGGTGTTCTGGCGCTCCTCAAAGCGGCGCAGCTGCTCCTCGGGGGAGATGTGCAGCCAGAACTTCAGCACCAGGCCGTTGTGGGCGGCGAGCTGGGCCTCGAACTGGTTGATCTCGTGGTAGGCGCGCTGCCATTCCGCCGGGGTGCACAGCCCTTCGACCCGTTCCACCAGCACGCGCCCATACCAGGAGCGGTCGAACACGGCGACGCGCCCTGCGCGTGGAATCTGCCGCCAGAAGCGCCACAGGTAGTGGTGTTCGAGCTCGTGCGAGCTGGGCGCGCCATAGGGAATGACGCGGTAGAGGCGGGCGTCCATGCAACCGGCCAGGCGCTGGATGGCCCCGCCCTTGCCGGCGGCGTCCCAGCCCTCGAAGACGAGGTGGGTGGTCAGCTTGGCCCCGTGCGCCCGCCAGAGCTGCTGGCGCAGCTGGTCGCGCAGTTGGGCGAGGCGCTTTTCATAGCGGGCGTCGCTGAGTTTGGCACCGAGATCCACCCGGTCGAGCACGGTTACCCGGGCGCTCTCGGCCTTGGGCAGGGCCGGTTCGGGCGGGGGCAGGGGGCGCTCGCGGCGTTCCCTGTGCGTCTGGTGTTCCTTCAGCCGCTTCTCCATCGCCTCCAGCAGGGTGTAGCCGGTGGCGAGGTCGCGGTAGCGGGTATCCGCCGCCTCGATGATGAACCACGGGGCATCGGCGGTGTCCGTGCGGCGCAGGATACGCTCGGCCCAGGTCTTCAACAGCTTGCGGCCCTTGAGCGCGGCGGCGGCCGAGGGCCAGCGGTCGTCGGGGGTGCGGTGCTCATGGGCCAGACGCGCCTCCTGCTCCTTGCGTGGCAGGTGATACCAGAACTTGAGGATGAGGGTGCGGTCGGCGGCGAGCAGGCCTTCGGTGTGCAGCACGGGGGCCAGGCGCGCCTCGAGCGTCTCCGGCTCGAGCTCCTTGTGCACCCCGTCGGTGAGGATGTCGCGGTACCAGCCACCGAGAAAGATCGCCATCTCGCCGGCGCCCGGCAGGGCCCGCCAGAAGCGCCAGAAGTAGGGGCGCTCGCGTTCCTCGTCGGAGGGGTCCCAGAAGATGTGGGTCTGGATGCCGCGCGGGTCCAGCCACTCGTGCAGGCGGTTGGCAATCTCCGCCCGGCCGGAGCCGTCCATGCCCTCGATGATCACCAGGGTGGCGAGGCCAGCCTCGCGCAAGGCGCGCTGTGCCTCGAGCAGGCGTGTGCGCAGCTGGGGCAGCTCGCGCTTGTAGTCGGCCTTGCCCACCCTGCGCCCGATCTCCGCTGTGTTGAGCATCCGCAGGTCTCCTCAATCTCTTGCCGGGGCAGGGTAAACCCCTTAACCTTCGCCGGATAGTCCTTATGTTTCCGGAATATAGCGTCCCATGTCAGCGCTGAACGTCGAACAGGCCCGTTTCAATATGGTCGAGCAGCAGGTCCGCCCCTGGGATGTGCTCGACTTTCGCGTCCTTGATACCCTGCGCGCCGTGCGCCGCGAGGACTTCGTTCCGCAGGCCCTGCGCGCCCAAGCCTTCTCCGACGTGATGCTGCCGATCGGCCATGGGCAGGTGATGATGCCGCCGGTGGTGGAGGGGCGCATGTTGCAGGCGCTGGCCGTGCAGCCCGGCGAGCAGGTGCTGGAGATTGGCACCGGTACCGGCTTCACGGCCGCCTGCCTGGCGCACATGGGCGGGCAGGTGACCAGCGTCGACATCTTTCCCGCTTTCATCGAGGCCGCACGCGCCCGCCTGCCGGGCGTCACCCTGGCGACCGGCGATGCCAGCGCCGGCTGGGATGACGGCAAACGGTACGATGTGATTGCCATCACCGGTGCCATGGCGGAGGTGCCCGAAAGCTACCGGCTCAAGCTCAACGACGGTGGTCGTCTGTTCGTTATCGTTGGCGAGGCCCCCATCATGCAGGCCCTGCTGATCACCCGCGAGGGCGAGGACAGCTGGGCCTGCGAGAGCCTGTTCGAAACCTGCCTGCCGCATCTCATTCACGCCGAGCCCAAGCCGGATTTCACCTTCTGAGCGCAGGCTGAAAGGGCGGCCCGAGGAGGCCCGATCATGCGAAAATCTCTGCCCCTGTCAGGAATGCTGCTCCTGGGCTGGGCGATGGCTGCCCACGCCGAAGGACTGGTGGATGTCTACCGCCTGGCTGAGCAGAACGATGCCAACCTGCGTGCCGCCGCCCAGGCCCGCCTTGCCACGCGCGAGGCCTATCCGCAGGCTCGCGCCCAACTCCTGCCGAACGTCGCCCTCAATGCCGGCCTGACCCGGGACTGGCTGGAATACCCCAACATGCCGGCGCGGGATGGCAGCTTCACCGGCAAGAACTACACCGTGAGCCTCAGCCAGCCGCTGTTCGACCGCGCCCGGCTCACCGCCCAGGATCAGGCGGAGCTCATCGCCCGTCAGGCCGACCTCGACTTTGCCAACAGTCAGCAGGAATTGCTGCTGCGTGCCTCCGAGGCGTATTTCGCCGTCCTGCGCGCCCAGGCAGAGCTGAATCTCGCCGAGGCCGATCTCGCGGCCAACGAGAGCCGCCTGGCGCAGACCGAGAAACGCTTCGAGGTGGGGCTGATCGCCATCACGGACCTCGCCGATGCGCGCGCCGCGCGTGATCAGTCCCTGGCCCGCCGGATCGGCGCCGAGGCCAATCTCGCCAATGCCCGCGAAGCCCTGCGGGTGCTGACCGTGCAGGAGGTGGCGAGCCTGGATGACGTGCGCGCTGATCTTGCCACCGCCCGTCCCGATCCGGTCGATCCCGCCGCCTGGGTGAAGTTTGCCGAGGAACAGAACCTGGCCCTGCAGAGCGCCCGCATGGGGCTGGACATCGCCCGGCAGGAGATCGAGAAACAGCGTTCAGGGCACTATCCCACGGTCAGCCTGAACGCCTCCTACGGCTACCAGGACACCCAGTTTGCCGGCACCCCGCTGAAGAACTACGACACCCGCGTGGGGGTGCAGCTGAACGTCCCGCTCTACGCGGGCGGCGGGGTGGATGCCCGGGTGCGGGAGGCGACCTACAAGCTCCAGCGCGCGCAGGACCTGTACGAGGCAGGCCTGCGTGACACCACCCGTGCCACCCGCGATGCCTTCCGTGCCGTGACCAGCAAGATCAGCGAGATCGCGGCCTTCGAGCAGGGGGTGAAGTCCGCCGAGACCCAGCTCGCCGCCAACGAGGCGGGGTATGAGGTGGGCACGCGCACCATCGTCGATGTCATCACCGCCCAGACCCTGCTCACCCAGGCGCGGCGCAACCTGTTCAACGCGCGCTACGATTACCTGCTCGCCACCCTGCGCCTCAAGCGCGCCGCAGGCACCCTGCAACTGGCCGACCTCGAGGCCCTGCAGCGCGAGCTGCGCTGAAGGCGCGCCATCGGCTCCGAAGGGTCGGGGCCGCGTTGAGCTTCTTCTCATGTCTGACCGTCTAGCTTGGCTTTCCCCCCGCCAGTGGCCGCTGGCCTTCGGGCTCGGCCTGCTCTGGCTGGCCGCGCAACTGCCCTTGCCGCTGGCCCAGGGCTTTGGCCGCGGGCTGGGGCTGCTCGCTTGGGCGGTGCTGCCCAGCCGCCGGCGCATTGTCCGGCAGAACCTTGCGCTCTGTTTTCCCGCGCTGGATGAGGCCGAACGGCACCGGCTGGAGCGGGCGAGTTTTGCCTCCGCGGGGATGGGCCTGATCGAAGGCGGGATCGCCTGGTGGGGCCGGGCTGAGCGCCTGCCGGTGCGCTACGAGGGACTGGAGCATCTCACGGCGGCGCGCGCCGAGGGGCGGGGTGTGCTGCTGCTCGGGGCCCACTTCACCGCGCTGGAGATGGGGGGGCGTCTGATGGCGTTGAAGGTTCCGATGAACACGGTGTACAAGGCCGCCAAGAACCCGCACTTCGATGCGGTGATGCGCGCGCGGCGCGCGCGCTACTTTGGCGAGCTGATTGCCAACGACAACCTGCGCGGCATGCTCAAGGTGCTCAAGGAGGGCGGCATCTGCTGGTATGGCGCGGACCAGGACTTTGGCCCGGAGGCCAGCGTGTTCGCCCCCTTCTTTGGGGTGCCGACCGCGACCCTCACCCTCACCTCCAAGATCGTCGAGCGCTCCCAGGCCAAGGTGGTCTTCATCTACCCCGAGCGGCTGCCCCGGGCGCAGGGGTATGTCATGCACCTCGTGCCGGTGCCGGAGATCCCGAGCGGCGATGTGGTTGCGGACGCCACAGTCTACAACGCCCTGATCGAACGCTTCGCCCGCCACCGTCCCGCGGACTATTTCTGGCTGCACCGCCGCTTTAAGACCCGCCCGGAAGGCGTGTCGTCCCCCTACCTGTAGGAGGCCCGCCCACCAGGCTGTGTCAAAACCCTTTGACACAGCCTGGGAAGGCGAGCCATGGACGGCTCGCGCGAGAATCAATCACGATAAGTAATTGATTCTCGGAGGCCGTCGCGGGCGTGTACCGCGACGAGGCGAGTTTCAAAAGGGCAGGACAGCCCTTTTGAAACAGTCTGCCACGGGCCGATCGTGCCCCGTGTTTCATCGCGCCGGGGGCGGCGCTCCTACGGACTGGGCTGCGGGCCGATGGGGGAAGTGGCAAGCGTCTCCAGCCGTTCAAGAAGCCTTCCTAGCGCCCCGCGGTGGGTTTCAAGCCAGGCCCGGGCGCCCTCGCCCAAGGTCTTGCGTTCGTCGGCATCGTCCATGAGAGCCACGACGGCCTGCCCCAAGCCTTGGGCATCCTCCACCTTCAGTGCGGTCTTGGCCTGGAACATGGCCTCATACACCTCCGCGAAGTTCGCCACCTTCGGCCCACTGATGACCGGCAGGCCCAGGGCCGCGGGCTCCAGCGGGTTGTGCCCGCCATGCGCCACCAGGCTGCCGCCGACGAAGGCGAGATCGCTTGCGGCATAGAAGTCCATCAGCTCGCCGAGGGTGTCGATCACCAGGACCTGGACCGCTGGGTCCCGTGCTGTGGGTGCGGGCTTTGGAGCGCCCCCTCTCCCCCGGCCCCTCCCCCCCGAGGGGGGAGGGGAGGAAAGCCCCTCGCCCTTGAAGGGTGTGGAGTTAGGGAGAGGGTGAACCCTTGAGCATGAGGCGTGGTGTACGTTCGCTGTTTCCATCAGATGCACTCCTTCGCCCACAAAGAGCTCCCCTCCCCCCTCGGGGGGGAGGGGCTGGGGGAGAGGGGGCAACCCAGAGCGCAAGGCAAACCGCAGCCCCGCAGCCTCGATCAGCCGAACCACCTCGCCCACCCGCTCCGGATGCCGGGGGGCGAGCAGAAGCAGGGCGTCGGGGTGCGCGGCCAGAGCCTTTTGGTGTGCCTCGAGCACCTGCGCCTCCTCCCCCGGATGGGTGCTGGCGGCGATCCATACCGGCCGCCCAGTGCCCAACAGCGTCCGCCATTGCTGCCCGCGCAAGACCACCTCGGGGGCCAGTTCCAGATCGAACTTGAGATTGCCAAGTGCCTCGACCCGTGCAGGCGGTGCGCCGAGGGCGATGAAGCGCCCGGCATCCTCCGGCCCGCGGGCGGCGATGAGCGCGAAGCAGGCGAGGGTGTCGCGCACCAGCGGCCTGACCCTGGCATAGCCGCGCATCGAGCGCTCGGACAGCCGGGCATTGGCCAACACCAGAGGAATGCCGCGTTGAGCGCCTTCGGCTGCAAGATTCGGCCACAGCTCGGTTTCCATGATCACGCCGAGGCTTGGACGGGTGCGGGCGAAAAAGCGGCGCACCGCGCCCGGCAGGTCATAGGGTAGGTAGAGGTGTTCAACGCCCTCACCGAACAGCCGTTGAGCCTGCGCCGAGCCGGTCGGGGTGGTGGTGGTGAGCAAGACCGCCCAGTCCGGGTGTCGTGATTGCCAGGCGCGGATGAGTGGCGCGGCGGCGATGACCTCGCCCACGGACACCGCATGCACCCACAGCCGCGGGCGCGCGGGAAGGCGAGGGATGAAGCCAAAGCGTTCCGGGATGCGTTCGCGGTAGGCCGGGTTGGCGCGGCCCTTCCAGCCGAGGCGGGCGAGGGCCAGTGGGGTGGCGAGGGTGAGCAGGGTGGTGTAGAGGCCGCGAGCCATCATGCCTGGGCTTCATGCAGGGCGGCGAGCAGGCGGGCGCTCACCTGTTCGGGCGTCAGGCCGTCGGCAGGCGTGAGGCTGGCGATCGGGGGATGACCCGGGGCCGAGCACACCCCCGTGAGGGCCGGTGCGGTGACGGGGTAGAGGGCAAGACCGGGACGCCCCAAGGCCGCGGCAATGTGCATGAGCCCCGTGTCCACCCCCAACACCCCCTGCGCGCGGGCGAGGATGGCGGCGAGCTCGTTCAGCCCAAGACGCGGCAAAACGATCGCGCCCGCGACCTGGGTGGCGATGCGTAAGGCGCGCTCATGCTCGCGCGGATTGCCCCAGGGCAGAAGCAGGGCCTGCTCGCGCTGGGCCAGGGTCTGGCCGACCGCGATCCAATGGGCCTCGGGCCATTCCTTGTCGATCCGGCTGGTGCCATGCAGGGCCACGACGTAGCGTTCGGGCAGGCCAAGCGGGCTTGGGGGGAGGCGCTCAGCAAGCGTGCTGAGGCCATAGTCCAGGGCCGCGTCGTTCAAAGGGTAGCCCAACGCACCGGCCAAAAGACGCCGGTTGCGCTCGATGGCGTGCAGCCCACGCGGCACATGGACGCGGTGGGTGTAGAACAGGCTCGCCAGTGGCTCGCGGCAGGAGGCCCGGTCATAGCCCCAGCGCGGTCCCCGTGCCCAGCGGGCGAAAAGGGCGCTCTTGACGAGTCCCTGGCTGTCGATCACGGCGTCGTACGCGGTCTCGTCAAGCGCCCGCCGGGCGGCCGCAAGTTCGCGCCAGGTGGCGGCCTCGCCCAGCCGCTTGCGCCAGCGGCGCAGGGCAATCGGGATGACGCGCGCGACGTTCGGGTGCCAGGCCGGCACCGCGGCAAAGCCTTCCTCCACCACCCAGTCGGCGGTCAGTCCCGGGATGGCGCGGGCCGCGTCGGTCAGGGCGGGGAGCATGTGCACCACATCCCCGAGCGAGGAGGTCTTGACGATCAGGATGCGCATCGCGCCTCCAGCATCTCGCGGTAGAGGGCCTCGTGCCGCTTGGCGATGTCGTCCCAGGCGTACCGTGCGGCCACCACCGGTCCATTTTGGGCTAGCCGTGCGCGCAGGGCTTCTTCGGTAAGCAGGCGCTGGATGGCCTGGGCCAGGGCCTGGGCATCGTTGGGATGATCCAAAAGCCAAGCCTCCTTCTCACTCAGGTCGGCGGCCAGGCCGCACCAAGGGGCCCGGCTGACCACCACGGGTAAGCCATGCGCCATCGCCTCCAGTACCACCATGCCGAAGGTGTCCTCGCGCGTGGGATGGATCAAGAGGTCAGCCGTGGCATACACCATGCTCATGGCCCGTTGGGGACCGAGAAAGTGCACCTGGCCCTCCAGCCCCAAGGTGGCTGCAAGCCTGCGGTAGTGGTCGATCTGCCCAGGGTTGCCGCCCACCACGGCCAGATGGGGTCGCAGGGGGAGTGCGGGCGTGGTGTCTCGCAGGGCCTGCAAGACGGTATCCAGGCCCTTGCGCGCAAGATCATTGGCCACGAACAACAGCAGGGGGAAACCTTCGGGCAGCCCCAGCGCCTGCCTCGCCTCGGCCTGCGCAGGGGGCTTATCCGGCAGGGCGACCCCGGGCGGGATCACCGCAAGACAGGCGGCACTCTCGGGATAGCTCGTGGCAACCTCCTCCCGCAAGGTTGCGGACACCGCCACGACCTTCCGCCCCGGACAGGGACTAAAACGGCTCCGTTCAAGCCAGAGATAGGTCGCAAGGCGTGGGCTGGTGGCGATCTTCAGCCAGCGCAACCCCCGCCGCATCCCGCGGATGTCGCCCAGCAGGTTGTGGCGCATGGGACGCACGTGCACGGTCTGCACATCCCCCGCCCAGCCGTTTTCATGGGCGTGGACGATGTCGAACCCCGCCTGCGTGCGGCGATGGGTAAGGAAGGCGAACAGCAGCTGGTTGAGCCAGCGTGGTTTCTTCAGGGCGGGCAGGCGGTGGTAGGTCAGGCTGGGGGCTGGGTGGGCGATGTGCTGGGCGAAGACATGCACCTCATGCCGCGCCGCAAGCCGTTCGGCCAGCGCCACGGCATAGCGCTCCGCCCCTCCGCCCATGGGGTCGAAGTTGCGGGTGAGGATCGCGATGCGCAGGCGTGGTTTCACCGTCGCCCCCGCCGATCCTCGTAACCCGTCCACAGCTTGAGGGCGAATTGCGCCAGGTGAGTGGCCTGGGCCACCAGCACACGGGGGAGATGGAGGAGGTCGTCCGCACCTGCGGCCCGCCCACGCCTTACGGTCACGGCCGTGGCATAGTCTGCCGCGCGCACCATGTCCACGTGCTGGGGGAGAAAACGCCCGTACGGATAGCAGAAATGGCGCACGGGTGCCTGGATAGTGCTTTCCAGCTCGCTGCGGCTTTGCTCGATCTCTATTCGGGCCTCTTCATCGGGCAGCGCGGAGAGATCGACGTGGTGGCGGGTGTGCGCGCCCAGCTCCATCCCGGCGGCGACCCAGTCGGCGAGCTCCGCGGCGGTCATCAAGGGCTTTTGCGGTACCCCTAAAGCGGCATCCCAGTCATTAAAGCCACCGAGTTTGCGGCTTACGGCGTAGCAGGTGGCGGTGAAGCCGTGTGCCTTGAGGATGGGCCGGGCATGCTCAAGGGTGTTGCGGTAACCATCATCAAAAGTGATTCCGACCACCTTGCCGTGGCGCTCACCGTTGAGGTAAGGCACAAGCTCACTCATCGACAGGCCGCGATAGCCCATGCGGCGCAGCAGCCCCATCTGCGCGGCGAAGCGGCGCGGGGATACCACCATACCCCGCATGGGCGTACCCCGCGCGGGTGGGGTGTCGATCTGGTGGTACATCAGGATGGGGATGGGCATGGGGTTACCCCTTGGGGCATTTGTCAGGCAGGCCGACGTCCTCCGGCCGCCCGGCAAGATACCACGCAAGGACGCGACCATACACGGCGGCGCGGGCACGCCGCCTTGGGCTGAGAAAGCCCCCCACAGCCAGGAGCATGAGGTGCGCGAGCGCGTTGCTGGCGGCCTTGAGAAAGAGCAGGGTCAGGGCCAGGGGATAAGCCTTGGGTTGGGTCTTGGCAAAGTAGAGCAGTTTGGAGCGCTGAAATTCGATGCGCGCGGCCGCATGGTAACGCTTGGCCGTGGCGCCCTGGACGTGCACCGCACGCGCCTTCGGCACATGCCAGACCTGCCAGCCATGCCGACGTGCCCGGTGGCACCATTCGGTTTCTTCCAGAAAGAAGAAAAAGTCCTCATCCAAGGGGCCGAAATCCTGCACAGCGGTCATGCGCACGGCGAACAGGGCTCCGATCAGGCTCTCGACCTCCAGCGGTGCCTCGCCACGCGGTCGCCCCGTGTAGCGGGTCGGGGCGAGACGGCGCAACAGCCCCTTGGGTACGACCTCGGCCAGGAGCGTGGGCAGGGGAGCGACGGCGTTCTGCAGGCGGCCATCCTCGTGGATGAGTCGTCCTCCGACGAAGGCGGCACGGGGCAGGGTGTCGAAGGCGGCGGCCAGGGCCTCGAAGGCGCCAGGCTCCAGCCTCGCGTCGTTGTTGAACAGCAGGGCGAATTCGGTGGTCACCTGCCCAAGTCCACGGTTGACCGCGCGGGCAAAGCCCGCATTGCAGCCCATGCGCTCCACGTGACAGGAAGGTGTGCTCGCCACCAGCCGCTCGATCGAATCATCCTTGCTGCCGTTGTCGATGACCACCAGCTGCTCGGCCGGCAGTCCCGCGGCGATCAGCGAGCGCGCGCATGCGGTCAGCATCGCCCCACCGTTGTAATTGACCACGATGACCGTGAAGCGCTGGGCTGCATTCATGGTCGGTAGAGCCGCTTGAGGTGCTTGTAATACGCGCTCTCGGCGCTGGCGATGGCCATGATGAGTCCTTCGCGGCCATCCAGGAATCCGCGCTTGAGCAGGTAGATGCGGATGAAGGCCCACAGCCCTCGGCCTATGGCACCCTTGAGGCTGCTGCGTTTGCCGGCCCGTTCGAGCCGCTCGGCCCCGGCGCGGGTGTAGCGGTTCATCTTCTCGATCATCTGATCGAGGTCACGGATGCTCTCGTGCTGCAGCGGCTGGCGCAGGTAGCCCAAGGGGGGCGTGAAGACGAGCCGTTCATGCACCGCATCTTCGGAGAAACGGGCCTCGCCGCGGCGAAATAGCCGGGCGACGTGATCCGGCCACCAACCGCCATGTCTCAAGGGGCGACCGAGAAAGCTCGACAGCCTTGGGATGGCGTAGACCGCGAAGCGAGGTGAAGCGAGGGTGGCGCGAATCTCCGCGGCAAGCTCGGGCGTCACCCGCTCGTCGGCATCGATGGACAACACCCATTCCCCGGTCGCCAGATCCAAGGCGCGGTTCTTCTGCGGCCCGAACCCCGGCCAGTCGTCGGTGACCACCACCTTGTCGGTGAAACGACGTGCGATCTCGACCGTGCCATCGGTGCTTCCTGCATCCACCACCACGATCTCATCCGCCCACGCGATGGCCTCCAGCGTCGTGGCCAGGCGCTCGGCCTCATTGAG
This sequence comes from Thiofaba sp. EF100, assembly GCF_039822285.1. Classification (NCBI taxonomy): domain Bacteria; kingdom Pseudomonadati; phylum Pseudomonadota; class Gammaproteobacteria; order Chromatiales; family Halothiobacillaceae; genus Thiofaba; species Thiofaba sp. EF100. The sequence goes on along the minus strand of NZ_JBAJEY010000005.1, from coordinate 144,727 downwards.
GGTGATGAGGATGACGGAGAGGGTCGGCATGGTCGGCTAACGGGGAAAGCGTGCCGCGGGATGGGCCGACCAGGCCTCGATATCGGCGAGCGGATAGTCGTTGAACAGGCCATAGCCTGCACGGCGCAGGCGTCCTTTCAGGCTGGCGTGAGGGAAGCCGTTGTCTTGCAACACATGCGCGCGGGCAAGATAGTCGCGTTTGAACTCATCCAGGGTGATCCCCCACTTCATGGCAAAGGTGCGGCCGCCCTTGCTGTTTTTGATCCGGCCCGTGCTCTGGCGGGAGAAATGGTAGACCTTGCTGCCGCCCACAACCTCGAAGGTGCGACAGCCTGCCACCCAAAGCTTCATCAGAAAGTCGTCGTCGGAGGCCATGCCCGGGCTGAACTCCAGACTGTAGCCGCCGAGCATGTGAAACCAGCGGCGGCTGAAGAGGGAGGGTTGGGAGGCTGCCCCTTCATGGTTGGGGTAGTTTGTCCGTGCACAATGGCTCAGGAAACGGGGCTCGTCGAAGGCGGTTGAATGGGCACCGCAGTCCAGGGTTTGGATGGCGGGGGAGGTGGAGGGGTAGGGTTCGATCAGGGTCGAGGAGAGATAAATCAGATCGGAGTCGTGGCGTTCGATGGTCTCGAGCAGGGCCGTATCCCAGCCTGGTGCGACCACCATGTCGTCGTTCATGTAAACCAGCCAGTCACGGGAGGCGCGGCTTGCAAGGTGGTTGACGGCAAGGCAGATGCCGATATTGCCTGACGAGTGCGAGAAGTCGATCCCTTCGCTTCTCAGCCAATCCAGGGTGCCATCCGAACCCTCATTGACGTGGATCAGGATCTCATGCGCATGGGCTGAATGCCGCCGGAGGCTGTCGATGCAGAGCTTCAGGCAGGCGAGATTGTTCCAGGTCGGGATCAGGATGCTAAACATGGGAGGGTGTGCCTTCATGGGCTGCATGGGCTTGAAGCATGGCCGCCCACAAAACCGTGACGGTGAAGCCGAAGGCCATGATACCGATCTGATGGCCGAAAAACTTCTGCGTCAGGCCGAAATCGATGATCGCGGTGAGGCTCACCACGCCAGCTACGGCGGCGGCCTTGAGCTCCGGGGCGTGGGCCTTGGCCAGGCGCATGAAGGTGCGCAAGGGCAGGAGGTAGAGCGCAAGCAGGGCCAGAAGGCCGAGCAGGCCGTGTCGAATCCAGTGTTCGATGATCTCGTTGTGGAAATGGGCCTGCTCCAGCACGGGGGCGCGAACCGTGCCCTGATCCACCAAGGCGCGCAGTCGGTCATGGACCTGCGCCTCGCTCAGGCCAAGCAAGCCTGCATCATCGACCAGCATGGCCCCGGCACGCCACAGTTCCAGACGTGCGCCCACGGAGCTTTCGGCCCCCGTGTCCTGATGGAAGGTTTTGACCTCGTGCATGGCCTGATGGATGCGATCAGCGACCCCCGTGGCCGGGATGGTGTAGGCCATAAGCCCCATCAGCGCAAAGCCGATCAGGCTCCCAAGCCACAGGCGGCGGGGAAGGACGGGGGCGTAGTAGCGATAGAGTGCGAATAGGATCACGGGCAGCCCGACCCATCCCCCTCGCGTGCCCGAGAGTAGAGAAGTGACCAGGCCGGCCAGGGAGGCGGCAAGGTAGAGGACCAGCATCCAGCGCGGGCGCCTGGTGTGCAGGGCATGGGCCAGTCCCACCAGGGCCAAAAGGCCCAGGAGCATGGCGACATCGCCGAACATGATCGGGTGCTGGAAGCCTTCAGCACGGGGCATCTCCAGGATAAAGCGCTGGTAAAGGGCGATGCCAAGCCCGCCGAGGGCGCCGAGACTTGCCCCCAGCCAGACGGCCTCGAGCCGGAACGGCCAGCGCCACAGGCCCCAGAGCACCATCAGCAACAAGATCAGGCGACTGGGATTGTCGAGGGTGGCCAGCTTCTCCCCGGTCGCTGCCGTGGATAGCCCGATGACCAGGACATACCCGGCAAAGGCAACGAGCAGCGGCCAGGCGAGGGTGGGGAGGGATGCGCGCCTGCCGGACAGCCAGAGACCTGCGCTGGCGAGCAGTAGGAAGATCGGTCCTACATTGTAGGTATGCCGTGTCACCAGCAACAGGGCGAAGAATGCGACGATGGACGCTGCGGCCCCGTACCGGGCCAGTCCTTGCTGGATGGCGACTTGCATCAGAGGACTTGCAGGACGTCCATGACCTGGCTGGGGTGGATCTCGGAGAGACACCGCGTATGCCCCAGCGGACAAACACGCTTGAAGCACGGCGAGCAATCCAGTCCCAGATACAGCACCTTCGCGCGCTCGGAGAGCGGGGGGGTGTGGGCAGGGGAGGAGGAGCCAAACAGGGCGACGGTGGGGACATCCAAGGCGGCCGCGACGTGCATGAGGCCGGAGTCGTTGGTCACCGCCGCCTGGGCCAGGGCGAGCAGGTCGACCGCATCCTCAAGGCGGGTCTGCCCGCAGAGGTTGCGCACGCCTGCCCCCGCTTGGCTGGTGATGGCCTCGCCTGCCGCGCGGTCCTTGGCGGAGCCCAGGATCCAGACTTGCCGCCCGGATTCGATCAGGCGGCGCGCCAGTTCGGCAAAATGCGCCAAGGGCCATTGCTTGGCCGGGCCGTATTCGGCCCCCGGCATCAGGGCGATCACCGGCAGGGCGGTATCCAGCGAAAGTTCACGCAGCAGGCGCGCCTGGTTCGCAGGGTCCACCGTCAGGCGCGGCCGTAGATAGGGGGGCGGCATGGCGGCATGCGCAGGCAGACCCAGGGCCGTGAAGCGCTGCACGGTCATGGGCAGGCGGGCCTTGTCCAGGGGGCGCATGTCGTTGATCAGGCCATAGCGGTGTTCGCCGCGAAAGCCGGTGCGCTGAGGGATGCCGGCGAAGAAAGGCACGAGGGCGGACTTCAGCGATCCCGGCAGGATGATGGCCTGATCGTAGCGGCCGCGCAGGCGGCGCCCCAGTCGCCAGCGGGTGGCAAGGCCAAACTTCCCGTGGCCGAGGGGCATTTCGATACCCTCATGCACCCCGGGCATGCGGGCCAGGAGAGGCAGTGACCAGCCGGGGGCCAGCACGTCGACCACTGCGCCGGGATGGCGTTGCAGCAGGGTCTGGACCAGGCTGTGGGCCATGACCATGTCGCCCACCCACGCAGGGCCGACAATCAGGATGCGCGGTGCATTCATCCTTGCTGGCTCAGCCAGGCGAGGTAGCGCGGCACGCCTTCTTCCACGCTGAGGAAGGGCGCCGCGTAACCCGCGGCGCGCAGGGCGCGCATGTCGGCCTGGGTGAAGCTCTGGTAGGCGCCCTTCAAATGGTCAGGGAAGGGGATGTATTCGATCTCGCCGCGACCATGGAAGGCGATGACGGCGCGGGCGACGTCGTTGAAGCTCTGCGCCCGGCCCGTGCCGAGGTTGAAGATGCCGCGGACCTCGGGGTGGTCCATCAGCCACAGGTTGACGGCCACGACATCGTCCACATGGATGAAGTCGCGCCGCTGCTCGCCTGGCCCAAAGCCGTCCGAGCCCTCGAACAGGCGGACCTTGCCGCTCTCCAAAAGCTGGCGGTGGAAATGGAAGGCGACGCTGGCCATGCCGCCCTTGTGCTGCTCGCGCGGGCCGTAGACGTTGAAATAGCGCAGCCCCACCACCGGGCTGTGCAGCGGCCCCAGCGCGCGCACGTACTGGTCGAACTGGAACTTGGAGAAGGCGTACACGTTCAGCGGGCGTTCATGCTCGCGCCCTTCCGTGAACACCGGCCCCGCGCCGTAGACGGAGGCCGAGGAGGCATAGAGGAAGGGGATGCGGTGTTTGAGACACCAGTGCAGCAGGGCCTTGGAGTAGTCGTAGTTGGTGGCCATCATGAAGCGCCCGTCCCACTCGGTGGTGGTGGAGCAGGCGCCCTGGTGCAGCACGGCCTCGATCGGGCCGAAGTCGTGCCCCTGCTGGATCAGGGCGAGGAAGTCGTCCTTGTCCAGATAGTCGCGGAAGTTTGCATCGGCCAGATTGACGCATTTGCGCCCATCCTTGAGGTCGTCCACCACCAGGATGTCGGTGATGCCACGGGCGTTGAGCCCCTGCACGATGTTGCTGCCGATAAAGCCGGCGCCGCCGGTGACGATGATCATGGAGTCTCCTGGATACGGGCGATGAGTCCCGAGGTGGAATGGCCTTCGACAAACCCCAAAACCTTCACCTCACCACCGTGGTCGATGACGCATGGGCCCCCCGCGATGTCCTCGGGCCGGTAGTCGCCGCCCTTGACCAGCACATCGGGTTTGAGCCGGCAGATCAGGCGCTCGGGGGTGTCCTCGCTGAAGGGCACCACCCAGTCCACGGAGGACAGCGCCGCCAGCATCAGCATGCGCGTCTCAAGCCCGTTGACCGGGCGCGAGGGACCCTTGAGCCGGCGTACGGAGTCGTCGTCGTTGACCGCCACGATCAGGCGATCGCCGAGCGCGCGGGCCTGGTGCAGGTAGGTGATGTGGCCGGGGTGGAGGATGTCGAAGCAACCGTTGGTCATGACGATGCGCTCGCCCGCCGCCCGCGCCCGGGCGAGGACCTCCAGCAGGCGCTCCTCGTCCATCACCCCGGTCGGTAGCGGGGTGTGCCCCTGCATGGCCTCGGCCAGCTCGTCGAGTGATACGGTGGCCGTGCCGAGCTTGCCGACCACCACCCCCGCGGCGAGGTTGGCCAGCGCGGTGGCCTCGGGCAGGCGCATGCCGGCGGCAAGTCCCGCCGCCAGCACGGCGACCACGGTGTCGCCCGCACCGGTTACATCGAATACCTCGCGGGCGCGGGCGGGCAGGTGCAGGGCGGGTTGGCCGGCGACCAGCAGGGTCATGCCGCGCTCGCTGCGGGTGATGAGCAGGGCGGTCAGGTCGAGCTGATCGCGCAGCGCCTCGCCGCGTGAGACTAGGGTGGCCTCATCCATGCAGGGGCCGGCCACGGCCTCGAATTCAGCCAGATTGGGGGTGAGCACGGTCGCGCCGCGGTAGCGTTCGAAATCCGTGCCCTTGGGGTCGACCACCACCGGCACCCCGGCCGCGCGCGCGGCCTGGATCATCGCCTGCGCATGCTTGAGCGCACCCTTGGCGTAGTCGGAGAGCACCAGCGCCCCCGCGCCCGCCAGTGCGCCCTGCACCGCCTCCGGCATGGCAGCGGCGGATGCGGCGGGGAAGCCGTCCTCGAAGTCGAGGCGGATGAGCTGCTGGTGGCGGCTGATGATGCGCAGCTTGGTGATGGTGCGACTGCCGGGCGCGGCCAGCAGGCGGCAGGCGACCCGGCCCGTCTCCAGCCGTTCGCGCAGGGTGGCTGCCTCGGGATCGTGGCCCACCAGGGCCGCCAGGGTTGCACCGGCGCCCAGTGCGGTGACGTTCAGGGCGACGTTGCCCGCCCCGCCGACGCGCAGCTCGTCGCCCTCCACCTTGACCACCGGCACGGGGGCCTCGGGCGAGATGCGCGAGGTGGCGCCATGCCAGTAGCGGTCGAGCATGACGTCGCCGGCCACGAGCACATGGGCTCGGCTGAAATCGGGCAGGTCGAGGAGCATGATGGGGTGTCGTACGGGCGGTTCTGCATTAAGCTGCCCGGCATTCTAAGTGAATTTGCTTCCGTAGGGTGCGCCCGTGTCCTTCATCATCCAACAGATCGACCATCATCTTCAGGCCGTGAGCGCGCTGCGCGGGCTTGCGCCGAGCATGGACGCCATCGGCCAGCGGTTGCTTGCCGCCTTGCGCTCAGGCGGCAAGATCCTGCTCTGCGGCAACGGTGGCAGCGCGGCGGATGCGCAACACATCGCGGCGGAGCTGGTGGGGCGCTTTGCCCATGCCCGCCGCGGCCTGCCGGCCATCGCGCTGACCACCGACACCTCGGCGCTCACCTCGATCGGCAACGACTTTGGTTTCGAGCAGGTCTTTGCCCGCCAGGTGGAGGCGCTGGCGCGCGAGGGGGACATGCTGATCGGCATCTCCACCTCGGGCAACAGCCGCAACGTGATTGAGGCGGTGAGGGTGGCGCGCGAACTGGGGGTGACCACCATCGGCCTGCTCGGCGGCAGCGGTGGGGCGCTCAAGGATCTGGTCGATCACGCTCTGATCGTGCCCTCTGATGACACCCCGCGGATTCAGGAGTGCCACATCCTGATTGGCCACATCTGGTGCGCGATGATCGACGAGGCCTTCCGGGAGGATCGGGCATGAACCACGGCATCAAGCTGGTCATCCTCGACCGCGACGGGGTGATCAACGAGGACTCGGATGCATTCATCAAATCTCCCGAGGAGTGGGTGCCGCTGCCTGGCAGCATCGAGGCCATCGCGCGCCTCAAGCAGGCGGGCTGGACGGTCGGTATAGCCACCAATCAGTCCGGCATCGCCCGCGGTCTGTTCGATGAGGTCACCCTGCAGGCCATGCACGACAAGCTGGCCGCCCTGCTGGCGGAGCAGGGTGTGGCGGTCGATTACATCACCTTCTGCCCGCACGGACCGGGGTCGAGCTGCCGCTGCCGCAAGCCCTTGCCCGGCATGTATGAGGAAATCGCGGAGCATTTTGGCTGCAGCCTCTTCGGGGTGCCAGTGATTGGCGACAGCCTGCGCGACCTGGAGGCTGCCGTCGCGGCGGGGGCGCGGCCGATGTTGGTGCGCACTGGCAAGGGCGAGCGCACCCTGGCCAAGGGGGGCTTGCCTGCGGATACGCCGGTGTTCGATGACCTGGCGCAGGCGGTGGAGGCCCTGCTGGCGCAGGCGGCTGGGTGAATCGGCCCGGGGGCGGGCCTCCTACGCCCCCCCTTGTAGGAGCGCCGCCCTCGGCGCGACAGGGCGAGGGGCCTGCAGCCCGCGGGGAGCTCTCCAAGCCTTGGGCCGCTCTGCCGAGAGGGTGCGTTTGAAAGATCGGCCCGGGGCGGGCCTCCTACACAACGCGCGGGATGTGCTGCATCACCCGCGCCCGCAGCTGCCCGCAGCCGCCGTCCACGCTCTGCCCGGCGGAGTGACGCACGGTGACGTAGATGCCGCGCGCATGCAGGGCATGGGCCATGGTGGTGAGGCGCTCGGGACTGGGGCGCTGGTAGGGCAGGCCCTCCGTGGTGTTGTAGGGGATCAGGTTGATCAGGGCGCGCTTGCCCTTGAGCAGGCGGACGATGCCCTCGATTTCTTCTTCACCGTCGTTGATGCCGGCCAGCACCGTCCATTGATACAGGATGGGATGGCCGACGGCCTGGGCATAGGTCTCGCCCATCGCCACCAGCGCCTCGGGGGCGAGGCGTGGCGCCTTGGGCAGGAGCCTCGCGCGCAGCTCGGGGCGGGTGCTGTGCAGGGAGAGCGCCAGCGCCGGCTTGACCACTCCCTGCGGCAGGCGTGCGAACACGCGCTCATCGCCCACGGTGGAGAACACCAGGTTCTTGTGGCCGATGCCGCCGTGGGTGCCGAGCAGCTCGATGGCCTCGAGCACGTTGTCGAGGTTGTGCGCGGGTTCCCCCATGCCCATGAACACCACCTTTCTCACCGGCCTGATGCGCCGCGCCAGCGCCACCTGGGCGACGATCTCGGCACTGCCCAGCTGGCGCAGCAGCCCCTCGCGCCCGGTCATGCAGAAGGTGCAGCCGACCGCGCAGCCGACCTGGGTGGAGACGCAGAGCCCCTCGCGCGGCAGGAGCACGGTTTCCACCGTCTGCCCATCCGCAAGCTGAACCAGCAGCCGCTCGGCGCCATCCTCGGCGGGGTGGCGGGAGACCAGGCGTGCCAGGCCGTCGAGTTCGACCCAGAGGGCAGGCAGGGCCTGGCGTAGGGCGAGGGGCAGGAAGTCCTCGGCCTTGCTGTGGCGCCGATCCAACGGGCGCTGCTGGGCCCAGGACTGCAGGACGCGCTGCTGGTGGCCGGGGCGGGCGCCGAGCTCACGCAGGCGTTGGTGGAGGTGGGCGATGCGCATGGGGGTCATGGGGGCGCGGTCTGGCTCGTTGGTCGTGCAAGAGCTGAAGGGGGGGCGCCGCGGCACGCGGCTCCCACGGCATGGGCATGTCTTTCGTGGGAGGGTTGGGGGCGCTTCCAGGTGCACTGGGTTTCACCCTCTCCCCCGGCCCCTCCCCCTCGAGGGGGAGGGGAGCAGGTGGTGGGAGCGGCGTATCGCCGCGATACCCCGCGGTCCGCTCGTTTCCCCCTCTCCCTAGCCCTCCCCCCGAGGGGGGAGGGATGGTGCCGCATCTTGATGGCTCTGCTGCGTATCCCCGTCCTTGGCGGCCTTGCGCAGCACATGGCGGATGCCGAAGAAAAAGGCGACGTGCAACAGGATCGTCACCACGATGACGACGATCCAGAGCGGGTGGTCGAGCAGAAGTTGCATGCGTGGCCTCGTGGGCATCGGCCCGGGGAGGGCCTCCTACCAGTAGGGTGTAGGAGCGGCGCCCTCGCCGCGAACAAGGGTCAGTCCACCAGCTCGTACACCGTGCCGCAGTAGATGCAGATGGCGCGGCCGCCGTTTTCCTCGACCGGGATGTACACCCGCGGGTGGGAGTTCCACAGGCTCTCGCCCTCGCGCGGGCAGTGCACCGGCAAATCCTTGCGGGTGACCTTCACCGCCTTGGCGGTGTTCGGGGTCTTGAAGTCCTGCGGGTGGGATGCGGTGTCCGGGTTCATGCCTACACTCCCAAAAGGATCAGGCCACAGGGGTCAGCCAGCCCAGGTGCTTGGGATGGCGGCCATGCACGACGTCGAAGTAGAGGGCCTGCAGGCGCTCGGTGATCGGGCCGCGGGAGCCGCTGCCGATCGGGCGGTTGTCCACCTCGCGGATCGGGGTCACCTCGGCCGCGGTGCCGGTGAAGAAGGCCTCGTCGGCGACATAGACCTCATCGCGGGTGATGCGCTTTTCCACCACCTTCAGGCCCAGTTCGTCGGCCAGTTGCAGGATGGTCTTGCGGGTGATGCCGTCCAGCGCGGAGGTCAGATCAGGGGTGTAGAGCACGCCGTCGCGGACGATGAAGATGTTCTCGCCCGAGCCCTCGGCCACGTAGCCCTCGGCGTCCAGCAGCATGGCCTCGTCATAGCCGTCCTGCAGCGCCTCGCGCAGGGCCAGCATGGAGTTCATGTAGTTGCCGTTGGCCTTGGCCTTGCACATGGTGATGTTGACGTGGTGGCGGGTGAAGGAGGAGGTCTTCACCCGGATGCCGCGCTCCATGCCCTCGGCGCCGAGGTAGCTGCCCCAGGTCCAGGCGGCGACGATGCAGTGCACCTTGAGGTTGTCGGCGCGCAGGCCCATGCCTTCCGGGCCGTAGAAGCACATGGGGCGGATGTAGGCGGATTCGAGCTTGTTCTCCCGAACCACCGCGCGCTGGGCCTCGTTGAGCTCGGAGGCACTCCAGGGCACGTCCATGCGCAGGATCTTGGCGGAGTTGAGCAGGCGCTTGGTATGCTCCTGCAGGCGGAAGATGGCGGTGCCCTTGTCGGTCTTGTAGGCGCGCACGCCCTCGAACACGCCCATGCCGTAGTGCAGGGTGTGAGTGAGGACATGGGTCTTGGCTTCACGCCAGTCGACCAGCTGGCCGTCGTACCAGATCAGGCCGTCACGGTCGGCCATGGTGGGCATTGCCATCGAAAAACTCCTGAAGAATGCGCTGCGAGAAGATCGCAGGATTATGGCACGGATGGGGGGAGGGCTGAAGGTGGGCTGCCGTGGGCAGCCTCCCGGACCGATACCCTGGCGCCTGGTCGCGACGAGGGCGTCGCTCCTACGGGCTATCTGGTAGGAGGCCCGCCCGCGGGCCGATCGTCCCCGGTGTGCAATTGCGACGCGGTGCGGTGGGTGGTCAGGCCAGCATCCGCCTCGCCCACACCTCGCGCACATAGGCGCGCTCCTCGGCAAACTCGCTGGCGTCCACAAGGGTCTTGCGCCCTTCCAGCACCAGGCGGTGGCCGCGGTCGCGCAGGCGGCGGTAGATCTCGGCAAGGCTTGTGCTCTCCTCTGCGGTGAGGAGGCCGGCGGCGGCCAGGTCCTCGAGCTGGCGGATGTTGTCGCTGAAGCGCACGATCTGCGGGTGCGCATGGGCATGGGCCAGCAGGTGGTACTGGACGATGAATTCGATGTCGGTCAGCCCGCCCGGGCCGGTCTTGAGATGGAATTTCGCCGGGTCTTTCTGGTCGAGCTCGGCGCGCATCTTCTCGCGCATCTCCACCACCTCGCGGCGGAGCTTCTCGGTGTCGCGCGGCAGGCGAAGGATGGCCTCGCGCACCGCCTCGAAGGCGCCCTTGAGGCGCGCCTCGCCCGCCACCCAGCGCGCACGGCACAGCGCCTGGTGCTCCCAGGTCCAGGCATGCTCGCGCTGGTAGTCTTCGAAGGCGGTGAGGCTGGAGACCAAAAGCCCTGCGGCACCGTCGGGCCTTAGGCGGGTGTCCACCTCATAGAGGAGGCCCCCCGGCGTCTGGGTGGTCAGGCGCAGGATCATCTTCTGGGTGAGGCGGGCGAAGAACTGGGCGTTGTCCAGCGGCCGCTCGCCGTCGGTTTCCTGCTGCTCGCCCATGGAGTCGTGCAGGAACACGAGGTCGAGGTCGGAGCCGTAGCCGAGCTCGATCCCGCCGAGCTTGCCGTAGCCGATCACGGCCAATCCCGGCGTGTGGGTGAGGCCGTCGAGCTGGCAGCGTGGGGTGCCGTGGCGGGCGACGAACTCGGCCTTGGCCTCGCGGTGGACTTCGTCGAGCAGGGCCTCGGCGATCCAGGTGAGATGGTCGCTGACCTTCATCACCGGCAGCACGTCCATGATGTCCGCCGCGGCCACGCGCAGGACGTTGATCTGCTTGAAGCGGCGCAGCTCGTCCATCTGCCGTTCCATGTCGCCCTCGGGCACGTTGGCGAGCATGGCGGAAAGCTCCTCGCGCAACTCCGCCGGTCCCGGCGGGGCGTACAGGCTGCGCGCATCCAGGAGCTCATCGAGCAGGATGGGGTGGCGGGTGAGCTGCTCGGCGATCCAGGGACTGGCGGCGGTGAGGCGGACCAGCTGGTCGAGCGCGGGTGGGTTTTCCAGCAGCAGGGCGAGGTAGACGCTGCGCCCGCCGATGCGGGTCAGGAGTTCGAAGACCCGCGGCAGGATCTCGACCGCGCGCGGTTCGTTGGCCAGGCGTGCGAGCAGCCGCGGCAGGAGCCCAAACAGGCGCTCGCGCGCGGTGTCGCTGAGGGTGCGCAGGAGACGCTCGCTCAGGAAGGTGTGCAAGAGCTCGTTCACACGCGGGGCGTCGGCCGTGGCGAACCCCTCGGCGCACAAGGCCGCCGTGGCCGCCTCGCCGGTCACGAGGCCACTGCACACCTCGGCCAGCAGGTTGCGCTCCTCGCCCTGGTCGGCCTCCAGCACGCGGAACACGCGGCGGAAGATGCGGTGCACCTGGGCGCGGACGTGGTTGAAGGCGGCGATGAACTCATCCCAGCTCGCATAGCCCATGGCGAAGGCCAGGCGCAGGCGTTCGTGCGCTTCTTCGGGCAGGAGCTGGGTCTGCTGGTCACGCGCGGCCTGCAGGCGGTTCTCCACCCGGCGCAGCACGTCGTAGCCGTGGATGAGCTGCTCGACCTCCTCCGCGCTCAGGATCTCATCTTCACCCAGCACGCGCAGGATGGGCAGGATACCGCGCTGCTGCAGCGGCTTTTCCCGTCCGCCGCGCAAAAGCTGGAACACCTGGCCGATGAACTCCACCTCGCGGATGCCGCCGGGACCGAGCTTGACGTTGTCCACCATGCCCTTCTTCGCCATCTCGCGCTCGATCATCGCCTTCATCTCGCGCAGCTGGCCGAAGGCGCCGTAGTCGAGGTAGCGGCGGTAGACGAAGGGGTGGAGCTGGCGCATCAGCCGCTCGCCGGCCGCAAGATCGCCCGCGATGGGACGGGCCTTGATCATGGCGTAGCGTTCCCACTCCCGCCCGTGCAGGGTGTAGTAGGTTTCCATCTGGTCGAAGGTCATGACCAGCGGGCCCTCATCGCCCCAGGGGCGCAGACGCATGTCCACGCGGAACACGAAGCCATCCTCGGTGAGCTGGTTGATGGCGCGGATCAGGCGCTGGCCCAGGCGGGTGAAGTATTCGCTGTTCTCCAAAGGCTTCGGGCCGTCGGTCTCGCCGTCTTCCTCGAAGGCGAAGATCAGGTCGATGTCGGAGGAGAAGTTGAGCTCATGCCCGCCAAGCTTGCCCATGCCGAGCACGACGAGGCCGAACGCCTGCCCCTGTGCATCGCGCGGGGTGCCGTGGCGGCGCGAAAGCTCCGCATCCCACCAGTCGAGCGCGCCCGCAACGCAGGTCTCGGCCAGCCAGGTCAGCTCGCGCAGGGTCTCGCTCGTTTCCGCCCAGCCGGCCAGGTCGCGCCAGGCGATGCGCACCATCTCGCGGCGGCGGAACCGGCGCAGGACACGCAACAGATCCGTCTCGTCCCCGACCTCTTCCAGTCCGGCGCGCAGCCGTTCCGGGAGGGCCGTGTCGGCATAGGGGGCGAACAGATCGCCTTGCTCGAGCAGGTCCTGCAACAGCCCTGGCTGGCGGGCGAGGGACTCGGCCACGAACGGGCTCGCGGCCAGCACGCGCGGGAGGGCCTCGGCGGCCTGCGCGTGGGCCTCGAGGGCGCTGCGGTCGTCCTCGTGCAGGTGTTCGAGGGCACGCTGAACTTCTTCGCGCAGGGCGGGGGGTAGGGGGGGCATGAAACTCCTCCAGAGGCGGGTGATGATTTCAGGCTACTCCGCTTGGGGGTGGGCTCCAAGGGGGCTTGGCTGGGTCAGCGCATGAGCCCGAATCCTCGCGTCGTGGGTTTCACCCTCTCCCCCCTCCCCCTCAAGGGGGAGGGGAGAATGGGGGGCATCCAGCCTGTGGGAGCCGCGTGCCGCGGCGATATCCGGGTGATGGGCATCAGGCGGGGTTAAGCCGCTCCACCCGCCAGGGCGCATCCGGGGTCTGGGCGAGGTGGTCGTGCAGCCAGGCGGTGGCCTCACCCAGGGCCTCCTCGAGCTTCCACGGCGTGTTGACGATCACCATGCCGCTGCCGTTGAGCCTGGTGCCCGTGAGCGGCGGGTGGATGCACAGCTCGCTCACCCAAAGCTCGGGCAGGCCGGCGGCGCGCAGCTTGCGCAAAAAACGATCGAGCGGCGGACGGTCCTTGATCGGGTACCAGGCCGCCAGCACGCCCTGCGGCCAGCGCTGATGGGCGGCGATCAGCGCCTCCGCCATCCGCGTCAGTTCGTTGGCCGCCTCGAACGGCGGGTCGATCAGCACCAGCCCGCGCTTGGCCTCGCGCGGGGGCAGCAGGGCCTTGAGCGCCTCCCAGCCGTCGCGCGGGTGGATGGCGATGCCCTTGCGCCCCTTCAGCGCCTCACGCAGGGCGGTGTGGGTGGAAGGTTCGAGTTCGCACAGCACCAGCCGATCCTGCGGCCGGAGGGTGGCGGCTGCCAGCGCGGGCGAGCCGGGGTAGAGGCGCAGCCTGCCATCGGGGTTGAGCGTGCGCACCTGTTGCAGGTAGGCGCGCACCACGGCGGGCGCCTTGGTTTCGGCGAAGATGCGACCGATGCCCTCGCCCCACTCGCCGGTACGACGGGCCTCGCCGCCCCAAAGGTCATACATCCCGGCCCCGGCGTGGGTCTCGAGCAACACGCAAGGGGTGTCCTTACGCTGCAGGGCCTCGATCAGGGCCAGCAGGGTGACGTGTTTGTGGACATCGGCGAAATTGCCGGCATGGAAGGCGTGACGGTAGTTCATGCCGCTATGCTAAAGGAAAGTTACAAAAGGATGTCGTCGATGACTTCAAGAAGGGAGCTGGTCGCCCTGCTGGTCCTGGTGCTCGGGGTGATGGCCTGGTCCTGGGTCGAGCCCGCGGATCGCCTGACCTGGTGGCTTGAGGCGCTGCCGGTCGTGATCGGCCTGCCGCTGATGCTCTTCACCGTGCGCGCCTTCCCGCTCAGCCCGTTGCTCAACCGCATCATCGCCCTGCACATGGTCTTTCTCCTGGTCGGTGCGCATTACACCTACGCGCTGACTCCGCTGGGGTTGTGGCTGCAGGATGTTTTCGATCTTTCCCGCAATCCCTACGACCGCCTCGGTCACGTGCTCCAAGGGATCACCCCGGCCCTGCTGGCACGTGAGTTGTTCATTCGTCTGCAGGTGGTGAAGGAGAACGGCTGGTCGTTCTTCCTCGCCGCGAGCGTGGCACTCGCCTTCAGCGCCTTCTATGAATTAATGGAGTGGTCCGCGGCGATGGCCTACGGTGCGGAGGCTGAACACTTCCTCGCCATGCAGGGGGATATCTGGGATACGCAGTGGGATATGCTGCTGGCGCTGCTCGGGGCCGTGCTGGCCCAAGTGGTGTTCGGCGGCATCCACCGGCGTCAGATTCGTGAATTTGAAAGGGGGCCTCATGAATAAGTTGGCCGAAACATCCGTGCCTGTCCTTCCGGAAATCGCCGCGCGCTGGAGCCCTCGCGCCTTCGATCCGCTGCGCCCGGTGGAGCCCGAGAAGCTGGCTGCCCTGTTCGAAGCGGCGCGCTGGGCGCCCTCCTGCTGGGGGGACGAGCCCTGGCGCTACATCGTCTGCGACCGGGGGCGGGACGAGGTGGCCTGGCAGCGGGCGTTCGGCGTGCTGGATCCGGGCAACCAGGCCTGGTGCAAGGACGTGCCGGTGCTGCTGGTCGCCCTCGCCGATACCCTGTTCACCCGCAACGACAAGCCCAACCGCTGGGGCGCCTACGACACGGGGGCGGCGAGCGAGAACCTGTGCCTCGAAGCGGTGCACCAGGGGCTCATCGCCCACCAGATGGGCGGCTTCGACGTGCAGGCCGTGCATGCCACCTTCAACGTGCCGGAGCGCTATCAGCCGATGGCCATGATCGCCGTCGGCTACCCGGGGCGGGCGGAGCAGCTGGAGGGCCGCCGTTACGAGGATGAGGTCGCCCCACGCAGCCGCCGCCCATTGGGCGACGCCTTCTTCGCCGGCTGCTTCGGCCAGTCCTGGACGGTGCGCTAAAGGATGGAGCCGCTCCTCGCCTTCATCAGCGCCACGCTGGGCCTGGCCCTCGATGCCGCGCCGTGGCTGCTGCTGGGCCTGTTGCTTGCCGGTCTGCTCAAGGCTTTCCTGTCCGAGGCGTGGATGGTGCGCTGGGTTGGTGGCGAGAGCCTCGGGGCCGGGGTGCGGGCGGCGCTGGTGGTGCTTGTGCTCCTGGCACTGGCGGGGCTTGCGCGCAGGAGGCGGGGATGATCCGGGTGGCGCTGGTGGCGGATACCCACGGCACGCTCGATGAGCGCATTGCCGAGATCGTGGCCGGCTGCGATCTGGTCGTGCATGCGGGAGATATCGGTACGCCGCGTGTGCTGGCCGCGCTGCAGCCCAAGAGTGGGCGGGTGATTGCGGTGCGCGGTAACAACGACACCCCCTTGCAGTGGCCGCGCGGCTCGGAGGGCTGGTTGCGTGAGCTGCCGGAGCAGGTTGAGATCGACCTGCCCGGCGGCATCCTCGTGGTCGAGCATGGCCATCGCGTCCTGCCTGCCGCCCAGCGCCATGCGCGTCTGCGCGAGCGCCATCCTTATGCCCGGGCCGTGGTCTATGGCCACACTCATCGGCTGGTTATCGACCAGGAGGCACAGCCTTGGGTGCTCAACCCCGGTGCAGCAGGGCGCATCCGCACCTACGGCGCCCCCTCCTGTCTGGTGCTGAACGCCGGGGCGGATCAGTGGAGCGTGGACATCCACGCCTTTCGCGGCTAATTTCCGAGTCTCTCACCGAGACATCTTGCGGAAAGCATGGCACGCATCCTTGGCACCGGCATCGCCACCCTCGACATCATCAACACGGTGGATGGCTATCCCGCCGAGGACAGCGAGGTGCGCGCCCTGGAACAGGCCGTGCGTCTGGGTGGGAATACCGCCAACACCCTTGGCATCCTTGCCCAGGCCGGGCATCAGTGCCACCTTGCCGGGGTGCTGGCGGGCGACATGGGGGGGCAGCGCATCACGGCGGAGCTTACGGCGCGCGGCATCGGCCTGGAGCATGCCCGGCGGATGGCGGGCGGTGCCGCGCCCACCTCGTACATCGCCCTCAACCGGCGCAACGGCTCGCGCACCATCATCCACCACCGTGACCTGCCTGAGTTTGGCATGGACGACTTCATGGAGATTCCCGTGGAGACGTTCGACTGGCTGCACTTCGAGGCGCGTAACTGTGACGAACTCGCGGCCATGCTCGCCTATGCGCGCAGCATGGTGCGTGATCAGCCGATCTCGCTCGAGGTGGAGAAGGAGCGCGAGGGGCTGGAGCAGTTGTGGGCCTACCCCGACATCATCATCTTCTCGCGCGCCTTCGCCCGCGGCCGCGGCTTCGAGCAGCCGCAAGAGTTCCTGGCCGAGGCGCGTGCCTGGGCGCCGCGTGCCATCCTGATCCTGCCCTGGGGCGACCAGGGGGCCTGGGCGATGCAGGGCGATGCGGTGCTGCACAGCCCGGCCTTCCCGCCGCCTGATGTGGTCGATACCCTTGGCGCGGGCGATACCTTCAACGCGGGGCTGATCCACGCCATGCTTTCCGGCCGCGCCCTCGGGCAGGCCGTGGAGGACGCCTGCCGCCTGGCTGGGCGCAAGGTGGGGCAGGTGGGGCTCGACGGCCTGTTCGAGCCGGCAGCCATGGCTGCGGGCGAGCGCCTCTGCCCCCTCGCCAGCCTGCCTGATCCGGGCAGTCGCGGTTTCGAGGTCGAGATCGACGGCGCCATGCGCCCGATCTTCATCGTCCGCCAAGGCAGCGCGGTGAAGGGCTACCTCAACAGCTGCCCGCACATTGGCGCGGAACTCAACTGGCAGCCGGATGCGTTCCTCGACGCCGATCAGCGCTACATCCTGTGCGCGGTGCATGGCGCGCTGTTCGAGATCGAGGACGGCCGCTGCATCGCCGGCCCCTGCCGGGGCGAGGCCCTGACGCCGGTCGAGGTGACGGTGGCGCAGGGGCAAGTCGTCCTCGCTCGGCCTGGCGGGGCGCGCCCATGAGCGGTCAGAACAGGAGCGATACCGTAGCGGGCGGCGTGGCCTCGTGGGGTGACAGCCGGAGGGCCGAAACCATGGATGGATTCAGCAACAAGGCTGTGGGGGCCTGGTGCTGGGACCTC
The DNA here is from genome assembly GCF_039822285.1 of Thiofaba sp. EF100. NCBI lineage: Bacteria > Pseudomonadati > Pseudomonadota > Gammaproteobacteria > Chromatiales > Halothiobacillaceae > Thiofaba > Thiofaba sp. EF100. Next base: position 127,648 of record NZ_JBAJEY010000005.1, on the reverse strand, counting down.
GGCCAGGAAGTGGTGGACTGCACCCAGGGCATGTATGACATCTATGGCCTGGATCCGGCGCGGCCGCAGCTGCTCGCGCGCGACTGGCATGCCATGGTCCTGGCCGAGGACCAGCCGGCCTATTTCCATGCCGTCGACGAGGCCCTGCGCTTGCAGAGCCCCCTATGCATCAGCTATCGCATCCGTCGCCCTGATGGCGCCGTGCGCCTGCTGCTCGACCAAGGGCAGGTGGTGGCGGGGGAGGACGGCCGGCCGCTGCGCATGTTCGGCAGCACGCAGGACATCACCGAGCAGGCGGCCGCCGAGCGCGAGCTGGCGAAGACCTTGAGCCACCTGCGCACCGTGATGAACGCCACGCCGGACATCATCTGCCTGAAGGATGCCGAAGGGCGCTGGCTGGAGGCCAACGCGTCGGATCTCCGTCTGTTCGGCCTGGAGAAGGTCGATTACCGCGGCAAGACGGATGCGGAGCTTGCGGACTATGCCCTGCCGCAATACCGCGAGGCCTTCCTGAACTGCATGGAGACCGACGAGAAGGCGTGGCGCGCCGGCGTGCCCAGCCGTGGCCGCGAGGACATCCCCGATCGCCATGGCACGATCCACCATTTCGACGTGCTGAAGGTCCCCCTGTTCGACGAGCAGGGACGGCGCTCGGCCCTCGTCGTGTACGGGCGCGACAACTCCATCCTCGAGCAGGCGATCGCCTCGCTTGGCGAGAGTGAGCGCCTGCTGCGCAGCCTGATGGAGGCCTCGCCGGACTTCATGCTGATCAAGGACGGCGAGGGGCGTTGGCGGGAGATGAACCCGGCCGGCGAGCGGCTCTATGGCCTGGCGGGCAAGCCGTGGCGGGGGCTGACCGACGAGGGAGTGGCGGAACTGGCCTTCTCCGTCTGCCGTGAGGGGCTGCGGGGATGCACGGCCTCCGACGAGATGGCGTGGGCGGCGGGAGGTGCGACGCGCGGGATCGAGCTGTTGCCGCAGCCGGACGACGGCCTGCGCGTGTTCGACGTGATCAAGGTGCCTCTGTTCGATGCGCGAGGCCGGCGCGAGAACCTCGTGATCCTGGGGCGCGACATCACCGAACGCGCCCAGGCCGAGGCTAGGCTCGAACATGCGGCCATGCACGACGCCCTGACCGGCCTTGCCAACCGCAGCCACTTCGTCGACCGGCTCAACCATGCCCTGAGCGTGCTGCCCGAGCAGCAGAGCCTTGCGGTGATCTTCCTTGATCTTGACCACTTCAAGGCGATCAACGACACCTACGGCCACCATGTGGGGGATGCGCTCCTGCAGCAGGTGGCCTCGCGCTTCCGCTCCGCCCTGCGCGAGGGCGACCTGCTGGCGCGCCTCGGCGGGGATGAGTTCGTCGTGCTGCTCGAGGGGCTGGGCGAGCGGGCCGAGGCCGAGGAGATCGCGCGGCGCCTGATCCGCGGGTTGGGGGCCCCGTTTCAGGTGGATGCGCTCAGCCTGTTCGTGACGGGCAGCGCTGGCATCAGCTTTGCCCCGCGGGATGCGGGCAATGCCACCACGCTGATGATGTATGCCGACAGCGCCATGTACCGCGCCAAGGAACTCGGGCGCAACACCTACGCCTTCTACGAGGGGGGGCTGAACGACGCGGCGAGCGAACGCCTGATGATGCTGGGGGACCTGCGCTCCGCCCTGGAGAAGGGGGGGCTCAGGCTGAACTACCAGCCCCAGCTGGACGCGGCCGGTCTGAAGGTGGAGAGCGTCGAAGCCCTTGCACGCTGGCATCACCCGCAGCGCGGCCCCATCCCCCCGGACCGTTTCGTCGCCATGGCGGAGGACGGCGGACTGATCCTGCAGTTGGGCGCGTGGGTGCTACGCACCGCGTGTGAGCAGGCGGTGCATTGGCAGGAGCGCCTGGGTATCCGGGTGCGCATGGCGGTCAATGTCTCTCCCCTGCAGCTCCAGCATCCCGATTTCCTGGCGCAGGTGATCGCGACCCTGGACGAGACGGGATTGGCGCCCGACCTGCTCGAGATCGAGATTACCGAATCGGCCCTGCTGCGTGACCCGGAGCGCGCCCTGCAGACCCTGATCGAACTGAAGGCCCTGGGCGTGCGCGTCGCCCTCGATGACTTCGGCACGGGCTATTCGTCACTCGGCTACCTCAAGCGCTTCCCCTTCGACCTGATCAAGATCGACCGCAGCTTCGTGCGCGACATCCTCGCCGATCCCGGGGATCTGGCCATCGTGCGCGCCATCATCGCGATGGGACACAGCCTGGGGTTGCTCGTGGTGGCCGAGGGGGTGGAGACGAACGAGCAGCGGCTCTATCTCGAATCGCTCGGCTGCGACCTGTTGCAGGGGTATCTGATCGGCCGGCCGGCGCCCGCGTCGGAGGTGGAGCGGCTGTTCGATCAGTGCCTTCTCTGACCCGCCCCGGCTGAGGCCCGGCTCACCGTCACCAACCCTTCATCTGCGCATCGCATCCTTGGACGCACCTGTTGCTGCCCAAGGGTGTGCACGATGCGCATCGCGCTGGTCACCGAAACCTATGCCCCCGAACTGAACGGTGTCGCCCGCACGCTCGTGGCCATGGTGCGCGAGCTGCGTGGGCTGGGCCATCGCGTGGACCTTGTGCGTCCCGAGCCCAGGGGGCCATCCTCGCCGCTTGAGGAGGGAGAGTTGCGCGTCCGCGGCGTGCCGGTGCCCGGCTATTCCGCCATGCAGTTCGGTCTGCCTGCCGGTCACCGCCTGCGTGCCCGGTGGACCTGCCTGCGCCCGGATGTGGTGCACATCGACACCGAGGGCCCGCTCGGCTACTCCGCGCTGCGCACGGCACGCGCCCTCGGCATCCCTGTCACGTCCAGCCTGCACACCCATTTCCATGTCTATGCCCGCCATTACGGCCTGCCCTGGCTGAGCGGCCCGGTGCTGGCCTACCTGCGCCATTTCCACAACGCCACCGCCTTCACCCTGATCCCGACCGAGGACCAGTGCGAGCAATGTGCGGCGGAGGGCTTCGAACGGCTGCGGGTGCTGGGGCGCGGGGTCGACGCCGAGCTGTTCCACCCCGCCCGGCGCGACCCCGCGCTGCGCGAGCGCTGGGGTGCCGGGCCGGACACCCCGGTGGCGCTGTATGTCGGGCGGCTGGCGGCGGAGAAGAACCTGGACCTGTTCGTGCGCGCCATCCAGGCCATGCGCGAGCGGTGCCCCGAGCTGCGCGCGGTGATGGTAGGGGATGGTCCGCTCGCGGCCAGCCTGCGCCAGTCCCACCCCGACATCCACTTCGCGGGTGCCCAGGTCGGCGAGGCGCTGGCGGCCCATTACGCCAGCGCCGACCTGTTCGTCTTCCCGAGCCTGTCCGAGACCTTCGGCAACGTCCTGCTTGAGGCCATGGCCTCCGGCCTCGCCGTGCTGGCCTTTGATTACGCAGCGGCCCGCCTGCTGATCGACGATGGCCGCTGCGGCCTGGTGGCCCCTGTCGGCGACGAAGAGGCCTTCCTGCACCAGGCCGTCCGCCTCGTTGAGGATGACGGGCTGGCGGCACGTCTGGGGCAGGCCGCGCGTGAGCGCGCCGAACAGCAAAGCTGGGCCGGCATCGTACGCCAGCTCGAGTCCATGTGGCTCGAGGTGCTCGCTGCCGCAACCACTTCACCGAGGAGGGTCGCCTGATGAATAGCCCCCGTCTTGCCCCGCCCACGACGTGGTTTCGGATGGGGTTGCACCGTTATCTCGGCTGGGAGCAGGCCGTCACTCTGGCCGCCAATCGTCTGAGCGGATTTCGGCCAGTCCGCGCCGTGTTCGCCACGGCCAGCCGGTTGGGGGATGGCATCGGCTGGTATGCCATCCTGCTTGGGCTGGCCTGGCACGATGGGTTGGTCGCCTTCCAGCCGGTCGGCTGGATGCTTGGCACCGCCCTCGTGGGGCTGTTGCTGTACGGGGCGATCAAGAAGCTCACCGCCCGTCCGCGCCCCTGCGCGGTGTGCGATGGCATCCGGTTGAGCGTGCATCCCTTGGATAAATACAGTTTCCCATCGGGCCACACCCTGCACGCGGTCAATTTCTCGCTGCAACTCACCGCCTATGCGCCGGAGCTGGCCTGGCTGGTGGTGCCGTTTGCGCTGTTGGTGGCCGCCTCGCGCATGGTGCTTGGGCTGCACTATCTCTCCGACGTGCTGGCCGGGGCGCTGCTTGGCGGGCTCTTGGCCATGCTCGCCCTGTTGGCGCAGTAGCAAAAAAGAACCCCCGCAACGAAGGCGGGGGTTGCTCGAGGGGGAGGCTGGATCAGCCCCAGGTGTCCTGGCGGATACCCTCGTACCACCCCTTGGCGAAGATGGCCTCCGCCTTCCAGTTCTTACCCTCCTTGGCCGACACACCGCCTGAGCCCTTGACCTCGATGATCTTGTTCTCGGCATCCAGCTCGTACACCCCGGCCACGGAGATGGCGTCCTGAGCGGAGACGTAGCTGTAGCAGGTGTTGACGAACTTCGGATCGCCCGGCTCCGCGCCGTTGAGGGCATTGACGATGCTTGCTGCGGCAATCTTCGCCTCGGAGTTCGCCCCATAGCCCGACTTGGGTACGGGGCCGGCGATGCAGCTGTCACCAATCACGTAGACGTTCTTGGCCTTGCTGGACTCGAAGGTACGCTGGTTGACCGGCGCCCAGCCTTTGTCGTCCGCAAGGCCGGAGGCAGTGACGATCTTGCCGGCCTGCATCGGCGGGATGACGTTGATCACATCCGCCTTGATCTTGTCGCCATCCTTGGTCGTGACGGTCATCGAACCTGCGTCCACTGCGGTGACCACCCCGCCGCGATCCGGCCCCACCCAGTCGATCATGCCGGGGTAGAGGGTTTCCCAGGCCTCCATGAACAGGCCCTGCTTGGAGAACTTGTCCTTCGGGTCGAGGATGATGATCTTGGACTTGGGCTTGTGCTTCTTGAGGTAGTCGGCCACCACGGCGGCGCGCTCGTAGGGGCCGGGCGGGCAGCGGTAGGGGTTGGGCGGGGCCACCATCACGAACGTACCCCCGTCCTTCATGGCCTCCAGTTGCTTGCGCAGGAGGGTTGTCTGCGCGCCCGCCTTCCAGGCGTGCGGCAGCTTCTCGGCTACGTCCTTGCTGTAACCGGCGATCTTTTCATAGCTCAGTTCGATGCCCGGGGAGAGGACGAGCTTGTCATAGCCCAGCGTCTTGCCGCTCTTGAGCTTGACGGTGCGTTTGTCAGCGTCGATGCCGTCCACATGATCCTCGATCAGCTGCACGCCATGCTTGTCGCGCAGGGCGTCGAAGCTGACCTTGAGGTCCTTCATCTCCATCTGGCCGCCGAGCACGAGGTTGCTGAACGGGCAGGTGTAATAGTTCGACAGGTTGGCGTCGATCAGGGTGACCTTGATCGAGGGATCCAGGCGGCGAATGTATTTGGCGGCGGCTGCGCCACCGAAACCGCCACCGACCACGACCACGTGCCCGCCCGCTCCGCGCGGCTCCATGGCACAGCCTGTGAGGGCACCGAGGGCGGCCGAGGCGCCGGCCAGTTTCAGAAAGGAACGACGTGAGAGCGTCATGTTCGAACTCCTTGGCTTCACTTGGCGGGCAGGCTGGCGAAGTATTCCGCAACGGCGTGCAGTTCCTCGTCGGAGTAGCCCTTGGCGTGACGATCCATCACGGTGGCGGGGCGTTTGCCGGTCTTGAAGGCGATCAGTTGCTCGTAGAGCGACTCCGCGGATCGACCGGCGAGGGGGGGGATGGTGGCTGTACCCTTGCCCATGTCGCCATGGCAAGCGAAGCAGGTGAAGCCGATGGTCTGACCGCTGGGCGCGGCATGGGCGGTGGCGGCCGCCCCCAGCATCAGCGCTGCGCCAATGAGAGAGGCTGTGCGAGGCATCTCGTCCTCCTTGGTGGTGATTTTGTTGTTTTGTTATGGGGATTCAGCGCAGTTCGTGGACATGTCCCGTCTGTCTGGCTCCATCAATAAAATTGCTCCCAACCTCGTCCCCGAACAAAGACAAAGTTTTTATGCCTCCATTGATGAACGTTTTTTTACCGCGGCGGTGAAAAAGGGCTTGCACATCCTGTATCGCTCCGTATAATGCGCCTCCACACAAGCCGTGAGGCTGACGCGGGAATAGCTCAGTTGGTAGAGCACAACCTTGCCAAGGTTGGGGTCGCGAGTTCGAGTCTCGTTTCCCGCTCCAGTTTTCCGGGTGGTTAGCTCAGCTGGTAGAGCGTCGCCCTTACAAGGCGAATGTCGGGGGTTCGATCCCCTCACCACCCACCAGACAAGGCTGCTACAATGCAGCAACCGTTTTCGGAGCGGTAGTTCAGTTGGTTAGAATACCGGCCTGTCACGCCGGGGGTCGCGGGTTCGAGCCCCGTCCGCTCCGCCACTCTTCAAAAAAGCGCCTTGGGAAACCGGGCGCTTTTTTCTTTTCCGCCCCGCGAGGTTGTGCGGATTCTCACCCTCGGCCGCGTGCTAGCCTTGAGAGGCAGCGCAGCATTGAGGAGACGCACCATGAGTCTGACGATCGGCCGCCCCCTGCCTGAGGGGACCCTCTACCGCCGCGGTGAGGCGGGTCTCGAGGAGATCGCCACCCCGGAGCTGTTCCGCGGCCGTCGGGTGGTTCTGTTTGCCGTGCCCGGGGCCTTCACCCCCACCTGCTCCGACGAGCACCTGCCGGGGTTCATCGTGCATGCGGATGCGCTGAAGGCCGCGGGCGTGGATGCCATCGTCTGCCTGGCGGTGAACGACCCCTTCGTCATGCGCGCCTGGGCCAAGGCGCATGGTGAGCCTGAGCACATCACCTTCCTCTCCGATGGCAACGGCGAGTGGACCGCCGCCCTGGGGATGGGGCGCGACATGCGCAAGGCGGCCATGGGGCTGCGCTCCAAGCGTTATGCCATGATCGTGGAGGATGGGGTGCTCAAATGGCTCGGCGTGGACGAGTCGGGTCTTGCCCACAGCCGGGCCGAGGCGGTGCTCGAAGCCTTGCGCGGTTGACGGGCTCAGGTGCGGAAGAGTCTCGGGTTCTGGCGCACCAGCTCGCGCCAGTAGGCGGGCAGTTCGAGCCCGTGTTTGCGGCCGATGTGGGCCGTGTCGCGCACGTGGGCGGGGAAGTCCCTCGCGCCCAGGGCGATGGTCTGGTCGCGCTCGGGCACGGTGACGAAGGCCAGCCAGGGATAAGCCTGCTCCATTGCGATGCTCGCCGCGAGGTAGTCCTCCAGAGGATAGCGCCACAGGTTCGAGGCCAGCGCCCCGCGCGGGGCGAGGATTCGTACGCACTCCTGCTGGAACGCGGCCTCGCCTAGCGCGGGCACCATGCCCTGGGCATCGAACAAATCGGTGAGGATCAGATCATAGTGGGAGGCCGGGGCGTTCCGCACGAACTCGGCTGCATCCATAATGTGCACCGCCAGGCGCGGGTCCTCGGGCAGGCCGAGGGCCTCACGCGCGGCCCGCACCACCGCCGGGCGTAGCTCGATCGCGTCGATCTCGAGCTTGGGGAAGGCGGCGAGCAGGCTGCGGGCCAGCGCTCCGCCGCCCATGCCGAGGATCAGGGCGCGCCGGGGCTTCGGCTTCCACAGCAGGGTCAGCAGCATGTAGCGCAGGTAGCTGAAGCAGAGGTGATTGCGATTGTGCGGCAGGACCCGGGTCTGTTCGATCGCGTTGCCAAGGCCTAGGACCAACCCTTCGGGGGTGCGCCAGACTTCGACCGGGCCGAAGTCGTCCTGGGCGGAGAAGATCAGTTGTCGGGTTGAGTTACTCATGAGGTTCTTGTCGATGAAACATGCGCAGCGCTTTGCGCTCCTCGCCCTGCTGGCCTTGGCTGGCGCGGCCCAGGCCCAGGTCCATGTGGGCGATCGGGTATTCATTCCCATGTATTCCGAGCACCTGCGCGAGGATGGCTATGCCACCGGCATCGTCGAGGCGCTCGAGGGCGACAAGGCCGTGGTGGTCATGCGCGAGCTGGTGCCGGGCAAGGGCAAGACCCTGTATGGCACCTGCCACCCCGGGGCGAACAGCCCATTGTCGGGTGCGGAGGTGCTGTCCGACAACCCGGACGCACCGGTCCTGCGCAAGACCTTTGCGGTGGGTGAGCTCAAGGGCTGGCGCGAGGGCAAGGACGAGTATCTCGAACGGGAGAATGTGGGCACCATTTTCTACAAATGGTTGGGGGATGGCATGGCGGTGACCCCCGAGCGTGCCCGTTTCGGTGCCGCCAAGGCACGGAGTCTCGGCCTGCCGCGTGTGGGGCAGGCCCTTGAGCTTGCCGCGGTGCAGATCGACAGTACGGGCGGGATGGGCTTCCCGGTGGGCGCGCAGCAGCTCTTGCAGGGGGCGCCGCGCGCGCTCGCGGCGGTGCTCGAGCAGGGGCGCAAGGATCCGGCGGCGGCTGAGGTCATGCGCGCCATCCTTGAGGGGGGGCAGCCGATGAATGCCGACGACGTGCTGGGCATGGCGATGGCCAAGGTGCTTCTGATCGTGCGCGACCATTGGGTACGCCTGCCGAACGAACTCGGCGGTACGGCCAAGGCCGCGCAGTGGGGTGAGGCCAAGGCCATCGCCGAGGCCTATGTCGATGCCCTGACGAGCGGCGGCACCACGCCCTATGCCGGGCGGGATGCGGCTGCGCTCAAGGCCGAGTTGGTGAATACATTGAAGGCGGGCCGCTGGCCGGAGCTGCCCGCGGGCACGGTCAGCGGGCAGATGAACAGCCCCTTCGAGGGGCGTACCCAGCCGATCAGTGGGTGAGGTTCAGGTCTCCGGCGACACGCCGCTCCCACAGCTTGGGCTTGCTCATGTGAGGGCAACTGTCTTTTCAACCCAGATGGTCCATGGGAAAGGGTTGGTCCCAGCATCACGCAACCTCCCCTCCCCCTTGAGGGGGAGGGGCCGGGGGAGAGGGTGAGGCAGGCCTTGAAGCTCATCCTCCCCCTCTCCCTAACCCTCCCCCGCCAAGGGGGAGGGAACACTTCAGGGTGCCTCGAAACTCAGCCCTGATGCGGATGGCCGTGGGTGCGTTCGAAGGCCTTCTCGAAGACCGCCTGCTTCTCGGCGCTGGCCTCTTTCTGGTACTTCGCCTTCCAGTCCTCGTAGGGCATGCCGTAGACCATCTCACGCGCCTGATCCAAGCTCAGGGTGACACCGCGCTCGTCCGCAGCGGCCTTGAGCCACTTGGAGAAGCAGTTGCGACAGAAACCGGCCAGGTTCATCAGGTCGATGTTCTGCACATCGGTGCGTTCCTGCAGGTGGGCGATCAGGCGGCGGAAGGCAGCGGCCTCGAGTTCGGTGCGGGTCGGGTTGTCCATGGGGATCAGCCTCGGGATTCTTCGGGGGTATGGGTCTTGAGCGTCACGGCGTGCAGTTCGCCGCTCGCGATCAGATCGTTGAGCGCCGCCATCACTCTGCGATGCCGTTTGAGCAGTGGCTCGCCGGCGAAACTCGCGCTCACCACGGTCAGGTTGAAGCTGCAGCCCTCGCCGGAGGGGATGACCTCGGCGTCGGGGATGGCGGTCTGGATGCGCTGGATCAGGTCGTTCGGATTCATGCGGGGCTCGCGGATCAGAGGGCGTTACCGAGGGGCTCGCGCAGGAGCTCTCCGCGCCAGCCGTGAAGGGCCTCGAGCGTGGTTTGACCGCGCGCAAGGCGTTCCAGTTCGGCGCGCGAGAGCAAGAGGCCCGCGGGCAGGTCGAGCGTGGCGCCCAGCCGGTCGATGGCCGAGGTCAGGCGCTCGAAGCGAGCCCGCTCCTCGCCGCGCATGGGGGTCCAGGCTGGGGGGGGCGGGAGTTCGTCCGTCCGGGCCACTTCGAGTGCGGCCATGATGTCGTCGGCGGCGCCGCGCAGGCCGGGGGGCAGTAGGCCGCCGTGCAGCAGTGCGTGGATATTCGCGGGCGGGCGGCTGGCGAGCTGGAGCAGGGTGTCGTCGTCCATCACCCAGCGACGCGGGCGATCGAGGGCCTGGGCACGGCGCTCACGCCAGGCGGCGAGCTGGCGCAGGCGCGGGAAGACAGCGGGGGGCAGGCGTTGCCAGCCCTTGATGCGGCGCCAGGCTTCGAGGGGGTCCACGCTCCAGCGCGCGGGATCGAGCAGGGCTTCGCAGTCCTCCCGCAGCCACTCGAGTCGGCCGAGGGCCATCAGGCGCGATTCCAGGATGGCGTGGGCCTCGGGCAGGTAGTGCACGTCCTCGAGCGCGTAGCGCAGCTGCTCGTGGCTCAAGGGGCGGCGCGACCAGTCGGTGCGGCTGTGGGCTTTCTCCAACTGCACGCCGAACAGGCGCTCGATGAGCGCGGCATAGCCGATCTGCTCACCCAGGCCGCACAGGGCGGCGGCGATCTGGGTGTCGAACAGCGGGGCGGGCAGGATGCCGAGGCGCAGGTAGAGCACTTCGAGGTCCTGGCTTGCGGCATGCAGGACCTTGGTCTGCGCCGGGTCGCTCAGCCGTTCGGTGAGCGGTTGCAGGTCTTCGAGCGCGAGGGGGTCCAGGCAGGCGGCGGTGGCGCCGGTCGCCAGCTGCACAAGGCAGAGCTGCGGGCGGTAGGTGCGCTCGCGCAGGAACTCGGTGTCGAGGGCCAGCACGGCCGTGCCGGCCAGTGCGGCGGTCAGCGCGTGCAGGCCGTCCGGGGTGTCGATGGTCGGGATCAACGCGGTCAGGGCAGGATGCGGGCCTTCTGGATCAGCACGGTCTCGCGCGGCACGTCACTGCGGAAGGGACCGCCGGGGCCGGTGGGCAGGCGCTGGATGCGGTCGACCACGTCCATGCCCGCGATGACCTTGCCGAACACCGTGTAGCCCCAGCCCTGGGGGGTGGGGGCCTGGAAGTCCAGATAGGCGTTGTCCACCGTGTTGATGAAGAACTGCGCGGTGGCGCTGTGCGGGTTGCCGGTGCGGGCCATGGCGATGCTGCCGCGCACGTTCTTCAGGCCGTTGTTGGCCTCGTTCTGGATCGGGGCGCGGGTGGGCTTCTGCTGGAAATCCGCGGCGAAGCCGCCGCCCTGGATCATGAAGTCCGGGATGACGCGGTGGAAGATCGTGCCGTCGTAGTGCCCTTCACGCACGTAGGCGAGGAAGTTCTCCACCGTCTTGGGCGCCTTGTCTGCGTCCAGCTCCAAGGTGATCTCGCCCTGGGAGGTCTCCAGCACGACCTTCGGGCCGGCCCAAGCGGGTAGGGTGAGGAGGGTGGTGAGAAGCAGGGACAGGGCGCGAAGCACGGTCACTCCTCGCGGCGGACTTTTTCGAGACGCTCGTGCTTCTCCTGGGCCTCGATGGTCAGGGTGGCGATCGGGCGGGCTTCCAGGCGCTTGATGCCGATCTCCTCGCCGCTCTCCTCGCAGTAGCCGTAGGAGCCGTCGGCAATGCGATTGAGCGCCTTGTCGATCTTGTTGATCAGTTTGCGGTAGCGGTCGCGGGTGCGCAGTTCCAGCGCGGCATCCGATTCCAGGGTGGCGCGGTCGTTGATGTCCGGCTCCTGCCAGTTTTCCTCGCGCAGGTGGTTGAGGGTGGAGTCGGACTCCTCCATCAGCTCCTGTTTCCAGGCCAGCAGCTTGCGGCGGAAGTACTCCAGCTGCATGGGGTTCATGTATTCCTCGTCTTCCGAGGGACGGTAACCTTCAGGGAGTTCGATGCTCATGGCGAAGTGCTGCGATCGCTTAGGAAAGGCCGGAGTATAGGGAGGGGGGCGTGGGGCCGCAAGCCGCGCCTGGCTCTTCGATCGTGGGGCGGCCGAACAGGTAGCCCTGGCCCCAGTTCACGCCGAGATCGGTCAGCATGCGCGCGGTTTCCTCATCCTCGATGAATTCGGCGATGGTGGTCAGTCCGAGCTGGTCGGCGATGGACTGGATGCCCTGGATGATGGCGTGCGCCTTGGGCTCCTTGCGCATCCTGCGGACCAGTTCGCCCTCGATCTTGAGGTAGGTGACGGGCAGGTCGAGTAGGTAGAGGAACGATGAGTAGCCGCTGCCGAAGTCGTCCACCGCGATTTGCAGGCCGAAGTCGAGGAAGGGGCGCAGGATCTCCAGCGCTTCGCGCGGGTCGCTGACCAGCTCGCGCTCGGTGATCTCGATCACCAGGGGCTTGGACGTCGAGCACTGCATGCCGCACTGCTCGGCGGAGAGGCGCGCTGCGGCCAGGATGGCCTCGATGCGCCGGGGGTGGCGCAACAGGTCGGTCGAGATATTGAGGAAGTGGTGGATCGGGGTGGCGTCGGGGGCGGCGATGACCTGGCGGGCACAGCGCTGGATGGCCTGGGTCACGATGGCCTGGTCGATGCGGTGGGCGATCTGCAGTTCGCTGGCCGCCTCGATGAACAGGCCGGCAGGCAGCAGGCCGCCATCCCGCCCGCGGATGCGGGCCAGGGCCTCGTCGGCCACCACGCGCCTGCTCGCGAGCTCGACGATCGGCTGGTAGGCGGGGATCAGGCGCTCCTCCTGCAGGGCGGCCTCGATCTCCGCGCTGGCGATGAAGATGCTCTTGCTGAAGTCCTGTTCGGTGGCAACCCGGTTGCGGCCACGCCGCTTGGCCTGGTAGAGCGCGGCATCGGCACGCGCGATCACCGTCTCGAAGCTGCCATCCGAGGGGTTGCGCGAGGCCACGCCGATACTGATGGTGACCGTATGGGGCTGGTCCGGCCGGTCATGGTCGCGCTGGAAGCTGTGGCGGACGTGATGGCGGATGGCCTCGGCCAGGCTGTGGGCTTGTTCGATGGAGGTGTCCGGCAGCAGGCAGAGGAACTCGTGTCCGCTCCAGCGGCCGATGCATTGCCCTTCCTCCAGGCCGTCGCTGACATAGCGGCTGAGTGCAATCAGGGTGTTATCGCCTTGCTCCTGCCCGTAGTAATCGTTGATGACCTTGAAGCGGTCGATGTCGATCAGCAGGATGGCATAGTCGCCATGGGCGTGTGTCTCCTTCAGGAGCTCGATCAGGGCCTGGCGGTTCCGCAGGCCGGTCAGTTCGTCGCGCTGGCGAGCCTCCTCCAGCTGCTGGCGCAGGTTGACCGCCTCACTGTTGTCGTGGAATTCGAGCAGCAGGCTGCCATCCTCCAGGGTCCGGCTGGCGAGGCGAATCGGGCGGCAGCTCCCGGTCTCGTGGCTGAGGGTGGGGGCCGGGCAGACCAGCAGGTCGCCGCACAGGCAGTCGAGCTGGGCAAAGGGCAGCCCCCGTCCGCGGTAGGCGCAGGTCCCGTCGGTGCATAGCCAGCACAGATCGGTCAGCGCGCGGCCTGCGAGCGCCGGCTGCGGTACGTTGCACAGCCGGGCGAAGGCATCGTTGCCCCACCGCACCGTCCCGTCGGCAGCGACGTGCACCAGGGGCACGGAGGTGGAGGCAAGGAGGCGGTCAGGCCCAAGTGGAGCGTTGTTCACGAAAAAGGTTACGACGGATAGGGGTGGCAAAATATTCCGCAGTGTGCAGCCCGGTCGGTCCTCCGTCCAATAAACTGTATTTGTTGCCCAGGAGATAGGCTTGTTATGAGCGCGGGATTGGACTGGCGCGGGATCGACACGGTGCTGCTGGACATGGACGGCACCCTGCTCGACCTGCATTTCGACAATCACTTCTGGCTGGAGCACCTGCCCCGGCGCTTCGCTGAGCGCGAGGGGCTGCCCGTGCCGCGGGCACGTGACGAGCTGTTGGCCCGCTACAGCGCGGTGCGTGGCACGCTGGACTGGTACTGCCTGGATTACTGGACGGCGAGCCTCGGGCTGGACGTGATTGCGCTCAAGCAGGAGGTGGCGCACCTGATCGCCGTGCATCCGCAGGTCATCGAATTCCTCGACGCGGTGCGAGCCAGCGGTCGGCAGGCCGTGCTGGTGACCAATGCCCATCCCGCGAGCCTGGCGCTGAAGCTGGCCCGCACCCCACTCGGCGGGCACCTGGATGCGGTGCTGTCCGCCCATGCCTTCGGCTTGCCGAAGGAGGCCCCCGGCTTCTGGGCCCGTCTGCGCAGCCAGCAGCCCTTTGATCCCGCCCGCACCCTGCTGGTGGACGACAACCTGCACGTGTTGGAGAGCGCGCGTGAGGCAGGTATCCGCTTCCTGCGCGGGGTGCGCCGGCCCGACAGCCGGGGGGAGGAGGTGGTGGCCGACGGCTTCGAGCTGATCGATGGGTTCGCTGAGCTCCTGCCGCCGCCGTATCAGGGGTGAGTGATGCATCGGCCCGGGGGCGGCCTCCTACACGCCGTCTGCAGGAGTGATGCATCGGCCCGAGGGCGGGCCTCCTACCGCCCTGTCCGTAGGAGCGCCGCCCTCGGCGCGATAAAGCAGCGGGCATGATTGGCCTGGGGCGGGCCTCCTATTTTGGCTGCGCCAGCCACGGGGCGGTCAGGCGGGCATGGATGCGCGCCCCGCCTTCCGGCGCGGCGGGCAAAAGGCGCAGGTTGTCGGCCAAGACGGTCGGTGCGCCCGGGCGGGCCTTGAGGCGGGCCTCCAAGGCGAGCCCGCTGCGTGCGTCGCCTTGGAGCTGGCCCGCGAGCTCAAGCGGGCCGCCCTTGTCGTGCAGTCGGCCGTCCAGTCGGCCGTCCACCACGTCGAGCTCGGCGACAAGATCGCCGAGGGCCAGCGCCTCGCCCAGCGTGAGCTTGGGCTTGAAGACCTCCAGGGTCACGCCTTCAGCCTTGCGTAGACCTTCCCTCTGCCATACGGCGTGCGGGATGGCGAGACGTGCCTGGCCGGTCAGCGGCAAGGGCAGGCGGCGGGCGAGGAGGGGGGCATCGAGCGGGCCGCTCAGGGTGGCGTCGTGCACGTGCAGAGCGCCGTTCCAGCCCAGTCGAACCGCTCCTGTGGCCTGCCAGCCCTGATGTTCGGCCATGACCTCGGCCCCGAGCACGCCCTGCCAGGGCCAGACGGGATGCAGTCGCCACTGCAGGTTGCGCAGGTTCTCGCCCTGGAGCGTGAGGGTGCCCGAGCCTGTCCACAGGCTGCCGCGCACCTCCGTCAGGGGAGCGCCGCTCCAGGCCGCCACGCGCTGGGCGGGCAGGGTGAGGAGCAGGAAAAGCAGGTAGGACAGCAGGGCCAGCATGCCCCAGCCGAGCATGGGGCGGGTCATCAGGCCCCTCCGCGCTGCAGGGTGATCGAGGCGTTTACCCGCCCGGGGCCGGCGGGATCGATCTGGGCTTGGACGACCCGCAGTCCGTGCTGCTGATCAAGGCGCTCCAGCAGGCGCATCAGGGCGTCCGCCGGGGCATGCTCCAGCACCAGGCGGACCCCGTTCGCGCCGTCCGCTTCGCGGCGCTTGAGCTGCTCCAGCAGGCGCTGGTCGCGGGCCACGGTCTCGACGGCGGTCAGGGGGCTCTGCGCGCCCGCGGCGCCGCCTCCGCTCTTGGCACGGCTGGCGACCTGCCCGGCCAGGGCGCGCACCTCTGCATGCTGGGCGGCCGTCTCGGCATGCGCCGTGCGGGCTGTCTCGCGCGCGGCCTCCAGCGGCTGCCAGGCCAGTGCCCAGCCAAGCAGGGGGAGGCTGATGGCGGTGCCAAGCAGAAGGATGCGGCGATCACGGGCGCTCATGGCGGCCCACCTGTTCCTGATGTCCTTCATGATGTCCGTTTTCCCTTCAAGCGCAGGCGGGCCGTGGCCTGCCCGTCTTCCACGCGCTGTTCCGCCAGCTCCGCTGAAACGCCTTGGGGCTTGCGCAGCGTTTCGAGCAGGGCCTCCAGGCTGCCGCCTTCCGCCGCGCTGAGTTGGGCCTCGAGCGTCCCTCCCTGGAAGCGCAGGTTGCCGAGCTTGATCTCGGGCCGGGCCGCCAGGGCGGGGGCCAGCTTGGCGAGCAGGTCGAGCATGCCGCTCTCGGCCGGGGCCGCCGTGCCGCCCGTGGCCAGCTGGCGCAGCTGGACGACGGGGTTGACCCAGCGTCTGACCTCGGGCGCGGCCTCGCGTGCGATGCGTTCGATCTCGGCCTGCATGGCGGCCCGCTCCTGATTCAGGCGGTGGGTCTCCAGGCCCATGAGCCCTCCGTGCAGGAGCAGGGCGAGGGCGGCGATGCCGGCCGGAACGCGCCACGGGCGCAGGCGTTCGAGCACATCCTCGCGCTGATCGTGGCCAAGCAGGTCAATGGCCCGGGCTTCGTTGAGGTGTTGGTGCAGCCAGATGAGGGGATGGTCTTGCACGGGGAGGGTCTGCACGGGCGCATCGCCCAACAGCGGGGCGAGCAGCTCAGGCTCGAGCGCGAGGGCCTCGCCGCCGGCCCCCCGGGCCAGACGCAGACCCGCCCAGTCCAGGGTGACCCAGCCGTGTTCCGGGGGCGGCAGGGCGTCCAGCTCGCTGTAGGCGGCTTGCGGCTCAAGGCCCTGCCCGCGCAGGCGCTCCAGCAGCCGCTCCAGCACGTCGCGGCGCACCACGCGGGCCTGCACCAGCCCCGTGCCATCGCGCGGGCCGTGGGCGATGGAAAGCTGTTCCACGTCTTCGGCCAGCTGCTCCTCCAGGGCGTAGGGCAGGGCTTGGGCGATCAGCTTGGCGCTGCGGGCCGCCAGGCGCACGGCGGCGTGGGTGACCCCATCGCCGGGGAACAGCAGCCGGATGCGGGTGGCCTCGGGCGGGCGGGGGAGATCCGCCCAGGCGGATTCACCTTTTTGGATGCGTCCCTCCTGCTCCAGCACCCAGGCGATGCGCTCATCCCCCAGGGGGCGCAGGGTCATCAGCGGGGCAGGCATCAGGGGTTCTCCTGAAAGCGGCTTTGCACGCGCACGGTTCCGTTGGTTTCTCGCAGCAGCACACTGTAACGGCGCGCCACCGTCCTGCCAATGCGCGCCTCGGCCTCCAGGAGAAAGACCTGGCTCGTGACGCCCAGCCCCGCGGCGTCGAGCCTGCCCTGGAAGGGGGCCTGGGCGAGAAGCTCATCCACCTTCTTGAGCGGGGTCTTGGCGCGGGTTTCGAGGAAGGCGCGCCAGTCTTCCGGCGTCAAGCCCTCGCCCAGGCAGGCCAAAACCTCCGGTGGGGCGGTATTAAGGTTGAGGGTGGCGTCTTTGGGCAGGGCCGCGGTCAAGGTCGTGAGCCGGGCCACGGCCTCGGCGGAGAAGCCCTGGATCAGGGCCAGCTCGCCTGCCGCCAGGAGCGGCTGGTTGCCGGTGCGGTAAGGGTGGGGCAGGTTGGCATAGGCACCATCCTCCGCCCCCAGCGGGCGCACCTCGCCATCCTGATCCTGCCAGTCGGCCAGGGTTTCGAGCGCCGCCTCGGGGCGCTCGATGCCTGCCTTTTGCAACAGGCAGGCCAGTCGCCGTGCGTGCAGAGGGGCGAGGCTGTTGTCCGAGGCGAGCAGGGCGTTGAGGTTCAGCCGCCCTTGCAGGTCGATCAGGCGGCCGGTGATCTCCCCGCCCTCCACCGGGATGGGCGGCAGCGGCGTGGCCCAGGCCTCGCCCAGGTGATCCACCTCGCGTGCATCGCGGGCGAGGATGCGCCGCGCCCAATCCTCCGCGCCCTGAAGATAGGCCGCGGCCTGGGTGTGGTGCAGCAGGTTCTCGCTGCGCCGCAGGGCCAGTGCCCCTTCGTGGGCGAGGCTGGCCGCCAGCACCACCGCGATCGCCAGCACCAGCAGGGCGGTGATGAGGGCGATGCCGTGCTGTCTTTGCTTCATGGCTTGCCCCCCCCGGGCGGCGGGAGCTCCGGCAGGGGCAGAAGCAGGCGCATGGCCGCCTGGCCCTTGGGCTGAAGGGTCCACTCGACGGCGCGCGGCAGCCCCGGCTGCTCGACGTTCGGCGGGGGCCAGCTGGTGAAGGACTGTTGTTGGCGGTCGACGAAGCGCAGGCTCACCGTCTCCACGGCGGGCCAGAGGGGCTGGGTCTGATCCGGCTCCAGCCGGGCGGCGTCGGGCGGGTTCCAGCTCTGGCGTAGCAGCGCGCCGTCGGCCAGCACATAGCGCACCCTTTCGATGGGCGAGGGGAACAGCCCTTCGAGCGGGCGGGTGGCGCGGGAGAACTCGAGCAGCGTCGTCCCATCCCGCCCGCTCATGAAGGCAAGATGCGGCGAGCCCAGCCCGTCCCGCACCGGCCGCGCCAGCACGAAGGCCATGTCCTCCTCCAGAAGGCGCACGTTGCGCTGCAAGGTGGCCAGGTCCTCGCGCGCGGCTGAGGTCCCCTCGCCCATCCGCAGCATGGCCGCGAGCCCCCCGTAGGCCATCACGCCCAGAAAGGCGAAGATCGCCAGGGCCACCAGAAGCTCCAGCAGGGTGAAGCCGCGTGCCCTCATCCGCCAGGCCTCGCCAGAAAGCCGGTCAGGCGGGCAGCGACCGGCCCATCCTCGCGGCTTTTCACCTCCAGGGTCACGCGCACGAGGTCCGGGTCCGGCGTGGTCTCAAAGCTTGCCTGCCACAACCAGCGCCGCCCGGCGTGTTCCAGGCTGTCCTTGCGCACCCCGGCCTCCGGCCACAGCCCCTCCAGGCGAAAGCGCTGCAACTGGTTTTCCGCCACGAGATACCCCTGCGTGCGCTCCCCCAGCCCGTCGATCAGGGCGGCATGATCCCCTCCGGTCTTGATCAGTGCCCCCAGCGCCAGGGCCAGGATGGTCAGGGCCACCAGCACCTCCAGCAGGGTGAAGCCGCATGCATGGCCTTCGCGGCGACATGCCGCTCTCACAAGTGCTTGGCTCGGCTGTGGGGGCCGCGTACCGCGGCGATTGTCAAGGACGCCCATCGCCACGTTCCCAACGGACTCCGCGGGTGTCCAGCTTCACCACCGCCACCCGAGGCGTGGCCGGGTGGGTGAGCACCAGGCGGCCTTCAGGCATCAGCAGGTCCTGCGGCAGGGCGAGCAGTACGGGGGCAAGCGCCGCCCGGGTGGGGGGCAGCGGCCGCGCCGCCGGGCCGGTCTCGAACACCATGCGGGTGCCGGGCGGCAGGGCACGGGGGCGGAACACCTCGTCATCGCTCAGCGGGCGGAACGCGGGCGGCTCGGCGGGGGCCGCAGGATCGGGCAGCTCACGGATCACGAATACATACCCCTCCCCGGTGAGCGCCAGCCCAAGGGTCTGGTCGCGCATCACCGCCTCTTCGCGCAGCAGGTTGAGCAGGGCCGTCAGCCTCTGGGCCTCCTCTTCCAGCGCCTCCCCCGCCCGGTCGCCCTTGAGCGAGAGGCTCACCATGGTCACCAGGATGGCGATGATGACCATCACCACCATCACTTCGATCAGGGTGAAGCCCGACGAGCCCCGTCGCATCAAAAGAGGGCAAACAGCAGGGTGAACAGGGCGACCGGGATCATGACCAGGGTGGCGACGACCGAGATACCCAGCAGGCCCAGAAACCCAGGCGTGAGCATGAAGCCGAGCAAGGCCAGGCCCTCGGCATGGTCGCGCAGTTCGCTGAGCGTGTAGTGCAGTTCCATGGCCGCCAGACGTGCGTTGCGCCCCTCGGCCTGGGCCCGAAGATGCGCCTGGAGCTGGTCGGCGGAACGGGAGAAGAGACTCGTGAGCTGGTTCAGACCCAGCACCACCAAGGTCAGCACTACGAGGGGCGTGGCGAGCAGCAGGGCGAGCACGACATCCAGCACCCCGCTCACCCCCTGGCCCACGGTCAGCCACAACAGCCAGCCGGTCACCGCCAGGCTGATCAGCCAGAAGATGCGCAGCAGGCGGGTGAACCGCGCGCCAAGGCCAGGCAGGGCAGACCCAGGGCGGGCGGTGAGCAGTTCGCCCTCCAGCGGGGTGTCGTCCTCGTCGGGACCGCGACGGGTGGGGAGCATCAGTTCAGTGCCCAGTTGCCAATGTCCGCTGCCGCGCCTGTGCCGCCGGGCTGGCCATCGGCGCCGAGGGAGTACAGGTCGAAGGCGCGCCCCTGGTCGCCCGGCGACATGTACATGTACGGACGCCCCCAAGGGTCCTGCGGCAGGCGGTCGAGATAGCCGCCCTGCTTCCACTTCGGCGGGAGGGGTTCGGTGGTCGGCGGCTGCACCAGGGCTTCCAGCCCTTGGTTGGTGGTCGGGTAACTGAAGTTGTCCAGCTTGTAGAGGTTCAGCGCCGCCTCCAGCGCGCGGATGTCCTGCTTGGCCTTGGTGATCCGCGCCTCGTCCGGGCGGTCCATGATCTTCGGCACCACGATGGCGGCGAGGATGGAGAGGATGACCACCACCACCATCACCTCGATCAGGGTAAAGCCCTGCTGGACAGGGCGGGTTCCCCCCTCACCCCCGGCCCCTCCCCCGCCAGGGGGGAGGGGGGGGAGCTTCCCGCGCCCTTGAGGGGAGAGCGGGTGACAGCTAGCAGCAGCGCGCATAAGGAACCTCATTTGACCAATTGGTTGAGCTCAAAGATGGGCAACAGGATAGCAAGGACAATCACCAGCACCACCCCGCCCATCAGCAGGATCAGCACCGGTTCGAACAACCCCAGCGCGGTGGCGATGATGGCCGACAGCTCGCCCTCCTGCTGCGCTGCGGCGCGCTCCAGCATCGGCCGCAGGCGGCCGGACTGCTCGCCGGAGGCAATGAGTTGGACGGTCATCGGCGGAAAGAGTTTGCTGTCCGCGAGCGCCGTGGCGATGCCCACCCCCTCGCGCACGCGCAGGGTGGCCTCCTCCACGGCTTCGCGCATGGGCACGTTGTCCATCACCGAGGCGGCGATGCGCATCGCCTCGAGGATGGGCACCCCGGCGGAGGCGAGGATGCCGAGCGTGCGGGCGAAGCGCGCGGTATTGACCCCGCGGATCAGCCGGCCGGCCAGCGGCAGGCGCAACAACAGATGATGCCAGCGGCGCTTGACGCTGGTGTGACGCAGGGCACGCCGGAAGGCGAGCGCGCCGGTGGCGAGTCCACCGAGCAGCCAGAGGCCGTAGTCGCGCAGGAAGCCGGACAGCGCCAGCAGGGCCTGGGTAAGCTCCGGAAGCTCCTGGCCGAGGTGCTCGAACACCTGGGTCACCTGTGGCACCACGTAGGTGAGCAGGCCCATCACCACCACCACCGCCATCAGGGTCAGCAGGCCCGGGTAGAACAGGGCGAGCTGGATCTTGCGGCGCAGGGCCTCGCGCGCCTCGGTGTAATCCGCCAGGCGCTCCAACACCGCGTCCAGGTGGCCGGACTCCTCCCCCGCCGCCACCGTGGCGCGGTAGAGCTCGGGAAACACGCGCGGGTACTCGGAGAGCGCAGCGGCCAGGGTATGCCCCTCCATCACCCGGGAGCGTGCTGCGTGGATCAGATTGCGGCTGGCCGCCTTCTCGCTCTGTCGTGCCACGCTGCCCAGCGCGGTCTCGATCGGCAGGCCGGCCTGCACCAGGGTGGCGAGCTGGCGGGTGATCAGCGCAAGCTCGCCTGCGCCGATCCGGCCCCTGATGCGGCCCAGGCCGCCCTTGCGGTCATAGGCCGCCACCTGGTCGGTGGTCTGCTCGACCGCGAGCGGGGTCAGGCCCTGTTCGCGCAGGGCTTGGCGCACCAGACGGGCCGAGTCTCCCTCCTGCACGCCCTTGCGGGTGCGGCCGGTGTCGTCGAGTGCGGTCCAGGAGAAGGCGGGCATGGCGGCCCCTTCAGACCCAGTCGCGTGGCTGGAGGAAGTGCTCGTACAGGCGCGCCTCGGGCGTGCCGGGCTCGGGCTGCCAGTTGTAGCGCCATTTCACCAGGGGCGGCAGGGACATGAGGATGGATTCGGTGCGCCCGCCCGACTGCAGGCCGAACAGGGTGCCGCGGTCGTAGACGAGATTGAACTCGACGTAGCGGCCGCGGCGGTAGAGCTGGAAGTCGCGCTCGCGCTCGCCGTATGCAGTGCCTTTGCGGCGCTCGACGATGGGCAGGTAGGCCGGGATGTAGTGGTCGCCCACGCTCTTCATGAAGGCGAAGCTCCGTTCGAAGCCGCCTTCGTTCAAATCGTCGAAGAACAGCCCGCCGATGCCGCGCGGCTCGTTGCGGTGTTTGAGGAAGAAATACTCGTCGCACCACTGTTTGTATTTGGGGTAGACGTCCGCGCCGAAGGGCTCGCAGGCGGCCTTGGCGGTCTGGTGCCAGTGGGTGCAGTCTTCGTCGAAGCCGTAGTAGGGGGTGAGGTCGAAGCCGCCGCCGAACCACCAAGTGGCTTGGGGCTTCTCCCCCTCTCCCCCGACCCCTCCCCCGCCGGGGGGGAGGGGGGATAAGGGGTGGGCGATAAAGAAGCGGACGTTGGCGTGGGAGGTGGGGATGTAGGGGTTTTTCGGGTGGATGACCAAGGACACGCCAAGCGCCTCGAACGGGCGGCCGGCAAGTTCAGGCCGGTGCGCGGTGGCGGAGGGCGGCAGGCGCGCGCCTTTCACGTGGGAGAAGTTGATTCCGGCCTGCTCGAACACGGCGCCTTCGGACAGCACCCGGGTGCGGCCGTCGCCCGCGAGGTGCCCGCCCTCGGGGCGGGTCCAGTCGTCGTGCAGGAATTTCGCTTCGCCGTCGGCGTGTTCGATGGCATCGCAGATGCGTTGTTGCAGGTCGAGGAGGTATTCGCGGACGGCGGCAACCGGGGTCATGTGGCTTTGTTCTCCTGGAAGAGGCCCGCAGGCAGGCCTTGGATGTCTCGGATGTGGATGTCGCGCTGCGGGAAGGGAATGGAGATGCCCTTCTCGCGCAGGGCGTACTCAATGGCGTAGTGGAGTTCGCTGATGGTGTCGGTGCGCTGTTCGGCGTCTGCGACGAAGGCGCGCAGGCGGAAGTTGAGTGCGCTGTCGCCAAAGCCCATGAACCAGACACCAGGGGGCGGGTCCTGGATCAGGCCAGGCACGCGGCTGGCGGCCTCGCGCAGGATCTGTTCCACTTCGCGCGGGTCGCTGCCGTAGGCCACGCCGACGTCCACCACCACCCGGGTGGAGGTGTCGGACAGGGTCCAGTTGGTGACCTGTTCGGTGATCAGCTTCT
The DNA here is from genome assembly GCF_039822285.1 of Thiofaba sp. EF100. Lineage (NCBI taxonomy): Bacteria > Pseudomonadati > Pseudomonadota > Gammaproteobacteria > Chromatiales > Halothiobacillaceae > Thiofaba > Thiofaba sp. EF100. Next base: position 104,905 of record NZ_JBAJEY010000005.1, on the reverse strand, counting down.
TGTTGGGGATGATGATCTCCTTGCGGTCGAAGTCTTCCAGCACCGTGGCGCGGATATGGATCTTCTTGATGTGTCCGGTCTTGTCGCCGATGCTGACCATGTCCCCCACCCGCACCGGGCGCTCGAACAGGATGATCAGGCCGGAGACGAAGTTGGCGAAGATCTCCTGCAGGCCGAAGCCGAGGCCCACGCCGAGCGCGGCGACCAGCCACTGCATCTGCGACCACTGCAGGCCGAGGCCGCCCAGAATCAGCATCAAGCCGACGGCAATGATGATGTAGCGGGTGATGGTGATCACCGCGTAGCGCGTGCCGGCGTCCTGCTGGGTCCAGCGTTCGAGGATGATCTCCATCAGGCCTGGCAGGTTGCGCGCCGCCACCCACATCGCCAGCAGCCAGAGGCCGGAGAGCAGGAGGTCGCCCAGGCTGACGCTGACCGTGACCGTCTCGCCCTTGATCTCGCCGCGGTAGCTCCACAGCACGATCTGCTCGAAGATGCCAAGGGCGGGCAGGATGGGGGCCCACACCGCATACAGCGCGAAGAGCAGGGCGATCGTCAGGCTGAAATTGAGCAGCTTGCGGCTCTGGCGGCTGATCTGCTCGACGTCCATGCCGTTCGAAGGCACGAGCAGGCCGTCCCCCTCGCCGCCGGTCTTGATCTGGGGGGGCGGTGCCTGCTCGCGCTGGAGCTGCAGCCGGTGCTTGACCAGGCGCAGGGCGCGCAGGCCGAAGTCGTACACCACCACCAGGCCGAGGGCGACCCACAGCGAAGTCACCAGTTTCTGGGTCAGGACGCCGGCGCTGTAGAAGTACCCCACTGCCGCCAGGGCGGCGAACAGGATCGGCAGCCCGATCCCAAGCGCGAACCACAGGGGGGCGAGACGTGCGCTCCAGTGACGGGCGTGGGTCATACGCCAGTAGAGCATCACGCCGCCACGCGGGTGAAGCAGGCGGCCGAACATCAGTGCCAGGCCGAACAGCGCGAGCATGAACGCCAGCCGGCCGGCACCGTCGCGCATGGCCTCCGTGTCCATGGCGATCGCCACCGCGGCGAGGAAGGCGAACGGCAGGACGCCGAAGATGAACAGGCGCATCGCCTGGCGCAGGGCATGAAGCGTCTGCGGGCTCCAGCCGAAGTGGCGCTCGGCCAGGCCGTTGGGGTGGAACAGGGCCAGTGCGGCGCGGGCGTAGAGCAGCAGCGGCGCGAGCATCGCCAGGGCCTGTCCGATGCCCTGGGCAAAGCCGCCGGGGGGGGCCCCGGTTTGCAGGCGCAGCCCCAGGAGCAGGGCTAGCAGCGGCCAGGGCAGGGCGTACAGGAACACCAGCGTGATGGCGCCCAACGTGGTCCACAGGGTCTCCGATGCCGGCCATCCCTGGCCGCCCCCCTGTGGGCCGGCTCCTGCGGAGCCCATCCCGATGCGTTCCTGAGCCGTCGATCCCGGCTGTTCGATGGTGCGGTCGGCGAGCAGGCGGATGCGGCGCCGCAGCTGGGGGCGCAGGGCAAGCAGGGCCAGGATCAGGGCGACGGTGGCCAGGTTGGTCACGGGCTGGGCGGAGAGTCCCCGGATGGCGTCGCGCAGGTCCCCCCAGGCGCGGCGCAGGTCGAACAGGGTGAGCAGCGATTTCTCATAGTCCGCCCAGGCGGTGCTCCACAGGGGACGAGCGTTGGGCATCCACAGCAGGTTCTGGGCGATGAAGTCGGAGAATTCGCGCACCACGCGGCGCTGGGATTCCAACGCGAACTCAAGGTCGTTGATCGCCAGCAGCAGCGGCGGCTTGATGGCGTCCAGGCGTTGCAGGATGTCCTCGCGCTCCCGGATCATGCGTTGGATGGTGGGTTCGAGCGCCGCCTGCTCCTCGGCCGGAACGTCGATCAGCAGCTGGCTGATCAGGGTCTGGGGGGCGGACAGGGCCGCCCGTGCGTTGGCGACGTCCAGGTCGAGCAGCTGGATGTCATTCACCAGGGCCCGGTTGTCCTTGATGCGGCGGGCCAGGGCGGCCTCGGTGGGGAGGCTGCTGCGCTTTTCCAGCAGCAGGTTGCCGATCACCGGGCCGAGACCGAGCTGATCGAGGCGCTGACGCAGGGTGGACATGTCCTGGCGCATCGCCTCGGTGCGGCGGGTGGTTTCGTCGCGCTGGCGGGTGATGTCGCTCAATTCCCGGGTCGTTTCCGCCAGGCGGTTCGCCCACTCGTGGTTGGCCTCGGCCAGGCGCTTGAGGGCGGGGTGGCTTTCGCTCACGGCGCTCTGGCCCGCGCTCTGGCGGGCCGCCTCGGCCTCGGCCAGGCGCTGTTCGTTGAGGGTCGTCTCGATCCGCTCGCGCCGCTTGCGCAGCTGCTCCAGCTCGTGCTGGGCCAGCAGCTGGCGGGCCTGGGCCAGTTGCAGGGCGAGCGGCTGGGTGGACTGCTCCAGCGCGAGGGCCTTGGACTCCGCCTCCATGGCTTGCTGGCGTATTTGGGCCAGCAGCTGGCTGGCGCGGGCCAGTAGCGGCGGTTCACCCTGCGCGGCGGGCGGAGGGAGGGGCGGGGGTGGTTGCAGGCTGGCTTGGCGCAGGGCCTGCCCGCGCAGCTCCGTCTCGGTGAGGGCGCGGTTGGCGGCTTCCATGCGCTCCTGCGCGGCTTGTTCGTCAGCGGCGGCCTGCTGGAGGAGGGCGGTGAGGCGCTCCGCCGACAGTCCAGCCAGCACGGGCATGGGGAAGTTATCGCGTGCCTTGGCGAGCACGCGCATCAGCTCATCGTTGCCGTTACGTTCGAGCTGTTTGGCGGCCATGACCCGCTCCTCGGCCTGCTGCAGGCGGGCCTGCTCGTGGCGGATCGCCTCCAGGCGGGCCCGCACCTTGTCGAGCAGGGCGGTGTCGGGAGCGGGGGCGGACTCCGCCGCCTTGAGTTCGCCTTCCAGTGCCGTAAGGGCGAGAGAGGATGATGTCGCCGTGGAGGGGGGCGCCGCGGCTGCAGCCCCGGCCAGGAACAGGAAGAGCAAGGCGATGAGGCGGAGGGCTGGCATGACTCAGTCCCGCAGCACGCGGCCGCTGTGGATGTCCAGGATGCGACTGGGACGGGCCCGACGATCCACCGGTCCGCTGAGGATGAATACGGCACGGGGGCCGAGCTTGCGGCGCACTTCGAGGGCGCTGCGCGCCGGCGCCTGAGCGGAGCGGTTGGCACTGGTGGAGACCAGCGCCCCGCCGAAGGCGTCGCACAGGGCGCGGGCGAGGGGATGGCCCGGCACGCGTACCGCCAGGGTGCGGTGCTCGCCACGCAAAAGCGGCGAGACCCAGGGCTGGGCCGGCCACAGCCAGGTGGTGGGCCCCGGCCAGTGGGCGTGGGCGCGCTCGACGCGTTCCGCATCGAGTGGGGCGAGGAAGGGTTCGAGCTGGACGGGGCGCGCGGCGATCAGGATCAGCCCCTTGTGCCACGGCCGGCGTTTGAGTTCGAGCAGCTTGCGCAGGGCCCGGTCATCGGTCGGATTGCAACCCAGCCCGTACACCGCCTCGGTCGGATAGGCCACGATCCCCCCCCTGCGCAGCCAGCGTGCGGCGAAGCGCAGGCGCCAGGGGGAGAGATATGGCCTGGAAGGGAGGCTCATGGGACGGGCTCGGTGCGGACCTCAGCTGTCCGTCTTTTTGCGTCGTGATGTCGGCTTGGCGGATTCGCCCGCCGCCGGGCTCTTGCGTGCACGGGGCTTGGCCGGCTTGGCCTCCTCCCCGGCGCCCGCCGCCTTGGACTTGCCGGCTGCGGTCTTGCCCTTGGTGGCGGCCCCCTGGCCGGTCGCGGCCTTGCGGCCGCGCGCCGGGGCCGCCTTGGCCTTGGCCAGCAGCTCCATGCAGTCGAGTTCGCTCAAGGACTTGGGATCCTTGTCCTTGGGGATGCGTGCGTTCTTCTCGCCGTCGGTGATGTAGGGCCCGTAGCGGCCATTCAGCACCTGGATGCCGGAGGCGAAGGTCTGGATGACGCGGTTGGCCTCGGCGAGCTGCTTGGCCTCGATCAGCTCCATGGCCCGCTCGAGGGTGACGGTGTAGGGGTCGTCGTCCTTCTTGAGCGAGACGTAGCTCTTGCCGTACTTCACGTACGGCCCGAAGCGGCCGATGTTGACCTGCACCTCCTCGCCCGTCGGCAGGGTGCCGAGGGTGCGCGGCAGGGTAAACAGGGCCAGCGCCTCGTCGAGGGTGATGGTGGCGATGCTCTGGCCGGGGCGCAGGGAGGCGAAGCGCGGCTTGTCCTCGTCCTCCTTGGTGCCGATCTGGGCGAACGGCCCGAAGCGGCCCAGGCGCACGGACACGGGCTTGCCGCTGACCGGGTCGAGGCCGAGCTCGCGCGCCTGGGCCACGTCCTGGCGGCTGACATTCTCGGCCACGTCCTTGACCCGTTCGATGAACGGTGACCAGAACGCCTCCATCACCGGCACCCAGTCCTCCTCGCCGCGGGAGATGGCGTCGAGGTCGTCTTCGAGCTTGGCGGTGAAGCCGTAGTCGACGTACTGGGTGAAGTGTTCGGTCAGGAAGCGGTTGACGATGCGCCCCACATCCGTCGGCTTGAAGCGGCGGTTCTCCAGGATCACGTACTCGCGATCCTGCAGGGTGGAGATGATGCTGGCGTAGGTGGACGGGCGGCCGATGCCGTATTCCTCCAGCGTCTTGACCAGGCTGGCCTCGGAGTAGCGCGGCGGCGGCTCGGTGAAGTGCTGCTCGGCGGCGATGTCGGCGAGCGGGATGCGATCCCCTTCCTCCATGGCGGGCAGGCGGCGCTCGTCATCCTCGCCGGTCGGCTCGTCCACATCCTCGCGGTAGACGCGCATGAAGCCGGGGTCGCGCACGGTGGAGCCGGTGGCGCGGAAGATTCCGGCATCCCCTGCGGCGAGGTCGACGCTCACGGTGTCCAGGGTGGCCGGGATCATCTGGCAGGCGATGGTGCGCTTCCAGATCATCTCGTACAGCCTGAACTGCTCGGGGGTGAGGAAGGGTTTGACCCGCTCCGGGGTGTTGAACGCGGAGGTCGGGCGGATCGCCTCGTGGGCCTCCTGCGCGTTCTTGGCGCGGGTCTTGTAGCGTGCCGGCTGGGCGGGCATCTGGTCGGCACCGAAGCGCTCGGCGATCAGGCCGCGGATCTCGCGCAGGGCGTCCTCGGCGAGGTTGACCGAGTCGGTACGCATGTAGGTGATCAGGCCCACGCTGCCCTGCTCGCCCAGGGCGATGCCCTCGTAGAGCTGCTGCGCGATGCGCATGGCACGGCTGGCGGAGAAGCCGAGCTTGCGCACGGCCTCCTGCTGCAGGGTGGAGGTGGTGAACGGCGGGGCGGGGTAGCGCTTGCGCTGCTTGCGCTCGACGCTCTGCACCACGAGCTCACCGCGGGCGGCCTTGAGCAGGCGCTCGCGCGCGGCCGTGGCCCCGCGCTCGTCGGTGATGGAGAACTGTTCGACCTTGGCCCCGTCGAGCTGCACGAGCTTGGCGCCGAAGGCTACCCCGCCATGCGCCAGGCGCGCCTCCAGGGTCCAGTATTCGCGCGCGATGAAGGCATCGATCTCCTCCTCGCGCTCGACGATCAGGCGCAGGGCCGGGCTCTGCACGCGGCCGGCGGAGAGGCCGGGCTGGATCTTGCGCCACAGGAGCGGGGAGAGGTTGAAGCCCACCAGATAGTCCAGCGCACGGCGGGCCTGCTGGGCATTGACCAGGTCCATGCTGATGTCGCGCGGATGGGCGATGGCCTCCTGCACCGCGCGCTGGGTGATCTCGTTGAAGGTCACGCGGTGCAGGGGCTTGGCGGCAAGTTCGGGGTCCTGGCGCACGATCTCGGCCAGGTGCCAGGCAATGGCCTCCCCCTCGCGGTCGGGGTCGGGGGCAAGGTACAGATCATCCGCGCGGGCCAGGTGCTTCCTGATCGCCTCGACGTGCTTGGCGTTGCGCTCGATGACCTCGTAACGCATGGCAAAGCCGTGCGCCGGATCCACGGCGCCCTCCTTGGGGATCAGGTCGCGGACATGGCCGTAGGAGGCCATGACCTCGAAGTCCTTGCCCAGGTATTTCTTGATGGTCTTGGCCTTGGCCGGCGACTCGACAACGACGAGGTGTTTGCTCATGACCGTTTAATGCAGGTATCCGGTGACGTTGTCATAGACCAGCTCTTCCATCCATGCATAGGCGATCTCCTCGCCGGGCTGGTTGAACAGCACCAGCAGGATCAGCCATTTGAGCCGCTCAAGGTCCATCTCGTCTTCCGGCAGGGCGAGCACGCGCTCGATCACCAGCTCGCGGTTGGCGGGGCTCAGGATGCCGACCCCTTCGAGGAACAGCAGGAAGCCGCGGCAGTCGGTATCCAGGCGCTCCATCTCCTCGGGGGTGTAGAGGCGGAGGCTGGGGGCGCGGGCGGCGTCGCCCGGCGCACGTTGCAGGGCGGGGGGCGGCAGGGCGCGGCGTTGCCACAGCGCGTCCAGCCAGCCGAATGCCTTGCCGATCTCGGCGCTGCTGAAGCCAGCCTCGACCAGGCGTGACTCGAGCGTGTCGCGGTCGGCGTCGAACGGCTGGCCGGGGTTGTCGGCCATGTAGTACTCGAACAGGTACATCAGGACGTCGAGGACGTTTTCTTTCATCAGGAAGTTCAGGATGTTGGCGGCAGGCGAACGTACAGCCCACCGGTTGCCGGGGCGATAAGGCCCTGCAGTTGGAGGATCAGCAGAATGGATGAAACCTCCGCCGCGGTCAATCCGCAGCGCTCGACCAGGTCATCGACGCTGACCGGGTCGAAGCCCATGGCCTCGAGCAGGCGGGCATGGTCGGCGGGAAGCTCGGGGGGCGCCGCCTCGGGGACGGCCGGCGGTGGGAGGGGGGCAAGCCTTGGGGCGAGTTCTTCGAGGATGTCGCTGCTCGAATCGACCAGCTTGGCGCCGCTGCGGATCAGGGTGTGACAGCCGCGGGCCATCGGGTTGTGGATGGAGCCGGGAATGGCAAAGACCTCGCGCCCGAGCTCCGCCGCCAGGCGGGCGGTGATCAGCGAGCCGCTCTTGATGGCGGCCTCGACCACCAGCGTTCCGAGGCCGAGGGCGGCGAGGAGGCGGTTGCGGCGCGGAAACTGGCCGGGACGCGGGGGGGTGCCGAGCGGCAGCTCGCTGATGATCAGCCCGCCGCCATCGACGATGGCGTGGGCGAGCTCGCGGTGCCGGGCCGGGTAGACGCGGTCCACCCCGGTGCCGACCGCGGCCAGGGTCAGGCCCTTCGCCTCCAGTGCGCCGCGATGCGCCTCGGCGTCGATGCCGAGCGCCAGGCCGCTGGCGATGGTGAGCCCGCGGCCGGCCAGGTCGCGGGCGAAGGCGCGGGCATTGAGCGCGCCGCCGGGGGAGGGGTGGCGGGTGCCGACGATGGTCAGCGTCGGCAGGCGCAAAAGATCGGGGTCGCCGAGGCCGAACAGTGCGGGTGGAGGGTCCGCAAGGTCGTGCAGGGCGGGCGGATAGCGTGGGTCATCGAGCGGAATGAGGTGGTGGCCGGGGTCGGCCAGCCAGTCCAGGGCCGACCCGATCCGGGGCTCGTCGGGCTGGCGCAGGGCCGCGCAGGTGGCCTCGCCAAGCCCCGCGGCCCGCCACAGGGCAGGGCCTTGCGCGAGGATGGCGAGCGGATCGGGGGCCTCCTCCCACAGCCGGGCAAAGGCGCGTGATCCGAGGACCGGGGCGTGCAGCAGGGTGAGCCAGGCGCGCTGGCGGGGCTCATCCTGGCCTCCCACCCTTCCGACGGCGCTGTTCGGCTCGTCCAACGGGCGGCCCGCTCCCTGAGCCATGCTGGATCGGCCAGCTTCAGCGGCAGGTGACCGCCGGGGCATCCGGTGAGCTGAAACACGCCCCTTCACGCACCGGTTCGCTCACCTCGCCGATGAGGGCGTAGCTTGCGCGTTCATAGACGAGGAACACCACGGCATCGCCCAGCACCTGATCTGGCAGGCGCACCTCGCGCACCGGGGCGGTGAAGAGGTCGCCCGCTGAGTCTCCGCCGCGCGGGTCGGGGATGGGCGTGGTATCCACCCGGGTGGTGCGCCCCGGCTTGTAGAGGCGAATGACGTTCCCTTGCACCATGCCGTCGACGCGGCCGCGGTCGATGGCCACCACCTGCCAGCGGGCGCTCGCCGTGGTGGTGTCCGGCAGGGAGATGACGTGGCCGCGGATGTCCGCCGCGGCCGGTGTGAGGCGGAGGTCCTGGGTCAGGGCTGCGGGCAGGGGCACGATGCGGTCGCCCTTGCGTGTCTCGCGCGGGGATTCGGTCAGCCGGAGCGTTGCGGTTTCACCGGCGGTCAGCACCCGCGCGATGCCGGCGGCCTCGGCCTCGTAGCCGAGCACCTCCTTGCTGTCCGGGTCGAGCAGCGGCTTGTGCGGACGCACCACGGCCATCGTCTCGCCGCTCTCCAGGTGGCCGCCATGGGCGTAGAGGGTGTCGCCGCGCCCCAGCACAAGGCGGCCGTCCGGCGATCCGACGACTTGCGGCGCGTTGTTCAGTTCGTAGGCCTCCACGACCTGGGGATAGGCGAGGAACGGGCGCAGGACCGCGAGCGGCAGGGTGGGGATGGCCTGCTCCTGCGGCAGGGGGCGTATGCGCGGCGAGAGCTTCTTGGTCAGCCGTGGCTGGCCCTTGATGCTGACGATGGTCAGCACATCGCCCGGGTAGATGCGGTGCGGGTTCTGCACCTGGGGGTTGTCGTACCAGATCTGCGGCCACGTCCACGGGTCGTTGAGGAATCGCTGGGCGAGGCCCCAGAGGGTGTCACCGCGCTTGACCGTGTAGCTTTGCGGGGCATCGGCGCGGAATGGCTGGGTGTTCACCCGGGGGGCGGGGGCCGGGGCGGCGTCCTGCAAGGGGGTGACCTTGGCGGCCTGGGGCTCTGCGCTTGCCGACGGTGCCTCGGGGGCACTGGCACAGGCGGCGAGCAGGGCAGGAAGGGCGATCAGGCTCAGGCGTAGTGCATTCCGGGGCATGGCGGTTCCATCGACGCAGGGAGAGTTTCCGAAGTTGATACCATAAAATAGGCGTTTTCGCGATGAAGAGTATCGGCTGAACCATGGCTCTGTTGCCCATTCTGGAGTATCCGCATCCCAACCTGCGCAAGGTCGCGCGGCGCGTGGAGCATTTCGACGATGAACTGCGCCGCCTGGTGGATGACATGTTTGAGACCATGTACGCGGCCCCCGGCATTGGCCTCGCTGCCACCCAGGTGGACGTCCACCGCAAGATCGCGGTGGTGGACGTGTCCGAGGGCAAGGACCAGCCGCTGGTGCTGATCAACGCCGAGATCCTCGAGGCTTCCGGGGTCGAGGAGATGGAGGAGGGGTGTCTGTCCATCCCGGGGCTGCACGAGAAGGTGGCGCGCAAGGAGCGGGTGCGCGTGCGTTACCAGGATCTCGACGGCGTCGAGCACGAGCTGGACACCGGCGGTCTGCTCGCGGTGTGCATCCAGCACGAGCTCGACCACCTCGAAGGGCGCCTGTTCATCGACCACCTCTCGCCGCTCAAGCGCGAGCGCGCATTGAAGAAATACGAAAAGCTGCGCAAACGCGAACGCGCCTGAGACCGGAGACACCATGTCCAAACCCCGCATCATCTACGCCGGCACGCCCGATTTCGCCGTGCCGGCCCTGCGCGCCCTCATCGAGGGTGGCGCCAACGTCGTGGCCGTGTATACCCAGCCGGACCGCCCCGCGGGGCGTGGGCGCAAGCTGACCGCGAGCCCGGTCAAACAGACGGCGCTGGAATACGGTCTGCCGGTGTTCCAGCCCGCGACCCTGCGCACGCCCGAGGCGCAGGCGGAGCTCGCGGCCTTGCAGCCCGATCTGATGGTGGTGGCCGCCTACGGCCTGCTGCTGCCCAAGGCGGTGCTGGAGATCCCGCTCCGCGGCTGCGTGAACCTGCATGCCTCGCTGCTGCCCCGCTGGCGTGGCGCGGCGCCGATCCAGCGGGCCATCGAGGCGGGGGACACGATGACCGGCATCACCCTGATGCAGATGGACGTCGGGCTCGATACGGGCAACATGCTGGCCAAGTCCGCCTGCCCGATCACGCCCGAGGACACGGCGCAGAGCCTGCACGACAAGCTCGCCGTCATGGGTGCGGAGCTCTTGATGCAGCACCTTCCCGCGTTGCTGGCCGGAACCCTTCAGGGCGAGGCGCAGGACGAATCCCTCGTCACCTACGCGAAGAAGCTGGACAAGGCCGAGGCCCGTCTCGACTGGTCGCGTCCCGCCACGGAGCTTGCGCGCCAGGTGATGGCCTTCAACCCCTGGCCGGTGGCGGAAACCCTCTGGCATGGGGAGAGCTTCCGCATCTGGCGCGCCCGTGCGCTGGATGGCCAAACCGGCAAGACGCCGGGCACGGTGGTGGCCACCGGCCGCGATGGCATCGATGTCGCGACCGGGGCCGGCATCCTGCGCCTTGAGCAGGTGCAGCGGCCCGGAGGCAAGCCGCTCTCTGCGGCCGACTTCCTCAATGCCCAGCCGATGCTCGGCGAAAGGCTCGGAGTCTGATGGCCGGCAAGGCCCAAGCCGAGGGGTATCCTTCGGGCAAGGAGGGGGCAGGCAGTGGGGTGCGTGCCCAGGCCGCCCGCGCCGTGGCCGCCGTGCTGGCGGGGCGCTCGCTGAGCGAGGCCTTGCCGCCACTCTTGGCGGCTTTGCCTGCGCGGGACCGTGGCCTGGCCCAGGAGCTGGCCTTCGGCGTGCTGCGCGAGTTCGAACCGCTCGCCTTCCTCGCCGATGGCCTGGTGAAGAGCCGTCCCAAACCGGCGGAGGTCTTTGCCCTGCTCCTGGTCGGCCTGTATCAGCTGCTCCACACCCGGGTGCCGGAGCATGCGGTGGTCCATGCCACGGTGGAGGCCGCCCGCCTGCTCAAGGCTCAGCGCCTCGGGGGCTTGGTCAACGGGGTGCTGCGCACCTTCATGCGCGAGCGTGAGGCGCGTCTGGCCCGTTGGCAGGCGGCCGATCCGGCCACCCGTCATGCCCTGCCGGGCTGGCTCTGGCAACGTCTTGGTGCCGATTGGCCGGATGCGCGGGAGGCCGTGGCCGAGGCCCTCGGCCAGCACCCGCCCATGACCTTGCGCGTCAACGCCGCCAAGGGGACGCGCGAGGCGTATCTTGCCCGGCTGGCCGAGGCGGGGCTTGCCGCCGAGCCGACCCGCCATGCCCCCTTCGGCGTGCGGCTGGCCCAGCCGCAGCCCATCGAGCGCCTGCCCGGTTTCGCCGCGGGCGAGGTGTCGGTGCAGGACCAGGCGGCCCAGCTGTGCACCGGCCTGGTCGAGCTGCATCCAGGCCTTCGGGTGCTGGATGCCTGCGCGGCCCCGGGGGGCAAGACCCTGGCCCTGCTCGAGCGCGAGCCTGGGCTTGCCATGCTGGCGCTCGATGCCGACGCAACAAGGCTCGTCCGCGTCACGGAAAACCTCGCCCGCGCGGGGCTTGCCGCCGAGGTGCGGGCCGCCGATGCCGGCGATCCGGCGAGCTGGTGGGATGGCCGCCCCTTCGATCTGATCCTGCTGGATGCCCCCTGCTCGGCCACCGGCGTGATCCGTCGCCACCCCGACATCAAGCGCCTGCGCCGCGAGACCGATATCGCCGCCCTGGCGCGCCAGCAGGATCGTCTGCTGGACGCCCTGTGGCCGCTGCTCGCCCCGGGCGGGCGTATGCTCTACATGACCTGCTCGATCCTGCGCGAGGAGAATGATGTCCGCATCGACGCCTTCCTCCAGCGTCGGGCGGATGCGATCGAGCAGCCGATCAAGGCGGAGTGGGGCCATCCCTTGCCCCACGGACGGCAGACCCTGCCGGGGGAGGATGGTATGGACGGTTTCTACTACTGCCTGCTCGCGAGGGCATCATGAAGTCCTGGCTGTTGATCGGGCTGCTGGGCTGGCTCCTTGGCGTCGTATCCGCAGAGGCGGGCGGGGTGTCCATCACCCATGTCGCCACCGAGCTGCGTGGCGACACCCTGTATGTCGATGCCGATGCCCGTCTCGAACTGTTTGCGGCCCAGCGCGAGGCCCTTGAGAGCGGCGTGCCGCTCACCTTCGCCTGGGAGTTCGTCATCGAGCAGGAGCGTGACTGGTTGTGGGCGCGCGAGGTCGCGAGCCAGACGATCCGCGCCCGCATCGAATACCACGCCTTAAGCCGTCTCTACCGGCTGGTGTGGCCGGAGAGCGAGGAGAGCGCGACCTTCACGAGCCTGGTCGGTGCGCTGGAGGCGTTGACCCAGTTGCGCAACGTGGCGCTCGGCCCGGCCGGTGACTTCCCGGCTCACGGAACCTACCGGGGGCGGGCACGACTGAGGTTGTTGCTCGACACCCTGCCCTTGCCGATGCGGCCGCGGGCCTATTTCTCCGAGCGCTGGGCCCTGACCAGCGAATGGTATCTATGGGCCTTCTGACGCTGCGGGTCTTCTACCGCCGCCGCGTGCGCCCGCTGGTGCCATGGGTCAGCGCGGGGGTGGTGGTCCTGCTGCTGGTCTCGCTCTACCTCTTGACCGACGCACTGCAGCACTCCACCCGTTACGAGTCGCTGTACGTCTGGCTGCTCGGCTTCAACGTGGTGGGCGTGCTGTTCCTGCTCATGGTGGTGGCGGCCAACCTCTGGCGGCTGGTGCAGAGCCTGCGCGCCCACGTGCCGGGGGCGCGCCTGACCATGCGCTTCCTCGGCGCCTTCGTGGCCCTGAGCCTCGCGCCGGTCGCCATCGTGTTCTACTTCTCGCTCGACTTCATCCAGCGCGGCATTGACAGCTGGTTCGACGTGCAGATCGAGCAGGCCCTGGGCGATGCGCTGGAGCTCTCGCGCGCCTCGCTCGACGTCCGCATGCGCGAGGCCGTGCGCGCGACCTCGCGTGTGGGGGGCTTGTTGGCGGATACCGAGAGCGAGCGCGCCGCGCTCGAACTCGACACCCTGCGGCGCGAGACCGAGGCGATCGAGATGACCCTGTTCGGCGCCGGCAACATGATCGTTGCCTCGGCCAGCGACGACACCCAGGGCATCCTACCGGCCCGGCCGAACGAGGCCATGCTGATGCACGTGCGTCAGGGCAATGACTACATCGGTCTGGAGCCGGCGGCGGGCGATCGGCTGGTGATTCGTGTGGTGACCCCGGTGCGGGGCTATGGCGTCCGCAATGAGACCTGGCTCTTGCAGGCCCTGTTCCCGCTCGATCCGCGCCTGGCGAGCCTGGCGGACAGCGTGCAGGAGGGTTTCCATCAGTATCGCGAGCTGATCTACCTGCGCCACGGGCTGAAGCAGAATTTTGGTCTCGCGCTCGGGCTCGCCCTGCTGCTCTCCGCCCTGACCGCGGTGTGGCTTGCCTTCGTCGCCGCACGCCGGCTCACGGCACCGATCCGCGAGCTGGCCCTGGGGACCCGCGCGGTGGCGGCGGGCGACTACAGCCTGCGCCTGCCGGTGCAGCGCAATGACGACCTCGGTTTGCTGGTGCGCTCGTTCAATACCATGACCGCGCGGATCGCCGAGAGCACGGAGGAAGCGACCCGCCTGATGGAGGAGGCCGACGCGCAGCGCGATTACCTCGAGACGGTGCTGCAGCACCTCTCCTCGGGCGTGCTGACGCTCGACGAGCGGGCGCGGGTGCGGCATGCCAACGCCGCTGCGGCCAGCATGCTCGGCGTGCCGCTGGAGGAGCTCCTCCACGCCAGCCTTCAGGGGTTGTGTTTGACCCACAGCCACCTCGATCCCTTGTGCGATGCCCTGCATGCCTGGCTGGAGGGCGGTGGGGAGCTGGCCCGCGAGGTTCGCCTGTTCAGCGAGGCGGGCCGCCGCATCCTCATGCTGCGCGGTGCGCCGCTGGCGCATGACCTGCATGGTGGCGAAGAGGGCGGCCTGGTCTTGGTGATGGACGACATTACCGCCATCATCCAGGGCCAGCGCGACGCGGCCTGGAGCGAGGTGGCGCGGCGTCTGGCGCACGAGATCAAGAACCCCCTCACGCCCATCCAGCTCTCCGCCGAGCGCCTGCGGCGCAAGCTCGGCCCGGTGCTTGCGGAGGACAACGCCCGGGTGCTGGAACGCGCGACCCATACCATCGTGCAGCAGGTCGAAGCCATGAAGCACATGGTCAACGAGTTCGCGGAATACGCCCGCGCGCCGGAGTCGCGGCTGGCGCCGCTTGCGCTCAACACCCTCGTGCGCGACGTGGTCGATCTCTACCGCGGCGGCAGCGTGCGGGTGCGGCACGACCTGGCGCCCGAGCCGCTGTGGGTGGAGGGAGATGCCGGCCGCCTGCGCCAGCTGTTGCACAACCTGGTGAAGAATGCCGCCGAGGCGCTGCAGGAGTCCGCCACGACAGGGGGTGTCGAGCCGACGGTCACCCTGCATACCCGCCTGCGCCCGGACGAGGGCCTGGTGGAGCTGTGCGTGGACGACAACGGGCCGGGCTTCCCTCCCGACCTGGTTGAGCATATCTTCGAGCCGTATGTGACCACCCGCCCGAAGGGCACCGGATTGGGGCTTGCCATCGTCAAGAAGATCGTCGAGGAACACGCAGGGCGCGTGCACGCCTTCAACCCCGCCGAGGGTGGGGCGCGCGTGCTGATCGTGCTGCCTGCCTTGGAACCCGCGGGCGATCGTCACGCATCTTCCGGGATGCCTGCGCCGGGCGGCACCATTGATGGGGCCGCAGGAGCGGCTCCGAGCAGTTGAGGAAAACATGCCTAACGCACACATCCTGATCGTGGACGACGAGCCGGATATCCGCGAGTCCGTCCGCGACATCCTCGAGGACGAGGGCTACAGCGTGGCCGTGGCCGAGGGGGCCGCGCAGGCCCAGGCGGCCCTGCAGGCCCGTCGCGCCGACCTGATCCTGCTCGACGTGTGGATGCCGGAGATGGATGGCATCGGCCTCTTGCGGCACTGGCATGCCCATGGGGGGCTGCCGGCGCCGGTGGTGATGATGTCCGGCCACGGCACGCTGGAGACCGCGGTGGAGGCCATCCGCCTTGGCGCCTACGACTTCATCGAGAAGCCACTCTCGCTCGACAAGTTGTTGCTGACGGTGGAGAACGCCCTCCAGGCTCACCGTCTGGCGCAGGAGAACGCCCGCCTCAAGCGCGAGGCGCGCGCCCTGTTCGAGCCGGTCGGCGACTCGGCCTACATGCAGGCGCTCAAGGCGCAGGCGCGTCGCCTGGCCGAGGCGGACGGCTGGGTGCTGATCAGCGGCGAGCCGGGGGTGGGCAAGCAGACCTTCGCCCGTTACATCCATGGCCTCGGGCCGCGCCGCCATCAGCCCTTCATCGAGGTCAACCTCGCCACCCTCAACACCCGCCAGGGCGCGGCGGTGGAGCTGTTCGGCAGCGAGGGCGGTGGCGAGCGCATCCGCTACGGCCTGCTCGAGCAGGCGCATGGCGGCACCCTGTTCCTGGCCGAGGTCGCCGACCTCGACAAGGGGGTGCAGACCCAGCTGCTGTCCGCGCTGGAGAGCCAGAGTTTCGTGCGCGTGGGGGGCAGCGAGCCGGTGCACGTGGACGTGCGCGTGATCGCCGCGACCGCGCGCGATCTGGCCGAAGAGGTGCGTGCTGGCCGTTTCCGCGAGGACCTTTACTACCACCTCAACGTCCTGCCGTTGCGCATCGCGCCACTGCGCGACCATGCCGAGGACATCCCCCAGCTGCTCGAGCACGAGCTGCGCCGCGCGCAGGAGCAGGAAGGTGTTCCCCCCCGCAGGCTCGATCCCGAGGCGCTCGTCCTGCTGACCGGCTATGCCTGGCCGGGCAACGTGCGCGAGCTGAAGAATGTGGTGCAGCGCCTGCTCATCCTCGCCTCCGGTGAGGTCATCACCCTGGCCGAGGCCCGCCAGGCTCTCGGCGCGCAGGGCGCGCACGTGCCGGAAGGGGGGGCGGCCATCGCCCGCGAGCGGGGTGGCCGCCTGACGGTCGAGGTGGAGCTGGCGCAGCCGCTGCGCGATGCGCGCGACGCCTTCGAGCGCGCCTACCTCGAGGCGCAGCTGCGCCAGAGCGGCGGCAGCATGACCGAGTTGGCCCGCCGCACCGGCATGGAGCGCACCAACCTCTACCGCAAGCTCAAGGCCCTTGGGGTCAAGGACAGCGCCCAGCGGGACGATGACGAGAAGGACTGGTAAGTGAAGATTGTCATCCTTGGTGCCGGCCAGGTTGGCACCACCGTCGCCACCCAGCTCGCCAGCGAATCGAGCAACGACATCACCTTGGTGGACACCAATGCCGCCCTGCTGCGCGAGTTGCAGGAGAAGCTCGATATCCGCACGGTGGCCGGGCTGGCCTCTTACCCTTCCGTGCTGGAGGCCGCCGGGGTGGATGACGCTGATATGCTGCTTGCGGTGACCAATAGCGACGAGGTGAACATGGTCGCCTGCCAGCTGGCCTGGAAGCTGTTCCATACCCCGGTCAAGATCGCCCGCCTGCGCGCGCCGGAGTACCAGGCCATCCCCGCGATCTTCGACGAGGGCTACTTCAGGATCGACGTCGTGATCAGCCCGGAGACGCTGATCCAGGAGTACATCGCGCGCCTGGTGGCCTATCCGGGCTCCCTGCAGGTGCTGGACTTCGCCGGCGGCCGGGTGCGCCTGGTCGGCGTGCGCGCCTTCGACGGCGGGCCGATGGTCGGGCAGCCGATCCGTGAGATCCGCGAGCACATGCCGAACGTCGACACCCGCGTGGCGGCCATCTTCCGCCGCGGCCAGGCCATCATGCCGACCGGGGATACCGTGATCGAGCCGGAAGATGAGGTGTTCTTCATCGCCGCGCGCGAGCACATCCGCGCGGTCATGGCCGAGCTCGGGCGCATGGAGCGCCCCTACCGGCGCATCATGATCGCGGGGGGCGGCAACATCGGTCGTGGGCTGGCCAAGGCGCTGGAGAGCCGCGCCCAGGTCAAGGTCATCGAGCACAACCCCGTCAATGCCAAGCGTCTGGCCGAGGAGTTGCGCGAGGGCATCGTCCTGCGCGGCGACGCCACCGACGAGGACCTCTTGCGCGACGAGAACGTCGAGGACATGGACCTGTTCCTCGCGGTCACCAACGACGATGAGAACAACATCCTCTCCGCCATGCTCGCCAAGCGCCTCGGCGCACGCAAGACCATGGCGATCATCAACCGCACGGTGTATGTCGACCTGATCGAGGCCACCGCCATCGACGTGGTCATCTCGCCCCAGCTGATCACGGTCAGCGCCCTGCTCGCCCATGTGCGTCGCGGCGAGGTGACCGCCGCCCACTCCCTGCGCCGCGGCGCGGCGGAGGCCATGGAGATCATCGCCGTGGGCGATAAGCTGACCTCGCGCGTGGTCGGGCGGCGCATCGAGGAGCTCAAGCTGCCCGAGGGGGTGACCATCGGCGCCATCGTGCGCAACGAAGATGAGGTGCTCATTGCCCACCATGACACGGTCATCGCCTCGGACGACCACGTGATCCTGTTCCTGACCGACAAGCGCCGGGTGCGCGAGGTGGAGCAACTGTTCCAGGTCGGCTTCAGTTTCTTCGGATAGGGCGAGCCATGCACTTCTCCATGGTCCAGCGTGTGCTGGGCGTGCTGCTGATGATCTTCAGCCTGTCCATGCTGCCACCGGCGCTGGTGGGACTGTATTTCGGCGACGGCGCCGTGCTCCCGTTCCTGGAGGGGTTCCTCTGGCTGTTCGTGCTGGGCTTTCTGGCCTTCTGGCCGGTCCGCCGCCTCAAGCGCGAGCTCAAGCTGCGCGATGGCTTCGTCGTGGTGGTGATGTTCTGGACGGTCCTGGGGGCCACGGGGGCGCTGCCGTTCTATCTTGCTGACCGGCCCGACATGTCGCTCACGGATGCCGTGTTCGAGGCCATCTCCGGGCTCACCACCACCGGGGCCACGGTGTTGACCGGCATCGACGACCTGCCGCACAGCATCCTGTTCTACCGCCAGGAATTGCAGTGGCTGGGGGGCATGGGGATCGTCGTGCTCGCGGTGGCCATCCTGCCCATGCTGGGGGTGGGTGGCATGCAGCTGTACAAGGCCGAATACCCCGGGCCGATGAAGGAGGCCAAGCTCACCGCGCGCATCGCGGACACCGCCAAGACCCTCTGGTACATCTACGTGGGCATCACCGTGGCCGCCGCCATCGCCTACCGCATCGGCGGCATGGGCTGGTTCGACGCCATCGGCCACAGCTTCGCGACGGTCGCCATCGGTGGCTTCTCCACGCATGATGCGGGCTTCGCCCACTACGACTCCCCCTGGCTGGATGGCATGGCCACCTTCTTCATGCTGGTCGCCGGAGCCAACTTCGCCCTGCATTTCGTCGCCTGGAACCGGCGCAGCCTGGCGGGCTACTGGAACGATTCGGAGTTCCGCTTCTACGTCGGCGTGCTGCTGTCCATGGTGATCCTCTACAGCGTGATGCTCTGGGGGGGAGGCATCTACGACGGCTTTTTCACCGCCCTGCGTTACGCCGCCTTCAATGTGGTCTCCTATGCCACCACGACCGGTTTTGCCACCGCCGACATCACCCTCTGGCCGGCCTTCCTGCCGGTGCTGATCGTGCTGTTGGCCTTCATGGGGGGCAGTACGGGGTCCACCGGCGGCGGCATGAAGGTCATGCGCGTGATGCTGCTCATCAAGCAGGGGGTGCGCGAGCTCAAGCAGCTGGTGCACCCGCAGGCCGAGCTTCCGGTCAAGATCGGCTCCCAGGTGGTGCCGGACCGGGTCATCCAGGCGGTATGGGGGTTCTTCTCCGCCTACATCGGCATCTTCATCGTCCTCACCCTGGTCATGATGGGCATCGGCCTGGATGAGGTGACCGCCTTCGGTGCGGTGGCCGCCACCCTGAACAATCTCGGGCCGGGACTCGGCGCGGTCTCGGGCAACTTCGCCTCCGTTCCGGATGCGGCCAAGTGGGTGGGGTGCGTGGCGATGATCCTGGGGCGTCTTGAGGTCTTTACCCTGCTCGTCCTGTTCACGCCGGTGTTCTGGCGCCGATGAGCACGCGGGTCGATCTCTGGAACAGCCGCTACGCGGATGCCGAACGCGGTGCCGCGGCCTGGGCACTGCGTGAGCATGTCCACCTGCTGCCTGCGGTGGGGGATGCCCTGGATCTCGCCTGCGGCCTGGGGGCGAACGCCCTGCTGATGGCCGAGCATGGCCTGCGGGTGCAGGCCTGGGACTTCTCTCCGGTGGCGATTGAGCGCCTCGGGGAGGAGGCGGGGCGACGGGGGCTGGCCGTGCACGGCGAGGTGCGCGATGTCGTGGCCGCGCCGCCCGCGCCTGCGTCCTTCGATGTGATCGTCGTCAGCCATTTCCTCGAGCGCGGCCTGTTCCCGCACCTGATCGACGCGCTGCGCCCGGGCGGCCTGCTGTTCTACCAGACCTTCACCACCGAGCGCCCGGAGGGGGGCTCGACCCCCTCCAATCCCGCCTTCCTGCTCAAGCCGTGCGAACTGCTCGAACTCTGCCGGCCGCTGCGCCTGCTGGTCTATCGCGAGGATGGCCTGTTCGGCGACCTGGGGCAGGGCCTCCGGGCCGTGGCCGCACTGGTGGGGGCCAAGCCATGAGCCTGCCCGCCCCGCTCAAAGACCCCGCCTTGTGGCATCCGCGTTACTTGGGGATGTGGTTGGGCATCCTGGTGCTGTGGATCATCGCCTGGCTCCCGGTGGGCCTGCGCATGCGGCTTGGCGCCTGGCTCGGGCGGCAGATGATGCGCCGCAACGCCAAGCGGCGCCGGATCGTCGACATCAATCTGGGCCTCGCCTTCCCCGAGCTGGACGAGGCCGGGCGCACACGGCTTGCGCGGCAATCCTTCGAGCGCGCGGGGCAGGCCCTGCTCGACCTCGGCTACCTCTGGCTGCGCAGCCGCAAGGCCTTGGCAAGGCGCTGGCGGGTGCACGGGCAGGAGCACCTCGACGCCGCACTGGCCTCGGGCCGCGCGCCGCTGGTGGTCACCGGGCATGTGGTGGGCCTGGACATGGGCGCGGCCTACCTGTCGAAGGCCTGCGGTGGCGGGGCCGGCCCCTACAACCCCACGGGCAAACCCTTCCTCGATGCCTGGATGGCGCATGGCCGCACCCGCTTCGGCGCCCGGCTGATGGCCCGCCAGGAGGGGCTGCGTCCGCTGGTCAAGGCGCTCAAGGCGGGTACCTTGGTGTACTACATCCCGGACGAGGATCTCGGCCCGGAGCACGCGGTGTTTGCGCCGTTCTTTGGCGTGCCCAAGGCGACCGTCCCCATGCTCGGCCGCCTGGCGAGGCTCGGTGATGCGGTGGTCCTGCCCTACATCACCCGCCTCGATCCGCAGACCGGCCTATACCACATCCACATCCGCCCGCCGTTGGAGGACTTCCCCAGCGAGGACGTGGTGGCGGATACCATGCGCATGAACGCGGTGCTCGAGTCCATGATCCGCGAGGATCCGGCGCAGTACATGTGGAGCTTCAAGCTGTTCAAGACGCGGCCGGAAGGTCAGCCATACTTGTACTAGATTGGGAAGGGACGGCCATGGGCGGACAAGATCACCCGCAAAGACCATGGTTGCCGAGCCTGGGATGCACTGACTAGATTGGGTTTGGTAAGGCTCGGCCATGGACCGGAGGCAAAGGAGGCGAGGCTCCATGAGAGGCATGCTGTACGCGCTGTTGCTGGGCATGGTCCTGATGCCGCCCCTGCAAGCGGCCGAGGTCATGGAAACCCTGCCCTCGGGCTTGAGGGTGGGCGCAGATTACCGCCCGGCGCGTCCGGAGGCGCCCGCCCTGCTGGTCTTGCACGGCTTTCTGGTGACCGGCGGCTTTCCAACCGTGCAGGCCCTGGTGAACGAGTTTTCCGCCAAGGGTTACGCCGTGCTCGCGCCTACCCTGAGCCTGGGCATCACCGCCCGCCGCGCGGGCCTGGCCTGTGATGCCATTCATACCCATACCCTGAAGGACGATCTCGCCGAGATCGGCTTCTGGGTTGAGTGGCTCGCGCGGCGCACCCAGGGCCCCATCGTCCTGGTCGGCCACTCCTTCGGCAGTGTGCAACTGCTTGACTATGCGGCCGCAGCGCCCCATCCCCGCATCAAGGGGCTGATCGGCATGAGCATGAGCCATGTCGGGGCGAAGGGCGAGGAGTTGCGGCCGGAGGATCGGGGTAAGGCGGAGGCGCATCTGCGTGCCGGCGACCGCGCGCTGGATCGCTACAGCCTGATCTACTGCCACGGTAATTACGTGGCCAGCCCGGAGTCCTACCTCTCCTATGCCAGCCTCGACCGCGCGGGCGTGCTGGAGCAGCTCGGCCGGGTGCGGGTGCCCACGATCGCCATCATGGGGGGCGAGGATCAGCGCTTTGGCGCGGACTGGGTGGCCTTGATGCGCCAGGCCGGCGTGTCCACAAGGGTGGTGGAGGGGGCCAGCCACTTCTTCGACGGAACGCACGAGTTCGACCTGCTGGATGCGGTGGATGGTGCCCTGCGGGAGCTGCGCGTCCGCCCATGAGTGCGTCATCCGTGCAGAGGCTCTCGTAGATGCGTGTCCCCGGCGTCCGCACCTACGCTATCCTGATGCTGGGGGTCGGCCTGCTCATCCTCCTGACCCTCGGCTGGCACATGCATGATCGGCTGCGCGCCATCCAGCAGGCTCAGGCCGCGGAGGGCGAGGCTGCGGCACGGCTTGAGTTCGAGCGTGCGGTGGAAAACACCCTGGCCCAGGTGGCGGGGCTTGGCGAGCAGATCGCCAGCTGGGACGAGGTGCGGCAGCAGCTCGCCGCGCCTGCCTACTACACCTACTGGCGGGACAATCGCGCCACCGCGCAGGGGCTTTGGCCGGTCTGGGTGCGCGGGGTGGAGCTTTACGACCGGCAGGGGCGCCTGCTGTCGGAGTTCAACGCCCGTCTGCCCGCGCGGCTGCCCGAGGGGGAGGAGGGGGTCTTGATGGTGCTGCCTGAGGGGGGACTGTGCCTGTTGCGTTTTGCCGAGGTCGTCGATCCGGACGATGACTTGCATGGGGTCTTGGGGTATGTCGGCCTGCGCGTCGACCTGCTCGGCGCCCTGCGCGGGCTGCACCGCTTCGCCTACATCGACCCGGAGAGCTTCCGGCTCCGCCCCGGTTACCAGGGTGTGCAGCCGGTGGGGCGGGCGGTCGAGATGATCGACTACCGCACCCGGCAGGCCGGCTGGATCTCCATGTTGCCCGAACTGGTGCGTCAGACCCTCCTGCAGTTCATGACGGCCTTCTTCATCCTCATGGCCATGAACTACCTGCTGGTCACCCGCCTGTTCACGCGTCCCCTGCGCCGCCTGCGTGATGAGCTCACCCAGCTGCGCAGCGGCGAGCCCTTGGCGCTGATGGCGCGCGACACTTTGCCCGTGCGCGAGCTGCGCGAGGTGAGGGAGGCCTTGCACGACTACCGGCGTTCGCTTGAGCAGGCGCGTGACGAGCTCGACCGCACCAATGTCCGGCTGTGGGCCGAGGCGCATATCGATGCCCTGACCGGTGCGTACAACCGTCGGGCCTTCGAGGAGGATGCTGCCCGCGTGCAGCAGGAAACGAGCGAATCACCCTTTGCCCTGTTGCTGCTGGACTGCGACTTCTTCAAGTCCATCAATGACACCTATGGGCATGAGACCGGGGACCGCGTGCTGCAGGAAATCGCCCGGCTGGTTAGCGGGGAGCTGCGCCGCGACGACCGCCTCTATCGCCTCGGCGGCGACGAGTTTCTCGCCATCCTCTGGGGCGCCGGCGAGGTCCAGGCGCTGCAGGTGGCTGAACGCTGCCGGATGGCGGTGGCCAATCATCCCGTGGAAAACCTCGGCATCAAGGAGCGCCTGCGCATCAGCATCGGCGTGGTGGCCAGCGAGCCTCCGCATCAGGACGTGCGTCAATTGCTCAGGCACGCGGATATGGCCATGTATGAGGCCAAGCGCGGTCTGGGCGAGCACAAGGTCGTGCTCTTCCAGGCGGCGATGCAGAGCGGCCTGGGGGAGTGGTCAAACCGCCTGGTGCACGCCGTGCTCGATGCGGTCGACGGCGGGCGGGGCATCGTCATGCACTACCAGCCGGTGGTGGAGGCGACGACGGGCGAGGTGTCCTATTACGAGGCGCTGCTCCGCCTGCGGGACGCCGAAGGACTCATCGGGCCTGGCGAGGTCTTGCCCATCGCCAGCCGACGGGGGCTTGCGACGGCGCTGGATCTCGCGGTGCTGCACAGCGTGCGGCAGGATCTCGAATCCGGCGCCATTCCCCGCGGCACGGGGGTGGCGATCAACTTCGATGGCGAATCCATCCTCGATCCGGAGGTGTCGAGCTCCATCCAGTTGCTCGCGAGGCACGCCGGGGATTACAAGCTCGTGCTCGAGATCACAGAAACGACGCTCATCTCGCGCTTCGAGCTGATGAGCCGTGCCTTGCGGCACTATCGATCCCTGGGCATCAAGGTGGCCCTGGATGACTTCGGCAGCGGCTACTCCTCGCTGCGCTACCTC
The DNA here is from genome assembly GCF_039822285.1 of Thiofaba sp. EF100. NCBI lineage: Bacteria > Pseudomonadati > Pseudomonadota > Gammaproteobacteria > Chromatiales > Halothiobacillaceae > Thiofaba > Thiofaba sp. EF100. Next base: position 81,524 of record NZ_JBAJEY010000005.1, on the reverse strand, counting down.
GCCCGCATGCCGGTCGATATCGTCAAGCTCGATCGCAGCCTGGTCGAGTCCTACAGCCAGGACGCGGCCTTGCGGAGCATGGTGGTGCATGTCGTCGAGATGTTGCACGGCAGTGGTTTCGCCGTGGTGGCCGAAGGCATCGAGACCGAATCCCAGCGCCAGGACTTCCAGAGGTTGGGGGTGAGCTACCTGCAGGGCTGGGCCTTTGGGCGGCCCGAACGACCAGCGCAACCAAGGCAAGGCCCGCAAGCGGCGGCTTGATGGTGGTGGGGGGCGGATCAGGAAGCGGGAAAAAGATGGTCGGAGTGACAGGATTCGAACCTACGACCCCTACGTCCCGAACGTAGTGCTCTACCAGACTGAGCTACACTCCGACTAATGATCCCGGGCTGCAGCGAAACGAGCGATGCTCTCGAGTGCTTCGCGCTGCGGCGACGGGGGCAGGATGGCGAGGGCGGCAACGGCTTGCTCAGCCTCGTTCATCGCAAGGCGCGCAGTATAGGCAAGTGATCCTGCCTTTGCAATAGCCTCGAGCACCACCGGCAGGTGGTCCACCCCACCCTGTTCGATGGCCTGGCGGATCACCGCCGCCTGTTCGGGCTCGGCATGGCGCAAGGCGTGGATCAGGGGGAGGGTGGGCTTACCCTCGGCCAGGTCATCGCCGACGTTCTTGCCGAGCTTCTCCGGATCGGCCTCGTAGTCCAGCGCATCGTCCATCAGCTGGAAGGCGTTGCCCAGGTGCAGGCCGTAGGCGGCGAGGGCCGCCTCGATCTCGGGCGCCGCGCCGGCCAGCACCGCGCCCAGGCGCCCGGCGGCCTCGAACAGCTGCGCGGTCTTGCAGCGGATGACCTCCATGTAGCGCACCTCGGTGGTGTCCGGGTCATGGCAGTTCATCAGCTGCATGACCTCGCCCTCGGCGATGATGTTGGTGGCGTCGGCCAGGATCTCCATCACCCGCATGCTGCCCACGCTCACCATCAGCTGGAAGGCGCGCGAATAGAGGAAGTCGCCGACCAGCACGCTCGCGGCATTGCCGAACATGGCGTTGGCGGTCTTGCGGCCGCGGCGCATGCCCGATTCGTCCACCACATCGTCGTGCAGGAGGGTGGAGGTGTGGATGAACTCGATCACCGCGGCGAGGGTGTAGTGGTGCTCGCCGGTGTAGCCCGCCGCGCGCGCGGCCAGAAGATGCAGCAGGGGGCGCAGGCGCTTGCCGCCGCCGTGGATGATGTAGGTCGCGATCTGCCGCACCAGGGCGACCTCGGAGTGCAGGCTGCGTTCAATCAACTGATTGACGCGGGCCATGTCGTCCGCCGTGACACTACGCACCTGCTCGAGATTCATCGGAAGTCGCTTTGGGCTGGGAGTGGGCTTAAGATTGCCCGCGATGCTAGGCAGGCCCGTGGCGGGGTGTCAAGGCAGGCGGGCTTTTGTTTGACGCGGCCACGCCAAGCGCTTACAATGCGCGCCCTTTATAGGGTCTCATTCATTTTTTGGAGCACACCATCATGTACGCAGTGATCGTGACTGGCGGTAAGCAGTACCGTGTCGAGCAGGGCGAGCGCCTGCGCGTCGAACTGCTCAACGCCGATGTGGGCTCGACCGTCGAGCTCGATCAGGTGCTGCTGGTGGCTGACGGCACCCAGTTCAAGGTCGGTTCCCCGCTGGTCAAAGGCGCCAAGGTATCTGCCGAGGTGCTGGGCCATGGCCGCCACAAGAAGGTCGAAATCCTGAAGTTCCGTCGTCGCAAGCACCACATGAAGCGCATGGGGCACCGTCAGTATTTCACCGAACTGAAAATCACCGGTATTTCCGCATAATCGAGGTCACGGGCCATGGCACACAAAAAGGCCGCGGGCAGTTCCCGCAACGGTCGCGATTCTGAATCCAAGCGTCTGGGTGTGAAGCTCTACGGCGGCCAGATGGCCGTGGCGGGCAACATCATCGTCCGTCAGCGCGGCACCCAGTTCCATCCGGGCACCAACGTCGGCTGCGGCAAGGACTACACCCTGTTCGCCAAGGTCGATGGCACCATCAAGTTCGAGGTCAAGGGCCCGAACAACCGCCGCTACGTGAGCGTGATCCCCGCCTGATCCGCGGCACGCTTATTACGCGCGACCAAGCCCCGCCTCGACGGGGCTTTTTTGCTGGTAAATCCTCATGAAGTTCGTTGACGAAGCAGTCATCCACGTCAAGGCCGGCAACGGCGGCAACGGTGTGGTCAGTTTCCGCCGGGAGAAATTCATCCCGTTTGGTGGTCCGGACGGGGGCGATGGCGGCGATGGCGGCAGTGTGTACGTGGTCGGCCACCCCGACCTCAACACCCTGGCGGACTTCCGCTACCAGCGCCGTTTCGAGGCCAAGCGTGGGCAGAACGGCATGGGCCGCAACATGACCGGGGCCAAGGGCGAGGACCTGGAGATCCCGGTCCCGGTGGGCACCATGGTCTATGACGCGGATACCGAGGAGCTGATCGGCGACGTGGTCGAGGCCGGCCAGCGTGTGCTGGTCGCGCGCGGCGGCTTCCACGGCCTGGGCAACACCCGCTTCAAGAGCTCCACCAACCGCGCCCCGCGCCAGTGCACCCACGGCTCGGAGGGCGAGGAGCGCGAGCTTAGGCTGGAGCTCAAGGTGTTGGCCGACGTGGGCCTTTTGGGTCTGCCGAACGCCGGCAAGTCCACCCTGATCCGCGCCATCTCCGCCGCACGGCCCAAGGTCGCGGACTACCCCTTCACCACCCTGTACCCGAACCTCGGTGTGGTGCGGGTGGAGGCGCACCGCAGCTTCGTCGTCGCCGACATCCCGGGCCTGATCGAAGGCGCGGCGGAGGGGGCGGGGCTCGGTATCCAATTCCTCAAGCACCTCTCGCGCACAGGTCTCCTCCTGCACGTGCTGGATGTGGCCCCGCTCGATCCCGAGGCCGATCCGGTGCATGACGCCCAGGTCATCCTGGCCGAGGTGGAAAAGTTCAGCGACGAACTGTTGCAGCGCCCGCGCTGGCTGGTGCTCAACAAGCTCGACCTGGTGCCCGAGGCGGAGCGCGAGGCGCGCTGCCAGGCCATCATCGACGGGCTGGGCTGGACCGGTCCCGTGTTCCGCATCAGCGCCATCTCGGGCGAGGGTACGCGCGAGTTGGTGTACGCCATCATGGACTTCCTCGAGCAGTCGCGTGAGGCGGCGCGGGCGGCCAAGGACAGCGAAGGAGGTGAGGCATGACCCAACCGGCAACCCACGCCACCCGCGCCCGGCTCAGCCAGACCTGCCGCTGGGTGGTGAAGATCGGCAGCGCCATGGTCACCCGAGGCGGCCAAGGGGTGGATCTGGAGGCCATCGACCGCTGGGCTGCGCAGGTGCAAAAGCTGCGCGCCTCCGGCAAGGAGGTGGTGATCGTCACTTCCGGGGCGGTGGCCGAGGGCATGTTGCGCCTGGGGTGGAAGACCCGCCCGACCGCGCTGCACGAGCTGCAGGCCGCGGCGGCGGTCGGCCAGATGGGGCTGGCGCAGGCCTACGAGAGCGTGTTCCAGCGCCATGGCGTGCGCACCGCGCAGATCCTGCTCACCCACGACGACCTCTCCAACCGCGCGCGCTACCTGAATGCGCGCAGCACCCTGCGCACCCTGCTGGCGCACCAGGTGATCCCGGTGGTGAACGAGAACGACACCGTCGCCACCGAGGAGATCCGCTTCGGTGACAACGACACCCTCGCCGCCCTGGTCGCCAACCTGGTCGAGGCCGACGTGCTGGTGATCCTCACTGACCAGCAGGGGCTGTACACCGCCGACCCGCGCAAGCACCCGGAGGCCCGTCTGTTGCACGAGGTCCAGGCCAGCGATCCCGCACTCACCGGCATGGCCTCGGCCGAGGGCGGGGTCCTGGGGCGCGGCGGGATGGCCACCAAGGTGCGCGCCGCCCAGCGGGCCGCCCGCTCCGGCGCCGCCACCCTCATCGCCGCGGGCAGCGAGCCGGAGGTGCTGACCCGTCTGGCCGCGGGCGAGGTCCTCGGTACCGTCTTCCTCCCCGACCAGGCCCCGCTTCTGGCGCGCAAGCAGTGGCTGGCGAGCCAGTTGCACGTGGCCGGTCGGGTGCATGTCGATGCCGGGGCGGTCAAGGTGCTGCGCGAACAGGGCAAGAGCCTGCTGCCGGTCGGGGTGACCGCGGTCGAAGGGGCGTTCCACCGCGGCGACCTGGTCGCCGTCATCGGCCCCGAGGGTCAGGAAGTAGCGCGCGGTCTGGTCAACTACGGTGCCGACGAGGCACGCAGAATCCAGGGCCAGCCCAGCCACGCCCTGCCCGCGCTGCTGGGCTACGAGGACGAGCCGGAACTCATCCACCGGGACAACCTGGTGCTGATTTGACCTGGATCCGGCTCTGGTGGCGACCCTGCCAAGGAGTGTCGCGGCCAGAGGATGCGTCCACCCCAAGGCTGAGCCTGCGCGGGGATTGCGATCTCCACCAGCCGCGCTATGCGCGACTTAGTGCTCAATCGCCCCGGATCATCCGCTGGTAGGCGGCCAGTCGCTCGGGATCGTCCATGGATCCGTGGTGGTGATACTGCCGCCATGCGCCATCCTCCCGCACAAACAAGCGGCTCGTGCGGATCGCCAGCTCCAGAGTTTCGCCGTTCCGCTTCGCCCTTCCACGTTCCCGCCCGACGGCGATGAAATATTCGTGCCCGCCGCGGACGTGGATGTCGTGAAATTCGACGTAGACCTGCGTAGGGCCGTGAAAGATCGCCTCATAGACGCCGCGAATCTCGTCCCACCCGCGTTTTACCCCGCCCAACGGGTTACTCATCGATACGCCCGGAGCATGACTCCAGTTTGCCGAAGTCTTGTCCAGATCGCGGCTATTGAAGCCTTGATAAAAGTGGCTCAGGGCGATGGCCGGCTCATCCACGGCGAGCCACGTTTCCGTTCCGTTGATCCGATCGATGAATTGATTCATGGCATGTATCTCTCGTTCAAGATGTTGCCCGGTTCGTAAGTCCGGCGTAAATTTGCTTGCGCATGCAAATAAAAGCATGGTGGTTAGAGATGTTCAATGGTTGCCTCTATTTCAATCTCAATGGCTTGACCCGGCGCATCAACGCCGAGGCTGAGCTTGCCTTCGCGGTGACGGGCCTTTCCCCGCCGCAGGCCTATCTTCTGCGGATCATTCTTGCCGAGCCTGGTCTGACGGCGGGCGAGGCCGCCGCGCGCCTGCTGCTCGCGCCATCCACAGTGACCCGGTTCGCCGATGCCTTGCTGGTGCGCGGCCTTCTGGAGCGCCGCGCCGGCGAGGACGGCCGCCAGGTTCGCCTCTTCCCCAGCCAAGAGGGCGTGCGTCTTGGGGAGCAGGTTGAGGTATGCGCGGGGCATCTTGCGGCACGACTCAAACAGGCGATCGGGGAGGAGTTCTTTGTCTCGCTGGTGCAAGACGTGCGTCAGGCGCGGGGGAGACTGGAGGGGGAGCCGTGAGCGATGACGACTTCATCCAGATTTTCCATGCGGGGGAGATTGAGGCGCAGGTGCGCTTCAACCCCTCCTGGAACCTGCGCAAAAGTGCATTGCTGGCGCGGATCGTGCGTGGCGGGATCGACGATCTGAGTGCCCTTTTCATCGAAGGCTGCCCGTTCTTCTTCCTCGCCACCGCCGATGCCGAAGGGCACTGCGATTGCAGTTACCGCGGGAGGGAAGAGGGTAGCGATGGGCGCCTCTTTCCGGTCGCACGTGTCCTTGATCCGCATACGCTGGTTTTTCCAGAGTTCAGCGGGAACGGAATGTTCAGCTCCTTGGGCAACCTGTTGGTCAATCCCCAGGCCGGTCTCTTGTTCATCGACTTTCCGAGCCAGTCCAGGCTACGGGTGAACGGTTGCGCAGAGGTAATGACCGAGCCGGATGATGTCGTGCGAGCTCTCTGGCCTACGGCGCTACGGGCGGTCCGGGTCAGGGTTGAGCAGGTCTACTGGAATTGTTCGCGCCGTATTCCGAAGAGGATCGTTTGAGCCCAAAGTGCTCTGGGAATCATGATGCACATGCCAGGGCAATCGCATGAAGGGGTGGAGCGATCGCACAAGGTGAAAATCTAGCTGTCGTGCGAAGGGGGCCATCCTTGCTCTCGTTGGCTGTAGGAGGCCCGCCCGAGAATCAATCACGGCAAGTGATTGATTCTCGGAGCCCGTCGCGGGCGTGTACCGCGACGAGGCGAGTTTCAAAAGGACAGGACAGTCCTTTTGAAACAATCTGGAGGGCGCCGCTTCTACGCGAGCGTCCAGACCGATGAAATAGGTTCATGCAATTGCCCTGGATGCACATGCCGAGGATCCGACCGTGGGAGTCCACCTGGGGCGATGATCATCGCGACCAAAGGTGACCGATCCCACATGAGCTCAGAAGCCGACCTCGATCCGCTCCACCACCCGCCGCGCCTTGGCGCGGGCCTCCTCCACGCTCTCACCAAGCGCCAGAGCCACGCCCAGGCGACGGCTGCCCTGCACTTCGGGCTTGCCGAACAGCCGCAGCTGGGTGTCGGGCGCGGCCAGGGCGGCATCGAGGTTGCCAAAGCGCACATCCCCGCTTTCGCCCTCCACCAGCAGGGCGCAGGAGGCCGCAGGCCCTCGGCTGCGGATATTCGGGATGGGCAGGCCGAGGATGGCGCGCACGTGCAGGGCGAATTCGGACAGGTCCTGCGAGATGAGGGTGACCAGGCCCGTGTCGTGCGGCCGGGGGGAGACCTCCGAGAACCACACCTGATCGCCCTTGACGAACAACTCCACCCCGAACAGTCCCTGGCCGCCGAGGGCGGAGGTGATGGCCTCGGCCATGCGCTCGGCTTCGCGCAGGGCGGCCGCGCTCATCGGCTGCGGCTGCCAGGACTCACGGTAGTCGCCCTTGATCTGCAGGTGCCCGATCGGTGGGCAGAAGCTCGTGCCCCCGGCATGACGCACGGTCAGCAGGGTGATCTCGTAGTCGAAGTCGATGAACCCCTCCACGATCACCCGCCCCCTGCCGGCACGCCCACCCTCCTGGGCGTAGCGCCAGGCGGGGGCGATGTCCTCGGGGGCGCGGACCACGCTCTGCCCCTTGCCGGACGAGGACATGATCGGCTTGACCACGCAGGGCAGACCCAGGGCCTCGATCGCGGCGCGGTACGCCTCCTCGGTGTCGGCAAAGCGGTAGGGGGAGGTGGGCAGGCTCAGCTCCTCGGCCGCCAGGCGGCGGATGCCCTCGCGGTTCATGGTGAGGAAGGCCGCGCGCGCGGTGGGGATGATGCGCCAGCCCTCGCCTTCCAGCTCGACCAGGGTGGGGGTGGCGATGGCCTCGATCTCCGGCACGATCAGGTCGGGCCGCTCCGCCTCGATCAGGGCGCGCAGGGCGGCGCCATCGAGCATGTCGATGACATGGCTTCGGTGGGCCACCTGCATGGCCGGGGCGTCGGCATAGCGGTCCACCGCGATCACTTCGAGGCCGAGGCGCTGGGCCTCGATGGCGACCTCCTTGCCCAACTCGCCCGAGCCGAGCAGCATCAGGCGGGTGGCGGACGGGCGGAGGGCGGTGCCGAGGGTCACACTCATGGGGTTGCTCCTTTCTCTTTGTCGATGCGCCAGCCCTGCTCGGTCTTGAGCAGAGTGACGGCCTGCTCGCGCGGCAGGCGGTCACCGGCCTTGAAGTCGCCGTACAACAGGCCGAGGGTCATCAGCCCAAGCCCCTGGGTCAGCTTGTCCAGCGGGCCGCCCGGCTGGCGTTCGGCCTCGATGGCCACGTCCCGCAGGCCCTTGGTGAATACCAGCTCATAGCGGACCTCGGCCACATAGTGCCCATCCTTCCAGTAGCCGTTCTGCTTGTGCAGGTTCTCGACTTTGCAGAAGGACTGCGGGCCTTCGGCGCACAGCGTCTGGGCGAGCAGGGTCTGCAATTCCTGCTCACTGGGTTTGCTGGCACAGGCGCTCAAAAGGCCGGCGAGCAGCAGGGGGAGGATGAGGCGGGGCCAGCGTTTCATGGACGATCTCTCCTGAGGGGAACCACCTTGTCGTGCTCCGTGGTGGGGGTGATGGTGCGGGGCGGCGGGGGGGATGTCGTGGCCGGTTCAACCAGGTTGAACTCCACCCCGGCGAGCTGCCCGCCAAGCAGGATCAGCTCCCCCGGCCAGCGGTCGCTGCCGGTGCGGGAGAACTCGAAGGCATAGGTGCGGCGCAGCATCCAACGGCCCTCCTCACGCACGATGCGCCACTGTTTCTGGCCGACGGACTCATCCAGGAACTGCACGCCCATGCGCCGGCAGGTCTCGCGCGCCAGGCGCTCGGCACGCTCGCGTGCGTGCCAGTGGTGCCAAAGCGCGAGGCCAGCGAGGAAGAGGGCGATCAGGATGAGCAGGGATTTGATGCTGAGCATGGTTCCGGGGGCCGAGGTTCAAAGGGTCGATCGGTTGCGGAGTTTGAGCGTGCCGGGTCACCCTCTCCCCCGCCCCCTCCCCCTCAAGGGGGAGGGGAGGTGCAAGCCTATTCTACAAGACGCGGTGTGCCAGCACCGGGAAGCGTTCTCGCAGTTCGCGTTGTGCGCCTCGGTCGAGGGTGGCGAGCGCAAGGCCTGGGCCTTCCGCGTGCAGGGCCAGGGGCTCGCCCCACGGGCCGATGACCTGGCTGTGGCCGAAGGTCCGGCGCCCTTCGAAATGCTGCCCCCCCTGGGCGGAGGCGAGCACGAAGCAGAGGTTCTCGATGGCGCGGGCGCGCAGCAGCACCTCCCAGTGCGCCCTGCCCGTGGCATGGGTGAAGGCCGCAGGCAGGGCGATCAGTTCCGCGCCTTGATCCACCATGGCGCGGAACAGCTCGGGGAAGCGCAGGTCGTAGCAGACGGCGAGCCCCAGCCGGCCGACGGGGGTGTCGAGCACGACCACCTCGCGTCCGGGGGCGAAGTGGGCAGACTCGTGGTGCACCTCCCCGCCGGGCACGTCGACATCGAACAGATGGATCTTGTCGTAGCGCGCCACCCTTTGGCCGTCGTCGTCGAACACCAGGCAGGTGTTGGTCAGCCGTCCATCCCGGGCCAGCAGGGGGATCGTGCCGGCCACCAGCCACAGTTGGTTGCGGCGGGCCATGGCGGCGAGGGCCTGCTGGATAGGGCCTTCGCCCTCCCGCTCGGCGATCGAGCGGAGGTGTTCCATCTCCGGCGTCATGCAGGCGACGTTTTCCGGCAGCACGGCCAGCCTGGCGCCGGCATTGGCGGCCTCGGCGAGCCGTCGTCCGGCCTGTTCGAGGTTGGCCTCGACATCCGCGCCGCTGACCATCTGGATCACCGCGACCCGTGCCGTCATGATCCGGCCTCCACCCGCTCCACCCGCGGCTCATCCCAGCTTCCGCTGACGCGGTAGTTGAAGCCACTGCGTTCGCCGCCGAGCTGGTCGAAGACCTTCTGCAGCAGGAAGACGGCCCCCCCGACCAGCGGTCCTCCGGCCACCGTGCCGATGATCGGCAGGACGTTGCCCAGCGCCGGCACGACCACCATGTCGTAGTGCAGCGTCCGGCTGAGCATGTCGCTGTAGCCTTTCATGAAGATCTGCGCCGAGGGGCCATTGAGCTGCATCAACTCGGTGATCGCCCGTCCCTCGCGGAAGCTGAGTGTGGATGCGATGCGGTCGAAGCGCAGCCCCTCGCCAAAGACGTCGCCGAAGTCGAGCAGAAGCCGGCGTGGCAGCTCCGTGACGCTGAGTAGGCCGAGCACCCGGCCGGCACCGGGCTCGACGCTCTCCAGGGCGCCGTCCCGGACGTTGAGGCGCGCCCCGCCCTCGAGGATGGCCCAGGCGAAGCGGTCCGGGGCATCCGCCCAGCGCAGCCTCAGCTGGGTGTCCTCCAGCCGCCCCCGGCGCAGGGTATTCCGGAAGCCAAGCTCATCGAGTGCCGCGCCCACATCCTCGCTGGCGAGGTTGAGGGTCAGGTTGGTCTGGTGACGGTTCTTGTCGTCGAGCATCCAGCTGCCTTCGCCGCGGATCGTGAGATGGCCGGTATCGGCACGCAGCTCCTGCAGCAGCAGCCCGCGCGGCTGTGGCAGGGTGCGCAGCCGGATATCCTTCAGGCGTAGCTCGCCGAAGCTCAGCTCGGCGATGCTGATCCGCAAGGGCGGGAGGGTGTCCGGATCGGACGGAGGAGGTCGCGTGGCGGTTGCGTCCGTGCGGGGCGCCTCGTTGGCATTCAGGACAAGTCGGACGAGATCGAGGCTCAGCGGCTCGGCCGGGGTGGGGCGCGCGGGGGCGCGGGCCAGGCCGGCCAGGCGAGGCGATTCCAGCCGCAGGCGCCAGCCGGTCGGGTCGCGCTGGCCATCCACCTGCATGGCCTCCCATGTGCTGCCAAAGGCCTCCAGACGGCCAAGACGGGCGCGCAGGTCGATCCTGGCCGGCAGGGTCTGGGCATCGCCCGGCGGGGTGTCGAGGGCCGCCTGCCAGGCGCCGAGGTCGAATGCTGGTAGGTTCGCTTCGATCAGTAGCCGGCCTTCTCCGATGGGCGTCTCCGCCTCGCCTTCGCCAAGCTGGATGTGGCCGGCCCGTACGCGGCTGTCGGTCAGCTCCAGGCGGGCCGCAAGTTGGCCCGGTTGGCGCAGCTGCAGGCGGTCGAGCACGCCATCCCGCCATGTCAGCCGGGCCTCGGTGGGGTGCCGGGCGTCCGCAGACTTGCCAAAGGGGAGGGGGAGGTCGATGGTCAGACCCTCCAGTTCGCTGCGCAGCTCCAGGTCCACAGGCCTTCCACGCGGACCTTTCGCGTCGAGCAGAAGTTCGGCGTGGAGCGGGAAGGCGCCCTTCAGGCGCGAAGACCACGGGGAACCCGCCTCCAGCCAGTCGCCCGCCTCGGTCAGGGTGTCGAGGCTGATGCGGTAGGCGTAGGCCGTGCCACGGGGCTCGCTCTCGACCCCGAGCCGCGCCTCCCGTCCGCGGTAACGGGCGCGGATGTCGTGGGCGTCCAGCCGGTCGTCGAGAAAGTGGAGTCGGCCCTGGAGCGCTTCGAACACCTGATCGAAGGCGGCAAGACGGGCGCCATGCAGGTCGATCCAACCCTCCGCCTGGTCTGGGCGGGGATCGGCGCTGTCCAGCCGCACCTCGATGCCGAGGTGCAGCGCGGCGGGGCCAGTCAGGGTCGCGTCATCGAAGGCGGCCCGTTCCTTGATCAGGGGGCTGTCTTTGAGCGTCTCCAGCATCGACTCGACCTTGCCGGCGAAGACAAGACGCAGGTCGAGGCGGGGGCGGTCGAAGTCCGGGATGGCGAGCCAGCCCTCGCGCAGGGGAACGCCGCGAAGGCTCCCGCCGTCGATGCGCCCTTCCAGCCCGTTGTTGACGAAGGCGAGTTCGCCGTGCAGCCGCTCGGCCGGACGCCAGCCGGGGGCGTAGTCGAGCCGCAGGTCCTGGAAGGCAAAGCGGACCTCGAACTGGCCGCCGCCCTCGGCGTAGTAGGGGAAGCGGGAAAGGTCGCCATGCAGGTGCAGGGCGCCCTGCGGGACGAAGCCACCGCTTTGGGGGAGGGCCCGGTCCAGCCAGGCAAGCGCCTCTTCCCCCAGTTCGTCCACCGGCAGATAGGCCGGCACGCGTTCGGCACGGGCGCGCTGGAAACGGCCCTCGAGCGCGATCAGGGGGGCGCCGTCCTGGGGCAGGTCGAGCTGCAGTTCGGCCTGCAGGGCGAGGTCGCGGTTGGCGAGGCTCAGGCCGCGGCCGACCAGGCGCGGGGTGTCGGCCCAGAACAGGGCGAGGTCGCCGCGCGCCTGGTCGAAGGCCATCGGCTCGCGGAACTTGCCGTGGAAATCGGCGCGCAGTCCGGGGCTGTCGAGACGCAGCAGGGCCGCCGTGCCCGCGAGCCAGGCCTCGCCGCGCAGGGCGGCGACATCGGGCAGGTAGCCCTCACCGCGCCAGCCGATGGCCTCGAAGCGCGCGTGGCCTTGCAGCTCGGGCAGGCCGTTGCTGCCTTCCCCGGCCAGCCGCATGTGCAGGTTGAGCGTGTTCAGCTGGCCGACGGGGCGGTGCAGGATGAGCGCATGCCGCAAGGACTCCGGCAGGATGGGGGTGACCACCAGCCATGGGCGAAGGAGGTCGAGGTCGAAATGCTCGCCCGCCATGGCCAGCTGATCCTGCGTGCGGCGGAGGGAGAAGCGCTGTGGCGGCTGGCGGGGATCGCTCGGCGTGGCCGCAAGGTCGAGGTTCCAGTCCTCCCCGGCATGCCTCAATCTCAGATCCAGGCGGCTGTGCAGTGCCACCTCCCGCTCTCCGGCGCGCAGGGCCTGGAGCGGGTTGATGCGCCAGTCGGCCAGTTCCAGGCGGGCCTGCGTGTCGATCAGGGCGCCATCCCGCAGCGTCAGCCAGGCCTGTCCGCGCACCTCGCCCTTCTCGAAGCGCGGCAGCTCGTCGAAGGCGACGGGGAGTGCCGCCGCGTCCAAGGAAAGCGACGCCAGCAGTGCGCTCCAGCCGGCCATGTCGAGGCCGGAGGTGGACAGCCATACCTCGCCGGTGGGCTGGGACAGTTCCGCGAGGCTGCCCGCAAGACGGGCGCGCAGTTCGATCCGTCCCCCAAGCTGTCGCGGAAGGTCCATCCGCAGGGCCATGCGCTGCCCGGTCAGCCCCTCCTCGAACAGGGCCTCGATGTCTTCGATCGACAGGTCTAGGCCGCTCCGCTCGTCGCGCAGGTCCAGATGGCTGCCCACGAGATGCACGCGGCGGGCCATGCCCATCCAGGCCGGCCACGCGGCTTCCGCGGTGCTGTTCCTGGCGGCGCTGCTGGCAAGCCCCTGCAACTGCCAGCGGCCCTCGCCATCGCGCACAAGCTGGAGGCTTGCGCCCTCCACGTCCAGCGCGCCGAAGTGCAGCCGGGCACCGAGCAGGCTGCGCGGAAGGTCCAGGGTCAGCGACAGCCGGCGCAGGCGGAGCGGGGTGGTTCCGCCCTGGCCGTGAAGGGTGGCGTCGGTGAGGGAGAGGCGTGGCCCCATACCCTGCCAGTCGAGTTCGAGGCGGCCGGCGTCGAGCTCGACGCCGTGGTCTTGGGCGATGCGCTCGATCCAGTGGCGCACATCCGCCTCGAAGACGGGCAGCAGCAGGCGGGCGCCGCTGAGCAGGACCGCGAGCAGGATGACCGCAAGCCCCAGCCCCGGCAGCAGGATGCGTTGCAGAAAGCGGACGGGGGCCGGGGAGCGGGACATGGACGGTTCAGATGAGGACGATGTCGTACTGCTCGGGGGTGTACAGCGCCTCGACCTGCAGGCGCACCGGCACGCCGGTGAAGGCCTGCAGCTCGGCCAGCGCAGTCGAGTCTTCGTCCAGCAGGCGGTCGATCACCGGCTGCGCGGCAAGCACCAGCATCTGCCTGGTGTCGTACTGGCGCGAGAGGCGCAGGATCTCGCGGAAGATCTCGTAGCAGACCGTCTCGGCGGTTTTGATGCTGCCGCGCCCGCCGCAGGTCGGGCAGCCCTGGCAGAGCACGTGTTCAAGGCTCTCGCGCGTGCGCTTGCGGGTCATCTCGACCAGGCCCAGGCTCGAGACCTCGCACACCTTGGTCTTGGCGTGGTCGCGCTCCAGTCCCTTCTGCAGGGCACGCAGCACCTGCTGGCGGTGCTCCGGCTCCTGCATGTCGATGAAGTCGATGATGATGATGCCGCCGAGGTTGCGCAGCCTCAGCTGACGGGCGATGGCCTGAGCCGCTTCGAGGTTGGTCTTGAAGATCGTCTCCTCGAGCGTGCGGTGGCCGACATAAGCGCCCGTGTTGATGTCGATGGTGGTCATCGCCTCGGTCTGGTCGATGATCAGGTAGCCACCGGACTTGAGCGGCACTTTGCGCTCCAGGGCGCGCTGGATCTCCTCCTCGACGTTGTACAGCTCGAAGATCGGCCGCTCGCCGGTGTAGTGCTCCAGCAGCGGGAGCAGGTCCGGTTCCATGCGCTCGGCGAAGTGGGCGGCGCGGTGGTAGGTTTCGCGCGAGTCGATGCGGACCTTCTCCACCTCGCCGCCGACCAGGTCGCGCAGGGTGCGGAGCACGATCGGCAGGTCCTCGTGCACCAGTCGGCCGGCGGAGACGCGCTGGGCGCGATCAAAGACGTCGGTCCACAGCTTGTGCAGGAAGAGCATGTCGCGACGCAGGCTCTCCGCGTCCACGCCTTCGGCGGCGGTGCGCACGATGAAGCCGCCGGGCACGGGGTGCTCGGCTAGGGCCTCCTGCAGCACGGTCTTCAGCCGCGTGCGCTCTACCTCGTCCTCGATCCGGCTGGAGACGCCGATGTTGCGTCCGCTTGGCAGGTAGACGAGGTAACGGCTGGGGATGGTGATCTCCGAGGTCAGGCGCGCGCCCTTGGTGCCGAGCGGCTCCTTGATCACCTGCACCAGAAGCTCTTGACCTGCGCGCAGGATCTCCTGGATCTGCGGCGGGGTGGTCTCCACCCCGGTCTGCTTCTCCTCCGGGGTCAGGTCCAGGTCGGAGACGTGCAGGAAGGCCGCGCGCTCCAGGCCGATGTCGATGAACGCCGCCTCCATGCCCGGCAGCACCCGGCTCACCCGGCCCTTGTAGATGTTGCCGACGATGCCCCGGCTGCGCTGGCGTTCGATGGCGATCTCCTGCAGCACGCCGTTCTCGATGAAGGCGATGCGCGTCTCCTGCGGCGTGACGTTGATCAGGATCTCTTCACTCATCCGGTGGTGCTCCAGAGGGGGATGCCCGCCTGCTGCAAAAGCTCGGCGGTTTCGAACAGAGGCAGGCCCATGACCCCGGAAAAGCTGCCCTCGAGGCGGGTGATGAAGATGGCCGCCAAGCCCTGAATCGCGTAGCCGCCGGCCTTGTCCTGCGGCTCCCCGGTCTCCCAGTAGGCGGCCAGCTCGGCATCCAGCAGGGGGCGGAAGTCCACGTGGCTGACCGAGAGGAAGGATTTGATCTGATCCTCCCAGGCCAGGGCCACGGCGGTGTAGACCTCGTGCCGGCGGCCGGACAGACGGCGCAGCATGGCGAAGAAGTCCTCGCGGTCACGCGGTTTGCCCAAGGGCTCACCGTCCAGGCTCACCAGGGTGTCCGCGGCGAGCACCGCCTGCCCCGGGGCAGCCCGGGGGCGCCCCGC
The DNA here is from genome assembly GCF_039822285.1 of Thiofaba sp. EF100. Taxonomy (NCBI): domain Bacteria; kingdom Pseudomonadati; phylum Pseudomonadota; class Gammaproteobacteria; order Chromatiales; family Halothiobacillaceae; genus Thiofaba; species Thiofaba sp. EF100. Next base: position 66,483 of record NZ_JBAJEY010000005.1, on the reverse strand, counting down.
CTCCGCCTTGGCCACCGCCAGGCGCAGGGCGGTCTCGGCCGCCACCTCGCCGGGACGGGGTGACTCGTCCACCTCCACCGCCCGCTGCTCGAACGCCACGCCGATCTGGCGCAGGAGCGCGGCGCGGCGGGGCGAGGTGGAGGCGAGGATCAGGCGGTTCATGCGCGATGGTAGGGGTGATGGTTGAGCAGGCTCCAGGCCCGGTAGACCTGCTCGGCGAGCACGATGCGCACCAGCGGGTGGGGAAAGGTCAGGGGGGAGAGCGACCAGCGGGCATGGGCCTCGCGCAGCAGGGACTCGTCCAGCCCGTCCGGTCCGCCGACCAGCAGGGCCACGTCGCTGCACTCCTGCATCCAGGTGCCGAGCCGGCGGGCAAGCTCGGGCGTGTCCCAGGCCTTGCCCAGCACGTCGAGGGCGACGACATGGGCCCCTTTCGGGATGGCCGCCCGGATGGCCTCGGCCTCCTCGCGCTTCCAGCGCGCAGGGTCACCGGTCTTGCCGCGCGTGGCCAGCGGCAGCTCGCGCAACACCAGGGTGCACTCGCGCGGCAGGCGGCGGGCGTACTCATCGAAGCCCGCCTGCACCCAGGCGGGCATCTTTTCGCCGATGGCGATCAGGTGGATGCGCATGCTCGTGAGCCTCCTGTAGGGGCCGCGCCCCTACGCGCCCGTCACGCCTTGGCCTCGGCACCCCACAGTTTTTCGAGCTGATAGAACTCGCGCGTCTCGGGCAGCATCACGTGCATGACGATGTCGCCCAGGTCAAGGAGCACCCAGCTGGCCTGGGCCTGGTCGGCGCCCTCGACGCCCAGCGGGCGCACGCCTGCCTCGCGTACCTTCTCCTCGACATGGGCGGCGAGCGACTTGACGTGCCGATCGGAGGTGCCGGAGGCGAAGATCATCAGGTCGGTGAAGGAGCAGCGGCCCCGTACGTCAAGCACGCGCACGTCGGTGCCCTTCAGGTCTTCCAACGCGTGCACCACGGTGTCGCGAAGTTGTTCAAGTTCCATGCAGTTCTCTGGATGTTCAAAGGTTTGTGCGGTAGAGGCGGTGCGTAAGAAGGTACTCGCGCACCGCTTCCGGTAAAAGGTAGCGGGTACTGTGGCTCTGCGCGGCCAGCTCGCGGAGGCGGGTCGCCGAGATGTCCAGCGCGGAGATCGGCACCTCGACAATGCGGCCGGCCGGGGCCCGTTCAAGTTCGGCCACGGTGCTGCCGCGCTCGGCGAGCAGTCCGGTGGCCTCGCCCTTGGCGGTCGCCCCGGGGCGCGTGGCCACCGCGAGGTGCACCCGCGCGAGGATGCCCTGCCAGTCCCGCCAGCGGGTGAAGCCGTTGAAGGCGTCCATGCCCATGATCAGCACCAGCGGGCGGTCGCCGTAGGACGCGCGCAGCGAGGCGCAGGTGTCGACCATCCACGACGGTCCGCCCCGGTCGTATTCGCGCGTGTCGACGGTGAAGGCCTCGTTGTCCTGGAGCGCAAGGTGCAGCATGGCCAGCCGCTGCCGCGCCGAGGCGACAGGGGCCTCGCGGTGCGGTGGCTGGAAGGCCGGGATGAAGCGCACCTGCGCAAGTCCTAGCGCCTCGCGCACCTCCTCCGCCAGGCGCAGGTGGCCGTAGTGGACCGGGTCGAAGGTGCCGCCGAGGATGCCGATCAAACCCTACCCACCTCAGCTGCGGATGTGCCCATCGCCCAGCACGATCCACTTCTGCGTGGTCAGCCCCTCCAGCCCCACCGGGCCGCGGGCGTGCAGCTTGTCGGTGGAGATGCCGATCTCGGCGCCAAGGCCATACTCGAAGCCATCGGCGAAGCGGGTGGAGGCGTTGACCATCACGCTCGAGGAGTCCACCTCGCGCAGGAAACGGCGGGCGCGGGTGTAGTCCTCGGTGATGATGGCGTCGGTGTGATGCGAACCGTACTGCTCGATGTGCCCGATCGCCATGTCGAGGTCGTCCACCACCTTGATCGCCAGGATCGGGGCGAGGTACTCGGTGTACCAGTCGTCCTCGGTCGCAGCCTTCACGGCCACGCCGTCGAGGATGGCGCGCGTGCGGTTGCAGCCGCGCAGCTCGACCCCCTTGGCAAGGTAGGCGTCGGCCAGCGCGGGCAGCACCTCCGCGGCGATGCCCTCGGCCACCAGCAGGGTCTCCATCGCGTTGCACACGCCGTAACGGTGGGTCTTGGCATTGATGGCCACCTTCAGCGCCTTCTGCACGTCGGCGGTGTCGTCGATGTAGACGTGGCAGTTGCCGTCCAGGTGCTTGATGACCGGGATCAGGCTCTCGCTCGCCACGCGTTCGATCAGGCCCTTGCCGCCGCGCGGGATGATCACGTCGATCAGGCCGCGCGCGCGCAGCATGGCACCCACCGCCTCGCGGTCGGTGGTGGGGATGACCTGCACCGCGGCCTCCGGCAGCCCGGCCTTGCGCAGGCCGCTCTGGATGCAGCCGGCGAGGGCGCGGTTGGAGTGTGCCGCCTCCGAGCCGCCGCGCAGGATGGTGGCATTGCCGGACTTCAGGCACAGCGCGGCGGCATCCACGGTCACATTCGGGCGCGACTCATAGATGATGCCGATCACCCCGATGGGCACGCGCATCTTGCCGAGCTGGATGCCGGACGGGCGGTAGTTCATGTCGTCGATGGCGCCGACCGGGTCGGGCAGGGCGACGATCTGGCGCACGCCCTCGGCCATGGCCTTGATGCGCGCGCTGTCGATGGACAGGCGGTCGAGCATGGCGGCATCAAGGCCGACGGCCTTGCCGGCCTCAAGATCCTGCGCGTTGGCGGCGATGATCTCGTCCGCCCCGTCGAGCAAGGCTTGGGCGATGGCCTCAAGCGCCCGGTTCTTGGCGGCGGTCTCGGCGCGGGCAAGCTGGCGCGCGGCCTGGCGGGCCTGCTGGCCCAGGGTCTGGATCAACTGTTCCATGAACGTGTGAGTATCGGGGTACGGATGAGGGGATTGTCGCAGAAATGGTCAAGAACCACACCACAGCCGCGGATCTCGGCATGGCGAGTGGGTCGTGCAAGCCTGCCGTGGGGGCGGCGAACCGCGGCGATCAGGCACTGGATCAGCGGCCCGGGGCGGGCCTCCTACAGGGTGGGGCTTTCAGTCCCGGCAGGCGCGCAGGGTGAGTTCGGTGAGCATGGGCCAGGGGCGACCGGGGGCGACGCCCTTGTTGATCCTATCGAGCAGGGCGGCTTCGCCCAAGAGGGCCTGCCAGCGGCGCGCGCCGAGCCTGGCGCGCGCGGCGTACTGGCGGATCTGCGGGTCGCGGATCTTGAGGGCCTTCTGGGCGTGGGCGAGCGTTTCACCGTGTTCGAGGCGGGTGGCGAGGTCGGCGATCAGGCGGATCTCGCGGGTCAGCGCCCAGCCGAGCAGGACCGGCTCCTCGCCTTCGCCCTGCAGGCCGTGCAGCACCCGTAGGGCACGCCTCGCGTCCCCGCGCAGCACGGCGTCGCTCAACTCGAAGATGGTGTGGCGGCTGGAGTCGGCCACGGTGCCGAGGATGTCCTCCACGGAAAGCCGCTTCCCCTGGGGGAAGAGCAGCGCGAGCTTGTCGATCTCCTGCGCGGCGGCGAGCAGGTTGCCCTCCACCTGCTCGGCCAGAAGGCGCAGGGCCTCGCGCTCGGCCTCGAGTCCCTGGCTGCGCAGGCGGCGCTCCATCCACGCCACAAGCTCGCCTTCCTTGAGCGGCCAGACCTCCAGCCACAGGCCGTGCTTCTCGAAGGCCTGCACCCAGGCGGACTTCTTCTGCGCCGCCTCCAGGCGGGCCGTGCTGACGATCAAGAGGTTGGTGCCGGGCGGTTCGCTGGCGGCGGATGCCAGCCAGGCGGACGCCTCCTTGGACAGGCGCAGGCTGGCAAGGCGCAGATCAAAGATGCGGCGCGGGGCGAACAGGGAGGGGGCGGCCCACTCGCCGATCAGGCTGGACCAGTCGAAGCCGTGGTCGATCTCGAAGCGCAGGCGCTCGTCCATGCCGGACTGCCGTCCGAGGGCGAGCGCCTGGTCGAGCGCCTCGATCTTCTGCTGCGGTTCGTCGCCGGTGATCAGGAGGCCGGTCGGCAGGCCGCGCTCCAGGGCGCGGGCGAGTTGGTCGGCGCGGACCTTCATGTCTCAGCGGCCAGCCGCCGCCCGCAGCCGGGCAAGGATGGACTGGGCGACGATCTCGTGCATGTCGGCACGCAGCCTCGCCTCATCCTCGCCGGCGGCGAGCAGGTTGTTCGGGTCGTAATGCATCATGCGCGCGGCCTCGAAGCTCTCGCCCGCGAGCAGGGTCTGACCCTGGGCATCCTCGGCCTTGATGACCACGCGCAGGGTCAGCTCCACCTCGCGCAGGCGCGCGCGGGGGTCGATCACCACCTGGCGGCTGCCAGGGGTGTAATCGGTGACGGTCAGGCGCAGGCTGGCCTTGGCCGCATCGCTCACCAGCTCGCCGCCGTTCTGTCGCAGCAGGCGCCCGAGGGCCGCAGCCAGGGCGGGGTCCGGCAGCTTGCCGCCGAGGTGGACGCGCTGCATGACCGGTGGCAGCTCGACCATGCCGCGCGGCTGGAAGCCGCAGGCGGAGAGGGTAAGGGTAAGCCCTCCAAGCAGGAGGGTGCGGCGGGATGGCGCTTGGTGCCTTGTTGGATACTTGCTCATTCACCCTCTCCCCCACCCCTCCCCCTCAAGGGGGAGGGGAGTGTCAGGGAAACACTGAAAACCAGGGATGTGGCACGTCCCCTCCCCCCTGGTGGGGGAGGGTTAGGGAGAGGGGGGAAGAGGGCGTCACCTTCCCCCCCTCGCTCCCCCGTCGAGGGGATTAACCCGCCACTAGGTTGATCAGGCGGCCGGGCACGACGATGACCTTCTTCACGCTCTTGCCTTCGAGGAAGTGCTGCACGTTGGCATCCGCCAGCGCGGCCTGCTCGATCGCCTCGCGCGAGGCGTCCACCGGCACCTCGATCTGGCCGCGCAGCTTGCCATTGACCTGCACCGCGAGGGTGATGGCGTCGCGCACCAGCGCGTCCTGGTCGACCACCGGCCAAGCGGCGGTAGCGGCGAGCCCGTCCTTGCCGAGGGCCTGCCACAGGGCCTCGGCGATGTGCGGCACGATCGGGGCGAGCATCAGCACGGTGGCCTCCAGTGCCTCCTGGCGCACGGCGCGGCTCGGTTCGGTGTCGTCCAGCTTCGTGATCTCGTTGAGCAGTTCCATCACCGCGGCAATGGCCGTGTTGAAGGTCTGGCGGCGGCCGATGTCGTCGGTGATCTTCTGGATGGTCTCGTGCAGCTTGCGGCGGGCGGCCTTCTGCGCGTCGGCAAGCAGCGCCTTGTCCACGGCGGGGGCCGCGCCCTGGGCGACGTGCTCGTGCACCATGCGCCACAGGCGGCGCAGGAAGCGGTGGGCGCCCTCCACGCCCGCATCCGACCACTCCAGCATCTGTTCCGGCGGGGCGGCGAACATCATGAACAGGCGCACGGTGTCCGCGCCGTAGCGGTCGATCATGGCCTGCGGGTCGACGCCGTTGTTCTTGGACTTGGACATCTTCTCGGTGCCGCCCACACAGACCGGCTGGCCGTCGGCGATCAGCCTCGCGCCGATGATGCGCCCGCGTTCGTCGCGTTCCACCTCGACCTCGGCCGGGTTGTACCAGGTCTTCTTGCCGAGGGCATCCTCGCGGTAGTAGGTGTCCGCCACCACCATGCCCTGGGTGAGCAGGCGGGCAAACGGCTCGTCACCCTCGACCAGGCCCTCGTCGCGCAGGAGCTTGTGGAAGAAGCGGGCGTAGAGCAGGTGCAGCACGGCGTGTTCGACGCCGCCGATGTACTGGTCGACCGGCAGCCAGTACTTGGCGCGCTCATCCAGCATGGCCGTATCGTTGTTCGGCGAGGTGTAGCGCGCGTAGTACCAGCTCGACTCGAAGAAGGTGTCGAAGGTGTCGGTCTCGCGCTCGGCCGGCCCGCCGCACACCGGACAGGTGGTGTGGATGAACTCCGGCATGGACTTGATCGGCGATTGCGGGCCGTTCATCTCCACATCAAGCGGCAGCACCACCGGCAGCTGGTCCTCCGGCACCGGCACCGCGCCGCAGGTCGTGCAGTTGATCACCGGGATCGGGCAGCCCCAGTAGCGCTGACGGGACACGCCCCAGTCGCGCAGGCGGTAGTTGACCTTCTTGTGGCCCTTGCCGTGTTCAGCAAGGTGCGCGGCGATGGCGTCGATGGCCTCGGCAGAGGTCAGGCCGTTGAACGGGCCGGAGTTGATCAGCACCCCCTTGTCGGTCAGGGCAGCCTGGCTGAAGTCGAAGCTCTCGCCGGTCACTGGGGCGATGACCTGCTTCACCGGCAGGGCGTACTTCTGCGCGAATTCCCAGTCGCGCTGATCGTGTGCCGGGACGGCCATGACCGCGCCGGTGCCGTATTCCATGAGCACGAAGTTGGCGGTCCAGACCGGCACCTTCTCACCCGTGATCGGGTGGATGGCATCGCAGCCCAGCGGCAGGCCCTTCTTCTCGAGGGTGGCCATGTCGGCCTCGGCCACCTTGGTGTGGCGGCATTCCTCGATGAAGGCGGCGAGTTCCGGGTTGTGTGCGGCGGCCTGCTTCGCCAGCGGATGCTCGGCGGCCACCGCGACGTAGGACACGCCCATCAGGGTGTCCGCGCGGGTGGTGTAGACGGTCAAAGGCTCGCCGCCCTCGATGCCAAACTGCAGCTCCACCCCGACCGAGCGGCCGATCCAGTTGGCCTGCATGGCCTTGACCTGCTCCGGCCAGCCGTCGAGCTTGTCAAGGTCATGGAGCAACTGTTCGGCGTAGTCGGTGATGCGGATGAACCACTGTGGGATCTCGCGCCGCTCCACCAGGGCGCCGGAGCGCCAGCCGCGCCCGTCGATCACCTGTTCGTTGGCGAGCACGGTCTGATCCACCGGGTCCCAGTTCACCACCGCGGTCTTCTTGTAGGCCAGGCCCTTCTTCATCAGGCGGGTGAACAGCCATTGCTCCCAGCGGTAATACTCGGGCAGGCAGGTGGTGACCTCGCGCGACCAGTCGTAGCCGAAGCCCAGCGATTTCAGCTGGTTGCGCATGTAGTCGATGTTGGACAGGGTCCAGGCCGCGGGGGCGACGTTGTTGGCCAGTGCCGCGTTCTCCGCTGGCAGGCCGAAGGCGTCCCAGCCCATCGGTTGCAGCACGTTCCTGCCGTGCATGCGCTGGAAGCGTGCGATCACATCGCCGATGGTGTAGTTGCGCACATGCCCCATGTGCAGCTTGCCGCTGGGGTAGGGAAACATCGACAGGCAGTAGAACTTCTCCTTCGCCGGGTCTTCCGTGGCGGTGAAGATGCCGGCGGCCTCCCAGCGCTGCTGGGCGTGCTGTTCGATGTCTCTTGGGCTGTACTGCTCGTGCATGGCGGAAAGGTCTGGACGTTGAGACCGGCAAGGATACCAAATGCCCCGTGCTCCTTGCGTGGAATGTGCTTAACTCGACGTGATGAGAGTGAATGGAGAGCGCTTATGTCGAATGATCTTGAGGGGCGCCTTCGGGAAGGTTACCGGGTGATGAGCGAGCGCGTGCACCAGCTCCTGCAGCATGCCGGGGAGGGGTTGGTGCACACCCTAGAGGAGGCCCTGCTCAAGGCGCGCGAGCAGGCCTATACCCTGGGCGAGCTGAGCCGTGAGGAGGCGGAGGTGGTGGCGACGGCGCTCAAGCGCGATGTCGAGGATGTGGCGCTGACCATGATGCAGGCCGAGCTCGGGGTGAAGCAGTGGATGGACACGGACCTGACCGTCGCCGAACGCAGCCTGCTCGAGCGCGTCCTGTCCGGCGCCGATCCCACCACCTTTGAGCTTTTGCGCCTGAAGGAGCTCTGGACGGAGCGCGAACAGGCTCCGGTGCATGCCGGCGCGGAGGCCCCCAAGGGGGCCTACGAGTGCGTGGCCTGCGGCGAGATCATCCATCTCGAGCAGGCAGCCACGGTCCCACCCTGTCCGCGCTGCAAGGGCACGCGCTTCAGGCCGGTCCGCTCGGCGGTGATGTAGCCCAAGCGGAATCTATTAATGGCGCGCAAAACTTAGCTTATGGTTATGGGTCTTTGACCCCATCATACGCAGGGTCTTTGTGCCATTTCACCGTGGAGCCACCGGAGGGTGCCCGATAAATCAGTGACTTGTATGTTGGCATGATGGTTGCCCTCCTTGCCGCGATTTTTTTCGCGCAAGGAGTTCATGTGTCATGCACCGTTCAGTGATCCCCGTGGCGACGATGGTGGCGGGGGCGTGGGCCCTCGTCGCGGCCGCCGAGCCCACCGCCCTCGACGCGCTTCGCATCGAGTCCACCACGATCGACGACCGATTCGGTCAGCGCCGCGACGAACCCTCGAGCATCGCGGTCATCAGCGGTGAGGAGGTGGACCGAAGCCATGCCGAGAACCTGCAGCAGATCCTGCAGGCGATTCCCGGCATCACCACCGAGATCCAGGGGGGCGACTCGATCAAGATCCACATCCGCGGGGTCGAGAACCAGCGCTACATGGGGGAGAAGCCCGGTGTGGCGGTCGTGATCGACGGCGTGCCGGTGTTCGAGCGCACCGGGCGGGTCAACATCGACCTCGACGATATCGAGTCGGTGCGGGTGATCAAGGGAGGGGCGTCCTACCTGTTCGGTGAGGATGCCCTGTCCGGCGCGGTCATCATCACCACCAAGCGCGGCGCACAGAAGAACAAGGTCGAGGCCGAGGCGGGCAGTTTCGGCTACCGCAAGGGGCTGGCGCGCGCCGCCGGCCAGTGGGGCGACCTCGTCGGCCACATCCAGGCCTCCACCCGTCAGTCGGATGGTTACTGGCATGATTCCGGGTATCGCGCCGACTACCTGACCGGCAAGCTGCAGTGGTTCGCGGATGAGCAGAGCGACCTGACGCTTGGCTTCGAGCGCTCCCAGCGCGAAAAGGACAGTCACGGTACGGTGACCGGCATCACCCAGGCCAGGAACGACCCGCGCAGCGTCGAGGGCCAGGACTACGCGCGCAGGTACGACGTGGATCTCGGCAAGGTCTTCCTCAACTACAACCGCGATCTCGCCTCCGGGATGAACTGGCTGACGAGCATCTACCGCTTCACCGACCATACCCGCTTCATTTCCGCCCCCCAGCGCTTCGATGCCCGCGGCCGGGCGATCAGCGATCCCAACGCCTACACCACCGGCAACGACTACGAACAGGTCCAGCAGGGGCTCAAGTCCGAGCTGCGCGGCACGGCGGGCCGCCTGGCCTGGCTTGGCGCCATCGACCTGCGCTTCAACACCTATGACAATCGCACCTTCAACCTGGTCGACTACAAGACCTCGCCATCCCCGCGCGCCCCGGTGCGGTATGCGGGGGAGGTGACCTCGCAGGACACCACCGACGAGACCGTCACCGCCGCCTACGGTGAGCTGCGCTATCGCGCCACCGACGCCTTGACCCTCACCGCCAACCTGCGCCAGGAGCGCATCGCGCTCAATTACGATGATCAGCTTCGCAACCTGGGCCTCGACCGCAGCTTCGATCAGACCTCCTGGCGGTTGGGGGCGAACCATGCCCTTGGCAAGGACGCGGACTTGTTCGCCAATGTCTCTACGGGCTTCCGCATTCCCACCATCCAGCAGCTGTTCGCCGGCACCATCGACCCGCAGGGCAGTACGGCGAGCAACCCGGCCCTTGCGCCCGAGCGTTCGCTGACCAAGGAGATCGGCGTGCGCGGGCGTATTGCTGCAGGCATCCCGCTGCGCTACGAGGCCGCCCTGTTCCAGATCGACCGCAACGACTACATCGTCGCCACGGCCGGCCAGTACGCCGTGCCAGAAACGGGGGAGGTCAACCGTTACGAGAATGTCGGCGGTGCGCGCTCGCGCGGCCTGGAGTTGGCCCTGAACGGCATCGTGAATCCGCAATGGTCCTTCGATCTGGCCTACACCCTGCTCGATGCGAAATACACCAGTCACGCCAACTTCAACCTGCTGCTGGGCGATCGCTGGGGCGGGAACTACCTGATCGAACACTACGACCTGCTCGGCAACAGCATCCCGCGCACCCCTCGCCACCACGCCAACCTGCGCATGCACTACCGTCCCTCCGAACCGTGGCTGGTCACCGCAGAGCTGGACACCGTGTCCGGCTACTACGCCGACGAGCTGAACCGCCTGCGCATCGGCGGGTACACCCTGGTCAACTTGTTCGGCTCCTACGAGATCCGGCGCGGCCGAAGCATGACCTGGACGCTGTTCGCGCGTATCGACAACCTGTTCGCCCGCGACTACTTCAACACCGTGCGCGCCTCCTACGACGCCAACGGCGATGGCAAGTTCGATCTGGAGGACGCCAGCCTCACTGTCAATCCGGGTCGGGTCTGGACCGCGGGTTTCAATGCCCAGTTCTGAGGAGGCTGCATGAACAGCAGGATATTTCTGGCCCTGTTCGGGCTCGGTCTCATCGTGCCCGCTTGGGCGGAGGGCGAGCTGGCCTGGCGCATCCCCGTATCGGCGGCTGGGCAAGCCTCCCACGGCGGTCACGCCACGAAGTCCGCAGGCTGGCGCCTGGAGGGCATGGGGGAGGGCGTGCAAGCGCGGATGATCGCCCCGGATCTGAGCGTCCACCCCTTGGAGGCACGCGGCGGGGCCTTCCCCATGCCGCGCACGGGGATGGAGTACTACCACGCGCTGGTGGCCAGCCGTGCGGGGGAAGGGCGGGTGGAGACCGCCATCCGCTACGTGCCGCTGGGCGGCCGACCCTCGGGGCACAGCCCGGCGGAGGTCGTGGCGCTGCCCAAGGCGCGGCTCGAGATCGTGCCCGATCCCCTGCCGCGCGAGCACTGGCGCTACCAGGGCGACCAGGCGGCACGCTTCGCCCTGCGCTTTGACGGTCAGCCCCTGGGGGGGCAGGCCATGCGCCTGACCACCGCGAAAGGGAGCGAGCTCGTCGTCCAGACGGATGCGCGCGGCCGGGCCGCGATCGTTGTCCCGGACGACCTGGACCCCGACGCCGGCCAGCGGCAGGCCGGGGAGATGATCCTCGTGGCCGAGCACAGGGATGGGCAGGGCGTGTTGCACGTCACCACCCTGAGCGCGTCCTACGCGCCCTCGCCGGCGCACTGGAAGTCCCTGCCGCTCGGCGCCTTCATGGGGGTGGCAGGCCTTGTGGGCGGTTTCGCCGCCAGGCCCCTGCTCCTGCGCGCCGCCAAGCCCCGTCCCAAGAGGAAGACCTCATGAGCCCGCTGAAGAACCTGTCCGTGCTGCGCAAGCTGGTCCAGCTCGCCGCCTTCCTCTTCCTGATCTACGGCTCTGCCGTCGTCGGCTTCTATGCCGCCGACAAGCTTTCCGGCGCGTTGCCCGCCCTGGCTTGTGCCTACGATGGCCAGACCGCGGACTACTGCGTTCTGGTTCCCATCCAGCACCAGATGCATCACCGCCTGGGCGAGGCCCTGATGGGCGGCGGTGAGATCCTCAAGGCGCTGATGCCCACCCTGATCTCGCTCGGCACCTTCCTCATGCTATTCGTCCTGCTGAACAAGGCCTTCTGCGGCTGGATCTGCCCGCTCGGCTTCTTCCAGGAGGTGACCCACCTGCTGGGGCAGAAGCTCGGGTTCAGGCAGGTGGAATCGCTGTCCGACAAGGCGGTGGACCGCCTCCGGCCCTGGAAGTGGGCGCTGCTCGGCGGCCTCGTGTTCGGCCTGCCGGTGCTGGCGGGGATGGGGGTGGTGGCGCACGAGCTGGGCAACCCGTTCTGCGACATCTGCCCGAGCCGCATCCTCACCACCCTGGCCACCGGCGACACCGGGCAACTGGTTGTCGACACGACCAGCACCACCACCGTCGTCCTGTCCATGCTCGGAACCTTCCTCTTCGGCCTGATGGTGGCCCTGGGCATGACCCTGCGCCAGCCCTTTTGCCGCATCTGCCCCATGCTTGCCCTGCATGCGGTGTTCCGCAAGATCGGTCTTGCCCGGCTGGTGAAGCACGCCACCCCGCGCTGCGACCGCTGCGGCCTGTGCGCAAAGGCCTGCCCGATGGACATCCGCGAGATCCACACCGACATGACGCGCAAGGACGTCACTTTCGCGGACTGCACGCTGTGCGGGCGCTGCGTGGAATTCTGCCCGGACAAGGACGTGCTGCAGATCCGTTACCTCGGCCTGCCGCTGTTCCGCTCGAGCCCAGCCTACTTCAAGGCGCGCAAGAAGGCCCAGACCGAGTGGGAGGCGGTGCGACTTCACGCCTTCAAGGGCATCCCCATCGTCCCGGCACGGGATGAGACCACCACGGGTGAGGAGCGTCCATGAATGAGTTGGCGCCGCTGGGGTTCCTGTCCGCCCTCCTGCTCGGGCTCTCCTACGGGGCGACGGCATGCAGCATCGCCTGCGTGCCGCTGGTCGGCCCGGCCCTGCTTGGACGCGGGGGCGGTGCGCGCGAGTCGTGGTGGATGGTGGCCGCCTTCTCGCTGGGAAGGGTCAGCGGCTACATGGGCATGGCCTCGGCCTCCGCCCTGCTGGGGCACTGGATGGCGGGGCTGGACGTGCAGTGGGTCATGCGGCTGTTCGTCGGCGGCGGCACGATGGTGCTGGGCGCGCTCGTGATCCTGCGCGCGGGGCGGGGGAGGACCTGTGGGGCGAGCCGGCCTGCCGCGAGGGGCGATGTGCCTCTTCCCATGCCTGCGACGCGTCCCAAGACCACGCGCCGGGGCCTGCATCTGCTCGGGGCCTACGCCACGGGCCTCGGCATGGCCTTCAGCCCCTGCGCGCCGCTGGCGACGATCCTGCTCGCTGCCGCCGCCGCGGGCAGCCTCGCCGGGGGCATGTTGCTGGGCGCGGGTTTTGGCCTGGGCGCAGCCCTGCTTCCGGCCCTGCTGCTTGGTTTCGGTGCCTCCATGCTGGCGCACGAGCTGCGCCTGCGGGTGGGGCGCTGGCGGGGCATGCTGGAGCGCGGGGCAGGAGGCTTCCTGCTGCTGCTCGGGGCCATGGTCGCCCTCGGCCGGGTGGCGCTGTAGGGACGGTCAGCCCTGGCGTTTCCGGATCAGGCCGCGCAGGGCGAGACCGGCCAGTCCCAGGCCGGCCAACAGCCACAGCGGCCACTCGCCCCAGCGCACGAAGGGGGTGGCCCCCTGCATGGGCGTGATCTCGCCGCGCAGCACGGCCTGCTCAAACTGGGGTGTGCGCGCCACCACCCGGCCGTGAGGGTCGATCAGGGCAGAGATACCGGTGTTGGTGGCGCGGGCCATCCAACGGCCGCTCTCCAGGCTGCGCATCGCGGCGATTTGCAGGTGCTGATGCGGTGCGAGCGAGTCGCCGAACCAGGCGTCGTTGCTGGCGTTAATGAGGAAGCTCGCTTGCGGCAGGGCGAGGCGGATCTCGCGCGAGAGCGCGGCCTCGTAGCAGATCGAGGCGCCCGCAGGGTGGCCGGCCAGCTGGAGGAGGGGCTGCTCATCCGCCCCGGAGGTGAGGTCGGACATCGGCACCTGGATGAAGGCCTTGAAGGGCTCGATCAAAAAGCGCAGCGGCAGGAACTCGCCAAAGGCGACCAGGTGGCGCTTGTGGTAGCGCCCTCCGTCCACGGGCAGGGTGATCAGGGCGTTGTAGTAGTGGCCGAAGCGGTCTTCGTCGAACACCCCGGCGACGATCTGGACACCGTGCTCGCGGGCCCTGTCCTGCATCTCGATCAGGAAGGGGGCGGCCTGTGACACAAGGTCCGGCACCGCCGTCTCCGGCCACAGGATCAGCCTGGCATCCTTGTTCGCCTCGGTGAGCGAGCGGTAGGTCGCCAGGGTGGCCTCGAAGCGCTCGGGGTCGAACTTGCGCGCCTGTTCCACATTGCCCTGCACGATCGCCACCGACACCGGCTCGCCGGCAGGCTGAACCCAGGCGATCTGTCCAAGCGCGAATCCCAGGCCCCACACCCCGGTCAGCAGCGGCAGGGCGATGCGGGCCGTGCGGCGCTTAAGCAAGCCGACGAGTGCGGCCGCGCTCAGCACCACGGCAAGGCCCATGCTGTACTCGCCCAGCAGCGGGCCGTAGCCTGCGAGGGGCGTGGCCAGCATGCTCGCGCCGAGGTTCAGCCAGGGGAAGCCGCCGAGGAAGATGCCGCGCACAAGCTCCAGCAGCACCCAGGCCAGCGGCAGGGCGAGGAACAGGCGCCTGGCCGTGCCGGGCGCGCTCAGCCGTGCGGCGAGCTCGCCCGCAAGGGCCGGGAAGGCCGCCGCCACGGCGACGAAGAGGAAGGTGATGAGGCCCGCGACCGGGGCGATGGCGTCGCCGAACAGGTGGAGGCTGTTGTAGACCCAGCTCACCCCCACGCCGAACTGACCGAGGCCGAAGGCGTAGCCCATCCAGCGCGCCTCGCGTGGCGTGGCCCCCTGCCAGAGCCAGAGCAGTCCTGCGGAGGCGAGGATGGCGATAGGCCACAGATCGAAGGGGGAGAAGGCCAGCGGCAGGACTGCGCCGAGCAGGAGGGCGAGGAGGCGGGCGGTCCAGGGGGAGAGGCGTGGCATGATGGGAGATGGGGTGAGGTGGCCGGGGGCTCAATGATTCGGGGGGATCACAGCGGCACGTGGGCTTTCAGTAGGAGGCCCGCCCTCGGGCCGATGGGCCTTTCGGCCCTTCATCGCGGCGAGGGCGCCGCTCCCACGGGGATGCGATGGGGCTGTAGGAGCCGCGTGTCGCGGAGATGATTTTGGCGCATCAACGCAACTCAGCGCCTTATCCCTCTTCCTGCCCCTCCGCGGGCTGGATGCGCGTCACCCGCAGGCGGTGCAGGCGGCGGCTGTCGGCGCTGACCACGCGGAACTCGAAGCCGTCCAACTCGATGCGTTCGTCCTTCTGCGGCAGATGACCGAGGGTGTGGGTGACCAGCCCGCCGACGGTGTCGAAGTCCGTATCGGGCAGGTGGGCGCCCACGGTCTCGTTGAACTCCTCGATCGGGGTGAGGGCATGGATGATGTAACGGTCTTGCCCCGCGGCGCGGATGTGGACATCCTCCTCCACGTCGTATTCGTCTTCGATGTTGCCGACGATCTGCTCGAGGATGTCCTCGATGGTGATCAGGCCGGCCACGCCGCCGTACTCGTCAATGACCACGGTCATATGGTTGCGTGAGGCCCGAAGCTCGGCCAGCAGGGCATCCACGCGCTTGCTCTCCGGCACGAAAAGCACCGGGCGCAGGTGAGGCGTGATGTCGAAGGGGGCGTCATGCTCGGCTTCATCCTGACCGTTGCCCTTCAGCGGGAGAGCGCGTAGCAGGTCCTTGACCAGCAGGATGCCGACGACCTCGTCACGGTCTTCGCCGATCACCGGATAACGGGAGTGGCCCGAAGCCAGGACCTGGCGCAGGATGTCCTCGAAGGGGGCGTCCAGCTCGATCACGTCCATCTGGCCGCGGGGGATCATGATGTCGCGCGCACGCAGATCGTGCAGTTCGAGCACGCCCTCCATCATGGCCAGGGCGGTCGAATCGAATAGGCCGCGCTCCTGCGCGGTCTCGAGGGTTTCGATCAGGTCTTCCCGATTGCGGGGTTCGCCGCCAAGCAGCTGGGCAATCCGGTCAAGCCAACTTCGAGGTTGGCCTGCGTTTTCACTGGGTGAGGAATCGTCCATTAGTCGTCAATGGGTTGGTAGGGGTCGGGGTAGCCGAGTCTGGCGAGGATGTGTGTCTCCAGCGTTTCCATCTCCACCGCCTCCTCCTCGGTCTCATGATCGTAGCCCAAGAGATGCAGCACGCCATGCACGGTAAGGTGGGCGTAATGGGCCTCCAGCGGCTTGCCCTGCTCCGCGGCCTCGCGCGCGACCACCTCGGGGCAGATCACGATGTCGCCGATGTACGGGATGCCGCTCTCCAGCGGGAATTCGAGCGGGAAGGACAGCACGTTGGTGGCGTAAGCCTTGCCGCAGTACTGCTGGTTCAGGGCGGCCATTTCGGAGGCATCGGTCAGGCGCAGGGTCAGGCCGGTGGCGCGCTCGCCCAGGGCCTCGCGCACCCAGCGGGTGAAGGTGGTCTCGTCGGGCAGGCCGGCGGGGCCGGTCTCGGGGTACTGGATTTCGAGATCAAGCATGGATGTCAGCCTTCTCATAAGCCGCGACGATGCGCTTGACCAAGGGGTGACGGACCACGTCGCGGGCCTGGAAGAAGGTGAAGCTCACCCCGTCCACGTCCTTGAGGATCTCGATCACGTGACGCAGGCCGGAGGTCTGTGCGCGCGGCAGGTCGATCTGGGTCACATCCCCGGTCACCACCGCACGCGAGCCGAAGCCGATGCGGGTGAGGAACATCTTCATCTGCTCGACCGTGGTGTTCTGCGCCTCGTCGAGGATGATGAACGCCTCGTTCAGGGTGCGGCCGCGCATGAAGGCCAGCGGCGCGACCTCGATCACGTTGCGCTCGATGTATTTCGCCACGCGTTCGAAACCAAACATCTCGTACAGGGCGTCGTACATCGGCCGCAGGTAGGGGTCGATCTTCTGTGCCATGTCGCCGGGCAGAAAGCCCAGCCGCTCGCCGGCCTCGACTGCCGGGCGCACCAGCACGATGCGGCGCACCTCTTCCTTCTCCAGCGCCTCGACTGCGGAGGCCACCGCAAGATAGGTCTTGCCGGTGCCGGCGGGGCCGATGCCGAAGGACAGGTCGTGGGTGCGGATGTCGCGCAGGTAGCGCACCTGGTTGGCGCCGCGCCCGCGGATAAGGCTGCGCGGGGTGCGGATGGAAAACTCCTCGGGCAGGGCCTCCTCCGGCGCGCTCTCGGCCTCATCACCAAACCCGCTCTCGACCAGGGCGAGATGCACGGCGCTGCTGTTGAGCACGGCGTGCTCGGTCTGGGTGTACAGGTCGTGCAGGAGCTTGACGGCCGTGGCAGCGGCATCCTCCGGGCCGATGACCTGGAACTGGAAGCCGCGGTTGTTGATCTCGACGCCCAGGCGGCGTTCGATCATGCGCAGGTGACCATCGAGCTGGCCGCAGAGGTTGGCAAGGCGGGTGTTGTCCTCGGGGGTGAGGAGAAAGGCGCGGGTTTGCAGCAAGGGGCTCAAATTCGGCGTGACATGGAAGGGATGGTCACGATCATGGGCTGGGGAAGGGGAAATTTCAACCGGGGGCTGGGGTCGGAGACCATCCAGCCGATGTAACACTTGATCACCTTGAATCAGGCACCTTCCCTCCCCCTGGCGGGGGAGGGTTAGGGAGAGGGGGATTGGCTACGCCTCATCCCCCCCCTCCCCCTGCGAGGGGGAGGGGGGGGATTTCAGATGACTTCCCCGCGCAGCGAGTTGGGCAGCACCTCGGTAATGCGCACGTCGACGAACTGGCCGATCAGCCGCGCGCCGCCCTTGAAGTTCACCACACGGTTGTTCTCGGTACGACCCATCAGCTCCTGCTCGTCCTTGCGCGAGGGGCCTTCGACCAGGATGCGCTGGGTGGTGCCGAGCATGGCCTCGCTGATCGCGCGGGCCTGGCTGTTGATCAGCTCCTGCAGGCGGTAGAGGCGCTCCTTCTTCACTTCGAGCGGGGTGTCGTCCGGCAGGCTCGCCGCCGGGGTGCCGGGGCGGGCGCTGTAAATGAAGCTGAAGGACTGGTCGAAGCCGACCTCGCGGATCAGTTTCATCGTCGCCTCGAAGTCGGCCTCCGTCTCGCCGGGGAAGCCGACGATGAAGTCGGAAGAAATGCTGATCCCCGGCCGGGCCTCCTTGAGGCGGCGGATCTTGGCCTTGTATTCGAGCGCGGTGTGGCCGCGCTTCATCGCCGCGAGGATGCGGTCGGAGCCGGACTGCACCGGCAGGTGCAGGAAGCTCGCAAGCTTGGGCACGGTGCGGTAGGCCTCGATCAGCCGGTCGGTGAACTCCACCGGGTGCGAGGTGGTGAAGCGGATGCGCTCGATGCCATCGATGGCGGCCACGTATTCGATCAAAAGGGCCAGGTCGGCGACGCCGCCGTCGTGCATCGTGCCGCGGTAGGCGTTGACGTTCTGGCCCAGCAGGTTGATCTCACGCACACCCTGGGCGGCGAGCTGGGCACATTCGGCCAGCACGTCGTCGAACGGACGGGAGACCTCCTCGCCACGGGTGTAGGGCACCACGCAGAAGGTGCAGTACTTGGAGCAGCCCTCCATGATCGAGACAAAGGCGGTCGGCCCCTCCGCGCGCGGCTCGGGCAGGCGGTCGAACTTCTCGATCTCGGGGAAGGAGATGTCCACCACCGGCTGGCCGGAGGTTCTCACCTCGCGGATCATCTCCGGCAGGCGGTGCAGGGTCTGCGGGCCGAACACCACATCCACGAACGGCGCGCGCTCACGCAGCGCCTCGCCCTCCTGGCTGGCTACACAGCCGCCCACGCCGATCACGAGCTCCGGCCTGGCGCGCTTGAGCTCCTTCCACTGGCCGAGCTGGGAGAACACCTTCTCCTGCGCCTTCTCACGGATGGAGCAGGTGTTGAGCAGGATCACGTCCGCCTCGTCCGGGGTCTGCGCCAGCTCCATGCCCTCGCAGGCATGCAGCACATCGCCCATCTTCTGGCTGTCGTACTCGTTCATCTGGCAGCCCCAGGTCTTGATGTAGACCTTCTTGGGCGCGGCGGGGGAGGCGGTTTGGTCGCGATTCATGGAGGTTAACCAGTCGCAGTGGATGAAGGGGCGGCATTCTAAGCCCTTGATCCCGCGAAGGCTATGGGGCAGGGCCATCGCATGAACGTGCGCCATCGGTCTGGGGGGCTGCGTAGCAGCGGCGCCCTCGCCGCGACTTGGCCATTGAGCATGGGTTTATCGGCCCGCGGGCGGGCCTCCTACAGCCCAAGGCAGATCCGCAGTCCGGATTCCGCCGCGCAAGAACCTTAGTTCAAATGGGCAGGGCGAGGCCTGTGTCCTCGTAGATGTCCTCCAGCGAAAGGGCGGCCTGGATGGGGGGGCAGTCGATGATCAGCACCTCGCCGCCCTCGAGCATGGCCACCTGCCAGCCGCCATCCTCCGCGCGGCTGTACACCTCCACCTCCGCCTGGTCCGAGTTCACCACCAGGTAGTACTTGAGGGAAGACATGTCGCGGTAGGTGCGCCATTTCTCCCGCCGGTCGATGGTGGCAGTCGAGGGCGAGAGCACCTCGACGATCAGGCAGGGGCGCTCCTTGTAGTAGGGATGGTCGTCGCTCGGGTCGCAGACCAGCATCACGTCCGGGTAGTAGAAGATATTGGAGCTGCGCTCGCGCACCTTCATGTCGGCCATGAACACGCCGCAGGGCTTGCCGCGCGTGACACTGCGAAGATGAAAGGCAATGTTGAGGGTGATGCGGTTATGCCGCTCACTCGCCCCGGCCATGGCATAGATGCGGCCATCGAGGTACTCGTGCTTGACCTTGGCGAGCTCTTCTTCGCGCAGGTACTCGTCGGGGCTAAGGCGTTCGACGCGGAGTGGATGACCCATGAGGTGCCTCCTTCAAATGCGATGAGCCAACCATACCATGCCAAAGGGCGGCCGGAGCCGCCCTCGCATGAGCCTCCCTTGCTAGGTTATCGCTTGGCCGGCGTCGTGGGTGTGGCCGCAGCGGCCGGGGCCTTGACCGTGACCATGGGCTTGAGCTTTTCCACCATCTTCGGGCCGATGCCGTCGACCTTCTCCAGGTCCTCGACCTTCTGGAAGGGGCCGTGCTTGGTGCGGTAGTCGATGATGGCCTGCGCCTTGGCGGGGCCGATGCCATTGAGGCTCTCCAGCTGGGCGGCGGTGGCGTTATTGATATCGAGCGGGTCGGCAGCCAAGGCGGTCAGGGGGCTGAGGGCCAAGGCGAGGACAAAGGGACGAAAAAGCGACTTGATCATCCTGAAGCTCCTTGTGCGTTGCATGGCTGGGCGAGATTGCCGAGCCATGCTCCTTATTAGCGCATGCCAAGCGGTTGATCTATAGGAAAAATCCAAGAAAACGCATTTTTGTCGCTCGCAAGGGGATCGCTTATTTGGCGATGCCCAGAAACACGGCCAAGGCGCGTTCGACTTCGATCATCGTGCCTTCATCAATACTTCCGAAGGGGGCGTCAACCTTGGTTCGGGCCAGTGTGAACGGCTTGTCGACCATCACCTGCGAGGGCTTGTGGAGTCCATTGCCATCGGAGGGGGGCAGGTTGATTCTGAAGAGCGGGGTGTCGCGCAGTTCGCTGGTGATGGGGAGAACCACCACCGAAGGGTGTAGGCTGAATAGATCGGACTGGATGAGCAAGGCCGGCCGCGGTTTACCGTAATCCCCTGGGAGTGACACGGTGACCAGGTCGCCACGTTTCATGTCCAGCCTTCCGTGTCCGTGCCCAACTCGATCCAGCCGAGGATGTCCGATTCATTGGAGTCGCCATGCAGCATGCGCGACTGACGGAGGCACTCTTCAGCAAAGCCCGGCCGGCGCGTATCGGGCACCCAAATCTGAATGGGGCGCAATCCCGCCTGGCGAAGGATCTGGCGGCGCTTCTGTACGCGTTCGTTGACGGGGATGGCCATGAGTGACTCCAGAAGGGTTGCATGTAACGCACAATCTAGCAGAGGGAGAGTAACATGCAACGTCTGGGGTATGACTCTTACTCCACCGTCACCGACTTGGCCAGGTTGCGCGGCTTGTCCACATCCGTGCCGCGCAGCACGGCCACGTGGTAGGCGAGCAGCTGGAGCGGGATGTTGAAGATGATCGGTGCGCTGATGCGTCCGACATTGGAGGTGACCGGCACCACGTGGATGCCCTCCGAGGGCTCCACGTCCGCCGTCTCGTCCTCGAACACGAACAGCTCGCCGCCGCGCGCGCGCACCTCCTCGAGGTTGGACTTGAGCTTGGCCAGAAGGTCGTCCTTCGGGGCGATGGCGATCACCGGCATGGACTCGTCCACCAGCGCCAGCGGGCCATGCTTGAGCTCTCCTGCGGGGTAGGCCTCGGCGTGGATGTAGGAGATTTCTTTGAGCTTGAGCGCCCCCTCCATGGCGATGGGGTACATGGCCCCGCGGCCAAGGAACAGGGCGTGCTGCTTGTGTACCAGCCGCTCCGCAAGGGCGAGGATGCGTCCCTCCTGCGCCAGGGCCTCGGCGATCTTGCCCGGGATGCGGGAGAGCCCCTGCACGATGCGTGCCTCCTGGGGCTCGCCCAGCCGCCCCTGCGCCTTGCCGATGGACACCAGCAACAACGCCAGGGCAATCAGCTGGGTGGTGAAGGCCTTGGTCGAGGCCACGCCGATCTCCGGCCCGGCCTGGGTCATGAACACCAGACCGGATTCACGGACCAGCGAAGATTCAGGCACATTGCAGATCGTCAACGTGGCCATGTCAGGGCGACGTGCCTTGACGTTCATCAACGCGGCCAGGGTGTCGGCCGTCTCGCCGGACTGCGAGAGCGTCACGAAGAGCGAATCGTCCTCGAGCACCGGATTGCGGTAACGAAACTCGCTTGCCACCTCCACATGACAGGGCAGGCCAAGGATGTCCTCGAACCAGTAGCGAGCCGTGAGTCCGGCATGGAAGCTCGTGCCGCAGGCGATGATCTGCACGCGCCGAATCCGCTGGAAGATGGCCGTCGAACCGGCGCCAAAAATGCCCTCGAGCACACGCTCCCCGGCAATCCGCCCCTCAAGGGTGTCGGCCACCGCACGCGGCTGCTCGAAGATCTCCTTCTGCATGAAATGCCGGTAGGGCCCCTTCTCGGCGGCATCGGGGCTTTGGCTGGAGAGTTTCACCGGGCGCTCGACCCGTTGGCCCTGCGCATCGAAGATCGTAACCGCGCCGCGGTGCAACTCGGCCACATCCCCATCTTCGAGAAAGATGAAACGTTGGGTCACCGGCAGCAAGGCCGCCACGTCCGAGGCAATGAAGTTCTCGCCAATGCCGAGGCCGATCACCAGCGGGCTGCCCTTGCGCGCGGCGATCAGGCGGTCCGGTTCATCCACAGCGATCACCCCCAGGGCATAGGCTCCCTCGAAGTCCGCCACGGCCTGCTGCACGGCTTCAAGCAGATCGCCCGTCTCGCGCAGGCGATGCTCGATCCAGTGCGCCGCCACTTCGGTGTCAGTCTCGGAGGTGAAGGTGTAACCGAGCTCCGTTAGCTTTGCACGCAGCTTCGCATGGTTCTCGATGATGCCGTTGTGGACGATGGCCACCCGGTCGCAGGAGATATGCGGGTGGGCATTGCGCTCCGCCGGCGCCCCGTGGGTAGCCCAGCGGGTGTGGGCGATGCCGAGGGGGCCGCTGACGGGCCGCTGGTCGATGCCGGCCGCCAGGTGCTCCACCTTGCCGAGTGCCCGTCGCCGATCGAGGCGGCCGTTGCTTCCGAGTACCACCAGACCCGCCGAGTCATAGCCGCGGTACTCCAGTCGCCGCAGCCCCTCCAGCAGGATGGGGGTGACATTACGTTCCGCGATGGCGCCGACAATTCCGCACATGATGGGCAATCAGGAGAGATTAAAGGGACATGATAGCTGAATGCGAAGAGGGGGATGTCTCGAGACGCCCTCGACGTTTAGCTGAAGACTTCGGCTTCCATCAGTGAAATCCCCAATCGGTCTTTAGCCGAAAGAAGGGGCGGGGCGTCCAGCGGCCACTCGATGCCGATGGTCGGATCATCCCAGGCGATGCAGCGTTCGTGTTCGGGAGCGTAGTAGTCGGTGGTCTTGTAGAGGAAGTCGGCGTTCTCGCTCAGGACGAGAAAGCCATGCGCAAACCCCGCCGGTATCCAAAGCTGACGGTGGTTGTCTTCGGAGAGCTCGATCCCAACCCACCGGCCGAAGGTCGGGGAGGACTTGCGTACATCGACGGCCACGTCAAAAACCATGCCGCGCACGACGCGCACGAGCTTCCCCTGCGGTTGCTGTAGCTGGTAGTGCAGTCCGCGCAGTACGCCTTTGACGGAGCGCGAGTGGTTGTCCTGAACGAACTGGATATCAAGGCCTGTCGCCTCGCCGAAGGTCCTTGCGTTGTAGCTCTCCATGAAGAAACCGCGAGAGTCGCCGAAGACCTTCGGCTCCAGGATGAGCACCTCGGGGATGGCGGTTGGAATCACCTTCATCAGAATACCCGCTCGGTCAAAAGGCGCAGCAGGTACTGGCCGTAACCACTTTTAGCCAGCGGCTGGGCCAGCTGCTCCAGGTCCTCATCGGTAATCCACTTATGCCGCCAGGCGATCTCTTCCGGGCAAGCGATCTTGAGCCCTTGCCGTTTCTCCAAGGTCTGGATGAACAGGCTAGCCTCAAGGAGCGAGTCATGGGTGCCGGTGTCGAGCCAGGCATCCCCGCGCCCCATGAGCTGCACATCTAGCCGGCCCTGCTCGAGGTAGAGGCGATTGATGTCGGTGATCTCGAGCTCGCCCCGCGGGGAGGGTTTGAGCTCGCGTGCCATGTCAACAACCGCCTGATCGTAGAAGTACAGGCCGGTGACCGCATAGCGGCTCTTCGGCCTCGCGGGTTTTTCCTCGAGGCTGATGGCCCTCCCCTCGGTATCGAATTCCACGACGCCATAGCGCTCCGGGTCGTGCACCGGGTAGGCGAAGACGGTGGCGCCATTGCGATGTTGGTTGGCGGCCTTGAGACGACTCTGAAGATCATGGCCATAAAAGATGTTGTCACCGAGAACCAGCGTCGAGGGCGCACTGCCGAGGAAATCTGCGCCGATGACGAAGGCCTGGGCCAGGCCGTCCGGCGACGGCTGGACGGCGTACTCGAGATGGATGCCCCACTGGCTGCCATCGCCGAGCAGCTGCGCGAAGCGCGGTGTGTCCTGCGGAGTGGAGATGATCAGGATGTCGCGGATACCGGCAAGCAGCAGGGTGCTCAGCGGGTAGTAGATCATGGGTTTATCGTACACCGGCATGAGTTGCTTGCTCACCGCGAGGGTGACGGGATGCAGGCGGGTGCCGGAGCCGCCGGCAAGGATGATGCCTTTCCTTTGGGTCATGTCAGGGTTCCAGGATTTCATGCAGCATGCGTTCCACGCCGACCGTCCAGTGGGGCAGGGTCAGGTCGAAGGTGGCGGTTAGCTTGGACGTGTCCAGACGGGAGTTGTGTGGCCGTGTCGCCGGGGTAGGGTAGTCTCGGGTCAGAATCGGGTTGATTTCCCCTACCTTGAGTGACTGCCCGAGGGCGCGTGCCTGCTCGATCACGTAGGTGGCGTAGCCGTGCCAAGTCGTCTCCCCTCTGGCGGCCAGATGGTAGAGGCCCTCAAGCTCAGGTCGCATGAGCGTGGCACGGAGGGCATGGGCGGTGACATCCGCGATCAGTTCCGCCCCAGTCGGGGCACCATGCTGGTCGTCGATCACCGTCAGACGCTCGCGCTCGGCTGCAAGGCGCAGCATGGTTCGGGCGAAATTATGGCCGCGCGCGGCGTACACCCAACTGGTGCGGAAGACCAGGTGCCGGCAACCACTTGCAAGGATCGCTTGTTCGCCCTCGAGCTTGGTCCGTCCGTAGACGGAGAGCGGGGCAGGGGTGTCGTATTCACGCCATGGCCTGCTGCCCGAGCCGTCGAAGACATAGTCGGTGGAGTAGTGCACAAGCAGGGCATTGATTTTGAAGGCCTCGGTTGCCAACACGCCAACTGTCTTTGCGTTAATTAGTCGTGCCCGCTCTGCATCGTTTTCGGCCCTGTCTACTGCGGTGTAAGCGGCCGCATTGACGATCACATCAGGGGCCAGTTCCCGCACCGTAAGGGCAAGATCATCTGGCCGGCTCAGATCACCGCATCGTCCGTCTGCGCCCTCGCGGCCCAGCGGGATGAGCTCGCCGAGCGGTGCCAGCGCGCGCTGGAGTTCCCAGCCGACCTGGCCGTTCTTGCCCAAAAGCAGGATTTTCATGCGCCGTACTGCATCAACGCCCAGTCACGGTAGGTGCCGCTGGTGATGTGCCGCACCCATTCCTGATGCTCAAGGTACCAGCGCACGGTCTTGCGGATGCCGGTCTCGAAGGTCTCAGCCGGCCTCCAGCCGAGCTCGCGCTCAATCTTCCGGGCGTCGATGGCATAGCGGCGGTCATGACCGGGGCGATCCCGCACGAAGGTAATCTGCTCAGTATACGAGCGGCCATCGGCACGGGGCTGCTCCTCATCCAGGATGACGCACAGGGTTTTCACCACATCCAGGTTGGTTTGCTCGTTCCAGCCGCCGATGTTGTAGACCTCCCCCACCGTGCCAGCCTCCAGTACACGGCGGATGGCGCTGCAGTGATCCTTCACATACAGCCAATCGCGGATCTGCTGCCCATCCCCATAGATGGGCAGAGGCTTGCCGGCCAGCGCGTTGTGGATGCAGAGCGGGATGAGCTTCTCCGGGAACTGGTAGGGGCCGTAATTGTTGGAGCAGTTGGTGGTCAGCACCGGCAGACCGTAGGTATGGTGGTAGGCCCGCACCAGGTGATCAGATGCCGCCTTGCTCGCCGAATACGGGCTATTGGGCGCGTAACGGCTCGCCTCAGTGAAAGGGGGATCATCCTTCTCAAGTGAGCCATACACCTCGTCCGTAGAGACGTGAAGAAAGCGGAACGCGGCCTTGTCCTCGTCGGCAAGCCCACTCCAGTAATGACGCGCGGCCTCCAGCAAGCGGAAGGTACCGACGATGTTGGTCTGGATGAAGTCCTCCGGTCCCGTAATGGAGCGGTCGACATGGCTCTCGGCTGCAAAGTTCACAATCGCGCGCGGGCAGTGCTCGGCCAGCAGCTGACTCACCAGGCCCTGGTCACCGATGTCCCCCTGCACGAAGTGATGGCGTGGGTCTTCCATCACCTCCTGCAGGGTTTCGAGATTGCCCGCGTAGGTCAGGCGGTCGAGGTTCACCACGGGCTCATCGCCAAGCGCAAGCAAGTCGAGCACATAGTTGCCGCCAATGAAGCCGGCTCCGCCGGTCACAAGGATGGACATGAGAGGCTGTGTTCTATCGAATGAATCAGGAAAGCCATCCTATGGCGTCAGGCACGGCATCACAAATGTGGAGTACGCCGTGGCTCAATAGGCATTTTTGTGCATGAAGCCCTTAATGATCGTGAGGGCGATGATCCGAAGGTCAAGCAGAAGCGACCAGTGCTCGATGTAATAAAGATCGTATTCAACCCGCTTCTGCATCTTCTCGAGGGTATCCGTTTCCCCACGGTAACCGTTGACCTGCGCCCAACCCGTGATGCCCGGCTTCACCTTATGGCGTTTCATGTAGTCGTCCACTAGATCCTTGAACTGCTCATTGTGCTCAATGGCATGAGGCCGGGGTCCAACGATCGACATGCGCCCCTGCAGGACATTGATGAACTGAGGTAGTTCGTCGAGGCTGGTGCGGCGCAGAAAGGCCCCGATCCGGGTGATGCGTGGATCATCCTTGCGCGCCTGGGTGAGCTGCCCCTGGGGCTCTTGATGGACGATCATGGTGCGGAATTTGTAAATGGTGATCTCCTGCCCATCCCAACCGTGACGCCGTTGCTTGAACAGCACCGGGCCGGGGGAGGATAGCTTCACCGTAAGGGCAATGGCGAGCATCAGGGGGCTGATCAGCAGGAGGATGATCAGTGCGAGCAGCCGATCCTCGATGGCCTTGACCAGCCGATTCATGCCCGTCATGGGGGTGGCCGACAGATCCAACATGGGCATGCCGACGATCTCGCTCACCCCGTGGTTGAGGAGGCGGAAGGTGAACATTCCCGGTACATAGCGGATATTGACCGTGCTGTGGCGAAGCCTGAACAGGAGCTCACGCACGCGATCTTCGTCCTTCAAAGGGAGCGTGATCCAGACCTCGTCAACACGATGGGCCTCCAAGTAAGGCTCGAGAGCTCCCATGTCGTGAAGAAATTGCAAACCTTCATAGGCGGGCACACCGGAAGCCCGGTCATCGAACAGGGCGATGGCATGGAAACCGGTCCAACTCGCGGACCGCACGCGCCGAATCAACTCCTGGGCAACCTCGGACTGCCCCACGAGCACCACGCGCTTGTGGTTTCTGCCATGCAGGCGCATCCAGCGCAGCACGAGGTACAGGGCCAGGCGTGCAATCAAGAGAAGCACGGACGTGGAGGCCGCCCAGGCCATGAGCCAGCTCCGGGAGAAGCTGTCCGATGCCTTCAGCAAGAAAAGCAGGCTCAACAGGGTCAGGAGAGTGATTGTCCAGCCCATCAACACCCGGCTGAACATCGATGCAAGATTGCCTCCACGCCAAGAGCGGTACACGCCGAGTCCGCTTAGGATGAAGATCAATAGCAGGGCGCCCGTGCTCATCAGCATCGAGTAGCCGGGGGGAGGGGGGAAGCCCTCTGTGCCAAAGCGCCACCCATAAGCAAGCCCTCCCCCGAGGAGAACCATCAAGAGATCCCCACCCTTGATGATTAATGAGAGGCTATCATGAGAAATTTTAAGGGTATGGCTAGGCATGGATGATGCACATGGCAATGAAGGTAAATTCCCGGGCATCCTGGGAGATCAGGATGCCCGTTTCCCGTTCGCACTAACACCCCGCCTGGTTTGCTGCTTCTGAGCTAGGCGGTCGCTCATCATAATCAGCAGTGCTATCCGTCAGCATCCCTAACACAAGCGCCATGCAGAACACGCCAAGACCTCGAACCCGCCGCATTGCCATTGTGCATGACTGGCTGATCACCTACGGAGGTGCGGAGCGTACGCTGAAGTCCATGCTGGAGTGTCTGCCAGAGGCAGACATTTTCACCATGGCTGACTTCCTGCCACCCCAGGATCGCGGTTTTCTCTCCGGGCGGAAAATCATCACCTCCCCCTTGCAGAACATGCCGGGGGCCAGGCGTCACTATCGGGCTTACCTGCCTCTGATGCCGCTTTGGGTCGAACAGTTCGACCTGTCTGGTTATGACCTGGTGATATCCAGCAGCCACGCTGTTGCGAAGGGGGTGTTGACCGGTCCGGATCAACTCCATCTCTGCTACATCTACTCCCCCATGCGCTATGCCTGGGATCTTCAGCATCAATACCTGCGAGAAACAGGCAAGGGGCGTGGGCTCAGGGGCTGGGTGGTCCGCTACATGCTTCATCGGCTGCGGCTTTGGGATGCTCGAACCGCAGCGGGTGTGGACCGTTTTGTTGCCATTTCGCATTTTGTGGGACGGAGGGTCGCCAAGGCCTACCGGCGAGAGAGCGAAGTGATCTATCCACCGGTGGATGTCGAGGCGTTCCGTCTGTGGGAAGGCAAGGAGGACTTCTACCTCACGGCCTCCCGGATGGTGCCCTACAAGCGCATCGACCTCATCGTCGATGCCTTCCGCCAGTTGCCGGATAAACGTCTGGTCGTCATCGGCGATGGTCCTGAAATGAAAAAAATTCGGGCCCTGGCGGGACCGAATGTGACGCTCTTGGGGTATCAACCGAGCCATGTATTGGTTGACTACCTGCAGCGGGCCAAGGCCTTCATCTTTGCTGCCGAGGAAGATTTTGGCATTGCCCCTCTGGAGGCGCAGGCCAGCGGCACGCCTGTCATCGCCTATGGCAAAGGGGGGGCGCTGGAAACCATCCACGGGCAAGGCGATGCACAGCCTACAGGGGTGTTTTTCCAAGAGCAGAGCGTGGAGAGCCTTCGCTCGGCCATTCGCTATTTTGAGACGCTGGAGATCCGTCCCGGCGCATGCCGGGAAAACGCGCTTCGTTTTAATGAGGATCGCTTCAAAGCGGAGTTTCTGGCACTTGTCGAACGTGAGTGGAGTGCCTTTCACGCGGGTTGGTGATGCTCATACCGGCCCTGACGTGCAGTCGTAATCTAACTGGCCACCTTCCGGTAAACACTCAAGGTTTGGCTGGCGCACCGCTCCCAGGTGAACGTCTTGGCCCGTTCAAATCCCCGCTGGGCCAAACTGCGAGCCATCGAGGCATCTTCGGCGATGCGTTCCATGGCATCGGCGATATCGTCGGCCGACGCGGGGTCAACGAGCAGGGCGGCATCACCAGCGACTTCAGGAATAGCGGTGGTATTGGAACTGATGACAGGGATGTTTGAGGCAAAGCCCTCGAGCACAGGAAGCCCAAAGCCTTCATAGAGTGACGGATAAACTAGCGCAGTGGCCGATTGCAGCAAGGGCCGCAGATCGGTATCCGGGACATCCTGGAGCCAGAGGCCACGACCATCGTCCCTGAGCTTGGAGAGCTCTTGACGAAGCGCTTCATCACCCCAGCCGTATTTCCCAATGACCAGCAACGGGTGTTCCTCCCGAATGGAAGGAGGAAGGCTCCGGTGTGCCTCGATGATGCGGCGCACGTTCTTTCTTGGCTGAAGCGTGCCGACAAAAACAAAGCTTCCACGTCTTGTCTCGTATTTCTGAAGAGTCTGGGTGATGTGATCGTCAGACGCGCGCTCGAAGAAGGTTTGATCTACCCCTAGCGGAATGGCCTCAATCCGTTCAGGAGGGATGCCAAAGTGTTCGGCGATGTCGTGTTTGCTGTATTCGGAAATAGTGATAATCCGCTCGCACCAACGCGCTGAGCGCTTGAACGCAAAGTTCTTCAAACCTCTCAGATGGCTGGAGGCCCACTCGGGATGGGCGATCGGAATGGCGTCCATGATGGTCCCAATCACCGGAGTCCGCCGCAACTTGGGAATATGGTGATCCGTCGCGTGGAACAAGTCGATTGAGCTCTCAAAGTTGCCGGTATTGAAAAAGGGCCGCCCGGTGACGGAAGAGAAGGCGGCCTGGACTTTGAAGTTGGACCGCAAGCAGGTATGGCGTGGTGGTAATTCCAGGCTTCCTTGCGCGCAATTGCCGAACCGCAGTCCTTGAAGATCACACCCTAATGCCTCCAAGCTGCGCCACAGGTTGCGTGTATAAACGCCTATGCCATCCAAGTGGCGCCGATTCAGGCCTTGAGCCCATGCGGTGATGCCGAAGCCAATCCGCATGCCTATGCAGCCGCCTCGTACATCTTCGCAAGGGTCGTGTTCAGCGGTGTTTGCGGCGCGCAGTGGATGAGCGTTCGCAACAAGCGGTTATCTCCGCGCAGTGTCGGAATTTCATTGGCCCGTACAAAGGCGGGGTTGACCCTCACCTCGATCTCATAGCCTGCAATCTTGCCCATCATGGCCATCACCTCGCGCAGCGAGGTTGCGTGACCCGAGCATACGTTGACTGTGATGGCTGTGGCCTCAGACTCGAGCAGGGCCGCATAGGCGGCCACCACATCGGCCACATCCGAGAAGTCACGGCTCACCTCGAGGTTCCCAAGCTCGATGACACGCTCACCCCGCTTGAAATGGCCCACGATCTTGGGAATCAGAAACCGTTCATCCTGCCCCGGCCCTGTGTAGTTGAACGGACGGGTGATGATGATGGGCAGGCGACCGAACCAGGTGCGCACCATGTGCTCCATCGCTAGTTTGCTGCAGGCGTAATGGTTCACCGGGGTGGGGCATACGGACTCATCGATGACCTCGACAGCTGGTGTGCCATAGACATTGGCAGAGCTTGCAATCAGGACCTTCTGCGGGGCAGGGTGCTGGGTTCCAAGGGCCTCGAGCAGATTCAGGGTGCCGAGCACATTGACCCGGTAGAAGCCCTCCGTATCCCCGTGGCCCACAAAGGACAAGGCCGCAAGGTGAACCACATAGTCCGCCTTGGCCGCCGCCACCGCCTCGCGCACCGCGGCGGCATCGGTCAGATCACAGGAAATCGTGACATCCGCTGGGGCAGGAGCGTTTCCGATGCCAACGACGCGATACCCGCGTTCCTTGAGCGCGGCGATCAAGTGGCGTCCGGTGAAGCCGGAGGCCCCGGTCACCAGGACGGTCATCACGTTGGGACTGCCGTTCATCAGAAGGAAAAGCCGCGCTCGTTCCGGCGCAGGTCGGCCTCCACCATCATGCGGCAAAGCTCCTCCAACGTGGTCTTCGGCTCCCAACCCAGCTCCTGCTTGGCCTTGGCCGGATTACCGATGAGAAGGTCGACCTCGGCCGGACGGTAGAACTTCGGGTTGATGGCCACGATGGTCTTGCCCGTCGCAGCGTCGATGCCGCGCTCCTGCTCGTGCGAACCTTCCCAGACGATGTCGATGTCGGCCGCCTTGCAGGCCATGTTCACAAAGTCACGCACGGTTTCGGTGCGGTTGGTGGCCAGCACATAGGTCTCCGGCCTGTCCGCCTGAAGCATGCGCCACATGCCCTCGACATACTCCTTGGCATAGCCCCAGTCGCGTTTCGCATCCAGGTTGCCCAGCTCCAGCAGGTCCAGCTTGCCGAGCTTGATCTTGGCGATGCTGTCGGTGATCTTGCGGGTCACGAACTCGCGGCCGCGCAGGGGGGACTCGTGATTAAAGAGGATGCCGCTGCTGGCGAAGATGTCGTAGCTCTCGCGATAATTCACCGTGATCCAGTGCGCATACAGCTTGGCCACGCCATACGGGCTGCGGGGATAGAAGGGGGTGCTCTCAACCTGCGGGATCGCCTGCACCTTGCCGAACATCTCGGAGGTGGAGGCCTGGTAGAAGCGAATCTTCGGGTTCACGATGCGAATCGCTTCCAAAAGGTTTAGCGGGCCAATACCGGTGATCTCCGCCGTGGTTACCGGCTGGTCGAACGACACCCCCACAAAGCTCTGGGCCGCAAGGTTGTACACCTCCGTCGCTTCACTCCTCTCAAGCAGGCGGATCGCCGCACTCATGTCGGTCAGGTCGAATTCGACCCGATGGAGATGGGGGTGTTGCTCGATCCCCAGCTCCTCGATGCGCCAGAAATTGACCGAGCTGGTGCGGCGGTACGTGCCGTAAACCGTGTAGCCCTTATCCAAGAGGAGCTGTGCCAGGTAGGCACCGTCCTGGCCGGTGATGCCGGTGATGATTGCAGTTTTTTGAGACATGGATGTGCTATGGACTGATGGCGAATCAACGCTCCCGCATGGCCATGAACATATGGCTCACGAGCGGGCGCAACAGGTACTCGAGCAGGCTGCGCTCGCCGGTCTTGATCACGACATCCACCGGCATCCCAGGATTGATGCGCTCATATTTCAGCTTGAGCATCTCCTCCTGGGGGACGCTGATCCGTGCCGCATAGTAGGGCTGGCCGGTGCTCTTGTCGGTGAGGATATCCGCCGAGACGCCCACGACCTTCCCCTCGACCACGGGGTTGAGATTGTCCAAGGCCACAAAACGCACCAGGGTGGGCAGACCTACGGCCACCTTCTCGATCAGGTGGGGCAGGATGCGTGCCTCGATGATCAGCGGATCGCCCTCGGGAACCAGATCGAGGATGGGCTCACCCGGGCGGATCACCCCGCCGATGGTATGGACGTTGAGCCCCACCACGATCCCATCCGCCGGAGAGCGGATCTCCACCCGGGACAGCTCATCATCCAAGGCGATCAGCCGCTCGCCAAGACTCGCGACCTCACGCTGCACGTCCGCGAGCTGGGTTTCTACCTCCTTGTGGAATTCCTGCTCCAGCTGAAGTTTCTTGAGGCGTAGCTCATTGAGCGAGGACTGCGCCCGGCCGATGTCGGCCATATCGCTGCTGCGGCGGGAGGAGATATCCGCGATGGCGCGCTCGAGCTCGAAGATCCGATTGCGGGGCACATAGCCCTTCTCGAACAGCGTGCGCAGCGAGTCCAGCTCATCCTGCAACAGTTTGGCCTGTTCGGCCTTGCCCTTTTCCAGCGCCTGAAGGCCTTCGATCTGCTGCTGCAGGCCGCGGATAGTGGTGTCCAGGATGGACAGCTGGCCATGGATCGCCTGACGGCGGGTCTTGAAGAGCGCCATCTGGGTCGTGAGGGCCTCGCGCACGACGGGGTCGTCCTTGTCGGCGAGGATGGGGGCATCGAACGAGGGGGCATCGGCCCCTGTCCGCTCCGCAAGCAGCCGGGCCTGGATGGCCGTGGCGCTCACCAACTGGTTGCGCGTGATCAACCGCTGCGCCTCGATCTGCGTACGATCCAGTCGAATCAGGACCTGGTCCTTGCTCACCTTGTCGCCGTCCTTGACCAGGATGTCCTGCACGATACCGCCATTGAGGTGCTGGATGGTCTTGCGCTTGCTTTCCACCACCACGGTACCGGCCGCCGTGACGCCGGCATCCAGGGGGGCGAGGGCGGCCCAGGCCATAAACCCGAGAAACCCAAGAAGAATGACAAGGAGCCCCAGGCGCATGACGGGCAAGGGGTTGGATTTGAGCACGCCCTCGCCTTGCGGGGCCGTTGAAGAAGAATGCTCAGGCTGCGAATTCATGAAATAGCCAGTCTTGAAAAAAGGATGGGAAGCGGCTTAGGCCGGCGCGTTGGGCGCGGGCTGGGGGGGCGCCAGGGCGGCCAGGACCTGATCGCGCGGCCCAAAGGCGGCCACCGTCCCCTCCTTGAGGATGAGGATGGCCTCGGTCGAGGCGAGGATACTTGGGCGATGCGTGATCAGCACGATCGTTGAACCCTGCTGTTTCATACTCAGAATGGCCTGGAGGAGGGCGCGCTCGCCCACGTCATCCAGGTTCGAGTTGGGCTCATCCAGCACGAGGAAGGCCGGATCGCCGTACAGGGCGCGGGCCAGGGCGATGCGCTGCCGTTGTCCCCCGGAGAGCATCTGCCCCCCCACCCCGATGGGGGTATCGTAGCCCTTGGGCAGGCGCAGGATCATCTCATGCACGCCCGCGAGCATGGCGGCCTTGAGCAGCTTGTCATTGTCCACCTCACCAAAGCGGGCGATGTTCTCCGCAATGGTGCCATCGAACAATTCGATGTCCTGAGGCAGGTAGCCGATGTGGGGGCCGAGCTGCTCCTTGTCCCAGTCATGAATGTCCGCGCCATCCAGGCGCACCTTGCCGGCCTGGGCCGGCCAGATGCCCACCAGCAGCCTTGCGAGGGTGGACTTGCCCGAACCGCTGGGGCCGATCAGCCCCAGGGTGTGGCCGGCGGGCAGGGCAAAGCTGACCCCCTTGAGGACCGGTGCCGGCGCCCCGGCGGGCGTGACGAACAGCCCCTCCACCTGGAGGGCCCCCTTGGGGCGGGGCAGCGCCGTCCGCGGCGGCTGTTCGGGGTGGCGCTCCAAAAGCTCGGAAAGCCGACGGTAGGCGCCCTGGGCGGAGATCCACCCCTTCCAGACGGCAATCAGTTGTTCGACCGGCGCCAGGGCCCGGCCCATCAGGATCGAACCGGCGATCATCATGCCCGCCGTCATCTCGTTCTCGATGACCAGCAGGGCCCCCAGCCCGAGGATGAGAGACTGGAGGGCGATGCGCACGAATTTCGTGGCGGCGGAAATGCCTCCCGCCCGCTCGCTGGCCTCCGTCTGCAGGGCAAGCACCTTGTGATTGAGACGGTTCCAGCGCTCGCGCACGGCGCTGAGCATGCCCATGGCCTCGACCACCTCGGCGTTGCGCAGGCTGCCCTGGGCCTGGCCGGAGGCCTGGATGGCCAGCTTGTTGGCCTCGGCCAGCCGATGGCGGGTGAGCCACTCGTTGGCCAGGGCCAGGGCGATGAGGATGACTGCACCCACCAAGGCGAGCACCCCCATCTTCCAGTGGAACAGGAAGATCACCGCAATGTAGATCGGCGCCCACGGGGCATCGAAAAAGGCGAACACTCCCGAGCCGGTGATGAACTGGCGCAGGTTGGCGAGGTCGGACAAGGGCTGTTGCGGACTCGACTTGCCATCCCGCAGCTGCTCCTCGAAGGCGGCCTCGAAGACCCGGGGGGAGAGCTGCTGATCCAGCTGGTTGCCCAAGCGGACCAGGGTCATGCTGCGCACCCACTCCAGCGCCCCCATCAGCAGGTAGAGGCCCAGGGTGATCACGGTCAGCATGATGAGCGTGCTGACGTTCATGCTGGTCAGCACCCGGTCATACACCTGCAGCATGTAGATGGAGGGTACGAGCAGCAGCACATTCACCACGGCGCTGAACATGCCAACGGCATAGAACACACGCCTGTGCTCGAGCAAGGCCTTGCGCAGGGCGTCTTTGGAATTCTTGGGGGTCATTTGTTCAGCCATTGATCCACGGTTTCAAGGTCGGTGCGGCTCAAGGCGCCGACGGCGGCCTTGAGCTTGAGGCGTTGCTGGAGGTAGTTGTAGCGCTGCTGCAACAGGTCCCGGCGGGCGGCAAAGAGCTGCTGCTGCGCATTGAGCACATCCACGCTCGTGCGATACCCCACCTCCAGGCCGATTCGCGCGGCATCCAGGGCCACCTCGCTGGACTTCACCGCCTGTTTGAGGGCACCCACGCGGGCGACGCTGTCATTCACCCCGTGGAAAGACTCCGCCGCAGCCAGTTCCGCATCCGCTATGGCCTTGCGCAGCAGTTCGGCGGCCTGATCCTGGCGGGCCAGGGTCTCACGGGTCACCGATGAGATTCGCCCACCCGCCAGCAGGGGCACAGCCAGCTGCACCCCCACCGAAGACAGGTTATCCGAGGCATAGCCCAGGTCCGTATTGCTCTGCCACTGGTTGCTCCCCACCAGCTTGAGGGTGGGCAGGTGGTTGCTACGCGCCCGCTCCACGTCGAAGCGCGCTACCTCCAAGGCCTTTTCGGCCCCCCGAACCTCCAGCGCATAGCGGCGCGCCTCATCGCGCCAGCGATCGAGGTCGTTGGGCTCCGGCAGGGGCAGGGGGGCGTCCTCGGACAGGGGGGCGATGCGCTCGAGCCACACGCCGGTCAGTTTGTAGAGGGCCTGGCGGCGCACGCGCAGCATATTCTGCGCCTCCAGCGCCTCCGCCACGGCCAGATCAAAGCGGGCCTGGGCCTCCTGGATGTCCGTCACCGTCCCCACCCCGCCGCGATGCATCTGCTCCGCCTGCTCCCGCTGGGCGGCGATGGCGGTCTTCTTCGCCTCCGCAAGGCGCAGCGAGTCCTCGGCAAAGAGCAGCTCGGTGTAAGCCTGGATGACGCGCAGGGCTAAGTCCTGAGCAGCACGCGCGAACTCGAGCTCGGCCTGGGCCACGCGCGCATCGGCCTGATCCAGGGCGAGGAAGGCCTGGCGGTCATACAGCACCTGGCTTAAGGACAGGGCCCCGAGACGGTTGGTGTAGTTCTGGGTAAAGGTCCGCGTGGATTCCAGCTCGCGGTGAGTGCGGTTGAGCCCGGCGCTGGCGCTCAGCTGAGGCAGCAGGGCGGCGCGCGCCTGGGGCACGGCCTCGCTGGCGGCCCGGCGTGCGGCCTCGGCCGCGGCCAGGGCGGGGTCATGCTGAAGGGCAAGATCATAGACCTCGTTCAGCCCCGGCGCAGCCCAACTGGCCTGCATCAAGGAGGCTGCCAAGGCGAGCAGCATGAAACGTCGGAAGATCATGGCGGCATGGTTCGGCCAGAGAAACGCGCATTGTACACATGTGCGCGTGTGTCGTGGTGGTGGCCGAGGTGCGACCGTCAGACAGGCTTCGCGTTCACAGGTTCTGCAAGGGTACCGCACAAAAACTTGCCCACTGAAGCGCGGGTGGAGTTGCCCGGCCAGTGTTCGGTAACACTGGTCAATAGAGGCTGCTTTTGAAGGGGGTTCGATGTCGCCCTCCCCACGTTACTCGTACTGTACGAGTAACACTTGTTCGGTTTAGCGTTGTCTCACCGTGCGAGACGCTTCGTGCGGAGCCTGCCCCGAACCAACGGATGGGCTGGCTGGACGTGATGCACGGGAGACCGGCTCCAACGCACCTGTGGCACCTCACCTCCCAAACTTTTCCCGACCGCTCAGATCTCAGCCTGGGTGTCTTTACAACGCTCCAGCGACCGGTAGAGCGTCGCCCGGGGCACCCCCAGCAGGGCTGGCAACTTCAGGCACGGGACGACCCCCACGCCCTTTCTGGCAGCGATAGCGTTCACCCCCCAAACTGGCCACCCGCGCACCGCACCGCGTATCCTCTGCGGCTTTTGGCTTGGACAGAGGAACTGGGATGGGGATGGTGTTCGTCCTGCTGGCCTTGGCCGTCGGGTTCGTGCTGGGCCGCTTGAGCGTGCGTCACTACCGGCGGGATCGCATTGCGTGGGCACAGAGGCGGTTGCAGCTGCAGGTGCTGTCAATCGAGCTCAAAAGCTTGCGCAGCAAGGTGGTGTCCGCCCACGGACGGCGCACGCCCCCGGCTCAGCGGCGCTTGGTGCGCAAGCGGCCGACGCTGCAGAGGTGGCAGCGGCGGCTGATTGCCCGGCTGCGCCTGTACTTCCCCTGGCTGACGCGGTTCATGCGCTTTACGCCTGGCACCTACATCCGCTGGCTGCAAGCCAAGGCGCGGCGACGGCACGCGATGAAGATTGCCGAGGGCAAGGCGCGTGGTCGGCCACCCACCCCACAGTTCATTGTCGACGCCATCGTGGCGATCAAGCGCGACCACCCACGCTACAGCGCCGGGCACATCGCACGCATGATTTCGGGTGGGGAGTTGAGATTTCGCATCAGCAAAAAGACCGTAGCGCAGATTCTCAAGGCCCACGGCTTCAAGCCCAGCCCGAAGGGCAAGCGCCCGCCGCGAGAAGAGGAACCCGGCTGGGTGGCGACGCTCTACAACCAGCACGTCATGGCCATCGATTTCAAGAGCGCGTCCGACTTGGCTGGCAACACCCTGGCCGTGTTCAACCTGATTGACCACGGACGACGCGTACTGCACTGGTCGCGCGCCACCTACCATCCCACAGCCGAATGGGTCGCCCAGCAGCTGCGCAATGCGTTCATGGATCTCGATGAGCTGCCTGAGGCCATCGTGATGGACAGAGACAGCATCTTCTTGCCCATCGTCAAGCAGACGCTACCAGCCATGGGCATCAAAACCATCCGCATTGGCTACAAGTGCCCCTGGCAAAACGCGGTGGTCGAGCGCTTTCATCGCACGCTACAGGACGAGCTGTTGCGCTACGTGCAACCCGTCAACGACCGGCACCTGAACCGGCTGCTTGCTGAATTCCGCAAGTACTACAACACCGCCCGGCCGCACATGGCCTGCGGCGTGGAGCCGCCGATCCCGCCGGATGTGACGAACAACCCAGCTGCGAACGATCCGGACTTCTTCAAAACGCCAAGAAAGCTCGTGCGCCAGAAATGGCTAGGCGGGCTGCACTCCAGCTACCGCTGGGCGGCCTGATTCCGCACTGACGTTAGAGATCGTTGCCCGGTGATCGGTGCCGACAGCCGAGGCTCGGTCACGCCTGAAATTCGGGGCTTGCAGGCCAGCGAGGGCTGGGGGCGGTCATCGTGCATATGCCGGATGCCGTTTTAGCCTTCTCGGCGGCTCGGGGCAAGGACGGCGAAGGCGGGTTTGCGGGAAGCAAACGACGGGTTTTGTGTCGTTTTGGATTTTTTCACCAGCACAATCGACACCTCCTTGGGGGAATTTTCCGTAAAGACCCTGCACCTTCGCAAGACCCTTATGGAAAAAACCCTGCCCCTCTTGCGAAGGACAGGGTTTAGGAGCTTCCACCTCAAGCACCTACCCGAGGGCGGGTGCTTGTCTCTGGGCAAGGGAAAACCGTGGTCTGTTCCCTGTTATTCGCTTACCCCCACCGCTTCTCGAGCACAGCGCACTGGTTCGCCCAAGTGACGTTGTCCCAGCCACGCCGCCGCGCCTCATCGTCAAACCAGCGGCGGATGCTCTCGGTCAGGTTTTTGGCGTCTTTGTCACCGGTTACCTGCTTGTACAAATCCAATACCGCCTCGCGCTCCAGCAACACGTGCGGCTCGTTGGGCGAGCGGTCTCTGGGGTCGGGCCATTCGTAGCGTCTTGCCATGATGTCGCTTACCTCCTTTCTGTAAAAAACCCCGTCCCTCTTTCGAAGGACAGGGTTTCAATCACTTCAAGCACCTACTGAAAAGCGGGTGCTTGTCTCCGGGGCTTAGAACGTGAAGTTCGCGGCCACCAGACCGGAGGTCACGCCGGTGAGCTGGATGGCCATGTCGGCCGAGGTCAGCGCGGCGTCGCCGTCCACATCCACATACAGCGTAGACGTGGAAGCGTCGAGGACCGTCTCACCGACGGCGCCGGTCAGCGAGGTCAGCACCGCGCCGTAGCCGTTGGCCACGCCAAGGTACGCACCCCAACCACCGGTGACGCCACTCAAATCAATGACATCGCCACCCGTGCCCACCTGGAAGTTGGTGATGACGTCCACCTTGGTACCTTGCGAGTCGGTCGCAAGCGAGTACACGTAGGTGTCCACGCCGGTGCCGCCGGTCATCGTATCCTTGCCGCCGCCGCCGGTGATGGAGTTGGTGCCGTTGCCGGCGTT
The DNA here is from genome assembly GCF_039822285.1 of Thiofaba sp. EF100. NCBI lineage: Bacteria > Pseudomonadati > Pseudomonadota > Gammaproteobacteria > Chromatiales > Halothiobacillaceae > Thiofaba > Thiofaba sp. EF100. The sequence goes on along the minus strand of NZ_JBAJEY010000005.1, from coordinate 27,414 downwards.
GATCACATCATCACCTGCGCCACCGGTGATGGTGTCGTCGCCGCTGCCGGTGGTGATGGTGGCAACCTTGGTGTTGTCAGTGATCGAGCTGGCATCGAAGGTGGTGTCGGTGTTGCCGCCGGTCATGGTCACGCTCTTGTTCGTCGCCACGGTGGTTACGGAAACTGCACCCTTGGTCACGCCGCTGGTGTCGATGGTCTCCAAAGCGGTACTACCCGTCAGCGTCAGGGTCGCACCCGCATCGCCCGTGACATTCAAGGTCTTGGCAGCAGCAGCCGTCAGGGTCATGGTGTGGGCAAACGAACCACCAGGCGAAGCAGCCGTGTCGTCAGCATTCAGGTTGATGGTCTCAACGTTCGCGACGGTAACCGTACCCGCTACAACAGCAGCAGAACCTGTCACAACCAGGTTCAGCACATCACTGGTGCCAGTGGCAGCGTCTTTAACGTTGATAGCCGTTGCAGTGCTGGCATCAGTGAAGACAAAGGTGCCGTTGTTGGCGAAGTTGTTGAGGGTCAGTGTATTGCCAGTACCGGCCTCGCTCACGTAATTAATATTGTTGAGCTTGGACATATCAATGGTCTGGCTGGTTGCCGAGCTCAGTGCGATGCGCTCAAAGCTGGTCAACTTGGCTCCCAGAGCCGTGGCCGCAGCAGCAGCATCGGCAGCGGTCAGACCGAGGGTGTCGGTGCCATCACCACCGTCGATGGTGCCACCGGTCCCCAGGTCGCCAGAAGACAGAGTGACATTGACGGTGTCGTCGCCCGCACCCATGGCAATGGCCTTGGTGGTCGCGCCAACCGTCACCGAGTCCTTACCGGCACCGCCTGTAAAGGCAATCGAAGTACCCAAGGAGGACGTGATGGTGACCCCAGCGGTGTTGGTGCTGGTGATGCTGGTCACCGTGGCGCTGTTCGAACCCGTGTCGGTGAGAGCCAGAGAGACAGTCTTGTCGCCAGCAAAGGCGATGCTGGTGGCGGCATCGGTGGTCAGCGTGAAACCGCTGGACGCCGCACCGGAGCCGGTGACGGTCACTGTGGTAGCGCTATCGTCCCGAATGGTGCCGCCCGTCACATTGTTGACGGTCACGCCCAAGGCACGGGTACCGGCGGCGGCGGTGACGGTGACGTTACTCGAAGCATTGGCAACAGACAGGCTAGTCAGCGCGTCAGAGGCCACGGTGGAAGCGGCGGCGAAACCATCCAGAGAGACGGAGGCGAGCGTGTCGGTTGTAGCGGAATCCGTAACACCAATCGCACCAGCGCTGGTCTTAGCAGACACCGACGTGGCATTGCCCTTGGTGGTCAGGGTGACAGCACCACCCGCTTGAGCCACCGTCAAACTCTGAAGACCGCTGTAATTGGAAGCATCCAGCGTGACGGAGTTGTCGGCGTTCACGACCACGTTCTCAACGTTCTTGACCGTGGCGGCTGTTGTTGCGGTGTAAGCGCCCGCCGCAAAGATGTTCAGCGTATCGGTACCCGCGCCGCCGTCGATATTATCGAAAGAAGTGAAAGTTTCTTCGGTAGCGATGCCAGTGGAAACATTGACGGCCAGCGGAGCATTGATGGTGTCGTTACCGGAGGTGCCGGTGACGGTATCCGTACTGAGAGTGAGCGTGAAGGTCTGGCCGGAGGTGCCAACCAAGGTCTGAATCTCATTCAGCGCTTCCGTCACGCTGGCCTGCTCGGCGGTGACCCCGTCAATGACGGCGGCAGCAGCGGCTTCATTGTAGGGCAGGTTGGAGCCGCCCAAGGATGCCGGAAGCTGGGCGTTGACATAGGCTGCAGATACCGTGAGGAGGTTGTCGAAGCGGGCAACGTCCAGATCGTGCTGCGCAACTTCCGTGCCGGTGTACGGGCCGGTGACGGCATTGACGATGGCGGTGATGAAGTCCTGACGGGCGATGGCACCGCTGTTCAGCTGGTTGGTCCAGTAGGTCAGGCCTTCGGTGTCCGGGGCGCGGCCAAGGACGTTGCCGTAGACCACGGTGACGAATTCGGAGACGGTGTAATAAGAGGGGTACTTGGCTTTGGTCTCCGGCTGGTCGAAGAAGCTCTGGGCCACGGTGGTTTGGGTCCAGCCCATGTGATCGATGTTGTTCGCCCAGTAGCGGAGGCCCTCAACGTCCGGGGCGCGACCCAGGATGCTGACGTACAGCTCGGCGACGAGCTTTTCGGTGGCGGTAAAGGTGTAGCTCATTGGATTCTCCTTCCAATTAGTGACTCGGGTCGTTTACTGTGTCTGAATCTCACAGGCGGTATCCAAGATACCGCATGTACAGCGGGCCTTGAAAGGCCCCGGGGCCGTTGGTTGCTCCTTCGCAACAGTTTTAATCCCGCCCTTCTTGGGTTGCAAGTTTTTCCTGTTGTGCCCAAGCGACGATGCGGCGGGTCGCGCGCGACCAGGCGTGGGCGGCGAGCCATTGGGTTTGGCGCTCGGTGCGGGCGGCTTGCTGGGGGAGTGTTTTTTGATGGAGGTATCCATCGATTCCATGAGCGAGGGCCTGCGGTGAGGTGCCCGGGAGGCGGGTGACGGCGTCCTCCAGGTCATCGAAGATGGGCAGGGGGGTGCAGAGCACGGGGCGGCATGAGGCAAGGCCCAGACGGGCCGCCGCGCTGGAGGACTCCTGGGTGTGCTGGTAGGGGAAGACGACCAGCCGCGCGCGGGCCAGGCGCTGGAGGATGACCTGCTCGGGCAGGTGGTCGGTGATGAGTTCGACGGCATCGCTCAGGCCCAGGGCTTGGATGCGCTCCAGCAGCCGCTGGTGTTCGGCGCTGGAGACGGGGGCCGGGTGCAGGCTGTTAAGCATGAGCAGGCGGAGCCGGGGGCCCTTGCGGCGCAGGAGGGCGAGGGCCTCGACCAGTTCGCCCAAGCCCTTGTGGGGCAGGAGGAAGCCGAAGGTGGCGATGAGGTCGTCCTCGATGGGCGGCGGGTCGCTCAGGGGTGGGGTGACGCCGTGCGGCAGGCGGGTGGCCTGGCGGGCGAGGCCCAGGTCCTTGAGGCGGTTGAGGTCGTCGATGCCGTGGACGTAGAGGCGCTCGCAGAGGGCGAGCTCCTCGGCGATGCTGGCAAGGCTGAGGGTCTCTTGGCCTACGGTGACGTCGGCGGTGGAGTGGAGGGTGAGGGCAAGGCGTATGCCGTGCCCGTGCAGGCGGCGGAGGAGCCGGCCCAGGGCAGGGAGGGCAAAGAAGCTGAAGTTGAACTGGAGGATGGCGACTTGGATACCGTCCTCGAGGAGGGCCTGTTCCAGGGCGTCGAGGTCTTCGCCCGCGGCGCGGGTGGTCCAGACGCGGCGCAGGTGGGCGGGGTCCGGGGCGAGCGGTTCGGCGTCGCGGTTGGCGTAGAGGCGCAGGTTGTCGTCCGGCCAGTGTTCGAGCAGGTGGCGGCTGTATTCGGCAATGCCGCAGCGGCTGTTGTAGGTGCTGACCCAGCCCACGCGCGGGGAGGGAGGCAGCGGGGGGCTGGCGCGGAAGGCTGCAATGGCCTGGTGCAGGCGCTGGGCGGTGGTGGCCCAGGTGAAGCGCTGGCGGATGAGGGCCTGGGCGGCCGCGATGCGCGGCTGGCGCTGCTCGGGGGGGGCCTCGTGGACGGCGCGCATCTGGCGGGCGAGGTCGTCAATATCGGGTTCGGCCCAGACGGAGCCGAAGAGGTTGAAGTGGCTGCGCGAGCGGGCGTAGCGGAAGTCGACGAGCCAGGCGGTGGCGTCGTTGCAGAAGTCGAGCTGGCCGCCGTGGGCGGTGGCGACGACCGGCAGGCCGAGGAGCATGGCCTCGGCGATGGGCATGCCGAAGCCTTCGCCGCGGCTGGGGGCGACGAGGGCGTGGCTGTGTTCGTACAGCCAGCGCACCTGGGGTTCGCCAAGGTCGCGGTTGATGAGGACGACGCGCGGGGCCTTGGGGTGGCGGTGCTTCCAGGCGGCCAGTTCGGCCTCGATGTGGTGGTGGGGATTGGGGTGGGTCTTGAGGATGAGGGTGACGTCGTCCTCCACGGTGTAGGCGCGGGCATAGGCCTCGAGCAGGGCGTCCACGCCCTTACGCGGCAGGGCGGAGGAGATGTGGAGGAAGCGGAAGCCGCTGCCGAGGTTGTCTGCCAGCGGTTCGGCAGGGCGGCGCAGGATCTGGTCGACGCCCAGGCCGATGTCGACGATGGGGGCGGTCACGCCGCAGTCGATGAGGGTGCGGGCCACATAGCTGGACATGACGGTGACGAGATCCAGCCTGCGGTTGAAGGCATCCACCCAGGCGGGGGGGAATTCGGACTCTTCCCAGCCGTAGGCGTTCATGCCGCGGATGATGCCTTGCACGTCGTCCACACGCGGGGGGTAGAGGTTGCGCAGGACGACGTCGGCACGGTGCGGGGCGTGGGTGGCGCGCCAGAGGCCCTCGACCTCGGGCCATGCCTCGAGGAAGGCGGGGGCGGGCGGGTAGTCGCCGTGGCCTTCGGTGGAGTGCAGGCCGACCCTCAGGCCCTGGGCGTGGAGGGCAAGGGCGGTCTCGCGGTTGACTTCGGCCAGGCTGAAGCTGGAGTCGAAGGGGCCTTCGATGCGGATGTCGAGGCGGGCCTCCTCGTCCGGCGATGGGGCCTCCGGGTGGCCCAGCTCGTAGCCCAGCTCGGCAAAGAAGGCGATGAGCTGCTGGACAAGGCGGGGGCGGCGGAAGCGTTCGAGGTTGCGGCGCTGGCCCTCGCGCACGGCGACGCGCAGCCTGGGCTCGTCGAGGATGGCCTTGACGGCGGCGGCCATGGCGAGCGGGTCGGCCTCTTGGAAGAGCAGGCCGCCTTCGCCCAGGGTGTTGGGGATGTTGCTGGTGGCGCAGGCGATGACGGGCAGGTCGAAGGCCATGGCTTCGATGAGGGGGATGCCGAAGCCTTCGTGCTCGCTCATGCAGACGAAGGCGTCTGCGGCGCGGTAGTAGGCGTAGAGGGCCTCGGCGCTGACCTTGCCGGGGAGGTGGACGCGCTCGCTCAGGCGGTGGCGCTGGATGAGCTCGCGCAGGTGGTCGTGGTAGGCCTGGGAGGCGGTGCCACCGACGAGGTGGAGGTGGATGGCCTCCGGGATCATGCGTTCGAGTTCGCGCAGCATCTGGATCAGGAGGTGCTGGCGCTTGTTTTCGACGATGCGGCCGACGAAGAGCAGGTGGAGGCCCTCGGGGAGCCGCTGGGGCAGGCCCTTGTCCCAGTCGGCGGCGATGGCACGTTCGAGCTCGAACAGCAGGGGGATGACGTGAACGGGGCGGTAGCCGAGGGCCTGGACTTCCTCAGCGTTGTATTCGGAATCGGCGATGACGCCGATGAAGCGGTCCCGCCAGGCGGCCAGCTGGGTGCGCCCGAGGTCGCAGTAGCGCCGAAGCAGGCTGCCCTCGGGGAAGAACTGGGCGGGGGTGATGTTGTGGTAGGCCATCACCTTCGGTTCGGCGAGGCTGAAGAGGAAGTCCTCGAGGTCGGTGCCGATGGAGTGGTGGTAGATCACCACCTGGTCGGGGCGGCTGACGTAGTCCTTGATCGGGCGCACACGCCCCGCCAGGGCGGGGGGGATGCCGCCGCTGTAGACCTCGGAGGCGATGCCCAGGCTCTGGAGCAGGCGCTGGGTGTAGAAAATCCCGTTGGAGACGCCATCGCCCTCGGCGATGTCGGGGGTGATCTGGTGGATGGCGATGGGGCGAATCATGGCTTCCTCGCGATCAGGGCGTAATCCTGTGGGCCGAAGATCAGGCGCTGGAGGGTGGCCTGGGCCTCATTCTCGGCCTGGGTCGGGTCCCAGAGGGGATAGGGATGGTGGCGCTGGATTTCGACGTGGGTGTAACCCCGCGCCTGGGCCAGGAATTCGAGCAGGGCCGGGGGCAGGGGGTGGCGGTGGGTGGGGTCCATGTAGAAGGTGTGCGCGCCCACCTGGAGGTTTTCCGGGTTGGGGGTCTCCATGAGGAGGAGCCCGCCGGGCTTGAGGACGCGCCAGGCCTCGTCGAACAGGGCGATGAGGGTGTTGAACGGCAGGTGTTCGGCAATGTGGAAGCCGGTGATGGCGCCCAAGGCGTCGTCTTCAAGGCCGCGCAGGTAGGCCAGGGCGTCGGCATGGTGGACGTTCAGGCCCAGCTCGCGGCAGGCGGCCAGCATGCGGTCGTTGCTGTCCACGCCCTGGGCCTCGAGTCCTTCCCGCCGCAGAAGGTCCAGCCATTCGCCGCGCCCGCAGCCGAGGTCGAGCACCGGGTGGGAGGGGGTTCCGGCCTGGGCCTCGCGGATCAGGGGGAGGTATTTGGCCTGGCGTGCCTGGATGGCCTCGAACGCGCCACGGAAGCGGTCTTCGAAGTCGAGGTAGAAGTCGCTGGGCAGGTCGCCTGTGTCGGGGGACGGGGCGGGGGTCTCGACCGTCTCGACCGTCTTGGGGGCGGCAGGGGCGGCGTGCTGGAGGTGGATGACCTCCCGCCGCAGGCGGCGGAGTTCGTCGAGGTCGGCCTTGTCGGCCAGTTTTTCCGCCAGGCGGCGTTCCAGTGCGCTCATGCCCTGCTCAAGGGTGGCGATCGCCTGGCGTTGGAGGGATAGGTGGCTTTGAAGCTGGGCGTTCAGGTCTTCGAGCCTTCCTTGGGTGCGCAGCAGGTCGTCACGCAGCCTGATGACGTGGAGGATCGCCCATCCCCAACGCAGCAGGGGGCCGAGGAGGGGGCGCTCGCGCAGGCGTTCCTTGAGGCGTGCCCCGCGGATTCTGCGTGCGATGTGCCGGAGGCGCGGTCCCACCCAGGGCAGATCGAAGACCTTGCGGATCAGGTGCCATGCGCTGGGCGCAGCGGAGGGGGAGCGGGGCGCCGGATGGATCCGGTACGGACGATGCTGGGCGCGCTCCATGTCATGTGCAAGGCGCTGGCGCAATTTTTCAGCGTCGATTTCTGGGTTGTTGGGCTCGATCACGATGTTCCCGTTTCCGCGGATGGCATGAGGTGGAATTCCGACTCCAATCGGCACAGGCCAGCGAAGGGGGGGCCCAGTATACCGGCCACCTCGAAGCCCAGGAGGTTGTCCTCCCAGTGCAGGCATTCGTGGGTGTGGTCCGGGCCGCGATGGAGGGCAAGGGTGAGGGTGTATTTGCCCGGGGCGATATTGAGCGGCATGCGCCAGCAGGCTCGATAGGTGGCGCCGGCCTCGACCTTCAGGGGGATACCCTGAAGGTGGGTGTTGGTGCCGTGGATGTCCTGGCCCAGGCGGTCGCGGATCATGAAGCCGAGGGTGAGGTTGGGGATGGCCTCGTGCGAACGTAGGGTCACGCACAGTTCGGTCATCTCGCCCGAGGCGACGGTGTTTCCCCCGGATTGGAGGCCGCGGAGGGTGGCCTGAAGGATCTCGGCGCGGCGCGTGCCGTAGCCCGTGTGTGGTGCGGGTGGGTCATCGTCCAGTCGCGCGATGATTCGGTTGTAGACGTTCACCGCCTCTTCAGGCGATGCGTAGGCGGCAACGCGGCCATGGTCGAGCACCAGGACGTCGTCGCAGAGCATTTTCACGGCATTGAGGTCGTGCGAGACGAAGATGAGCGAACCGCCCTGGGCGCGGAATTCGCGGATGCGGCGCATGCATTTCTGCTGGAAGTGCGCATCGCCCACGGAGAGCGCCTCGTCGACGACGAAGCACTGGGGATCGGCATGGATGGCGATGGCGAAGGCGAGGCGCATGGCCATGCCCGAGGAGTAGGTCTTGAGGGGCTCGTCGATGTAGTCGCCGAGTTCGGCGAAGGCGATGATGGCCTCGCGGCGGGCCTCGATCTCCTCGGGGGGCATGCCGAGCAGTAGGCCGTTGTTGAGGATGTTCTGCCTGCCGGTCAGCTCCATGTTGAAGCCGGTGCCTAGTTCGAGCAGGCCGGTGATACGCCCTTGAATGTCGATGCTGCCGGCATCGGGGAGCAGGACGCCGGTCAGGATCTTGAGCAGGGTGGATTTGCCCGCGCCATTGTGCCCGATGATGCCCAGTGCCCGCCCTGGGGCGACCTCGAAGCTCACGTCGTGCAGGGCCTCGTGGACGTGATGATAAGGCCGGCGAAGGATGATCTCCTTGAGCCGGTCGGCAGGGCGGCGGTAGAGGCGGAAGTGTTTGCTGAGGTTGCGGGCGACGATCATGCTAGGGATGCATTGAACAAATGACTCCCCCCTCCCCCTTGAAGGGGGAGGGGTTGGGGGAGAGGGCGATAAGCCGTTGAAAATCCATCCCCCTCTCCCTAACCCTCCCCCACCAGGGGGGAGGGAACGTGCCGTATTCCAGGTTTTTCAGCATTTTCCTAGGGTCCTCTGGGCCAGTGCGAGAATGGCCAGGGTGTAGAGGGCGAGGAGCATGAGCCACACAAGGCCGGGGTGTCTGAGGCTCGCCACCTTGTGCCGGAGGGAAAAACGCAGACCGAGCAGCCCCAGGGTGAGGGCTGAGGCGACCAGGATGAAGCCGATCATAGGAAGTCGCGGATGTCTTTTTCGAGGCGCCGGACGAGCCAGTAGCCGAGCATCAGGATGCCGAAGGCCAGGACGGCGACCCCCATCAGGCTCGGGTAGGGGATCTCGCCATGTCCGGCGAGGATCGCATGCCAGGTTTCGATGAGGGGGAGGACGGGGTTGACCCAGCGCAGGATGTCCACGGTCGGACCAGGGAGGGCCGATGGCACCCAGACGATGGGGGTGAGCCAGAACCAGAGCTGGAGGAAGAGGGCGATAAATTCGCGGATGTCACGCAGGAAGACGTGCAGGGCGGCGAGGATCATGCCCAGTCCGAGGGCGAGGGCCTGTTGGACGAGTAGGACCCACGGCAGGAGGAGGATTTCTTGCTGGATTCCAGAGCCGAAAAGGATAAGGAAGAGCAGGAGCAATGAGGTGGCGAGGCCAAAGGTGATGCTTTCGGAGAGGGCGATGAACAAGGGCAAGGCGGGAAGGGAGAGGCGCACCTTGCCGATGATGGGGGCCTTGTCGACGTAGACGCCGGTGGTGCGGAGCAGGGTGTTGCTGAAGGCCATCCAGGGGATCACGCCAGCGGCAAGGTAGGTGCCATAGGCATGGGTCGCCGATGTGCCCGGCAGACGGGCACCCATGAGTTCGGCGAAGATCACCATGAAGATGAGCAGCATGGCCAAAGGCTGCATGACCACCCAGCTGAGGCCGAGCATGGAGCCTGCGTAGCGGTCGACGAGCTCCTGACGGGTGAAGCTCCAGAGCAGGGCTGGGGTCATCGGAGGAGGCTCTCGATCTCCGCGACTTTGCGTGCAACCGCGGCGGCTTCACCGCGCGTCTCGACATTCAGGCGCAGCAGGGGCTCGGTGTTGGAGCCGCGCAGGTTGAAGCGCCAGTCGGCAAACTCGAGGCTGATGCCGTCGGTGCGATCAATGACGGGATGCAGGGGGGCGTAATGTTGCAGCACGCGCTCGATGGCTGTTTCTATATTTTCGACACGGTAGTTGACTTCCCCGCTGCAGGGGTAGGCGGCCATGCGTTCGTCCACCAACTCGGCCAGGGACTTGCCGGTCTTGCTGATGAGTTCGGCAATCAAGAGCCAGGGGATCATGCCGGAGTCGCAGTAGGCAAAGTCGCGGAAGTAGTGGTGGGCGCTCATCTCTCCACCGTAGATGGCGTCTTCCTGCCGCATCCGCTCCTTGATAAAGGCATGTCCAGTTTTGCTCTGGATCGGGATCCCCCCCGCTTTTCGCACCTGGTCGATGGTGTTCCAGGTCAGGCGGGGGTCGTGGATGATCTTGCCGCCGGGCTCCTTGGCCAGCATGACCTCGGCCAAGAGGCCGACGAGGTAGTAGCCCTCGATAAAGCGGCCGGTGTGGTCGAAGAAGAAGCAGCGGTCAAAGTCGCCGTCCCAGGCGATCCCCAGGTCTGCGCCGTGTTCGACGACGGCCTTGGCGGTTGCAGCGCGCATCTCGGGTAGAAGTGGGTTGGGGACGCCGTTGGGGAAGTTTCCATCCGGTTCGTCCTGGATGAAAACGAACTCGAACGGCAGGTGCTGGGCCAGCAGGTGAACGACGGGCCCTGCGGCGCCATTGCCCGGGTCGGCGACGATCTTCAGGGGCTTGAGGATGTCGCGGTCAATGTATCCGAGCAGGTGCTGGATATAGGGAGTTTTGTCGTGATCTTGGGTGCATGCACCCTCACCCCCAGCCCCTCTCCCGCTTGCGGGAGAGGGGAGTTTTGCGGCGCGGTCGCGGATGGCGAAGAGGCCGCTGTCGCCGCTGATGGGGCGCGCGCCTTCACGTACCAGCTTCATGCCGTTATAGCCCTTGGGGTTGTGGCTGGCGGTGATCATGATGCCGCCACCAACCCCCTGCCCCTGGCGATGGAAGGTGTGGAAATAGACCTCTTCCGTGCCGCACAGGCCGATGTCAATGACATCGACGCCGCCCTCAGTCAGGCCCTGGATGAGGGCCTGACTGAGCATGGGGCTTTCCAGGCGCACGTCGTGGCCGACGATGACCTTTCCAGGCTGGATTTCATCGGCATAGGCGCGGCCGATGCGCCAGGCGATGTCCTCGTTGAGCTCATCAGGGACGCGCCCGCGGATGTCGTAGGCCTTGAAGCATGCGAGGTTCATGGCATCAGCTCCTGCCATAGCTGTCTTCGAAGCGGACGATGTCGTCCTCGCCCAGGTAGTCGCCGCTCTGGACTTCAATCATGACCAAGTCGATGACGCCTGGGTTTTCCAGGCGGTGGACATGTCCAGCGGGGATGAAGGTCGATTCATTGGTGTTCAGCAGAAAGACCCGCTCCCCATTGGTCACTCGCGCCATGCCGTTGACCACGATCCAGTGCTCGCTGCGATGGTGGTGCATTTGCAGGGAGAGCGAGGCACCAGGTTTGACTACGATGCGCTTGATCTTGAACCGCTCGCCCTCCTCCAGCACGGTATAGGTGCCCCAAGGGCGGTGGACGGTCATATGATGCTGGTGGGCGCTGTGCCCGCTTTCCTTGAGCTGGCGTGCAATGTGCCTGACGTCCTGAGCGCGATCCTTGTGGGCGACGAGTAGAGCGTCGGCGGTGTCGATAATGATGAGGTTGTCCAAGCCTACGGCGGCGGTCAGGCGCTCGGGGCTGTGGATGTAGCAGTTTTGGGTGGCATGCAGCAGGGCTTCGCCTTCGATGCGGTTGCCCTCGGCATCTGCGGGCGTGAGCTCGCTTAAGGCATTCCAGGAGCCGATGTCGCTCCAGCCGATATCGCAGGTGACCACGGCGACATGCTCGGATTTTTCCATCAGCGCATAGTCGATGGAGATGTCGGGCACCTGCTCGAAGCTGGCGGGGGCGAGCTCCAAGGTTCGATGTGTGGCGCCCAAGCTTTTGCGTGCGCTCTCCATCGCCCGAGCTACTCTCTGGAGGACATCGGGGGCATGTTGGTTCAATTCTTTGAGCAGGGTTCCGACCTGGAAGCAGAACATTCCCGAGTTCCAGAAATGACGGCCGGAGGCAAGGTATTCGCGGGCCTTGTCGAGGTCGGGTTTTTCAATGAAGCGCCGAACCTTAAAGCCTCCCAATCCCGGAGCGGTGAGGGTCTCGGTGGATGCCTCGATATAGCCAAAACCGGTTTCCGGGTGCTCGGGCTGGATGCCAAAGGTGACCAGGTGGCCTTGACGAGCTAGGTCGGCGGCGATCCGCACGGCGGCCTCGAAGGCTTGGATTTTGGTGATGAGGTGGTCGGCAGCCAGGACAAGCATGAGGGCATCGTCACCATGGGCTGCGCTCAGGTCGAGCGCGGCGGCAGCGATGGCGGCAGCCGTGTTGCGGCCAAAGGGTTCGAGAATGTAGCTCAGTCCAACCCCCGAGTGATTCACGGGGCGGTATTCGTCGGCCGTCTTGAAGTAGAGCTCGCGGTTGGTGACCGTCAGGATTTCTTCGACGCCCGGTAGGGCGCAGGCGCGGAGAAAGGTCTTCTGTAGCAGACTCTCGCCATCGGCTAGGCGCATGAAGGGCTTGGGGTGAGCCTCGCGGGATACCGGCCAGAGGCGGCTGCCGACACCGCCAGAAAGAACGACAGGAATGATCATATTAGAGGCTCGATCGTCCATGCATCAGTCGCTACCGAAAAGGTCGCGAGTATAAACCTTGTCGGTCACATCCCGCAGGGCGTCGGTCATGCGGTTGGCGATGATGAGGTCGGCGAGGCGCTTGAACTCGTCAAGGTCGCGGATGACGCGGGAGTTGAAGAAGTAGTCGTCGCTGAGGACGGGCTCGTACACCACCACCTCGATGCCCTTGGCCTTGAGGCGCTTCATGATGCCCTGGATGGCGGAGGCGCGGAAGTTGTCGGAGCCTTGTTTCATGACCAGGCGATAGATGCCCACGACCTTGTCGATCTTGCCTACCGGGGGGAGGGCGTGGAGGCGGCGGAGGATGTCCTCGGCGATGAAGTCCTTGCGGGTGGTGTTGGCCTCGACGATGGCGTGGATGAGGTTCTGCGGCACGTCGCGGTAGTTGGCCAAGAGCTGCTTGGTGTCCTTGGGCAGGCAGTAGCCGCCGTAGCCGAAGCTTGGGTTGTTGTAGCCCTGACCGATGCGCGGGTCGAGGCAGACGCCGTCGATGATCTGGCGGGTGTCCAGTCCGTGGGTGGCGGCGTAGGTGTCCAGTTCATTGAAGAAGGCCACGCGCATGGCGAGGTAGGTGTTGGCGAACAGCTTGATCGCCTCGGCCTCGGTGGGGTGGGTGAAGAGGACGGGGATATCCTCCTTGCGCGCGCCCTGCAGCAGCAGTTGGGCAAACCGTTCAGCACGCTCAGATTTCTCGCCCACGATGATGCGTGAGGGGTAGAGGTTGTCGTGCAGGGCGCGGCCTTCGCGCAGGAATTCGGGGGAGAAGAGGATGTTGGGCGCTTCACCCTCTCCCCCGGCCCCCGGTCCCTCCTCTCCGACCCTTCCGGCATCCCTGCCGGAAGCCCCTTCGGGGGCCGGCCGTCGAGAGCTCCCCTCAAGGGAGAGGGGGGCGAATGCTTTTTTGATGCGCTCGGTGTAGCCGACCGGGACGGTGGATTTGATGACCATCACCGCGTTCGGGTTGATGGCCAGCACGTCGCGGATGACCGACTCGACTGAGGAGGTGTTGAAGGTGTTGGTATCCGGGTCGTAATCGGTCGGGGTGGCAATGATGACGAACTCGGCGTCCTTGTAGGCCTCCTCCTTGTCGAGCGTGGCGCGAAAGTGGAGGTCGTCGCGCTTGAGGAAGGCCTCGATCTCGGGATCGACGATGGGCGAGCGGCCTGCGTTCAGCATCGTGACCTTCTCCGGCACGATGTCCAGTGCCACCACCTCGTGGTGCTGGGCCAGCAGCAGGGCGTTGGAGAGACCGACGTATCCGGTTCCGGCGACGGCGATTTTCATGATGCGGCGGGATGTGGGGGGAAGAGGTGAGGAGGGATACACACTGCGCTGAAGCGTTGGATGCTGGCGGTCATCATCTTTTCCGTGTTGCGGACTGTGCGATGGACGACGAGTCATGCGGTCGGGATGTGTCCGCGCGACTGCAGGTCATTCAGGATAGCCTCGGCGGTGTCGGTCAGAAGGCCCAGCCTCGCGTGCGCCATCTGCAGCGCGTGGGCGAGGATGGTTGGATCTTCGATGTATTCATGCACCATCTGATTGCGCAGTTGCCTCAGGCCCAGCCACTCATCGACCGAGGCAAGCATGCCAAGGCGTTCGGCGCGATTGAGGTTGTCGATCATGGCGCTAGGGGTTTCCTCGAGCGAGCGCAGCCAGGCGGGGATGAGCTTGTCACCCAGGGTGTCCTGCAGGCGCGCGAACCGGCTGGCATAGGCCTCGATCCGGTCCGAGAGATCCGCATGGGCGGTCAGGTTGCCAAGCATCTCCGGGGTCAGGGGCTCATGGAACAGGCGGGCATCGGTGTCCTTGAGCAGTTCGGTTTCCTTGCGCACGATGCGGGCGAGCGCTTGCAGGCGGAGCCGTTGGGCATCACTCATAGCTCGATTCCTGTTTCATGGGCGATCCGTACGATGGGGCGCGTGTCCTCGGGTTGTTCGATGACGACGTCGATCTTGCGCTCGCCAAGCTGGCGTTCAAGCTGTACCAGGAAATCGATCTTGCGCCTGAGGATGTCGGCATCCCCTGGCCAAGGCGGGGGGGGCTGGATGAGCAGGTCGATGTCACCGCCGCGCTTCGCGTCGTCAACGCGCGAGCCGAACAGCCACACGCGAGCTTGCGGTCCGAAGCTGGTATGGACTGACTGGCGGATGATGTCGGCTTGTTCGGGCGTCAGGCGCATGGCGCTCCACGGCAGATGTGTCGCGATGGCTTAAACATAGTAGCCGCGATACCACGCGACAAACCGCGCCAGCCCCTCCTCGATCGATGTGCTTGGTGCAAAGCCCGTGTCACGCATCAAGTCGTCCACATCGGCATAGGTGGCAGGCACATCCCCCGGTTGCATGGGAAGCAAGACCTTCTCGGCCGTGCGGCCCAGTGCGCCCTCCAGGGCCTCGATGAAGCGGGAGAGCTCGACCGGGCTGTGGTTGCCGATGTTGTAGATGCGGTAGGGGGCGGGGCTGCTTCCGGGGTCGGGGTGGGCGCCATCCCAAGCGGGGTTGGGGGCGGGGATGCGGTCGAGCACGCGGATCACGCCCTCGACGATGTCGTCGATGTAGGTGAAGTCACGCTGCATTTTTCCGTGGTTGTAGACCTCGATCGGCCGGCCTTCGAGGATGGCCTGGGTGAACTTGAAGTAGGCCATGTCCGGCCGACCCCAGGGGCCGTAGACGGTGAAGAAGCGCAGGCCGGTGGTGGGCAGGCGATAGAGGTGCGCATAGCTGTGCGCCATCAGCTCGTTGGCCTTCTTGGTGGCGGCGTACAGGCTGATGGGGTGATCCACGTTGTGGTGCACCGAGTAGGGCATGGCGGTATTCAGGCCATAGACCGAGCTCGAGGAGGCGTAGACCAGGTGCTCCACCGCGTGGTGGCGGCAGCCTTCGAGGATGTTCATGAAGCCGACGAGATTGCTGTCGACATAGGCGTGCGGGTTGTGCAGCGAGTAGCGCACCCCGGCCTGGGCGGCGAGGTGGATCACGCGCCGGGGCTTGAACTGGGCGAACAGCGCCTCCATGCCGGGGCGGTCGGCAAGGTCGAGGCGCAGGAATTCGAAATTCGGCTGCCCCTCAAGCTCGCGCAGGCGGGCGTGCTTGAGGCGTGGATCGTAGTAGTCGTTGAGGTTGTCGATGCCGACCACGCGCTCGCCGCGGGCGAGCAGGGTCTTGGTGACATGGAAGCCGATGAAGCCGGCGGCGCCGGTGACGAGCAGGGTCATGGGGTCGTGTTCGCCGTCAAGCGTTGGGTGCAGAGCCTGCGCACCGCCTCGGGATAGATCTGGTGCTCGATGGCGTGTACGCGCTGTTGCAGGGTTTCCGGGGTGTCGTCCGGCCGCACCGGCACGTGGCCCTGGAGGATGACGGGGCCTTCGTCCACCCCCTCGGTGACGAAGTGCACGGTGGCGCCGTGTTCCGCATCGCCTGCCTCGATGGCGCGGGCGTGGGTGTGCATGCCGGGGTACTTGGGCAGCAGCGAGGGGTGGATATTGATCAGCCGCCCGGCATAGTGCTGCACGAAGGCGGGGGTGAGGATGCGCATGAAACCGGCCAGCACCACGAGGTCGGGCCGGTAGGTGTCGATGCGCGCCATGAGGGCGGCATCGAAGGCCGCGCGCTCGGGAAAGTCCTTGTGGCTGATGACCTCGGTCGGGATGCCGGCCTGGCGCGCGCGCTCCAGGCCGAAGGCGTCGGCGCGGTTGCTGAACACGGCCACGAGCTGGCCCCCGCCCAGTTCACCCCGCCGCTCGGCGTCGATCAGGGCCTGCAGGTTGCTGCCGTGGCCCGAGATGAGGACGACGATGCGGCACATCAGCGCAGGATCACCCCTTCGCCCGTGCGCTTGACCATCCGGCCCATCACCCACGGGGCTTCGCCGGCGGCCTTCAGGCGGGCGATGATCGCGTCCGCTTTCGCGGCCTCGACCATCAGCACCATGCCGACGCCGTTGTTAAAGGTGCGGTACATCTCGCTGGCTGCAACATTGCCGCCCTCGCGGATCCACTGGAACACCGGAGCCGGGGTCCAGGAGGCGGTATCGACCTCGGCGGCGAGGTCCTCGCTGTACACGCGCGGCAGGTTCTCGGTCAGGCCTCCGCCGGTGATGTGGCACAGGCCGTGCACGCCGGAATCCTGGTCGCGCAGCAGCGGCAGCAGGCTCTTGACGTAGATGCGGGTGGGGGCGAGCAGGGCGTCGGCCAGCGTCGTCTCGCCGCAGGGCTGGTTCAGGTCGGCGCCGGTGACGGCCAGCACCTTGCGGATCAGCGAGTAGCCGTTGGAGTGCGGGCCGGAGGAGGGCAGGCCGATGAGCACATCGCCCTCGCGCACCCGGCTGCCGTCCAGCATCTGCTCCTTCTCGACGATGCCGACCGCAAAGCCTGCGAGGTCGTAGTCGCCCTCCTCGTACATGCCGGGCATCTCGGCGGTCTCGCCGCCCACCAGGGCGCAGCCGGCAAGCGCGCAGCCCTCGGCAATCCCAGTGACCACCCGCGCGGCCACGTCCACCGAGAGCTTGCCGGTGGCGTAGTAGTCGAGGAAGAACAGGGGTTCCGCGCCCTGCACCAGGATGTCGTTGACGCACATGGCGACCAGGTCGATGCCGATGTGGTCGTGTCGATCCAGGTCGATGGCGAGCCGAAGCTTGGTGCCGACGCCGTCGGTGCCCGAGACCAGCACAGGATGCTTGTAGCCTTGCGGCAGCTCGAACAGGGCGCCGAAGCCGCCCAGACCGCCGAGGACTTCGGGGCGGCGGGTGCGGGCCACGGCGGGCTTGATGCGGTCGACCAGGGCATTGCCTGCGTCGATGTCCACGCCGGCGTCACGGTAGGAGAGGGAGGTGGGCTGGCTCATGAGGGTTCAGCGGCGGCAAAAAGGGGTGTGCTATTGTACATGCCATCCTTGATTGATGCTTAAGGCATGCTCAAGCACATCCCCAACCTCATCACCGCGGCGCGCATGCTGCTGATCCCCTGGATCGCGCTGGCCCTGTTCGATGCGCGCTATGCTGAGGCGGCCGTGCTGTTCGCGGTGGCGGTGGTGAGCGACGGGGTGGACGGTTTTCTGGCGCGGCGCTTCGGCTGGCAGACCCGCCTCGGGGCCATCCTCGATCCGCTGGCGGACAAGGCGATGATCCTGGCGGCGATGGTTGCGCTGGTGGCGGCGGGCCTCCTGCCCCTGTGGCTGCTGGCCCTGCTGCTGGTGCGGGATCTCGGTATCGTCGCCGGGGCGACCCACTACAACTTCTTTGTCCACGACGGCTTCGTCCCGCGCCCACTGTTGATTGGCAAGCTGCATGTCTTTCTGGTGGCGATGCTGATCCTGGTGGTCATCGCCTCCGCCTGGCAGGGGTGGGTGCTCGATGGGTTGCGTGATGCGCTCATGGTCCTGGTCGCCCTGACCACCGTGCTCAGCGCCTACGGTTATTACCGCCAATGGAGCGCGTTGCCGCGCAAGGGGGCTGCGGTATGAGTGAGCAGCCAAGCGCCCATCGCACCGAGGCCGCATGGCCTCGCTGGCTGGTGGCCGTCCTTGCCCTGGTGCTGATCATGGGGCTGCTCGCCGCCCTGCGTCCCATCCTCACGCCCTTCCTGGTGGCCGCGCTGCTGGCCTACCTCGGTGACCCGCTGGCCGACCGCCTGGAGCGGCGCATGCCGCGCACCGCCGCGGTGGCGCTGGTGTTCCTGGGGCTGATCCTGATGCTGGGTCTGCTGGTCTTGATCATCGTGCCACAGGTGGCCCAGCAGGTGATGCAGATGTCCCACAAGTGGCCCCTGGCGGTGGAGTGGGTGCAGCACAACCTGCTGCCGCGCTTTACCGCCTGGACCGGCATGACGGTCGATCTTGAAACCCTCAAGGCCGCCCTGGCGCAGCACTGGGCGCAGGCCGGGGCGATGACCGCCAACGTGGTGGGCTGGCTGTTCGGCTCCGGCATGAGCGCGGTGGCTTGGCTTGCGAACCTGGTAGTGATCCCCGTGGTGACCTTCTACCTGCTGCGCGACTGGGATGCCCTGGTGGCCTGGGTGCGCGACTTCCTGCCGCGCAGCGTGGAGCCGACCGTCAGCCGCCTGGCGCGCGAAGCGGACGAGGTGCTCGGGGCCTTCCTGCGCGGCCAGCTCAGCGTGATGCTGGCGCTCGGCACCGTGTACACCCTCGGCCTGTGGCTTGCGGGGCTGGAACAGGCCCTGCTGTTCGGCATGCTGGCCGGGCTGGTGAGCTTCGTGCCCTATCTTGGCGTGATCGTGGGCGGCCTTGGCGCCGGGCTTGCGATGCTGATTCAGACCCAGGAGCTCATGAGCCTGTTGCCGGTGCTGGCGGTGTTCGCGGTGGGCCAGCTGCTGGAAGGGTTCGTCTTCACCCCCTGGCTGGTGGGCGACCGTGTCGGCCTGCACCCGGTCGCTGTCATCTTCGCCATCATGGCGGGCGGGCAGCTGTTCGGCTTCACCGGTGTGTTGCTGGCCCTCCCGGTGGCCGCCGTGCTGGCGGTGCTGATCCGCCACGTCCATGAGCGCTACAAGGCGAGCAGCTTGTACGGGCCGCAGGAGTCGCCGCCCGAGGGCGAAGCCCGCTGATCATGCTCTTCGCCCAGCAACAGGTCCTCGATTTCGGCCTTGCGCCTTCGCGCACCCTGGAGCAGTTCCTGCCTGGGGCCAACGGTGTGGCCGCCGGGCTCGTCGCCCAGCAGGCCGAGGGCCGGGGCGAGCCGCAGCTCTACCTCTGGGGAGCGAAGGGCAGCGGCAAGACGCATCTGCTCCAGGCAGCCTGTCAGCGTGCGGGCGAGCATGGCCTGACCGCGGCCTACATCGCCCTGCTTGATGCCCCGCACCCGGGGGTGCTCGAGGGGCTCGAGAGGCTGGGCCTGGTGGCCCTCGACGACGTGCAGGCCGTGGTCGGGCAGGCGGTGTGGGAGGAGGCCCTGTTCGACCTGATCAACCGCCTGCGCGAGCACGCCGTGCCCCTGCTCTTGGCCGCGGACCAGCCCCCGTCCGCCTTGCCCGTCGCCTTGCCGGATCTGGCCTCGCGCCTTGGGTGGGGGCCGATCCTGCGGCTCGAGGGGCTGGACGATGCCGCCAAGATCGAGCTGTTGCGCCGCCGCGCCGGGGAGCGGGGGCTCATCCTTCCGGACGAGGTGGGGCGCTACCTTCTGGAGCACTTGCCGCGCGACCTGTCCAGCCTGCTTGAGGGGTTGGAGCGCCTGGATCGCGCGTCGATGGAGCGCCAGCGCAAACCCAGCCTTGCTCTGGCGCGTGAGGTGCTGGGGGAGAGGCGTTGAACCGGCTTTGAAGCCGCCTCAAATGACCTTCGAGAACCGCTGCATGGTCTGCCCGCCGAGATAACGGTCGAACGGCATGCAGATGTTGCGGATCAGCAGGCGGCCGCGCGGCAGGACACGGAGGCCGGCGTCACTCATCTCGATCAGGCCGTCGGCCACCATGGGCCGCAGACGCTCGAGCGCGTGGGCGAAGTAGTCCTGGACATGGATGCCGTGACGGGCGCCGAAGCTCGCGTAGTCCAGGCCGAACTGGCAGATCAGTTCCATGATCAGATCGCGGCGGATGTGGTCGTCCTCGGTCATGCACAGGCCGCGCTCGATCGGCAGCCGGCCCTCCTTGAGCGCCGCCTCGTAAGGTTCCATCTCCTTCACGTTCTGGCTGTAGCAGCCGGCCACCTGGCTGATGGAGGAGACGCCGAAGGCCAACAGGTCGCACTCGGCGTGGGTGGTGTAGCCCTGGAAGTTGCGGTGCAGGCTGCCTTCGCGCTGGGCGATGGCGAGACTGTCGTCGGGCAGGGCGAAGTGGTCCATGCCGATGAACACGTAGCCCGCGGCGGTCAGGTGCTCGATGCTGGCCTGGAGGATGGCGAGCTTTTCCGCGGGGGCGGGCAGGTCGGCGTCGTTGATCCGCCGCTGCGGCTTGAAGCGGGTCGGCAGGTGGGCGTAGTTGAACACGGAGAGGCGGTCGGGGCGGGCCTCCAGGACCCGATCCAGCGTTTTCAGGAAGCTGGTCACATTCTGGTGCGGCAGGCCGTAGATCAGGTCGATGCTCACCGAGTGAAAGCCCTCGGCGCGCGCAGCATCAAGCACGGCGAAGGTCTCCTCCGGCGACTGGATGCGGTTGACGGCCTGCTGCACCCGGGGGTCGAAGTCCTGCACGCCGAGGCTCATGCGGTTGAAGCCGAGCTCGCGCAGGAGTTTGACGGTCTCGGCATTGGCCTCGCGGGGGTCGATCTCGATCGAGTATTCGCCTTGGTCATCGTCGCGTAGCCGGAAGCGCGCGCGGGTGGCGGCCATCAGGCGGCGCATTTCGTCGCCAGAAAGGAAGGTCGGGGTGCCGCCGCCCCAGTGCAGTTGGTCGACCACGCGGGAGGTGTCCACGTCGCGGGCGATGAGGTCCATCTCTTTCTCGAGCAGGGTGAGGTACGGCGCGGAGCGGGCGCGGTCCTTGGTGGCGATCTTGTTGCAGGCGCAGTAGAAGCAGACCGTGTCGCAGAACGGGATGTGGAAGTACAGCGACAGCGGGCCGCCGAGGGCATTGCTGCGCGCGAGGGCCTCGCGGTGCTCGGCCTCGCCGAAGCCTTCGTGGAACTGCACGGCGGTCGGGTAGGAGGTGTAGCGCGGGCCGGCGGTGTCGTAGCGCTGAATGAGGTCGGCGTCGAAGATGAGGTCTTGGTTCATGTGCGGCTACAATGCGCCGCATCTTTAGCGGTGCGGCGTGATGGACGAGTTATTGAAGGCCCTAGACTACTTTGGCGTTGTGGTTTTTGCCATCAGTGGCGGGCTGACGGCCGCGCGCAAGGGCATGGACCTGGTGGGTTTTGCCCTGATCGGCACGGTGACCGGCATCGGCGGCGGCACCTTGCGGGACCTTTTGCTCGACAAGCCGGTCTACTGGCTGACCGAATGGGAGTACGTGCTCTTGACGGTGCTGGCCGCCTGGAGCGTGTTCCTGTTCGCCCGCGCCTTCACCACGCGCACCGCGGCCGCGTGGCTGAACTGGGCGGACGCCGTGGGGCTCGCGGCGTTCAGCCTGATCGGCGCCCAGGCGGCGCTGGCGGTGGGCACGTCGCCCTTCATCGCGGTGGTGATGGGCATGATGACCGCAAGCTTTGGCGGCCTGATCCGCGACATGCTGTGCAATGAGCCGCCGATGATCCTGCACCGCGAGGTGTATGCCTCGGCCGCCGTCCTTGGGGCGATCGTGTTCGTCGTGCTGCACGAGCTGGCCGCGCCGGCCCTGCTGACGCTGACGGCCGGGTTCTTCACCGCCCTGATCGTGCGTGGCCTGGGTATCGTCTACGGACTGCACCTGCCGGCCTTCCCGAGGAGCGAAGCCTGATGCACGCGCTTGAAATCCGTGGCCTGACCAAGACCTACCGCAGTGGCACGCAGGCCCTCGCCGGCATCGACCTGGTCGTCCCCGCCGGGGATTTCTTCGCCCTGCTCGGACCGAATGGGGCAGGCAAGACCACGACCATCGGCGTGCTGTCCTCGCTGGTCACACCGACCTCGGGCGAGGTGCGGGTGTTCGGTCATGACCTTGCGCGCGAGCGGGCGAGGGTCAAGTCGCTGATCGGGCTGGTGCCGCAGGAGTTCAACTTCAACGGTTTCGAGCCGGTGGAGGAGATCGTCCGCCACCAGGCCGGTTTCTATGGCGTGGCGCGCGGCGAGGCGCGCCGCCGCACGGCCTGGCTGCTGCAGGAGCTGGGGCTTGCCGACAAGGCGCGCAGCCAGGCGCGCCAGCTCTCCGGGGGCATGAAGCGTCGTCTCATGATCGCCCGCGCCCTGGCCCATCGTCCGCGCCTGCTCATCCTCGACGAGCCGACCGCCGGGGTGGATGTCGAGCTGCGGCGAGGGATGTGGGACTTCCTCACCCGTCTCAACCGCGAGGAGGGGGTGACCATCCTGCTGACGACCCACTACCTGGAGGAGGCCGAGGCCCTGTGCCGCCATGTCGCCATCATCGACGGCGGGCGGATCGTGGTGAGCAGCCCGCTGCGCGAACTGCTCGAGCAGCTGCCGGAGGAGAGCTTCGTGCTCGATCTGGTGGAGCCCATCGCCCAGGCGCCGCTGATCCCAGGTGTGCGCCTGCATCGGGTCAACCCCGGCACCCTGGAGCTGGAAGTCCGCCGCGGTCAGCCGCTGGATCAGGTCTTCGCCGCCCTGCACGCAGCTGGGGTGAGGGTGATGAGCCTGCGCAACAAGAGCAACCGCCTGGAGGCCCTGTTCATGAAGCTCACCGGCCATGGCGTGGAGGATGAGGCATGAATCTTGTCCTCGAATGGCGCGCCCTGTGGACCCTGCTCGAGCGCGAGACCCTGCGCTTCGTGCGCATCTGGCCGCAGACCATCATCCCGCCGATGGTGACGACCGCGCTCTACTTCATCATCTTCGGCGGCCTGATCGGCGCGCGCGTGGGCGAGGTCGGCGGGGTGCGCTACATGGACTTCATCGCCCCGGGGCTCATCCTCATGGCGGTGATCAGCAACAGCTACGCCAACGTCGTGTCCTCCTTCTTCAGCGCCAAGATGCACCGCCACATCGAGGAGCTGATGGTCGCGCCGATGAGCAATTTCAGTCTCATCCTCGGCTTCATGGCCGGCGGCATCGCGCGCGGCCTGGCCGTCGGCCTCGCCGTCACCGCCGTCACCCTGCTGTTCACCGACCTTGCGGTGCACGACTGGGGGCTCGCCATTCTGGTCATGCTGCTGACCTCGGCGGTGTTCTCGCTCGCCGGGATGCTCAACGCCATCTTCGCCAAGACCTTCGACGATATCTCCATCATCCCGACCTTCGTCCTCACCCCGCTGACCTACCTTGGCGGGGTGTTCTTCAGCATCGATCTGCTGCCGCAACCGTGGCGCGAGATCGCCCTGTTCAACCCCCAGCTGCACATGATCAACGCCTTCCGCCAGGCCGTGCTCGGGGTGTCGGATGTGCCCGCGGGGCTCGCCCTGGCGCTGCTGGCCGGCCTGCTCGTCGTGCTGCTCGGGGCGTGCGTGTTCATCCTGCGCAAGGGCTGGGGGCTGCGCGGGTGATCCCGATGTGGGAGCGACGCCCTCGTCGCGATCATAGGTAGAGACCATCGGCCCGGGGCGGGCCTCCTACTGGGCCATGAGAGGGCTTGCATTGGCAGGCCCCAGCCCCTACAGTGCGCCCCGAGTCGGCCAGACCATCGCTGTGTCCCTTGCGGGCATGGAGGAAAGTCCGGGCTCCACAGGGCAGGGCGCCAGGTAACGCCTGGGGGGCGCGAGCCCACGGAAAGTGCCACAGAAAACATACCGCCTACGTCCGCAAGGACCGGTAAGGGTGAAAAGGTGCGGTAAGAGCGCACCGCGAACGCTGGTAACAGCGTCGGCAGGGAAAACCCCGTCCGGAGCAAGACCAAATAGGGGGACATCGATGCGGCCCGCAGAGTCCCCGGGTAGGTTGCTCGAGCCGCGTGGTGACACGCGGCCCAGATGAATGATGGTCCTCGACAGAACCCGGCTTATCGGCTGACTCGACTTCTTCCAGGCGCCCTCCCTCGCGGAGGGCGTTTTCTTTTAAACCCGGATCTCAATACCTGCGCTTAAGTGACTGAATTGCGTGGGTATGTGGGTTGCGTTTTTCGCTTATTAGACGCTGCTAACCCATTGTGAATAAAGAATTTTTTATTGAAATGCGGTTGCGGATGCCGAGGTGGGTGGATATAGTGGTGGCAAGTGGAAATAAGTGGGAAAAGGTGGGGCTTCCGCCATGTTCCGTGGGATCAGCAACCTCAGCCTCGATGCCAAAGGGCGTTTCGCGGTGCCGACGCGCTACCGCGAGCCCTTGGCTGCGCAATGCAATGGCGAGCTGATCATCACCATCGATACCGAGGAGCGCTGCCTGGTCCTCTATCCCATGCCGGTCTGGCTCGAGATCGAGCGACAGATCGACGCCCTCTCCGGCCTCAACCGCAAGGTCAGCCGCATCAAGCGCATGTTGATCGGTCACGCCACCGAAGTCTCCCTGGATGCCAACGGCCGCCTGCTGGTGCCGCCCGAGTTGCGTGATCACGCTGGCCTGACCAAGGGGGCGGTGCTGGTGGGGCAGGGCAAGAAGTTCGAGCTGTGGGACGAGGACACTTGGCGCGCGGCGCGCGAGGCCTGGCTGGCGGACGACGAGGACGAGGGCGAGGGGCCCGCGGCGCTGGAGCAGATTGCGCTATGACGGTTCCCGCAGCTCATCTCCCGGTCATGCTGGACGAGGTGCTCGAGGCGCTCGGGCTTCGGCCTGATGGCATCTATGTGGACGGCACCTTCGGGCGCGGCGGGCACAGCGGGGCCATTCTTGAGCGCCTCGGGCCGGTCGGCCGCCTGATCGCGCTGGATCGCGACCCTGACGCGGTGGCCGAGGCGCGTCGTCGCTTCGGCGCGGATGCGCGCTTCACCATCGTCCATGCCCCGTTCTCCCGCCTGCGCGAGGCGCTTGAGCCGCTGGGCGTGTGGGGGCGGGTGGATGGGCTCCTGCTCGACCTGGGTGTGTCCTCGCCTCAGTTGGATACGGCCGAGCGCGGCTTCAGCTTCATGCGTGATGGCCCGCTCGACATGCGCATGGACCCCTCGCACGGCGAGAGCGCCGCCGATCTTCTGGCGCGCATCGACGAGGGCGAGCTTGCCGATATCCTCTGGCGCCTCGGTGAGGAGCGCTTCTCGCGCCGCATCGCCCGTGCCATCGTCCAGGCTCGGGGCGAGACCCCGATCACCCGTACCGCCCAGCTGGCCGAGATCATCGCCTCTGCCGTGCCCCGGCGCGAGCCCGGCAAACATCCGGCCACGCGCAGCTTCCAGGCCCTGCGCCTGTGGATCAACCAGGAACTGGCGGAACTCGAGGCCGTGCTGCCCCAGGCGCGCGAGGCGCTCGCCATCGGCGGCCGTCTGGCGGTGATCAGCTTCCACTCGCTGGAAGACCGCATGGTCAAGAACTTCCTGCGCGGCGAGCGTGCCCCCGAGCTGCCGCGCGAGATCCCCTTGATGGCCGCGCCGGCGCCTGCGGTCTGGCGCACGCTCGGGCGGGCGCAAAAGGCCTCCGCTGCCGAGGTGAAGGCCAATCCGCGTGCCCGCAGCGCGGTGCTGCGCGTGGCGGAGAAGCTGGCATGAAGCTGGTGGCGCTGCTGCTGTGGGCCGGTTGCCTGCTGTCCGCCATCGGCGTGGTGCAGGCCGAGCACCGCGAGCGCAAGTATGTGCTCGCGCAGGAGAAGGCCGTCCAGCATCGCGACGAACTCGAGATCGAATGGGAGCGCCTGCAGCTGGAGGAGGCGGCCCTGGCTGCCCACGGGCGGGTGGATGCCCTCGCTCGCGAGCGCCTGCACATGGGGCCTCCGGGGCGTGATGCCGTGTCGATGGTGGTTCGATGACCGGGCTTCGCGCACTCATGCGGGCGTTGGGGAGGGGCGGCTGGCGCTACGGCACGGTCGTCGTGCTGTTCTTCGCGCTGGCCAACGTCATGCTTTGGCGCGCGGTCTATCTCAAGATCACCGAGCGCGATTTCCTCGAGCAGCAGGGCGGCATGCGCTACGAGCGCGTGCAGGAGATCTCCGCGCACCGCGGGCAGGTACTCGACCGCAACGGCGAGCCGCTGGCGGTGAGTACGCCGATGGAGACGGTATGGGTCAATCCGCGCGAGCTCATGCCTGCGATCGACCGCGTGCCCGAGCTGGCGCATGCCCTCGGGCTCGATGCCAGCCGTTTGCGCACCCAGGTGCAGCAGAACGCCGAGCGCCGCTTCCTCTACATCAAACGCCAGATCACTCCCGAGGAAGGCGCGCAGGTCAAGGCGCTGCGCATTCCCGGGGTCAATACCCGCCGGGAATACCGGCGTTTCTACCCGACCGGTGAGGTGACCGCGCACATCCTCGGCTTCACCAATATCGACGATCAGGCGCTGGAAGGCATCGAGCGCACCTACGACCACTGGCTGCGCGGCGAACCCGGTGCGCGGCGCGTCATCCAGGACCTCCATGGCGGCGTGGTCGAGCAGCGTGAACTGATCCGTGAGGCCCGTCCCGGTAACGACCTGGTGCTGTCGCTCGATCGCCGTCTGCAGTATCTCGCCTACCGCGAGCTCAAGGCCGCGGTGCAGGCGAACAAGGCGAAGGGCGGGACTGCAGTGCTGCTCGATGTGCGCACCGGCGAGATCCTCGCCATGGTCAACCAGCCCTCCTTCAACCCGAACGACCGCACCAGCATCCGTCCGGACCTGACCCGCAACCGTGCGGTGATCGATGCCTTCGAGCCGGGCTCGACCATGAAGCCGTTCTCGGTGGCGGTGGGGCTGGAGAGCGGCAAGTTCAGACCGGACACGCCGATTGACACCCATCCGGGGTTCATGAAGGTCGACCGCTTCACCATCCGCGACCACCACAACTACGGCCTGCTGGACGTGACCGGGGTGATCCGCAAGTCGAGCAACATCGGCGTGACCAAGATCGCCATGGCGGTCGGCCCGGAGGCGCTGTGGAGTTTCTACGATGCCTTGGGCCTTGGGCGGGTATCCGGCACCGGCTTTCCCGGTGAGTCGAGCGGCCGCCTGCGCCATTTCCGTGACTGGAACGCCTCGGACATTGCCACCCATGCCTACGGCTACGGCATGAGCGTGACCGCCCTGCAACTGGTGCGCGCCTACGGCGCGATCGCCCATGACGGGGTGCTGATGCCCGTCTCCTTCCTCAAGGTGGAGCAGCCTCCCGAGGGCAAGCGGGTGATGGATGCGCGTGTGGCCCAAGCCTTGCGCGTCATGATGGAGGAGGTGGTCAAGGCCGGCGGCACGGGGACCAAGGCCCAGGTGTCGGGCTACCGCGTGGCGGGCAAGACCGGTACCGCGCACAAGTCGGAGGCCGGCGGCTATGCGGAGGACAAGTACGTGTCCGTGTTCGCGGGGCTTGCGCCGGCCTCCAATCCCCGCCTCGCGTTGGCGATCATGATCGACGAGCCCGGCACCGGGGTGTACTACGGTGGCCAGGTGGCCGGCCCGGTGTTCTCCGCGATCATGGAGGAGGCCCTGCGCATCCTCAATGTCGCGCCTGATGCCATGGGGCCCGCTACCGTGGTGAGCGCCCCCAGCAAGGGAGGGCAAGGCTAATGACCATGATGCTCTCCGAACTTTTGGCGGGGCTGGTCCCGGTCACAGCCGAGGATGACCGACCGATTGCCGGCCTGTGCACCGACAGCCGTCGCGTCCAGCCGGGGGAACTGTTCATCGCCCGCCGGGGCGGACGCTTCCACGCCCTGGATCATGCGCCGGAGGCCGTGGGCCGTGGGGCGGTCGCCATCCTGTCCGCCGAGGGCGATGCCGACGGTCTGCGCGCCGCCCTTGGCGTGCCGGTGTTCGTACTGGAGGACCTCATCCCGGCGCTCGGCCAGCTGGCC